>JBGSKX010000025.1:0-5400 GCA_041741015.1 Pirellulales bacterium
GCTGTTCGGCGCGGTGCTCGGTTTGACGCTGGCGGCCAAGTTTACCGGCTGGCTGGCGATCGCGCCGTTCGTGGCTTGGGCGATCTTGTATCGCGACCGAGGCGCGGCGATTGCCTTGGCGATTGCCGCCCCCGTGGCGATCGCGGTGTTCATCGCCCTGAACCCGCCGCTGTGGAATGAGCCGCTCGCCGGCATGCGGACATTCTTTGAGTTGAACCTGGGCCGCGCGGATCACCGCGGCCTCAACATCACCACGCAGTTCTTCGGCCGAATGTACGATCTCGATCATCCGCTGCCGTTCTACAACACGCTGGTGTGGACGATGATCGTCGTCTCGCCCATGTCGTTGGTGCTGGCCGGCGTGGGCATTGTGGCGACCGTGCGGCGTTGGCGGACCGATCCTGTCTCCATGCTGCTCGTGCTGCAGTGGCTGACGCTCATGATCGTGCGGGCCACCCCCTGGGCGCCGCCGCACGACGGCATCCGCCTGTTCCTGCCAAGCTTTGCGTTCCTGGCCGCGCTTGCCGGCGTGGGGGCGGGCAGGGGACTGTATCGCGAAACTCTTTACAGCGCAGAGAAGATCGTCGCCCAGGGCTGGGCCAAGGTCACGATCGGCATCGTGCTCACGATGGGCACCGTCGACGCCATCAGCTACTTTCCGCACGGATTGTCCTTCTACAATCGGCTGATCGGAGGACTGCGCGGAGCGACGTCGCTCGGCATGGAGCCGACCTACTGGTGGGACTCACTCGACGACGAAACGCTCCAATGGCTAGCGCGCAATACCGGACCCGGTGAGAAGATCGCCTTCGCCGCCGCACCGCCGAAGAACCTTGAGCTACTCAAGCGTTGGGGCCGGCTCGTAAACCTGCCGACCGATCAGGGCGCGTTCCGCTGGTATGTCATCCAGCGCCGCCCCAGCGCCTGGTCACCGGTCGATCGGCGACTCATTGAGCATGCCAAGCCGGCATATCAGCACACGTTCAAAGGCGTGCCGCTACTCGACGTCTACGACTATGCGGACTACGAACGGCTAAAGGCGGAAGAACGATAGCCCACAAGCCCAGGGAATGCTTTCCCAGGGTTCACTTAAGCGATTAGCTTGGCGGAAACGTCTTATACAGATCGAGATCCGCGCGATCTCCCATGATCGCGAAAACTTTGCGAATCTGTTCGTATCCTTCGGCAATCCGGAATCTGCTATCGCGGCCGCGGCTCTTGGCGCCCAGGACATAGAAATCCGGCTCCGAGGTCGTGACGCTCGCCGGATCGGCTGTTTTTATGGCGCCGGTCGCGGCCGCGCGCTCGAGTTGCAGTTCGTTCAGCAGGGCGTACTCTCCGCGATAGCCCACGTTCGCCACGATGCGGTCAAAGTGCTGTTCGATCTCTTCGCCACTCAGCCGCACGCCGAAGCGGTCGAGATCGGCATGCCACGAGACACTACACACGGTTTGTCCTGGCAGATGCGTCACGTGGTTGGCGTCCCCTTCGGCGAGCTGCTGCGCGCGGGCGTGCAAGCGGGCGGAGGCCGTCTGATCGTAAACCGCCGTAGCACGTACGGACCCTTCCGGCGGCTTCCTTGTAAGCCATGTGATCCAGGTATCGGACGTCTGTGAGGCCAGTTCCGCGAGCGCTACCAAGGTGCTGACCGCCGAATCGCCATCGCCAACCAGCAAGACACTGCGCCCCGCATACCTCCCGCGAGCGGTCCCCAAGACATCGGGCAGGCCGTATTCGATGTGCGATTGGGATGCCAATTCGCCCGCGGCAGGCAAGCCGTCGGCGCCCAGCCAGTTCCCGCAGCCGTACGTGCCCGTCGTGTCGATGACCGCTTCGGCCGAGAAGATCTTCTCGTGCAGGTGACCGCCGGCGTCGCGCTCGCGTACAAGCAGGCGGAAGTCGCTGTCCGCGCGGTCGTCACTCCCGGTTCCTTCCCCGCGGAGCCAACCCTCGCGGCCAATCGCCAGCACCTCGGTATGGGCGTGGACGCTGTCGACGATCAAGTCCGACTTCGAGAGCGGCATGAGGTACCGCTCGACAAATTCGCGACCGGTAAGAAACGCGTCGTCGGCCGGAGGCTGCCACTGCGAATCTTGGGCGGTGAGCGCCGCAAGCGCGAGCGGAGTGCAGTTCTCGCCAAATGGCGTGAACATCCGCACATGCCCCCAGTGCCGCACGTGCTCGGCCAATTCGCCACGTTCGAATAAATCGACGTCGTAGCCCAGGTAGCGGGCATAGAGCGCCGCTTCGAGTCCGATGGGACCCGCGCCGATGATGGCAATCCTTGCAGGGGTATCAATGGCCATGCTGGAATCCGTTTAATTGGCAGCCGAGGCTTCGGCGCCGGCGTGGCGATCGGGCCGAAACTGGCTGAGATCGATCGTGGGCGGCTTCCCCGCAAGCAAGTCGTTAAGCACGACCGCGGTTCCTGGCGAAAGCTGCAGGCCACTGCGAAAATGCCCCGCCGCGACGAAGGCATTCTCCAGTTCTGGCACCTGCCCCAGGTAGGGCAGCCCGTCGCGCGATGCCGGCCGCAAGCCGGCCCAGCTTTTTTCGAGCGGCGCTTCCGACAGCTGGGGAACCAGGCTCCCGGCGAACTCGATCAGCCCGGCAATGGTGTCTTCCGAAGTCGAGTGGTCGAACCCCGCATCTTCTTCCGTTGAACCGACTATCACCCGGCCGTCCAGCCGTGGCACGAGATAACGTTTCCCCTCATTTACGATCCGCGAGAACAGCGGGCGCTCGCACTTGAGGAGAGCGATCTGCCCGCGGATCGGTTTGATCGCCAGCCGCAGCCGCAACTTACGAGCCAGCGCCGTTGTCCAGCTCCCAGCGGCCAGGCAGTATTGACTAGCGACGAATTTCCCGCTCCCGGTGCGAACCGAGGTAATGCGGCTGCCTTTGATCTCGAAGTCCTCGGCCGCTGCCGCGGGAACGATCTCCACGCCGCGCTGCCTGCATCCTTCCATCAGCGCTTTGAGGTGCCTTGGGTTGCGAAGCTGGCATTCACCGGGCAGAAATGCTGCGTCGACACATTCGCCCGTGGGCCGCAGCGCCGGCTCGATCCGCGTCAACTCGCCGCGTGGCAGCGGCTCAATCGCAACGTCCTCGGCTGCTGCCCAGGCGTGCAGTTTTCCCAGCTCCTCGCGGGTCGGCTCATCACGAGCTACGTACAACCCTCCGCACGGTCGATAGCCGTTGTCGATACCGGTCGAGTTCTGAAATTCTGCCGCCCAAGCGCGATGTAAGCGGTTACTAAGCGCCGTCAGTTGTTCCAGGGGATTGGCCGAGTGCTCGCCGGCCGGCGGCAGGATGCCCGCACCTGCCCAGGATGCCTCGCGGGCCGGCTGCTGCGCGTCGATCAGATGCACGGAAGATCCGCGGCCGGCCGCTTCGTAAGCGATCGAAAGGCCGACCACGCCTCCGCCGATCACGAGCAAGTCCGACATCGTAGGTCCCCAATCAACGCGAGCTGTGCAAACATCGCGAGCCAAGAACGAGCCATTGTATCGGTTCGCCAAAGCCACGACGAGCGGCTGGTTCGCACGACGCTCCCCGAAATGGTTGTCTCGCGGTTCTAATTGGCTTCGCGGTGCGCGAGCAGCCGCCGCAGCAGCAGTTCGTCGATCCGGCCGCGGAATCGCTCGCGGCCGTCGATCACGACGACCGGCACGCACTCGTTGTAGCGCTCGCGAAGCGTGGGATCGGAGTCAATGTCCACGACTTCGAACGACAGCATGTTCCGCAAGAGCACGTCGGCTGCGATATCGCACAGATGGCACCCCTCGCGAGAGTAGAGCGTGATGGATTGCATGGCCGGATCTCTTCAAATGGTGTGACTCTTGCGGAAATTAGCAATTAGGTGCCGGATTTGCGGGGTTCGAAGCCGGCCGGGAGGGACGCCCTGCCGGCCGTCGCGACGTGCTCTTTCCGGAGCGCAGTCCCCGAGTTATTGTCACAATTAGAACCCGGCGGGTGAAGGTCGCGCCGCAGGATTGGCGGCCCGGCCGTAGAATGAGTGGAGGTTTCTCGCACTCGTCATTGCCGTCGGCGGTCACGTTCCGCTCTCGAGTCACATGGCCAAGTTCGCGGTCGACAGGTTTATCGCGCTGGTGGAGCGAAGCGGCCTCATCGAGCCTGTTCGCCTGGGCACGCTTGTCTCCGCCTGGAAACAGGCCGCCGGCGCCGCCGAACTCGACGATGCTGAGCACCTGGGCCGCTTTCTCATCGAGTCGGGTGTGCTCACCACCTGGCAGTGTCGCAAACTGCTCGAGGGTCGTCACCGTGGCTTCATGCTCGGCAACTACAAGCTGCAGGGCCACTTGGGCAGCGGCGGCATGAGCAACGTCTATCTGGCCGAACACGTCCTGATGCAGCGCCGCGTCGCGATCAAGGTGCTCCCCGAACATCGAGTCAGCGACGCCGAGTATCTCGCCCGCTTCCACTTTGAAGGCCAGGCCGTGGCCGCGCTCGACCACCCCAATATCGTCAGGGCCTACGATCTGGGAAATGAAGGCAAGATTCATTACCTGGTGATGGAATACGTCGAAGGGAGCGATCTCGAGGCGCTCGTCGAACGGCACGGACCGATGCCCGCGCATATCGCCGCGAGCTATATCGCTCAGGCCGCCGCAGGTCTCGAGCACGCTCATGGCGCCGGGTTGATCCATCGCGACGTGAAGCCCGCGAATCTACTGGTCGATCGCCGTGGGGTCGTCAAGCTGCTCGACCTGGGACTGGCCAAATCCACCGCAGAAACCCCCGCCACGAGCCTGTTTTCGCGAGACGATCAGGTGCTGGGCACCGCCGCTTACTTCGCCCCCGAGCAGGCCACCAGCAGCAACACGGTCGACGCTCGGGCGGATATCTACGGCCTGGGGTGCACGCTGTATTTCCTGCTCACGGGGCATCCGCCCTTCGGCGGCACGACACCAACGGAGTTGATGTGGGCCCATCAGCGCGAGCTGGCGGCCAGCATCAGCATCGTGCGGCCTGACGTTTCGCTGGACTTGATCAAGATCTGCGAACGCATGATGGCCAAACGTGCGGAGGATCGGTATCAATCCGCCCAGGAAGTGGCTGCCGCCCTTGCCACATGGCTTAAGTCCGAGCGGATTGCTGGTCGGCTCGACGAATCAGCGGAGCAGCAGGCGTGGTTGGGAGCAGACGCCGCGATGTTCCGCGATACGCAGCCAAACCTGAACGAAACGGCTCGCGTTCCGCGCCAGGGAAGTAGCCTATCTTCACACGTGATTTCGAAATCCACGGGGAGCGGTTCGGATCGAGTGCTTGACGGATCCGACGCCAAGGAGCCTCCACCTGCGCCGCTGCCGCCTGCGGTCCCCCCCCCCGCGCCAAACTGGAGAGATGCCCACGGTGAGCGCGGTGTGGAGCGCGGCG
>JBGSKX010000026.1:0-8563 GCA_041741015.1 Pirellulales bacterium
GCCGAGGCGCTGCTGGCCCGCGCCGCCGCAACGCTCGCAAATGGCCTGTGTTAACCACATTCGCCATGGATCCTAAAGCCTGGGGAATACTTTCCCCTGGAAGTCACCTGGCCGCATTCGATTCACCTGGAACGATCCGCACAACCGATCAAAGCTGAAGCCGCCCGAGCGCACCCCGCGCGCGACGGCCGAACCCATCGCTGCCATGTGCGGCATTTTTCACGTCAATTTCATCTAACGGGCGATCCAAATCCGACGGCACCCGTAAGGATGCACTAGGGCGCCCAACTGTCTGCCACACGGGCAGTTGAGTCCCGTGTGCCGGCCGCCTGACAGGGCCCGCTGATATTGCATTCACCGCCTGAGGCGTATACGATCTGTTTAAACCTTTTCGTTTGCGGAACTTAGGTCTTCCAGGGAATCCTTTCCGAGAGGTTGCGATGAGCCAGTTGATCGCCCAAATGTGCCGGACCCGCGGACTTAAGTGGGGCCTTCGTGCCGCGGCTCTCGCGGCCGTCACGGCGACGCAACTCGCCGCCCCGCAGAGCCTGCTGGCCGAACCGACCGGTCCTACCACGACCGACCGTCACGTCACTCGGGCGATCACGTTCCTGATGAACCGCGAGCATCTCACGCGGCATCCGCTGGATAACGAGATCAGCGGCCGCTGGATGGACAACTACCTGAAGATGCTCGACCCGCGCAAGGTCTTCTTCACCCAGGCGGACGTCGATTCCTGGAACGCCTATCGCGACCAGCTCGACGACATGGCTCTCAAGGGCGACACCTCGTTCGCCTATCGCGTCTTCGCTCAGTTTCTGGATCGCATTGACCAGCGTGTGAAGACGGTCAACGAACTGGTCCGCGAACCGCACGATTTCACCGTCGAAGAAGTCCTGGAAACCGATCCCGATACGATCGGCTGGGCCAAAAACGACGCCGAGATGCGCGACCGTTGGCGCAAGCGCGTTAAGTACGAACTGCTCGACCTCGAAGCCGACAAGAAAATGACCGGCAAAGAGGCACAAGACAAAATCGCCAAGCGCTACACGCACCTGGCCAAGCGGATGCGTCAGACCGATAACGACGAGCTGCTCGAGATGTATCTCACCGCGCTCACGACCGGCTACGATCCGCACACCAGCTACATGGCGCCCTCCACGCTGGAGAACTTCGAGATTCAGATGCGTCTGAACCTGGAGGGAATCGGCGCGGCTCTGGAAGCTCCGGACGGAGAGACCGTCGTCAAGAAGATCATTCCCGGCGGCGCCGCGGCGAAAGACGGCCGCCTGAAGATCGACGATCGCATCGTCGGCGTGGGCCAAGGCAACGAAGGCGCCATCGTCGATGTCAGCGAAATGAAGCTGAACGACGTCGTGAAGTTGATCCGCGGACCGCAAAACAGCACCGTTCGCCTGAAGGTTCTCCCGAAAGACTCCAAGGAACCGACGATTTACAACATCGTCCGCCAGCAGATCGCGCTCACCGATCAGGAAGCCCGCAGCGAGATTCTCGAAGCCGGCAAGAAGCCGAACGGCCAGCCCTACAAGGTCGGCGTGATCAATCTGCCCAGCTTCTACATGGACATGAGCGGTGCTCGCAACGGCCGCGACGACTTCAAGAGCACCACGCGCGACGTCGCCCGGCTGCTTGGCGAATTCAAGAAAAACGGCGTGGACGCCGTGGTGGTCGATCTCCGCTTCAACGGCGGCGGATCGCTCACCGAGTCGATCAACCTGACCGGTCTGTTCATCGACACCGGCCCGGTCGTCCAGGTGAAGGACTTCGACGGGCAGAAGACCCAGTACGACGACACCGAACGCGGCGTCGCCTGGGATGGCCCGCTGGTCGTGCAGACCAGCAAGTTCAGCGCCAGCGCCAGCGAGATCTTCGCCGGCGCCATCCAGGATTACCACCGCGGACTCATCGTCGGCGACGAATCCACCCACGGCAAAGGCACCGTCCAGAGCCTGCTCGACCTCAGCCAGCGGATGTTTCGCGGCCTGGCCAACGCTCCGGCCCTGGGCGCTCTGAAGATCACGATGCAGCAGTTCTATCGCCCCGACGGCGACAGCACGCAGAATCGTGGCGTGCTCTCGGACATCGTGCTCCCGTCGCTCATTGGTCAGTTGGATGTCGGCGAAGCGAGCCTCGACCATGCCATGAAGTTCGACAAGGTCGCGCCGGCCGAGTACGCCCGCTACAACATGGTCACGCCGGGCCAGCTCGAAGAGCTGCGCAAGCGGTCCAATGCTCGCATGTCCAGTTCGGACGATTTCAAGAAGGTGGTTGCCGACATCAAACGGTTCAACGACCAGAAAGAAAAGAAGGCCATCTCGCTCAATCGCGAGAAGTTCCTGGCCGAGCGCAGCGAACTGACTCCCGAGAAGCATGAAGAAGAAACCTTCGAAGAGCTGAACGACCCGCAGCGTCCGGTCGTGAAGCGCGACTATTACTTCGAAGAAGTGCTCGGCATCACGACCGACTACGCCAACATGCTCGGCGGAGCCCCGCAGGCCGCCGCCGTCAAGCGGTAAACGCTGCTTCGACGACGCTTGAATCTTAAAGCCCCGAGGATCTTCCTCGGGGCTTTTTTCTTTGGTGGAGAGTTGGCGTTTGCTGGAGAGTGCCACGGGTGGCCGCGTCGCGGCTCACCCGTGCGACTGGACCGTCCATGTGCAGAGCGAAGCAAACCCAGGGAAAGCATTCCCTGGGCTTAATCAAACGTTTACGTCAACCTCAACCTCAGCCCGTCGTACGCCAGCTCCATGCCGGCTGGCAGCCTGGCATTTGTGGCCTCGTGCTCCAGGTCGTGCGACATGTGCGTGAACAGCGTCCGCTTGGCGCCAATCTCTTCAGCGACGGCCACGGCCTCATCCAGACAGTAGTGGGTCGGATGCGGCGTCAACCGCAGCGCATCCACGACGAGCACGTCGAGCCCGGCGAGCAGCGCCTTGCTCTCTGGCGGAATCCGGTTCGTGTCCGTGCAATAGGCGATGTTGCCGAAGCGAAACCCCAGCACGCGGAACTTGCCGTGCTCCAGCCGCAAGGGAATCACAAGCTTGTCGAGCACTTCGAACGGCTCCGACTCGATCGGGTGAAACTCGATCTGCGGTACCCCACCGGCATAGCTCTTCGCCTCGTGGGCAAACGCGTAATCGAACGACTTGCGGATCCGGGCCTCGACCTGGGCCTCACAGTAAACCGGCATCGCGTGGCCCAGGTAGTAGGGGAACAGCCGCAGGTCATCGAGCCCAAACACGTGATCGGCGTGATCGTGCGTATAGAGAGTCGAGTGAATGATGCCGATCCCCTCGCGCAGCAATTGCGAGCGGAGATCCGGCGTCGTGTCCACGAGCAGGTTGCCCCCCGGCAGCCCCAGCACTAGCGAACAGCGAAAACGCTTGTTCCGTGGGTCGGTGCTGGTACACACGTGGCAGCCGCACCCCACCACCGGCACACCCACGCTGGTACCGGTCCCCAGAAAGATCAGCTCGCCCGAGATATCCGCGGAGACGATCGACTTGGCCATGATCATGCAAACCCGCGCGGAAGGCAAAGAAGAGGGTAACGGCGAGCGAAAGAACTTACAGGCTTGGTGGTTACGTACAGAGTTAGGGGACCGTTGGCGGGGCGAACCGTTATTGACCCCCCGGAATAATCGCTATAAATTATGATGCTTACAAATCTTACGCCTCTTTGACCTTCGCTCGCCCGAGCTTGGCGGCCTACCTTGGCAACCACTCGGGGCCGTCGCTCTTTCAGGGGCTTATCAGCAGCCACTACCTCGGGCCTGACATGGAACTGTTGGAACGAATCTGGGAGATCATCAGCGGCATCTTTGGTGCCATCGGGCGCGGCATCGAACGCTCGATCACGTCGCTGTTTGGTTCTTCCAATGCCAGATACGTAAAGAAGTTACAGCCAAGAGTAGACGCGATCAACGCCCTGGAGGCAAAATTCCAGGCGATGAGCAACGACGAGCTCCACGGGCTGACCGCCCACTTTCGTAAGCGGCTGGCCGAAGGCGAAACGCTCGACGACCTGCTGATCGAGGCCTTCGCCGCGGTTCGCGAGAGCGGCCGCCGTCACCTCGGCATGCGCCATTATGACGTCCAGCTCATGGGCGGCATGATCCTCCACGGCGGCAACATCGCCGAAATGGTCACCGGCGAAGGTAAAACCCTGGTGGCCACGCTCCCTGCCTACCTGAACGCGCTCGTGGGCAAAGGCGTCCACGTTATCACCGTGAACGACTACCTCGCCCGCCGCGACATGGAGTGGATGGGTCCGCTCTACATGGGCCTGGGCATGACGGTCGGTAATATCCAGAGTGGCATGGACTCCGGCGAGCGGCAGAAGTCCTACGCCTGCGACATCACCTACGGTACGAACAACGAGTTCGGCTTCGACTACCTGCGCGATAACATGCGTCCCGCAGCGCGCGATGACGATCGCTATCCCAAGCACTTGCAGCAAGCCCAGGGCTGGCTGCACTATGCCATCATCGACGAAGTCGACAACATCCTCATCGACGAAGCTCGCACGCCGCTGATCATTGCCGGCCCCGCGCATGACGATGTGACCCGCTACGGCCGGGCAGACAAGATCGCCCGCCAGCTCGTCAAGGACACGCACTTCGAAGTCAAGGAGAAGGAGCACACCGTCCACCTGACCGACGAAGGTGTCCGCGCTGCTGAAAAGCTCGCCGGGGTGGAAAGTTTCTACACCTCGGGCAACATGGAGTGGCCGCACCTGATCGATAACTCGCTCAAGGCCCACTTCCTCTACAAGCGCGACGTGAACTACGTGGTGATGGACGGCGAGATCGTCATCGTCGACGAATTCACCGGCCGCTTGATGCCGGGCCGCAACTGGAGCGACGGCTTGCACCAGGCCGTCGAAGCCAAAGAAGGCGTCAAGGTCAAGGAAGAGAACCAGACCCTGGCCACGATCACGCTGCAGAACTTCTTCAAGCTGTACGACAAGCTGTGCGGCATGACCGGCACGGCCATGACCGAGGCCTCGGAATTCTGGAAGATCTATCAGCTCGACGTGATCACGGTGCCCACGAACCGGGGCATGCAGCGGCTCAACCACCCGGACGTCATCTATCGCTCCGAGCGCGAAAAGTTTCAGGCGATTGCCGAAGAGATCGAATGTCTCAATCGTTGGGACACGCTCGACATGGCCGACGGCGGCCAGCTCGTTGGCGAAATCACGGGCGAAACGCCCGACAGCGTCGAGCTCAGCCTGCGCGGCAACACCCGCCAGCGCGAGATCGTGCCCAAGTCGAAGATCAAGCACATCCAGCGGCGCGGCCGCCCGGTGCTGGTCGGTACCGTCTCGATCGAAAAGAGCGAACGGCTTTCCGACCTGCTCGGCAAGCGCGGCATCAAGCACGAGGTTTTGAACGCCAAGCATCACAAGCGTGAAGCCGAGATCGTGGCCCAGGCCGGACGCCTGGGCGCGGTGACCATCGCCACGAACATGGCTGGCCGCGGTACCGACATCATCCTCGGCGGAAATGCCGAGACCATGGCCTGGGCCCTCCTGCAAGACAAGTACGCCACGCGTCTCGACGTGCCGCAGGAAGAGTGGACCGCGCTCATCAAGGAAATCGAAACCCGCGAAAAGATGAAGGAAGAAGGCCAGGTCGTGCGCGGCCTGGGCGGCCTGCACATCATCGGCACCGAACGTCACGAAGCACGCCGCATCGATCTCCAGCTTCGCGGCCGTTGCGGTCGCCAGGGCGATCCCGGTTCAAGCCGCTTCTATCTCTCGCTCGAAGACGACTTGATGCGGATCTTCGCCGGCGAGTGGGTCAAGAACATCTGGACCAAGCTCGGCATCAAGGAAGGCGAAGCCATCACCAGCCGAATGGTCAGCAACCGCGTCGAAGGCGCTCAGAAGAAAGTCGAAGAACGCAACTTCGACGTCCGCAAGAATCTGCTCGAATACGACGAGGTGATGGACGAGCAGCGCAAGCGAGTTTACAGCTACCGCCAACGCATTCTCGACGGCGCCAACTGCAAGCAGCTCATCTTCGAGATGATCGACAAGCAGGTCGATCGCTACATGGATGAGTTCCTCGCTCCCAACTACGGCAGCGACACGTTCACCACCTGGGCCGGCAGCAAGCTCTCGGTCGAGCTCGACCCGCGCGATTACCGCGGACTCGACTATCAAACCGCCGCCAGCGTGGCCAAGGACACCGCCGAACGTCAGGCCGAAAGCCAGATCTTCGAAGCCATCGAAGAGAACCTGCCCGAAGAGGAAGATCCCGCCGAATGGAACTGGGAAGCCCTGGCCCGCACGCTCAATACCCGCTGGAAGCTGAACCTTCGCGATCGCGACCTGAAGAAGATCGGCCGCGACCAGCTTTCCGAAGACCTGATCGCCAAGGCTCGCGAAGCGGTCGCCGCCGTTGATCTTTCCGAAGGCGCTCGCTTCCTGAGTGAAGACTTCGCCGTCAAGACGGCCTGCGACTGGGTGCAGTACAAGTTCGGCATCACGCTCGATGCCAAAGAGATGACCGAGCTCGAACCGGCCGCCTTCAAGCGGCTCGTCTCCGAGCGAGCAGCCAAGGCCTACACGTTGCGCGAAGTCGAGTATCCGGTCCTCGCCGGCATCTCCCATTTCACCACGCAGGACTCCAGCGGCCATAAGAAGGTCGACCGCGACGGTCTCGCCAAATGGGCCAGCGACCGCTTCAACGTCGCGCTCGATGCCGAGGATCTCAAAACCCGCCAGCGCGACGAAATCGCGGGCATCCTGCTCGAACACAGCAAAGCCCAGACGCATCAAGCTGCGGCCGCGCTCAAGGAAGCCCACGAGCAGGTCGAGAAAGTCTTCCGCTCGGCCGATCCCGGCGAAACCGTGGCCATCGCCACCGGCGGCAACGGCGCGCTGAAGTCGCTCACCGACTGGACTCGCAACAGTCTGCAAATCAACGTGCCGATCGAATCTCTCGAACGACTCAATCGCGAGCAGCTCGAACGTCGCCTGGAAATGGCCGTCGAGGATCGCTATCGCCCCGAGATGACCCGCATGGAGCGGCAGCTCGTGCTGCAGATTCTCGACACCGCCTGGAAAGACCATCTGCTGGCGATGGACCACCTGAAGAACAGCGTGGGCCTGCGCGGCTATGCCCAGGTCGATCCGAAGGTCGAGTACAAGCGCGAAGGCATGCGGACCTACGACCTGATGTGGAGCAGCGTCGCCGAACGCGTCACCGACCTGATCTTCCGCATGGAGCAGGTCGACGAATCGGCCGTCGCCGCCAACTTCACCGAAGGCACCGCCATCCACGATGAAGCCCCCGGCGCCAGCGAAATCGCCGATCAGCAGCAGGCCGCCATCGATGGCACGCAAACCGATCAGAAGGCCGAACCAATCCGCAACCGCGACGCCAAGGTCGGCCGCAACGATCCCTGCCCCTGCGGCAGCGGCAAGAAGTTCAAGAACTGCCACATGCGAAACGGGTAGTTGATGTGACCTGTTGGGTAGCACCGACAACTTGTTGTCGGTGTTGCGGAGCAACAGAAGGGTTCAGGACGTGCGTTGCCGAAGTGCCGACTCAAGCTCCCGGTAACGCCTTGCCCGATCTCTCATGTGCCGGAGGCACCCTGACAATTGTCAGGGCCACCCATTCGGCAAAGTGGACAATTCAATCCTCGGCCACTGGGAAAAGGAGTTCCCTCGGGATGCCGTACCTCTTGAACCTCATCTACGCCGCGCTGCTGCTCGTGGCCGCGCCGTGGCTTGCCTGGCAAGCCGCTCGCACCGGCAAGTATCGCGAAGGCTGGCTGGCGAAACTCTTCGGCCAAGTGCCGCTTCGAGTGTCCGACGCTCGCTGCGTCTGGATTCATGCCGTCAGCCTGGGCGAAGTTGCCCTCATCCGTTCGCTGGTCGACGAACTCCGCCGCCGCCATCCCACGTGGCAAATCGTCATCAGCACCACCACGCTCACGGGCCACGACCTCGCCAAGACGCGCTACGCCGATCTGCCGGTCTTCTACTTCCCGCTCGACTTCACCTGGGCGGTCGGCCGCGCGCTCTATCGCATCCGGCCCGACGTGCTGGTCCTGGCCGAGCTCGAACTCTGGCCGAACCTGATCCGGGCCGCCCGCCGCCGCGAGGTGAAGATCGCGGTGGCCAACGGCCGCCTCAGCGACAAGAGCTTCGCCGGCTACTCGCGCCTCGGCCGGCTCGTGCGTCCGATGTTCGCCCAGCTCGACCTCGTGGCTACGCAGAACGCTGCCTACGCTGAGCGCTTCACCGCCCTCGGCACGCCCGCCGATTGTGTCCACGTCACCGGCTCGCTCAAGTTCGATGGCGCCGAGACCAGTCGCGACAACCCCGGCACGGTGAAGCTCCGCACGCTTGCCGACTTCGAAGCGTCCGACATCGTCCTGCTCGCCGGCAGCACGCAAGAGCCCGAGGAACAACTGGCGATCGACGCCTACAAAAAGCTCTCGCAGCGTTATCCGCACCTCCGGCTGGTGATCGTGCCGCGCCATCCCGAGCGCTTCGCCGAAGTCGGCCGCACGCTTTCGGCCAG
>JBGSKX010000027.1:0-3858 GCA_041741015.1 Pirellulales bacterium
TGGCTCGTAGCCGCGGGCCTGTACAATCTGCTGTGGGGTGGCTTGACGATCGGATTCCCCCACTTGCTGTTCGATCTTGTACGCATCGAGCGGATCAACTATCCCGAGATCTGGCAATGCGTGGGAATGATTGTGGGCGTCTACGGCATCGGCTACCTCATCGCAGCGAGCGACCCGCGCGAACATTGGCCGATCGTGCTTGTGGGGCTGCTGGGAAAGGTTTTTGGCCCGATTGGCTTCGTCGCGGCTCTGGTGCGCGGGACTTTTCCGCCGCTCTTCGGGTTGACCATCCTCACCAACGATCTGATTTGGTGGATTCCCTTCGCCATGATTCTTTGGGATGCAGCCAAACACCAAAGCAGTAATCGACCACCGGCCCCGGAGTTGTGCGCGCACTATGTTAAGGAAAGCAGAATCAACGCGTCGCCGGAGGTCGTCTTTCGGTTTCACGAAAGCCCCGCCGCGTTGCGGCAATTAATTCCACCTTGGGAGAAAATGGAGGTAGCCGAATCTGCCGGCTCTCTCCTGCCCGGCAGCAAGGTCGTATTGCGAGGGCACCTGGGGTTGTTGCCGATTCGCTGGGTCGCCGTTCACACCGAATACGAACCGCCTCACCTGTTTGCGGATCGTCAGGAGTCCGGACCGTTTGCCTGGTGGTATCATCGTCATCGATTTCGCAATGATGGCGAAGGGGGAACCATCCTGCGGGACGAGGTTGAGTACCGGGCTCCATTGGGTCTGATCGGGAACTACCTGGGCGGTTGGCTGATTCGTCGAAAGCTTGAGCGCATGTTCGCGTATCGCCATGAGACAACGCGTCGGCTGATTGAGTCCGGGGAGTGGTCGGGTACCGTCACGAGCGCAACACGCAACTGAAGGGTGACGAGTGAAGTACGAAGTTGTGATTGTCGGTGGTGGACTGGCGGGACTTTGTTGCGCCCTCCAACTCCAGCAGCGAGGTGTTAGTTTTTTCCTGCTGGAGGCGTCCGACGGCGTCGGCGGCCGAATACGTACTGACGTCCTTGATGGGTTTCGCCTGGACCGCGGTTTTCAGGTTTTTCTGACCAGCTACCCGGAGGCGAAGAAGACCCTGGACTACAGGGCTCTCCAACTACGGCCGTTCCTCCCCGGCGCGCTGGTGCGTTACGGTGGCAAGTTTCATCTGCTGGCTGATCCCTGGCGGAGGCCGTTTGCCGCGATGCGGTCGCTGTGTTCACCTATCGGGACGTTCGCCGACAAGTTGCGCGTGGCGCGGCTGCGAAGCCAGTCGTTGAAAGGGAGCGTCGAAGACCGACTCCGCGATCCCGAAACTACGACGTTCCAAGCGTTGCAAGACCTCGGCTTCTCAACCTCCATGATCGATCGCTTCTTCCGCCCCTTTCTGGGCGGCATCTTTCTCGATCCGGAATTGCAAACTTCGAGCCGGATGTTTCACTTCGTCTTTCGCATGTTCTCGCTGGGCAGCGCTTGCCTGCCCGCGGAAGGCATGGAAGCTATTCCGCGACAACTGGCCTCGACTTTGCCGTCGTCCTTCATTCGCCTTGGCGAGCGTGCAACCCGCGTTCAAGCGGGCTCGGTGAGACTAGACTCCGGCGAGGAACTTAATGCTCGGGCTGTCGTTGTGGCCACGGATGGTGGAGTTGCATCTGAGCTTCTCGGTGATGCCATTCCCTCTGTCGGTCAGGGCGTCACGTGTCTTTACTTCGCCGCGCAGCGTCCACCCATCGAACAACCCATCCTCGTCCTCAACGGGGAAGGCCGCGGCCCAGTCAACAACCTTTGCGTTCCCACATTGGTCGCTCCGTCATACGGCCCAGGCGACGCCAGCCTGGTGTCGGTCACGGTGCTCGGCATCCCCGAGTACGCGGAGCGACTTCTTGCGGAGGTGCGCGAACAGCTTCGGGATTGGTTTGGATCATCCGTTCAGGGCTGGCATCACCTACGAACCTATCGCATTCCCAACGCCCTGCCGCGACAGGTCCCGCCGGCGCTTGATCCGCCGGAACGCCCGGTTCGCTGGCAGCCAGGCATCTACGTCTGTGGCGATCATCGAGACAATGCCTCGATTCAGGGGGCGATGGTCTCGGGCCGACGGGCAGCGGAAGCCGTGCTAAAAGACCTCTCATGAACGATTCACTTCCCGGTCTACTCCTTCTTTTGCACCTTGCGGCCACCCTGTTCATGCTGGGGGTCATCTGGTTCGTGCAGGTCGTCCATTACCCGCTCTTTGTCAAGACAGGTAGTGCGGACTTTCTCGCGTACGAACAGCGACACACATCGCTGACCACGTGGGTCGTTGCCCCGCCCATGCTTGTGGAGGGGACTACTGCGTTGCTCTTGTTTTGGCTCCGACCAACCGGAGTTTCGATCTGGCAACTTTCGATAGGGCTGGTGCTTTTGGCCATAATCTGGCTATCGACTGCGCTGGTCCAGGTGCCGTGTCACAATTTGTTATCGCAGGGCTTCGATCCGTTAGTGCATCAGCGACTCCTCAGGTCGAACTGGATACGGACGGCAGCCTGGAGCCTGCGTGGACTTCTTGTTCTGTGGATGGCGTTGGCCTCGTTCCGTTGAGGTAACAAGACATTGAAACTCGATCATGAACGGTACATGCGACAAGCGATCGCGTTGACGGCCAACGTGCCAGAGCTACCGTTCGGGTCGGTCATCGTCCACCGGGAAAGCGGCGCAACCGTGGCCAAGGGCTGGAACAAGTCGAAAATTAACTCCACCTGGCATGGTGAGATTGACGCGCTCAACACCCTGTTCCGATCCGGCCAGCCGGTCGATGGTGGCGAGTTAGTACTTTATACTACCGCGGAGCCCTGCCCCATGTGCATGGCGGCGATTCTTTGGAGTGGCATCCAGATGGTCGTGTTTGGCACATCGATCCGCTTCCTACAAGAACATGGCTGGCGACAGATTGATGTCCTCGCCGAGGAAATTGTTCGTCGCAGTTCGGGTTGGCAATGTAAGATCGTCGGTGGCGTGATGCAAGAAGAATGCAACCGCTTATTCGCGGCGGGACCACCTACATTTGCTCCTCACCACCCCTACAGCGGCAGATGACCGCTCGTCAGTTCTTCTGCTTCATGCCTCTGCAGCGGTCTGAACAATAGCTTACTCGATCCCAGTCGCGTGCCCACTTCTTCCTCCAGGTGAACACTCGGCCGCAGGCCTGACAGCGCTTCGTGGGGCGTTCGGTCTTGGTCCTTTTACGTGCCATTACTTCGCATCGGCAATCGGTTAGCAGTTACCCGTGGAGCTGAAGCAGGAAAGCGTCGGCGACCCGGAGATGCTCGTTCAACCGTTCGCCAAGTTTTACTTTCATTTTCACCATCACTGACATCCGAGGGTTTGCAGCAAAGAAGTCGGTATGGCGGTCGATGAAGCGCCAGTAGAGCGCATCCCAAACGGCACACCACGGACCTCTTTTGAAGTCGCTCATCTTCAGCACATAGCTCGACCCGCTGATGTAGGGTTTGGTCGTCATCAACCCACCGTCGGCGAACTGACTCATGCCGTAGACATTGGGCACCATCACCCAGTCGTAGGCGTCGATGAACATCTCCATGAACCACTGGTAGATGGCGTTTGGGGCGATGTCGCAGAGTAGTAGAAAGTTACCCAGGATCATCAACCGCTCGATATGGTGACAGTATCCAGTCCGCAGTACCCGGCGGATGACTGAGTCCACAGGCTCGATGCCCGTAGTGCCGTCGTAAAACGCGGCGGGGATGTCGCGGGTGAGTCCCCAGAAGTTGCGGGTGCGCTGCTCTCTTCCATGAGTCAGATACACCAGCCGAACGAACTCTCGCCAGCCCACAACCTGACGGACAAAGCCTTCTAAAGAGTTGA
>JBGSKX010000028.1:0-2868 GCA_041741015.1 Pirellulales bacterium
ACCGACGCCCGCCGGCAACAGATCCGGAATGAGTACCGCTTCGTCGAACCACGCGGCGAGCAGGCGATCCAAGACGACGCACTCGAGGTGCGCCTGTTCCACGCGGATCGCTTTGAAATAGGTTTGATGGTCGAGCCGACCAGAGGCGTAGTTGTAGCCCGAGGAATTCCCAGCGGCGACATTGAACGGCATGTTCAAGCAGCGGGCGATTTCATTCAGGATTTCATGCTTAAACTCCGCATAGGTCGTGGCCGGTTGCTCGGCCTGCATCTGGCTCATCTTCCAGCCGCCCGGCATCGTCACCAGCGCTCGCTTCTCTAGCTCGATGGGCTCGAACGGTTCGGCGGCATCCGCCTCACCGTTGGCGGGTGCATCGGTGTAGAGAATGCCCGCGAAGTCGGCGGCCGTTTCGGCAGCGGCAAGCACGGCCAGGGTGAAGCGTCGCAGCTGCGCGAACAGCGGCAGCGCCGGCATGATGACGGGAATGCCGCGAGCTTGCCCCGGACGATCACAGCGAAACCAATGCACCACGCTGCTGGCAGGCAGGCGGTCGTAATCGCGATTGAGACCCGACGCAGATTCCCCCGGATGCCGCTTGAGAACGTGGTACTCAACCGGATTGCCGGCGCTGTCGAAGACGATCCCATCCACGGCGTTGGCCGAGCGGGCATCCAGATCGGGCGTACAAACCTGATCCGCTTCTACCAATCGCAGATCGAGTTGGATGGCGGTCGCCAAACGCTGATTGCTGGTCAGGACCGCGAACGCTTCACCATCGGTGGCGCGGGCCATCCGCATCGTGCGGAGAATAGCCGCGAGTCCGACCGCTTTCGCCCAGCGCGAGAATTCGATTTCGATGCGGCGATTCGCCTCGGCGTCCGCCGTGAGCATTTGCAAGCGAGGGCCGGTGCCGACCACGTCATGGGCCAGCGTCAGGACGATTCCGCGAGCGTAGCTGTTGTTGGCGACCTCGTACCGCGAGCGGTTCCGCAGGATGCGGCGGACCTCGCCGCTGTTAGCGCTATTGGCCGACAAACCATCCGCGTTCGCCCAGTGCCGACGATTGTCATCGTTGGTCACGGCCGCATCGTAGCGGGCTCGCACTACGCGCACGCCGCGAGAATTACTCGCGGCGGCGGGCTTGGCGGCGAACAGGTTGGTCAGCCAGTTAAACACGAGTTAGTCGGCTCCGGGCGGAACGAGTTTGTTGAACGAGAGGCCACGACGTTTTGACTTCGCGGCTTGCTTGGCCGCGAGGTAACGGTCGGCTTCGATTTGCTCCGAGAGTTTGTGCTGCTCGACACTTCCCGCATCTCCCGAGGCCTTAGCCGGCCCCTGGGCGTTTTCGCGGATCGTGTCTTCGAGTTCGTCGGGCACGAGTGAGGTCTCCAGGCAGATGGCAAAACATGCTCACCTACTGTTGGACCTACCGGACGAAGAGCCGACTTAGCCAAAGAAGTCGCCAGAATTCCAAAAATGGTGCTACATCTAGCGATCTGTTCGCCTGATTGCGGCATGCGGTGCTTCGTAAGTCACCAATTTGCGACCGCAATGACGGCACTCCTTGCGACGACGAATGCGCCCGTCACGCAGCGGTTCGGTGTGCGTGGTATAGAAATGGCGGCAGCCGCACTGCGGGCATTCGATGCCAATGGGTTGTTTTGCAGTTGGAGGTTTCTTCATCGGCGTCGGCTCCGCTGCAATTCGGAGAAGCTCAGACGTTCACGTTTGGGAACGCCAATGCTCTCGCCGCCCAAAAGCACGACCCCCTGCATCGAAGCAGCGACGGCGCAGCCCACCAGGCAATCGAGCCAGTGGTTGTCGCCCCGCTCCGGACGCTGCTTCCATTCATCCACGGTGCGGCCGCGCCCTTCGGTCTTCACCCGATACTCGGCAGTGAGATGTTCGGCGAGCAAGCGATGCTGATCGGGCTTGTCCCCAAACAGCGAGAGGCAGCCGCGATCTCCCATCGGCACCGCGAGCCGTGCATGCACAAACGTCTTCCAGAAGTTGGTGTCGAACAGCACATGGCGCACGGCCCGCTTGCCATGCACATTGGGCATCCGCCAATTGTGTCCGATGCGGTCGCCAGGACGCCGCTTGTATTCGGTGAATGGTTGGCTCGAAGCGCCGACGAAGCGCCCGTGGCTGGGAATGACAATTCCCGCGTGGGCGGATTGCCGGCAGAACTGATACACGACGTCGGTCGACGAACCCCAGTTGGCGTCGATCAAGCAGCGTTCGATCCGCAGCATGGCCCCATCATCACGCCGCCATTCGCGTGCGAGGTATGTGCCGGTGAGTTGCTCTAGGCCCGCGTAGATCGCTCCTTCGAGCCCACTCGCTTTCGTCGCCATCGAAAGCGTGTATCGCGCATCTCGCAGGGTGAAATAGGGCCGCTTCTGATCGGGGAAGGTTCCGTAGTCGATCACATACCCGGTGAAGTCGTCTTCCCAGGCCGCGATCACATAGAACAGCAGCGCCCCTTGGACATCGACAAACATGGTCACATGGTTGCATCCGATCGGCACGAGCGCACGCTGCATCCGGTTGAGCTTGGCCGCAATCTGATCCGGAGTGAGTTCGTCATCACCGGCCGCTTCCGCTGGCAGCGGCTCGTTTTGGTATTCCGCGAAGAATGCTGCCTCGTCCTGCATCTTAAGATTCATCGCGTGCTGGATCGCGGACAACTCGTCATGGTTGAATCGCTCCGGCCAGGCGATGATTGACCCTTCGTCCATCGCAGCGCGATTTGCTTGGTAAAACGCGGTCGCCTCTTCGCCGGCACTTCCTTGCCGCATGCCTTCGGCGCGAATCTCGGCATAGCGCTGCCAGAGCTTGTCGTCCGCGGGGAACGCGTAAACCATC
>JBGSKX010000029.1:0-5697 GCA_041741015.1 Pirellulales bacterium
CAAAGTCCGGAGGACGCGAAGGCGGCGGGCGATATCGTCAGCGTGCAAAGCCGACCGGCCGGGGCCGATCCGGTGCCCGCGGGCCTCGACTGGGATCTGTGGCTGGGTCCGGCGCCCGAGCGGCCGTTCAACAACGTGTACTTCCCGGGCCCGAAGTGGTACCGGTGGTGGGATTTTGGGAACGGGACGATGAGCGATCTGGGGAGCCACTGGATCGACCTGCCGTTCTGGGCGCTCGACCTGCGTGCGCCGATCACAATCGAAGCGTCGGGTCCGCTGCCGCATCCCGAGCTGGCGCCGGCGTCGATGCAGGTGAAGTATCAGTATGGGCCGAGGGTAGGAGAGAAGGTGAGAGATCCCGGCGCGCCAGCCTTGGAGCTGACCTGGTATCAGGGGAAGAATAAGCCGGCGCTGTGGGAGCAGAAGCAGATTCCGCAGTGGGATAGCGGTGTGCTGTTCATTGGCGACGGCGGGATGCTGCTCAGTGACTATGGCAAATATGTGCTGCTGCCCGAGGACAAGTTCGCGGGCTTTACTCCGCCTGAGCCGTATATCCCCGCGTCGCTGGGTCATCATGCCGAGTGGCTGCATGCCTGCAAGACGGGTGCTCCGACCACGTGCAACTTCGAATACGCGGGCTGGCTGACCGAAGCGAACCACCTGGGGAACGTGGCGTACCGCTGCGGGCAGAAGCTGGAGTGGGACGCGGAGGGGATGCGAGCGCTGAACTACTCCGGCGCGGATGAGTTCATCAAGCGAAAGTATCGGAAGGGCTGGACGCTGGATGTCGTTCCGGCGCTGTAGTAGGCACACGCCGTGTGCCGTAACGGAGTTGCCCTAAAGTAGTAGGCATACTCCGTATGCCGTAACCGAACTGCGTGAGCGGCTTGCGACCAGGACGAGTTCGGCCGGTCCGAGCGGGCTTGCGTTTCAACGTCTTGCGTGCTGCTGCTGCAGCTCTCGGAGATAGCCTGCTACATTGAACGCGGCTGGCTGACCGAAGCGAACCACCTGGGGAACGTGGCCTACCGCTGCGGCCAGCGTCTGGAGTGGGATGCGGACGGGATGCGAGCGCTGAACTACTCCGGCGCGGACGAGTGCATCAAGCGGAAGTATCGGAAGGGGTGGAGTTTAACGTAGTAGGCACACGCCGTGTGCCGTAACCGCGTTGCCCTAAAGTAGTAGGCATACTCCGTATGCCGTAACCGAACTGCGTGAGCGGCTTGCGATCGAGACGCGTTCTCCGGTCCGAGCGGGACTGCGTTTCAACGTCTTGCGTGCTGCAGCTACAGCACACGGCGTGTGCTTGCTACATTGAACGCGGGCTGGCTGACCGAAGCGAACCACCTGGGGAACGTGGCGTACCGCTGCGGGCAGCGTCTGGAGTGGGACGCGGACGGGATGCGAGCGCTGAACTACTCCGGCGCGGATGAGTTCATCAAGCGAAAGTATCGGAAGGGGTGGAGTCTGCGTTGAATGACGAGCCACCACGCATGCAACATGGTTGGCTCGCCCTCACATACGAACAGGAGATCGAACGTGCCAAAGATTAGAACCGTGTCGCTGGATAAGAGCCGCGACTATAGCGGCAAGAATGCACACACGCTTCGAAACGGATACACGCTTCAGACAGCCGCAAATCCACCGAGTCAGGCATCAGTGGCAAATCAGGCCATCGTCAATAACGCACAGATTGGCGTGACATTCACTGCCGAGGATGTTTTTCGATGGCAGAAGAATCAACAAGGCAAAGGGCGCAGCCTCGCGACTTTGCCCGCGCACCTTGAAAGCCTCGTTGGTAAAGGCTTTTTGGTCGCCTTTGACGAGTGCGGCTATCAACTGGTTCCCGGCGCGATCGGCTAGTGTGACAACGCGGAGTTTCGTCGTTCATGCAAGCGAAGCGACTAGGTGCTGAACTTCGGGCCAAGCTTGCCGTGCCACCCCGTCTAGGATCCCATCTTCCTTCGGAGTTCCATTGTCGTCGAGATAATACTGCTTAAAGAAATGTGGGACGCCAGCTCTGCGGCATTGTTCATCGATGTCGCGTATCCAGTCTAGGTCCATTAGTCGGCGCTCTCCCTTTTTCGCGCGCTCACAGCCTGAAATAACCCAGTTGACCTTGGAGAGATAGCGGCGAAGATCAAGTCGCTCAAGCAACGGTTCGGCTGAAATGAATCGAACGACGGCTGGAATTCCGACTAGCGTGTCGACTCTCTTCAATGACTTTCGGCATCCGGCAGTCACGCCAAGCCACACGTTTGAGTAACCGTCATTCCAGTCCCGTGGCAGTCGGCGTTCAATCAACTCAGGACGCTTGGTTAGAATTAACCAGTCAAGCCGATCGCATGATCGGATTACTTCCCAGGCATCGTCGCGCCATGCATCAGCTTGAGGGTGAAAGAAGTCGGACATGGAACACGTAAAAACACGACACCGATGACCCTCTTGGTCGGCTTGCCGTTGCCAGCGTGTCGGATTGCTCCAGTTCTTCGTACGCATAGGGCCGCCGAACGGATCATACCCTCCACGACGCATGATTCCCGCTATGTAGCAGTGGCGGCACTCTTCGCTGACCTTGTGGCAACCCCACCAGAAGTTGTGTGTATGGTCAGTCCAGCCAATCTTCGAATTCTCCGCCATTCTTGACTCCCCTCTCATCCATGAGAGTTGCGAGATTGCTGCTTTGATACTCGATTGGATTGTAGTCCACTTAGACGCCATCAGGCTACCGCAGCTAGTGCTAGCATGCCCTCTTTCCGGGTGGATTGAACGCCGTTACGATGGCGGACAACACCGTCGCCGACATGAGGTGCAGAGTATGACCTCCGAGTTTTTTAAGAAAAAGAGGCCTTGGTCAAAGTACAAGGACTTCATCCTTGAGTATTACTTGGAACCTTACATCGCCAAAGTAGCCCAGCTGAAGAAGCCAATCCTGATAGTTGACTGCTTTGCGGGGTGCGGAAAGTTTGGTGACGGCGAGCCTGGATCTCCGCTGATAATCGCCGACGCAATCAGCCGCTGGAGAAGTAAGGGGACGGCCATTTCAGGCGAATTCATAGAAGCAGATCTCAACAACTATCATCTGCTTGAGAATGCTCTTGCTCCCTTTGGCGACTGTACATTAGCTCGCTTCAGCAATTTTGAGGATCATGTCAACGAGCTGGCGTCGCGCGCTAGATCAGAGACGGTATTCCTGTATGTTGACCCGTACACGGTAAAAGGTCTGGAATTCGACAAGCTCAACTCCGTTTACCAACAAATCCGAAAGGAAGGTGCCAGTGTCGAAGTACTGATGAATTTCAATGTGGCCACTTTTATGCGATGGGCACTTGCGGCATTGAAGCGAGTTGTACCCGTTGATGCAACAAGCGATGACCCCGACTATCAAGCAGATGATCCGAACGAACGACTGGAGATAGCGACGCTGAACGCGATTGCAGGTGGTGACGACTGGCAGTCGATAGCGAATAACGAGACACTTTCGTTTGCCGAAAAGTTAGACGCATTTACACGGGCCTATGTAGAAAAACTGAGTGCATCGTTCAAGTACGTGTGTGCATATCCTGTCAAGTCGAAGTACGAGCACCAGACACCGAAGTACATGCTGATCTACGCGACTCGTCACGCAGATGGATTGCAGTTGATGAATGACGCAATGTGCAAAGCCCGCGTTCAGTTTCTCGGATCTCAGTTTCAAAGTGGCAACCTTTTTGACATGACACCCGACGTTGAGGTTCCAGATACAGCGGCTTTGAGACGGGAGTTGATCGAGGTTGTGCGGCAGTTCGGCCCGATTACACGCAAGTCGCTTCGGATGCGAACGCTGCTAAGTTTCTTCTGCCAGTTTACGCAGAAGGATCTAAATGGCACGATACATGAATTGTTGAAGTCAGGGCAACTCGTGAGCTCAACAGGCAAAGCCCGAATCAACGACGATGTTCTGTTGAGACTGGCTGAATGAGCGGCTGACTTTGAAATGGCACATTGCTTTGCTCAATAAAGCAAATATGGAATTGCGCCAAGCTCGGCATGCAGTGAAAAGGGGCGAGGATCTTCGCGTGGGAGTTACTTGTCATACTGTCGACGTTCAGCTTCTGCCGTCGAGCTCGACAAAACACTTTGCATCAGATGGTGCGACGACGAACGCACTAGTAGGCTAGTTAAACCATAATGCGAAGAATCGGACTTGCGTTGCTGCTCTGCGTAATGTTCGTCGCGGCGCAGGCTGATGAGCCGGATGCTGCGAATCTCAACGCAGCGAAGGTCGACGCCGCTCCGGCCCCCGCCATCAAATCCTGGAAGCCGCTGCCGGGCGAACAGCTTGAGGTGGCGGGGAAGAAGGCGTTTGTGATTCGGCCGGAGAAGCCCGCGGCCGGGAATCCGTGGCTGATCTATGCACCGACGTTCTCGGGCAGCCTGCCGGCCGAGAGTGCCGAGGGCTGGATGTTCGAGCGGTTTCTGGCAGCAGGCATCGCCTTGGCCGGCGTCGACAGTGTGCCGGCGAAAACGTGGCGAGTCGCACGGCAGCCCGGAGGGTCGGGCTGGGTTCACGGCGCTGTATGAGAAGCTGACGAGTGAGGGGGGAAGCGATGCCGGGGGCGAAGAAGGGAAAGACAAAGACAGGGACGGGGGCCAAGGCAAAGACAAAGACGGAGGGAAAGAAGAGCACGGGGACAGGCACATTTTTCTCCCAGGGCACCGAAAAATTGTGCCAGTCCCCTTGAGCAAGCCAGTCCCCTTATCAAAAAAAGTCTGTCTGCTCGCACGCAGTCGCGGCGGGCTGATGTGTTACAACTGGGCGGCCGAGAACCCGGAAAAGGTGGCCTCGATCGTGGGCATTTATCCGGTGCTCGATCTGACGACGTGGCCGGGGCTGCCGCAGGCGGCGGGAGCTTATGGGCTCGATAAGAACAACCTGCCCACCGGGGCCGAACTCGACCGCTGGCTCGCCAGTCACAACCCGGTGGAGCGGCTGCTGCCGCTGGCGAAGGCGGGGGTGCCGCTGTTTCAGATCCACGGCGACGCCGACACGACCGTCCCCTTTGCCGAGAACGCCGCCGAGCCGGACCGGCGCTATCGGGCCGCGGGCGGCCGGTTCGAGCTGATCGTGGCCAAGGGGCAAGGGCACAACCACTGGCCGGGGTTCTTCCAGTGCCAGGAGCTGGTGGATTTTGTGGTGGACAACGCAGGGAGGAAGTGAGACGGGGGCGGGAGGAAGAATCTTAACACAGAGACGCAGAGGGACGGAGACGCAGAGAAGGAGAGAGGATGAAAGAGTAACGCAGGCACAAGTGAGCTGAGTACAGCCGCCTGTGGCACCCGGAAAATCCTCGCTCACGCGTCGGGTTGTGATCGGACCGCACGGGGGAGGAGGACACGGGCACAGGTGAGCTGAGTACAGCCACCTGTGGCACCCGGCTACGATCGGACAGCAGGAGCACCCGGGGAGCAGACAGGCAACGCGGACCCAGGCAAAGCATTGCCTGGGCTTGGATGGGGGGATGGAGCCTTCGAGCTTCGGGTCTCAAGCCTCGGGTCTTCTCTCACTGCTCGCGCGGGAGGCGCGGGCGAAGGCGGCGGTCGGCACTGCGGCGGATCTCGCAGGTTTCCGGATGGAGCGGCGGGATGTCGGCAGCCGTGATGGCCGAGTCGGCGGCGGTGATTCTTTGCGCGGCAAGATCGCGGGCGACGAGCTGC
>JBGSKX010000030.1:0-4569 GCA_041741015.1 Pirellulales bacterium
CTCAATCGCCCCAGCGACCGGTGACGCTGCCGGTAGCGGAGCCTGCAATCGCGGCCACGCTCGTCGAGCCGCCCATGACCAATCCTGCTGCGGTTCATTCGTCACAAGTGACGCCGGCCGATCGTGTCGCGGAGTTCGTCACGCGGCATACTTCGAAGCCGTCCGACGTTGCGCCCACGACTCAATCCGCGCCGCCGGCCTCTCCGCGCGCGAGCTTGTCCGACTGGCTCGCCGGCTTCATGGAAGAGCGCAACATTCGCTGGGGCGAGCTCGTCGCCGGACTCCTGATCGTATGCTGCTCGATCGCGCTGGTGATCAGCTTCTGGTCCGCCATCGAGGCGCGCCCCTGGCTCAAGTTTCTGCTTTTCAACGGCGCGACGGCTGCCATCTTTGGCGCCGGCTTCTACTGCGAGCATCGCCTGCGCCTCCGCACCACGGCGCAGGGGATGCTTACGATCGGTTCACTACTGGCTCCGCTTAACTTCCTGGCAATCGCGGCGCTCTCGAGCGCGCCGGATGCCGGTAACTTGGTGACTATCGGTGCCGAAGGGCTCTCGGCGGCTTTCTTCGCGGCGCTCATCTACTTCGCCGGGCGCGTGCTCGTGCGGTGTGATGCCTGGCTGTTTACCGCCGGCGTGATGCTGCCGGCGCTGTCGAATCTGCTGGTTCGCCGCTTTATCCACCCCGGTGCGTCGCTGCAGACGCTGGCCCTGGTGGCCGCCGCGCCGACCGCCGCTTACCTCGTGTCGAATCTTTGGTACCTGCGGCGCATCGAGCACGCCGAGGAACCGTCGGAATCGGATGCCAACGCGCTGTTCAAGTTTCTCGGCATCACCAGTTTCGCTGTCGTTCTGCCGCTGGCCCTTTTGGCCTTCAAGTCAGGCCATCCGATCATCGCGCTCCGCCAGCTTCCGCTGATCACCGCGCTCGTCGGCTTCGTGCCGCTCTCCGCGGGACTAACGCTCTGGCAAAAGCTCGTCGATCGCGACCTCGGCGGCCTGCGCACTGCCGGAACTGCGGTGGCTATCTTCGGTGCCGCAATTTCACTCGCCGGACTGGTCATCGGTTGGCCCGAGCCGAGCGCGTTGCTGCCGGCCGCGGTTGCCGAGTTCGTGCTGCTCAGCTACCTGGCCTGGCGCTACGGTATGCCCGCGCTGCATCTGCCGTCGGCCTGGTGCTTGACGGCCGTGTGCCTGCTCGCGGCACATCTGTTTGAAGGGCGAATCGTCTGGTCTGGCGAATCCGCCACGGGCATGCTCGCGGCATTTGCCTCCGGCGAAACGGGCATCCTGCTTGCGCCGCTGGTCGTGCTCTATGCCGGACTGGCCGCGGTGTTCCGCCGGCGGGATCGTGCCGAGTGGCGTGCGTTGGGCGGAGCCGCTCTCACGTTAATGACTGCCAGCGCGGCGCTGCTTGTGTGGTTTGGCTACGGCAATGCCGGTGTGCCGCTCGGCGCGGGCTGGTTCTATCTACTCTACGCCGCGGGCCTGCTCACGTGGGCCACTCGCTCCGAGCGCCGCTTCCCGTCCTGGCTCGGCCTCGGCATGCTGCTGCTCGCGACCTGGCAACTGGTTGTCTTCGGCTTCGGCCCAAGTCTCGCACTCGCGCGAGCCTGGTTCGATGCGCTGCTAGTCTTCGCGACGGTCAGTACGGTGCTGGGGCTGGTGGTTTGCCATCCGCGCGTCGCCTTGGCCAACAGTCCGCTGCGAAGCGCCGCACTGCACGCCGCGCTGCTGGTGAGTGTGGTGGCTGTGGTGGGTGCGCTGCTACCGATGCCGCTGCTGATCGCATGGAGCGCCTGGCGATTATTGTGGCTGGCCGTGCTGTGGGGAGTGATCGCCGTGGCGCTCAATCGCGCTCCGCTCGGCACTCTCGCCCAGGTAGCGCTCTCGGCGGCCGCGGTAATGGCCGTCGCGAGCGTGCTGCAACATCAACCGTGGTTCATAAGTTCGCCACGTCCCTGGATCGATCCGCGCATGCTCGGATTCGCCGGTGTGGCCTTGGCAGGCGTGAACTTCCTATGGGTCGCGCTGCGCGCCCTGGCTCGGCGGTACGAAGCGAGTTCAAACGAACTGCTGGCCCGCGCTGCCGCGCTGCTTTGTTCGCCATGGCTCGTCGTCGATCGCGCGGTTACCAGCGGGCTGGTCTCCCTGCTCATGCTGCTCTCGGCCGCCGCGGTGCTGCCCGGCGCTCGCCTGGAAGTCACGTCTGCTGCCGCAACTCTGCGGGACTTCGCCGGCGAGTGGCTGCACTTCGGTTTCGACTACACGCTTGCGGGGCAGGGGGTCACGTGGCTGCTCGCAGCTGCGCTGATCGCGTTGGTACTGGCCACGCTCCGCCAGACCGCCAATCGCGGGTGGCTCTATGTGCTGGTGCTGACGATCGCCGCGCTTACGCCGCTTTCCGCGGCCCGGTTTGACGGGGTGGGCGCCGTCGCCAGTGCCCTCGTATGGAGCTCGACGATCTTCCTGGCCATTGCGTCGATCGCCGTCTGGTGCCGCGAGCCAATCGCGCGCTTCGCCGCGCGGCTGGGATTCGAAGGCTGGCCGCCGGAGCTCGGTGTCCGTCGCGACCTGACGATCCTCGTCCTGCTGCTCGGACTTGTTGTTCCGCTCGTGATTGGCTTCGCCATCTGTGCACAAGGTCTCGACCGCGCCGGCACGATGCCGCATCTGTTGCCGTATTATCTTGTCGGCGCCGTGCTGGCCGCGATGCTCGCCTCGGTGTTCTGGGTGAGTGGCTGGCTCGATGGCGACGGCACCAGCGGCCGCACTAACCTGCCGCTGGCCACGCCCGCCCTGGCGATGCTGCTCGGCGTGATTCCACTCGTCGGCATGGTCATGTATCACATTGCGGTTGCGCTCGTGGCCAGCCCGATACGCGGGCCCGATCCCGCGTCGATCTTCGGGCGGCTGGGCTATCCGCTGAATTACGGCGGGCCGATTGCGCTCGTCGCGATCACGCTGCTCGGCTACGCGTTGCGTCAGCGCTCCGGCAGCTTCGCGCTTGCCGCGGGTGTCGTGACGTGTCTCACTGTGTGCGTCAGTTGGCTTACGGCAGCCGATCCGCTGCTGATCGCCGACACGAGCACTTGGATTCGCCTCGCCCAGCTCACCGCCATCGTGGCGGCGCTGTTCACGCTCGGCTGGATCTGGCTTGTGGCCTGGGACCGGCGCAGCGATGGACGTTACGGTTATGTTGTGGGCGGACCCTTCTTCGACGTGCAATCGATGATCGCTCCGGCGCTCGCGGCTCTGCTGGTCGGCTGGAACTGGCTGCGGCTGACCATACGGCCAGCACCACAATTCGGCGCAGTCGTTCCGCCTGAGTTTGCCGACGCCTTTGGCGTTGCCATGCTGGCGATCGTGATCCTCGGCGTGTGGCTCACTGCGACGGCACTCGCGCGACCGCTCAGTCGGCTGGCCATCAGCGCCTTGCTCGTCACCGCTATCACCGTGGCCGCCGGCATCGCCGCCCGCTGGGACGTGGGCAACTGGCTCGCCTTCCGCACGCTATTCGTCGGCCATGCGATCACCGCTGCGGTGCTATTTGCGCTTGCCTGGCGCGAAAGGAAGGGTACGGGAGTCTTCTCCGCAGATAATACTCCGCCCGCCGGACAGTTTTGGCCGGCGTTGCAAACGGCCGTCCTGTTCCTGCTCGCGGTGGTTCTGTTCCAGCAGTTTACCTGGTGGTCGATCGCCGGTTGGGCCCTCTGTGGAATCGTGTATTCGCCACTACAGTCGATCATCTACCAGCGACGCGGCTACCTCTATGCCGCGTCACTGCTCATCAACATCGCGGGCCTCGCCGCCGCCGATCAGCTCAACCTTGTGCCCGATCTGCCGGAGTTTGTCTATTGGAGCATTGCACTGTTGGCGCTGCCCGTGCCGGCCTGGCTGGTGATCGAACAGCGTGCGATCCGCCCCCGCACTTTTGCGGGATTGAATTTCCCGCCGGCCCATCGCGTCGCCGCCTGGTTCGCCGCAGGATTGCTCGCGTTCGCTGTTGTGAGCGAACTTTCCGCAGACGTCATTGGTGCGAGCGGCACGGTTTCGCTAGTCGGCGTGAGCTGGCTCGCGCTGACCCTGGTGTTCATCGCCGCCGCCAGCTTGCTGTGGGATGAGCGCGGCCGAGACGCCCTCGGCCTGCTGTACCTGGTTGGCCTCACCGCTTGCGGCATGCTGGTGGCCGCGTTCAATCTCACGCCTCCGTGGCTCCTGTGGACCGGCGGGATGGTGCTGGCCGCCTATGCCCTGGCCACGAGCACGCTGTGGAGCTTCCGTGCAAAGCTTGCGGACGTGGCGAGCGTGGTGCGAATTCCGCGGCGCGAATCGCACGGCCACGCCCAACTCGCCTGGCTTGTTCCGGCAAACATTTTTCTCATTGGCGGCGTGATCCTGATCGCCTTCCTGGTGCTGATGACGAGCGCACGCGTCGATCTGCGAATCCTGATCGCGCAGGCCACGCTGGTGCAGGTTGCCAGCCTGGCGCTGCTGGCGCGCGGCGAGCGTCGAGACGCCATCCAGCACGCGGCCCTCACCGTGGGGGCGATCGGCGCGGTGTTCTTCG
>JBGSKX010000031.1:0-9762 GCA_041741015.1 Pirellulales bacterium
ACATCCAGGTGGGACCGGCCGGCGCTCGGCCGGCGCGAGCCCGGGTGTTCGACGCCGAGCAGGACTCGGCGACCCAACCCGAGCGGCCCACGGCGATCCCGACGATCGCCCTGATTCAAACGCCGCCCGACCAACTTTCAATTCACGAGGTGCTGCGGCACGGCCGGGCGCACAAGGTAAGCGACATTCACGTGGCGCCTGGAGCGCCGGTGATGTTTCGAATCGCCCGGCGGCTGACGCCCGCCACGGATCGTCCGCTGACGTCGAAGCAGAGTGAGCGGCTGTCGATGGAACTCTTGAACGAGCACCAGCAGGAGCAGTTTCGCCGCGATCTCGATTTCGACTATATGGCGATCGATGACTACGGACGTTACCGAGTGAACGTCGGCTATTTCGACGGCGACGTGGGAACGGTGATTCGGATTCTTGCCCAGCGTCCCAAGACGCTGGCCGAGTTGAAGCTGCCAGATGCTGTGCGCGAGATGGCCAGCGCTACCAAGGGCCTGGTGTTGCTCACCGGCAGCGCCAGCCAGGGCAAAACCACGACGATGACGGCCATCATCGACGAGATCAACGCCACGCAGCCCCGGCACATCATTACCATCGAAGATCCGATCGAGTACCTGCACGCCAACAAGGCGGGCATCGTCCGACAGCGGCAGGTCGGACGCGACACCAAGGACTTTCACAGCGGGCTGCGGGCAGCGCTGCGGCAGAATCCCGACGTGATTTCGATCGGCGAGATGCGCGATTTCGAGACGATCAAGATCGCGCTCACTGCCGCGGAAACGGGCTGCCTGGTGCTGTCGACACTGCACATCATGTCGATCGACAAGATTATCGAACGGCTGTTGAGCTTCGTGGCCAGCGAGGACGAAGGGCATATTCGCTACGTGCTGGCCGATACGCTGGTGGGCGTGATTCACCAGGAACTGGTCCCCACGCGCGACGGCGGCAAACGCGTCGCGTCAGAGATACTGATGGTCAACCAGGCGGCCAAGCACATCATTCGCAACCGCGGCACGTTCTACCTGCGGAATGTGATCTCGACCGGCAAGCGACATGGCATGGTCTCGATGCAGACCTCGTTGCAGGGGCTGGTCGACGAGGGGGCCATCACGCCCGAGACAATGGCCGACGTGATGGTGAACTACCGGTAGCGGATGAACCTAGCCTCCGCCATTGGCTCGGCGGCGGATGGCTTCGATTGCGGCGTTGTTGGCTTCCTTGCGTTGGCGTGAGCGTTCCGCCGCCCGGGCGCGTTTTTCTGGGGCCAGTTTGGCAGCCAGTTCGCGACGGCGATCAAGTTCGAATTCCTTGACCTGCTTGCGGAACAGAACCTCGTTCTTTTTCAGCTCGGCGTCCAGCGTCTCAAGGCGCGCCAGAAGTTGCTTGGCCTTGGGGTGCTTGAGCGCCGCTTCTTCGCCAGCAAAGCCTTCCAGGGGCGTGGCATCCGACATCAATTGCAGATACTCGAGCTTGTCTGCCTTGTATTGCGCGACAAGTTCCAGTTCCTCGCCGAATAGCGCGGTGAAGCCGGTGCGTCGGCCGTCAAAGTATTGGCTGAACAGGATCGGGTCGCCTGCCTCGTCGTAAGTCTTGAGGATTCCGTGGCGGCGGCCATTGGCATAGGTAGCTCGGACCATGGGATTTTCGTTGTCGTACTGGGCCATCGTCAGGCCATGCAGTACGCCGCCCTGGTGCTCGGCGGCAGCGAACACAGCCCCGTTGGGATGTGCGATCACGACCGCGCCTGCAACTCCCTCGCGCGAGGCGAGCAAGTTTCTTGTCGAACGCGTATCGAACACATCGAAGGTGAAAACGCGCCCCGTCGGCAGCTTCAACTGAAATGTGGCGTCGTCGGGCGTGAGACTGATCGAGGCGACGCTACGGGCGTTCGGCAAGGTGTTGAAATGTTGAACTGGCGTGGTGGAGGTCACCTTGGCGAGAACCTGTTTGATATCGCGCACGCTGATCGCAAAATTCAGTTGCTGACCGGAGTCGTCACCCCAGGTGTTGAGCCCCAGGAGCTCGCTGCTCATGTTGACCAGTGGGCCGCCGCTGTTGCCGCCGGAAATTGCGGCGGTGGTCTGGACCCAGGTCGCATCCATCGCAAAGCCCATGGCCCGATAGGTTGCTTCGCCAACGGCTTTTTGCGTGTCTTTTCCGTCGCGAACGGCGGACACAATGCCCTCGGACGTGGAGAAGGAGAAACCATGCGGATTGCCGAACGCCGCCACTTTTTCACCTACCTGCGGCAGGTCGCGGGCCAGGGAAAGCACGCGACCGCTCGGCAACCCTTTCACCTTGATCAGGGCCAGGTCGTGCGTCGGTTCGATCACCAAATAACCCGTGGCCGCAAACTTCTTGCCTTCACGCAACTGAACACTGACATCCCGGGCTCCCTCGATGACATGATAGTTGGTGATCACCAGCCCATCTTCACCCACGATGACCCCGCTGCCGTGGCCTGAGTCCGTATCGATTCGAACGACCGACGGCTCCACCGTCTTGACGACTTCGACCAACTCGGCGCCCGCCGCCGCATGGGCCAGCAGAGCAAAGGCAAAGCAACAGCGCGCAGTCGCGGATCGCATGCGTGATCTCCCGGAAATCAGGCGGAACCCTCACAATGGGCCATAGTGTCTTGCCAATATAGCGGTAGGCCGCTCCGCACGCAAGAATTTTTTGTGAACGGCTGTTCACGTTCTCGCGATGGGGGAAACTCTGCCGCCTGGTGAACTGCCAGCCCCGAGGTGGGTCGCGGGCAACTCGAACGTCCGACGCGGAGTTTAGTGGCTCTGAGCGAGCAAGATGAGAGTAGCGGCGGCCGGACTCGAACCGGCGACACACGGCTTATGAAGCCGTTGCTCTAACCAACTGAGCTACGCCGCCTTAAGAAGCCCCCTCTGCAACTGAGCAGCACGGGCATGGCAGTCCCAAAGTTTACCACGCGACAACTGCTCGGCAAGGGCACGTTGGCGTGAGCAAGGTGCGGGATAAAAAGCAGCGGCCGCCTCGCCGGAGTCTGGCGAGGCGGCCGCTATTTGGTTTCCCAAGTCAGGCGGTCGGTGTTCAGGCTGCCTTGCGGCGGCGACGAACCACGGCCAGGGCCGCAATGCCCAGGCCGGCCAGCACGTAGCTGGCAGGTTCCGGGATGACGACGAAGCCTTCGCCCGAGGCGTTGCCGGTACCCGCGGCATTGAAGCCGGTAACGTAGCCGCCCGCAGTGGTAACGTTGGTCAGACTGGCGCTCGACAGAACAATTCTGATCGGCTGCATGTCATCGTACTGCAGATCGAATGGCAGATCCTGTGCGGCGAGATTTGTGGCCAACCCTGCCACGGAAATCGCGATGCGCGACCCGGTGTAGAAAAACTGCAAGGTATCAATGTCGAGGGCCAGACCCCAACCGGGCGTCAGGTCCTTCATCAACAGGTCGATGCCGAATGCGCCGCCATTGCCGCCGGTAACGATGACCCCGCCTGCGGCCGGAATGTTGAGGACGTCTTTGATGTAAACATCGGCGTAGATGTCCGAGGTGAGCGTGCCCACCAACGAACCGTCGAGGTAGAAGTTCATCGCCGTGAGAGCGTCAGCTTCGGCCGGATTGCCCGAGCCCGTCGTATTGTGGACGCCGGCGTCGAAGATGTTGGTCCCATCGTATTGCAGATTGAGACCCGTGAACTGGATTTGCAACGTCTCGGCCGCGGCGTTTGATGCCGTCAGCACAGAGATTCCCAATAGCCAAGCAGCAGCGATCAACGAGAATCTCTTGAGACGCATGAAGCAACTCCTGTTGTGTTTTCGCTGTGCACGCTGAGATTCAAGAAACGACACTAACTTCTTTTCCAAAAAGCCCTTGCGGCTCAGCGAGAGCCGCCAGTGGCATAGTGTGGAACAGCGCCCCGGACAGAAGTGTCCTGCGCCTAGCCGCACGCTTCGTGATTTTGTGAGCCCAAATTGGTTGGAGGTCGCTCGCCTATGCGATGAACCAGGCTCACTCAGCGTGCATTAGCGTTTCCGTGAATCTATGCGGGTCCGGTAAAACGTTCGCTTAGTGTAACTACACCGACCATGCACTGTCAACGACCAACTGCCAGAAATCTTGGAAAAAGTGTTCGGGTGCGAAATCTCCCCGAAAATGAACGAGTTTCGTTTGGACGCCCGTAATAATGGAGCCCAAATCCCAGGCAGGTTTGACCATGAACTTTCACGATCACTTTTCCACCCAGGCCGATCGCTATACGCAGTTTCGACCGCACTATGGCCGGGAGCTGTTCGCTTACCTCGCGGGACTGACGGAGCGGCATGAATTGGCCTGGGACTGCGGTACCGGCAGCGGTCAGGCGGCTCTGGCCCTCACCGAGCATTATCAGGAGGTCGTGGCGACCGACCCCAGCTCCCGGCAGATTGAGCACGCGCAGCCGCACGAACGCGTGCGGTATGTCGTCGCCAGCGCCGAACATACTCCGCTCGCTCATCGCTCGGTCGACCTGATCACCGTAGCGCAGGCCGTGCATTGGTTCGACCGCCCGCGATTCTATGACGAGGTTCGCCGCGTCGGTCGCGCGGGAAGCGTGCTCGCACTATGGGCGTACGGGTTAACGACGATCTCGCCTGCCGTGGATGCCGTCGTCGCGCGGTTCTACGAGCCGATTCTGGGCCGCTACTGGCCGCCAGAGCGAAAGCTGATTGAAGACCGGTATGCCACGCTTGAATTCCCCTTTGAGGAGTTTGAATCGCCGCCGTTCGAGATGACGGCGCATTGGAATCTGGCACAGCTGGTCGGCTATCTCGGCACGTGGTCGAGCGTGGAGAAGTATCGGGCGGCGCAAGCGAGCGACCCGCTGGCGCTCATTACTAGCGACCTGAACGCGGCCTGGGGTGATCCCGACGAGCAGCGGCTGGTGCGCTGGCCGCTGTACACTCGCGTGGGGCGCGTCGGCTGAACCACGTCGTTGTCGGAGCTCGCGAGTCTTGCGAGAATAGACGCTCCATGAACAATCTGAATGACATCCTGGCGGCCGGCACGCGCGCGCATCAGGCGGGGCAGTTAGCCGAGGCCGAGCAAGCGTATCGCCAGATTCTGTCGGCAGATCCTCGCCATCCAGCGGCGCTGCACCAGTTGGGAATTCTCGCCATCCAGGCCGGGCAGTTTCTCGTCGCCAGCGAGCTCATCTCCCGGGCGATCCAGGTCGACCCGGCTCAAGGACCGTTCTACGCCAATCTGGGTGAGGCCCTCCGACTTGCGGGGCGTCCGGCCGAGGCCGCGCGGGCCTACCAGCAGGCGCTCGCCATCAATCCTGGCAACAGCACGCTGCATATGTTGCTGGGTTCAATCCTGCACGACATGGGGCGGCAGGACGAAGCAATGGCAGCGCTCGAGCAGGCGCGGCGGCTCGCACCGCAGGATCCCCGCGTGCTCTCAAAGCTGGGAATGGTGCTCGAGCATCTCCATCGGTTTGCCGAGGCCGAGGTCTGTTTTCGAGGCGTCGTCGAGCTGAATGATTCGGCCGAAGCACGATTTCGGCTGGCCAGTGTGCTGCAAAGCCAGGGGCGAGCAAACGAGGCAATCGGCGCGTACGAGGCCGCGATTAAGCACGAACCGGCGCACGTCGAAGCGCACAACAATCTGGGCACGATTCGGCATGGCCGGGATGAGCTCGATGCCGCGGAACGCCATTTCACGGCCTGTCTGACCGTGAATCCGCAATTCGCTCCAGCGGTCATGAACCTGGGACTCGTGCGGCAAAGCCAGCAACGCGAAGACGAAGCGGCTGAGCTTTACGCGCGCGCCGCCGAACTGGATCCGCGCCTGGCGGCAGCCTGGCACGCGCTCGGCGCTGCTCGGCACAAGCAAGGTCGCGCGGAAGAAGCCAGGCAGTATTTCCAGCGGGCGCTCGAGGTCGATCCGGGGCACGCCGATGCGCATCTGGGTTTGGCGTTCATCTATCAGAAAGAACGCCGGCTGAATCTGGCCGTCGCGCACTGTGAGCAAGCGATCCGCCTGAAGCCCGACTGGGCCGTAGCGCACAACAATCTATGCGTGTCCTGGGCAGCCCAGGGACGTCACGACGAAGCAATCGCCGCCGCGCGACAGGCCGTGGCTTTGAAGCCCGACTTTGGCAAGGCACACAGCAACCTGGCAGTCTCACTGCAAGCGATCGGACTGCTCGACGAGGCGATCGCCGAACATCGCCGGGCGGTCGAGCTCGATCCCGAGGCCAGCGGGCTGCATAGCAACCTGCTGTACGCGCTCAACTATCATCCAAGCTACGACGCACAGTCGATCTTTGCTGAGCACCGGGCCTGGGGAATCCGGCACGCCGATCCGCTGACCTCGGCCGCGGCGCCACACGATATCGATCGAACACTTGGACGGCGACTGCGGATCGGCTACGTCTCGCCTCACTTGTGCGAGCACGCGGTGAACTTCTTTACGCAGCCGATTCTTCAGTCGCACGATCGCCAGCGGTTCGACGTCGTGTGCTATTTCGACGACGACCGGCCGGACGATACCAGCGGCTTGCTCCAGAGAACCGTCACTCTCTGGCGGGATATCTACGGCCAGTCGGATGAGGAAGTCGCGGCGCAGATCGGGGCCGATCGGATCGACATCCTGGTCGATCTGACGGGGCATATTGGCGGCGGCAACCGGATTCAGTTGTTCGCCCGCAAGCCGGCGCCGATTCAGGTCACCTACCTCGGCTATCAGAACACAACCGGCATGCAGGCGATGGACTACCGGTTGACGGACGCTTACTCCGATCCGCCGGGCGTGACCGATGCACTCCATGCCGAGCAGTTGGTGCGGCTGCCCGAGTCGTACTTTTGCTATCGGCCGTCCGACTATGCTCCACCGATTGATTCGCTGCCGGCCGACGTGAACGGTTACGTCACATTCGGATCGGTCAACGCGTTTCCGAAGGTGACGCCGCAGGTGCTCGCCACCTGGGCCGAGATTTTAAGGCGCGTGCCGACTGCGAAACTGGTGGTTCGAGCGGACATGACGCCGTCGCTGGAAAGGCGACTCTTGGAGACGTTCGCCGCCGAGGGAATCTCGCCAGAGCGGCTGGAACTGGTGAATCGATTGCCGCGACCGCAGTATTTGCAGCTGATCTCAAGCTTGGACGTCGCCCTCGATCCGTTTCCCTTTAACGGCCACACCACGACGTGCGATTCGCTGTGGCAGGGGGTGCCGGTCCTGACGCTCTCGGGCAACTCGTATGTCACGCGGTTTGGCGGCAGCGGCCATGCGCTGTTGGGACTGAGGGATCTGATCACGCACTCGCGCGAAGAATACGTCGAGGCGGCGGTGGCCCTGGCGAACGATCGCGAGCGATTGAGGCAGTATCGCCGAACGCTGCGCGCGCGAATGGCCGCCTCGCCGCTGCTGGATTTTGCGGGCTTCACGCGGAGGCTGGAAGACGTGTATCGCGAGATGTGGGCGAACTATTGCCGCGCGAATCAAGAACCCCCCGGCAAAGCCAGCGGCTAACAGGGCGGACTTGTCCCGAGTCTACTCGTCGTCTTCGATCTGCGCGGAGAGCTCGCACCAGCGTTCTTCGATCGGCGCGAGCTCCGCGGCGATCGCTGTTAGTTCGTTGTGCAGCCGCACTGCTTCGGTGGGATCGGTTGACTGGAGCAGGGCGGCATTCACTTCGCGCTTGCGGACGTCGAGCTTTTCAATCGTCCGCTCGAGCGTTTGGAGCTGCTTCCGCAGTTCGCGCTGCTGCTGGTGCCGCTTCTTGGCATCGACTGGCGCGGCCGCTGCGGCGACTCGCGGCTTGCCCGGGGCTACCTTGGCCGCGGCCAGGCGCTCGCCTTCGTCGACTTCTTTGTTCACCGAGTAGACGTACGAATCGTAGTCGCCAGGGTAGTTCACCACGCGCGAGTCGCGAACTTCGATCACCGAAGTGGCCACGCGATGCATGAAGTAGCGATCGTGGCTGGTGAAGATCACCGTGCCGGAGTAATCGATCAACGCCTGCGCCAGCGAATCGACCGTTTCCACGTCGAGATGGTTGCCAGGCTCGTCGAGCACCAGGATGTTGCTCGTGCCCAGGAGCAGGCCGGCCAGGCAGCAGCGGGCTCGCTCACCACCGCTGAGCACGCGAATTTTCTTGTTCACGTGGTCGCCACGAAACAGCAGGCTGGCGGCCGTGTCCAGAATCGCCTGGTTCTTGGTGCCCGGAGCAGCCTGGTACTCGAGATACTCGAGCACGGTCTGCTTATCGGGCAGGCTCGTGTACACGTGCTGGGCGTAAACGCCAACGTCGCAGCCGTATCCCCAGCGAACCTCGCCGGAGCGCGGCTTGATCGAGTCGACCAGCGTCCGCAAGAAGGTCGTTTTGCCCTGACCGTTGTCGCCCACGATCGCCGCCCGGCTGCCGTGTTCGATTTCAACGTCGATACCGCTTGCCACTTCGTGATCGGGATAGCCGATGGCCAGGTCCCGGCAGCGGACGGCCGGTCCGCGGCGCGGTTCAACCTGCGGCGCCCGGATGCTGGCGGTCGCCTCAACGCCGGCCACTTCGATGGGCTGCAGCTTTTCGAGCTGCTTGGCCTTACTCTTCGCGCGGTTGGCGGTGCTCGCCCGGGCCTTGTTCTTGTCGATAAAGGTTTCCAGGCTCCGGCGCTTCGCCATCACCGCCGCATTGACACGTTCATCGTGCAGGCGGCGTTCCTCTTGATTGGCGAGGAATGCGTCGACCTTCCCGTCAAAGACGGTGAGCTGCCCGCGCGAGAGGTCGAGCGTCTGCGTGCAGGTGGCGTTCAGGAACGCGCGATCGTGCGAGACGATGAGGCATGCTTCGCGAAACTCGCGCAAAAAGTGCTCGAGGAGAATCTGCGTCCGCAGGTCGAGAAAGTTCGTCGGTTCGTCGAGCACCAGCAGGTTTGGCTCGTGCAGCAACAGCGCGGCAAGCTTCACTCGCGTTTGCCAGCCGCCAGAGAGCTGTGCGATCGGACCTTCCAGGAATGGAGACTTGATTTCGAACTTGCCGGCCACTTCGCCGCATTTCCAGTCGGGCTGGCCGCTGTCGCGCATCAGAAAGCCGATGACTGTCTCGCCCGGCAGGAACGGATCGTGCTGCCGGAGGTAGCCCATCCGCAGCTTGGGATGGAAGATCACCTCGCCGGCGTCGAGTTCCTCTTCGCCGAGCAGGATGCGGCAGAGGGTCGACTTGCCGGCGCCGTTGCGGCCGATGAAGCCGATTTTGTGATCGTCGGTGAGGATGGCTTCAGCGCCGTCGAGCAGCACCTGGTCGCCATAGCTCTTGTGAGCGTCTTTGATCTGAACGAGAACGGTCATGGAGTTGATGGGTCGTGCGGAAACTTAGCAAACCTGGATTTTAGCCCGGCGGCTGCCGGTTGGCGAGTCGACTTGGGATCGAAGGGGAATTGACTAACCGCAGAGGGCGCGGAGGTACGCAGAGGAAGAGGTAGAGGAAAAGCAATGGATTTAAGGGAGGAGAAACGCAGATGGACACAGATTCACACAGCTGGGGGGCAATCATAAATCGTTCGACAACCGACGTATGCGCGGCCATCTCGCAGCCGACGCCTGCGGTGCGACTCAGCCCCCCATCTTCTATTTCATCTGTGTGAATTTGTGTCCATCTGTGGTTCTCTTCGTCTGTCTTCGTTCTGCGAACCTCAGCGTACTCTGCGATAAATCCTTGCCTCCCTGCCACCCACGAAAAACAAGCGGGGCGCGATTACATTTTAAACGCGCCCCGCCATGTTTTGGTAAGCAAA
>JBGSKX010000032.1:0-37946 GCA_041741015.1 Pirellulales bacterium
CCGCAGCAGGGAGCGCGCCAGCCAGCCCCGCAACAAGCCGCCCCGCAACAGACGGTTCCTCAACAAGGAGCGCCGGCGGCCGGGCAGGCGATTGTTCCGCTTGCGGCGCAAGAGCCGTTCGTGCTCACGGCCGAACAGAAGCGGTTGCTTGACGGGGTTCTGCAAAAGTGGGAACAGGAAAGCGGCACGATTAACACTTTCAGTTGCACATTCGGTCGCTGGGAGGTCAACGAAACCTTCGGACCGCCGGAAAACAACTACTTGTACAGCGAGGCTTACGGCGAGATCAAATACAGCTCGCCCGATCACGGCGTCTACCTGGTCAATAAGCAAACCGAATGGGATCCGGCCAAGAAGGCTTACATCCCCCGCACCGAAGGTCTCGATCACTGGGTCTGCAATGGCAAGTCGATCTTCGAGTTCAATTACAAGCAAAGGCAGTTGATCGAGCGCGAGCTCGCGCCCGAAATGCAGGGCAAGGCAATCACGGACGGACCGCTGCCGTTCGTATTCGGCACGAAGGCCGAACAGCTCAAGCAGCGCTACTGGATGAAAGACGTAACGGAACCGAGCGAGGTCGGAAAGGTGGTTCGGCTCGAGGCGTGGCCCAAGTTCCAACGCGACGCGGCGAACTTCCACCACGTGATCATCATGCTGGATCAGAAAACGTTCCTGCCCTCGGCCCTGCGGATCGTGCAGCCTGATGGCAAGAACACGCAGGACTACGCCTTCAACAACATCTCGAAGAACAATCCGCTGGCCGTGATCATGAGCGCCTTCGACGCGCCGCGCAAGCCGCTAACCTGGAGCAAGGTGGTCATCCCCGCCGGCGGCGATCAACCCGCGCCGGCTGCTCAACCGCCGGCCCAGGCGCAGCAGCCCCGAGCGCAAACCCAACAGCCGCCGGCGCAAGCCCAGCAACCGCGAGCGCAAGCGGTTCGTCAATAAACTGATATCGCTCTCACGCTAACTCAAGCCCAGGGAAGGCCTTCCCTGGGTTTCTTCATCGGCCCGCGTGCCGAACTTGTCGCTTGCCGCGACGAGTGCCAGCGGTACCCGGTCAAGTTTGACTCACCCCCGCGCCGCGCTATAATCGCAATGGCCCCCTGGGAATCCAACGGACTTTCTTCCCGCACGTGCGCTGGCCGGGTACGTCCGCCAGCGAAACAACTATGACCAGCGCCAGCGCGACTCGCCGTGACGATTGGCGACGCTTCGTGCGGCGCTCTTTGGCGCTGTGGGCCTGTCTTTCCGGAGTTGGCCTGCTTTCAGCTGCCGATCCTCCGCCGGGCGAGCCACTCCCGGCAGACAGTGCTGTCGAAGCAAAAATCGCTGTCGAGCATGACAACCAACCGGCCCCCGCGAAACTCGTCCCTCCGGAAGTCCCTCCCGCGGAAGTTCCGCTCGCCAACCCGGCCGGCGAGGACGCCCTCGCTGGCGACAGCCCCGCGGCGAAGCCTGAACCAAAGCCAGGCAAATCCGCCCGCCTGGTCCGTGTGCCGCTGCCACTGGTGGGCAATGCGGATACCCAGGTGATCGCCGCCGCGCGCAAGGCCATCTCCGATCTGCCCGAGGGGGACGATCGTCCCGTCCTCGTACTGGAATTCTCATCATCGAACGGTCAAACGGGGCAGGGGAGCGACTTCGAGCGCGCCCTGAAGCTGGCCCGTTTCCTCACCAACCGTGACACGGCGGGCATCGAAACCGTGGCTTTCATACCCAAGGCGCTCAAAGGCCACGCCGTGCTGCCGGCCATGGCGTGCGAAAGCATCATCCTGGGCCCCGACGCGGTGATCGGCGAAGCAGGACTCGATGAGCCGGCCGAACAGGTGACCGACCCCACGGTGCGCAGCGGCTATCGTGAAATCGCCAATCGCCGCCGCACGATTCCGGCCGAGGTGGCGCTTGCGATGCTCGACAAGAATCTCGAACTGATCAAAGTCGAGACCGAAGTCAGTCCCGAGTACGTGTTGGCCGAAGACCTCGAAGCCCTCAAGCAGAAGCACTCGATTCAGTCGCAAAAAATCCTCAGCCGCCCTGGCGAATCGCTATTGCTCACCGGTAGCGACGCGCGAGCAGAAGGCTTCGCCAAGTACCTCGCAGCCGATCGCGCGGCACTCGCCCGCGCGCTTTCCGTTCCCGAGCGCGAGCTCGAAGACGATCCTTCGCTCTGGGGCAAGTGGCGTCCCGTCGAAGTTGCCGTCACCGGAGCGATCACGCCCTCGGCCGTCGCCACGGCCCAGCGCACCATCGAAAAACAGATCCGCGAGTACAAAATCAATCTGATTATTTTGCGGATCGAAAGCTCCGGCGGTTCGCTGAGAGATAGTTTTGACCTGGCGCACTATCTGGCGAAGCTCGATCCCGCACAAGTGCGCGTGCTTGCCTATGTGCCCGAGCGCGCGACGGCAGGGGCCGCGGTCATCGCCACGGCCGCCGATCAACTCGTGATGGGGCATAAAGCCGTGCTCGGTGGCAGCGGCGAAAGCGAGCCCCCTTCGGACGAGCTCGAACTCGCGCAGCAGACGATGCGCGAGAGCCTGGCTCCGCTCAAAGGAAAGAGTTGGTCGCTTCCGGCCGCGCTATTCGACCCGAACGTGCGAGTCTTCGAGTACACGAATCGGCAAAATGGTGCTGTCGCCTATTTCTCGCCACAGGAACGCGGCGAACAGCCCGTGCCGGACGATTGGATCCAGGGCCCCGAGCTCACCCAGCCCAAGCAGGCCCTGCAGCTTTCGGGCGATCGGGCGGTTGAACTCGGCGTGGCCCGTCATGCCGTCGAAACCTTCGACGAACTCAAACAACAATATGGTCTCGAAGGCAATGTTCACCTCGCCGAACAGGGTTGGGCCGACTACCTGGTGCAAGCGCTCGCTTCACCGGCCGTCGCCTGGCTGCTGCTGTTCATCGGCGGAGCAGCGCTGTATGCCGAGATCCAGTCACCCGGCATCGGCATCGGAGCTTTCATCGCCGCGGTTTCGTTTCTGCTCTATTTCTGGAGCAGGCACCTGGGGGGCACCGCCGACTGGCTGGAAGTCCTGCTCTTCGTGGCCGGCGTGTGCTGCGTGCTGGTCGAGCTCTTCGTCCTGCCTGGCACCGCGGTCTTTGGGCTCGGCGGTGGCCTGATGATCATCGTCTCGCTGGTTTTGGCCAGCCAGACCTTCGTCGTTCCGCACAACGAGTATCAACTAACCCAACTTCGCGACTCGCTACTCGGGCTCCTGGCCACCGGGATCGGCATTGGGGTCGCCGCCATGCTGATGCAGCGCTACCTGCCGCACACGCCGCTGCTCTCGAACATGATGCTCGATCCGCCGAGCGGCGCGGAACTGGCAGACATCTCGCATCGCGAATCGCTCGTCTCGCTCGATTATCTCGTCGGTGAGACCGGCACCGCCATCACCCAGCTCACCCCCTCGGGAAAGGCGCGCTTCGACGGCCGCCTGGTCGACGTCATCGCCGATGGTGAAGTGATCGCCCGCGGCGATTCAATCGTCGTGACGGAAGTGCATGGCAATCGGGTGGTTGTGCGTTCAGCCGAGCGCCATGTTTGAATTCGGTTTGGACTGAGGTTTCGTGAACCGCGTACCCACATCGCCCTGGCCGCGTATGGTAGAATAAGCATGTCTCGATCGGTTTCGATCGTGGATCGCTGTTTCAACCTACCTGCGGCGTGCGATGAGCCCACTTGTTTGGTCGGTACTTCTGCTGCTCTGCGGCCTGGCCCTGATCTGTGCCGAGGTGTTCCTTCCCTCCGGCGGACTGCTCGGCTTCCTGTCGGTCGCGTCGTTGCTCTCGGGTATCGGCATGGCTTTCTACTACGGCGGCATCGAAGTCGGGCTGATCTTTCTGATTGTCACCGCAGTGGCTGTGCCGGGCGCACTCAGCCTGGCGTTTCGCTATTGGCCCGACACCCCGATGGGCCGCCGACTGCTGCTTGGGGTGCCCAGGCCCGAGGAAGTGCTGCCCGATTCGCCGCAGCGGCAGCGGTTACGGCAGCTTGTGGGGCAGTTTGGCGTGGCCCGCACGATGATGATGCCCAGCGGCGCAATTGACATTGGGGGTCAGACCGTCGACGCCCTCAGCGAAGGGATTCCGATTGAGCCAGGTCAACCGATCGAGGTGATCGAAGTTCGTGGCACGCGCGTCCTGGTTCGCCCGGCGGATCAGGCGGCGCGTCGCGCGGCGGCTGGCGATCTGCTCAGCCAGCCGCTCGAGTCGCTCGGCATTGAAGGCTTCGATGAGCCGCTGTCTTAAGGTGACATTCGCGGCACACCAGCGCTTCGCGACTTGACAGTTGCGCGCTTCTGCCGGGAGAATCCAGGGGAGCGAACCAGGTCTCTCCCCAGCGCTTCGGACAAATATTGAAGGTGGGCTTCCATGCTACTCTTCGCGCAGCAACCCAACACCAGCACCGTCATCACGATCGTCGTCATCGGCGCCGGGCTGCTGGTGATGCTGGTCGTCATCGCCGTTTTCGCCCGCTACTCGCGGCTCTGGATTCAGTCGGTCATGACCGGCGCAAAGATTGGCATCTTCGACCTGCTGGGTATGACCTTCCGAAAAGTAAATCCCACGGTCATCGTCCGCAGCAAGATCATGGCCGTGCAGGCGGGACTCACCGATAGCACGGGCATCACCAGCAAAGCGCTTGAAGCCCACTACCTGGCCGGCGGCAACGTACCGCTCGTGATTCGTGCAATCATCGCGGCGAAGAAAGCCAAGACCATTGATCTCGACTTCAAGCTTGCCACGGCCATCGACCTGGCCGGACGCAATGTGCTCGAAGCTGTGCAGACGAGCGTCTATCCCAAGGTTATCGACTGCCCCGCGCGGAACGCCGCCCGCGATTCACTGGACGCGGTGGCCAAGAACGGCATTCAGCTCAAGGTGAAGGCGCGCGTCACCGTGCGTGCGAACCTCAATCAGCTCATTGGCGGAGCCACCGAAGAAACAATCATCGCCCGCGTTGGCGAAGGCATCGTGAGCGCCATCGGCTCGTCGAACACGCACCTCGAAGTGCTGGAGAATCCGGACCGGATCTCTAAAGCGGTGCTCGCCCGCCGCCTCGATTCCCAGACCGCGTTCGAAATCGTCTCCATCGATATCGCCGATATCGACGTCGGCGAGAACATTGGCGCCCGCCTGCAAGCCGACCAGGCCGAGGCCGATACGCGCGTCGCCCGCGCCCGGGCCGAAGGTCGTCGGGCCATGGCCGTCGCGCAAGAACAGGAAATGATCGCCAAGATGGAAGAAAGCCGGGCGCAGGTGGTCGAGGCCGAGGCCGAAGTCCCCATGGCCATTGCCGACTCCTTCCGCGACGGCCACCTGGGAATCATGGACTACTACAAGCTGCGGAACGTGCAGGCCGACACCGAAATGCGCAAGAGCATCGCCGGCGCGCCTTCCGGCAAGTAGCGGCGCAGTTAAACACCTGAGCCCGGAGCGCGCACGATGTTGGCACAAATCGGAAACGACTGGTGGGATTTAGCAGTCCCGGCAGCCATTGTTCTGATCAGCGTGCTGAGTTTCTTGTGGAACGCGTTCACCGGTGCGGCGCAGAAACAGAACAAGCCGCAGCAGGTGCGCGGCGAACGGCCCTTACCTCCGCCGGGCCAGGGCCAACAGCCCGCCCCGCCCGCCGAAGAAACGGTGCAGGGGAAACTCAACGCCGAAATCGAGGAGTTCCTGCGCCGCGCCAACCAGCGACGTGCCGACAAGAACCGCGGCGCCGGTCCACCGGCCCAACAGCAGAACAAGCAGCAACGGGAGCAGCCAGTTCAGCAGCCCAGCCGCCCAGCGAAACCCAAGCAGGATACGGCCGACAAAAAAACACGCCGCGAGCGCGAGTCCGTTACCCAGTCCGTGGAAGAGCATCTTGGATCGGGCAAGTTCGAAGCTCGCGAACAGTCGTTGGCTGCGGACGTCACGCGCTCGGAAACCGAGATGTCCGAGCACGTCCACCAGGTGTTCGAGCATCGGCTGGGATCGCTCGGCGAATCAACTGCCGAAGGCCAACCAGCCAGCGGCGAAACCAAAGCCACCCAATCAGCTCAACAGAAAGCTGAAGCGCTCGCCGTGGCAGGGCTCTTCCTCAATCAGGAGAACCTGCGGCGGGCTGTCGTCCTGCGCGAAATCCTGGAGCGGCCCACGGATCGCTGGTAGGATTGCAGCTCGTTGGTAGTATTGCAACTCGCCGGTAGAATTGCCGCTCGCCGCCAAGACACGCGCGGCGCTTTCATTCCCAGCCCACAATCTCACTCCCTCCAAGGCATTCATCGACGATGGCAGCTCTCGAGATCGCTCCCGGCAAGACTCGCATCGGTTGGATCGGCACCGGCGTCATGGGCTCCAGCATGTGCGGCCACCTGATGACCGCCGGCTTTGCGGCCACGGTTTTCAATCGCACCAAGAGCAAAGCCCAGCCGCTCATCGACAAAGGCGCCGCCTGGGCCGATACGCCTAAAGCCGTGGCCGAAGCGTCGGACGTCATCTTTACGATCGTCGGCTTTCCGAACGACGTGCGGAGCGTGATCCTGGGAGACGAAGGCGCGCTGGCCGGCAGCAAACAAGGCAGCGTGATCGTCGACATGACGACCAGCGAACCGTCGCTGGCGGTCGAGATCGCCGCAGCCGCCAAAAAACGCGGCGTGCACAGCGTCGATGCCCCTGTATCCGGCGGTGACATCGGCGCGCGCGAAGCCAGGCTCTCGATCATGATTGGCGGTGAGAAAGACATCGTCGATGCGTTGCAGCCTTGCTGGCAGGCGATGGGCAAGACCATCGTCCATCAAGGCGCTGCCGGCGCAGGCCAGCACACCAAGATGGTCAACCAGACCCTGGTCGCGGCCAGCATGATTGGCGTCTGCGAAGCACTGCTGTATGGCTACCGCGCCGGCCTCGATCTGAACGTCGTGCTCGAATCGGTCAGCTCCGGCGCCGCCGGAAGCTGGTCGCTGGCGAACCTGGGCCCGCGGATCATCAAAGGCAACTTCGAGCCGGGCTTCATGGTCGAACATTTCATCAAAGATATGGGTATCATTCTCAGCGAAGCCCGGCGGATGAAGATCGCCATGCCGGGCCTGGCCCTGGTGCATCAGTTGTATGTCGCACTGGCGGCCCAGGGACACGGTCGCGACGGTACCCACGCCCTGCAACTCGCGCTGGCCACGATCTCGGGCTTCGACTGGAAGAATCGCTAAGACCGGCAGAACCGGCCGCCTGTTCGAGCAAAATCTTCGAGCGCCGCTCCGGCCGCTCGCGCCTCGCGAAGTCTTGTAGCGTAGAGTTTCTTCGCGCGCAGGCTCGCGCGCATGTGTACCGACCCCGCCTTCCGCTTGTCCGCATTGCTGCCCCGCCGCGGACGACTCCCACCTTCCCGGGACGATTTATCATGCTTCTCGAACCTGCCGAACAGGAACTTGCCACGCCCACACCCGTGCGGCCCCAGGTGCTGATCGTTGACGACGAAGAGTCGATCGCCGAACCGCTCCGCTTGCGTCTCGACAAGCTGGGCTTCGGCACGATCGTCGCCCGCAGCGGCCAGCAGGCGCTCGACCTCGCGCGGCTGGCCCGGCCGCATTGCATCACGCTCGACCTGTGTCTTCCGGACATCGACGGCCTGGAACTCTGCCAGCGCCTTGTGGACGACGAACAAACCGGCGAGATTCCGGTGATCATCGTCAGCGGCCGCGAGCAGGTCGACATCCTGAAGCGCTCACGCGCGGCCGGTTGCCAATACTACGTTCGCAAGCCGTACGATCCCAATGTGCTGCTGACGCTGATTCGCCAGGCAATCGACGAAGCGAACGAAGACTAAGCTGCTTTTAGAGATTCGTCAGGTACTCAACCGCCGCGGCAATTTCCGCCGCGGGGTGCTCAGAGTCTTCCCGGGCGATTGTAAAGAAACCGCGGTACTGATGATCCTCGAGCGTTCCCAGCAGTGCTGGAAAATCAGCCGAACCGCGGCCGAGCGGAACTTCCAATCCACGCCCGCGCGCCAGATCGCGCACACCGTCGCGCGCATGAACGTGCAAGATTCTCGCCCCGAGCGCCTCGACTGCCTCCAGCGGCGAGAAGCCATTCAAGATCAGGTTGCCCGGATCAAGATCGGCGCCGATGCCGCCCTCGGGAAGCGCATCGAGCAGCCGCGCCAGGTCAGCGCCGCTTTCGGTGCCGGTTTGCGCCGCGAGCAGAGCGCCGACATGCATCCCGTACTTGCTGATCTCGGTCAGCGAGTCGACGAGCTGGTTCCAGTTGCGACCCGTCGATTCCGCCGGGACGTTTCCGACCTGATTCACAACGACAGCCGCATGCAGATCGGCCGCAAACTTCATGGCCGTCTTGGTCGCGGCCACGCGGCGATCGATCTCTTCGGCCACGTCATAACCGCGGCGGGTCCGAAAGCTTACCGCCGACACGCGCAGATTGTGATCCTCGAGCATCCGTTTCAGTTCACGCATGCCAGTCTGCGAAAGTTCCTGCGGACGCAGCTCACCGCGGGCGTCGATCTCGACGCCTTGCACGCCCATCCGCGCGGCCGCCACCAGCGCCTTGCGCATCGGCATCCTCAAGCTGGACAATTGCACGGCGATCTTCAGAGCGGGCACAGGCAGCAGCCTTTCAGAGCGAATTCGGGGCGTAGTCGAACAAGCGATTCATTGTATCCGGCAGCGTCAGAGTCGCCATGTGCCGCAACTGGCAACCTTCTGACAAATCGTGGCGAAGCGACGGCGCAGCACGTAAACTAACCGCTTCTATGACACTTTCGGCCCCCGTCTAAGCTGCGATTCCCATGCCCCACGTCGCTGACATCGCCGCGTTCCTCGAGAGCTTTGCTCCCACGGCGCTCGCTGAGAGCTGGGACAACGTCGGCCTGCTGATCGGACGATTTGAGCAGCCGGTCACGCGCGTGATGACCTGCCTGACGATCACGCCCGACAGCGCCGCCGAAGCGATCGCCGAGGGTGCCCAACTAATCGTCACTCATCACCCGCTGCCGTTCCGGCCGCTCAAGCGTCTGACCGGCGAGACGCCCGAAGGCCGAATGCTGCTCGACCTGATCGCCGCGAAGGTAGCCGTTTACAGCCCGCACACCGCGTTCGATTCCGCGGCCGAAGGCATCAACCAACGTCTGGCCAAGGGACTGGGTCTCAACAACATTGCACCGCTGGTGTGCGGTGCCGAGCCAGGGCAGGGGGCCGGCCGCTTTGGTCGTCTCGCCAAGCCGCAGTCGCTCGCTGAACTGACTGCCGCGGTGAAAAAGCTGCTCGGCATCGAACACGCGCAGGCCGTGGGACCGCTCGATCAGCAGATCACTCAGGTCGCTGTCGCTTGCGGCAGCGCCGGCGAGTTCCTCGGTCCGGCCGAAGCCGCTGGTTGCGAATGCCTCGTCACCGGTGAAGTCCGCTTTCACACCGCACTCGAGGCCGAGGCGCTCGGCGTCGGCCTCGTGCTAGCGGGTCATTTCGCCAGCGAGCGATTCGCCCTCGAAGAGCTCGCCGAGGTGCTCGCCCGCCAGTTTAGGGAGCTCAAAGTCTGGGCCAGCCGCACCGAGCGAGACCCGATCCAATGGCTGTAAATCGCGGCGATTCAATATGTTTGGGCCACTTCGCCTCGCGCCCGCCGGTGCGCCACCTGGCCGGCAACCGTCGCCTTTCGGAGGCTTTCGTCTAGAATGATGCGTTCCGATCTCGACGCTCGATCTGCGAGGCCTCTCATGCCTACCCGCTTTCTCACGGCGCTCCCCGTCTACAACGAAGTCAACCACGCCGGCGAAGTGCTGGACCGCGTGCTCCAGTTCAGTCCCGACGTACTGGTGGTGGATGATGGTTCGACCGACGGCACGACCGAACTGCTGGCCGCGCGCGGCGACATCATCCACATCCGCCACGAAAAGAATCAGGGCTACGGCGCCGCGCTCCGCACCGCGTTCGAGTATTCGCTCAACCATCAGTACGACGTGCTGGTGACCATCGACTGCGACGGACAGCACGAGCCGCAGCGAATCCCCGAGTTCGTCGCCGCGGCCGACCAGGCCCAGATCGTCTCAGGCAGCCGGTACCTGCAAATCTTCGACGATCAAAGCGTTCCGCCTGCCGACCGCCGCCGGATCAATATGCAGATCACGGCCGAGCTGAACCAGCGGCTGGGACTGAACCTCACCGACGCTTTCTGCGGTTTTAAGGCCTACCGCTGCCAGGCGCTCGCCGCGCTCGACATCGCCGAAACCGGCTACGCCATGCCGCTCGAAGTCTGGGTGCAAGCTGCGCGGGCTGGGCTGTCCATTCTGGAATTGCCGGTTCCACTGATCTATTTGGACGAAGAGCGGTCGTTTGGCGGGGCCCTCGACGATGCAGCACGCCGGCTGAAGTATTATCATGAGGTGTTGGACCGTGCCGCGGGTCGTCCGGACATGCGTCCGCCCCACGTGCGCGATCAGTTGTGTCGAGGGACCCGCGGATGAAGTTGATGGGCGAAGCTTGCGAGCGAAAGAAACTGCGGGCGCCTGCCGAGAATGGCGGCACGCTCGTTGAACCGCCGCTCGAAATGATCGGCGAGGTGATCGAACGCAACGCGGCGGGCGCATCGACGTACGACTACGACATCGGCGGCCGTCCACTCTCGCATCTGATTACCGACGCCCGCCGCGAGCTGTTGGAAGCCGCGTGGGATTACACGCGCACCTATCGCGACGTCCCGCTGCCGTCGATGACTCCGGAAACGCCAATTCTTGTCGCGGGTCATCAGCCGCAGCTGTTTCATCCCGGCGTGTGGTTCAAGAACTTCGTGCTCAGCAATCTGGCCCAGCGCCATGGCGGCGTGGCAGTCAACCTGACTATCGACAGCGATACCATCAAAACAGCCGCGGTGCGCGTGCCGACGGGAACCTCGTCGAGTCCCTATGCCGAGAGCGTGCCGTTCGACGCACAATCCAACGAGATCCCCTACGAAGAACGCGAGATTATCGATCGCGAGCTGTTAGCCAGCTTTGGCCAGCGCGCTGCCGAGACGATCGCCCCCTTGGTGGGCGATCCGCTGGTTCGCGAGTTCTGGCCGCTGGTCGTCGAGCGCTCGCAGAGCGTCGCAAACCTGGGTCAGTGCCTGGCCCAAGCGCGCCATCAGCAAGAAGGCCTCTGGGGCGCGACGACTCTCGAGATTCCGCAAAGCCGCGTGTGTGGGTTGCCGTCGTTCAATTGGTTCACGGCCCACCTACTCGCACGTTTGCCGCGTCTGTGGGAACTCTACAATCACTCGGTCGCCGAGTACCGCCACGAAAATCACGTCCGCAGCACAGCGCACCCCGTGCCTGACCTGGTCATTGAAGACGGCTGGCTGGAAGCACCATTCTGGATCTGGGATCGCGACAATCCCCGCCGTCGGCGGCTGTTCGTGCGTCAGCGTGGCGATGAGATCATCCTCTCCGATCGCAGGCAAATCGAGCACGCCCTGGCGCTTGAGCCGGAAGGGGATGTCGACCGCGCCGCAGCCCAGTTGGCCGAACTGGCCGCCAGCGGACTTCGAATTCGCACCCGCGCCTTGATTACGACGCTCTTCGCCCGGTTGTGTTTGGGCGATTTGTTCCTGCACGGTATCGGCGGCGCGAAGTACGATCACGTGACCGATGCGCTCATCGAGCGATTCTTCGGTATCAAACCGCCGTGTTACATGACGCTCACGGCGACGCTCCGCCTGCCGATCGAACAAGCGGTCGTCTCGCAGGACGATGCCCGCCGAGTCGGTCAGCGGCTGCGCGAGACGATCTATCATCCCGAGCGATTCGTCGATACATCGGTGAATGGCGCATCCGCCAATGGCGACGTTGGCTCACTCGTGGCCACTAAGCGGCACTGGATCGAAACACCCGCCACGCGCGAGAACGCCAAGCTTCGCGGCGATCACATTCGCCAAACGAACGCCGCACTGCAAGCGCATGTGACCAGCCAGCGTGAGATGATCGTTGCCGAACGCGAACGGCTCGCCTCGCTGCTCCGCGCGCGATCAATCCTCACCTCGCGCGAGTACGCCTTCTGCCTGTATCCGGCCGAGCAGTTGCAGCGGCTGATGCAGTTGCCCGCGGTCGAGTAGCCGCGAGGAGCATCGCCCATGAACCAGCCTGAATCGAGCGAGCCGCTCGCGCCGCCCATCGAAGAACCTGTCGCTGCTGACACTGCAGTGCAGAATTCGTCCGAGGAGATGACCCCCGAGCAACTGGCCGAGGCCAAGGAGTACGGCCAGAAGTCGCTCGTCGTGGGGCTCATCGACAAGTCGCTCGACGTCGCGTTCCTGTTCGTGATGGCATTGCTCATTGCCGTGCCGCTCGATCGTTGGCTGAGCGAGCTCACGCCGTCTTACACGCTGCGGCTGGTGGGCATCTTCGCCTTCGCCACGCTCGCCCACATGGCGATCTCGTTTCCGCTCTCGCTCTACGGCGGCTTCACACTCGAACACCGCTACGGCCTCAGCCGGCAGACATTCGCTCGCTGGCTGCTGCGCTATTTCAAGCGCAACGGTCTGTCGCTCGCGTTCGGTCTGGTGCTGGTCGTGGGGCTGTACTGGATCATCTGGCTAACGGGTCCTTGGTGGTGGATTGCCGCGGCGGGTGCGTTCTTCGCCGTTTCGGTGCTTATCGGCCAGCTCGCACCGGTGGTGATCATTCCGCTGTTCTACAAGGTCGAGCGGCTCGATCATCCCGAGCTGAACGAGCGGATGCAGAAGCTTTCCGCCGGCACGGGCCTCTCGATCGAAGGCGTCTACCGGATGGGCCTCAGCGAGGAAACCGTCAAGGCGAACGCAATGCTGGCCGGCCTGGGCCGCACGCGCCGCGTGCTGATGGGCGATACACTGCTCGACAGCTTCTCGCCCGACGAGATCGAAGTGATCTTTGCCCACGAGATCGGCCATCATGTGTACAAGCATATTCGCAAGATGATCTTCGCGGGGCTGATCTACAGCCTCGTCGGCTTCGGTCTGTGCAACTGGGTGGTGCTGGCCTGGGCCCAAGCTCACTACGGCCCGCTCACGGCATACGAGCTGCCGCCCAGCACGCTGCCGCTCTTGATGCTCGTGCTGACGCTGATGAGCCTGGTGCTGGAGCCGGTACAGAACGCAATCAGCCGCCGCTACGAGCGGCAGTGCGATCGCTACGCGCTCAAGCGCACCGGTCTGCGGACCGCTTATCAATCCGCCTTTCGCAAACTGGCCCGGCTGAATAAGGACGATCCCGATCCGCATCCCGTCGAAGTCTTCCTGTTCCACAGCCACCCCCCGATCCGCGAGCGGCTATCGTTTGCGGATGAGGTGTAGTAACGGACGCGCCTGGTTAAGGTGCCACATTCGAACGAAACTCCGCATTTACGGGCGATTTCGGGGCCGATTTCCCCCTGCAGCGGTTTCTTGGCCCGGCATGATAGACTGAAACTATGCCGCGATTCCGCCTTTCTCTCCCCGTATTCCTGCTGGCTCTCTCCGCGTGCGCCTCGCTGCGCGCCGATGTCGATCAGGCTCGCGCGGCGCTTTACACGAGCTATCGCGGAAAGCTGGAAGAAGTCGCCAAGCGCTGCGACGTTGAAAATCTGCCGGAAGCCGCCGCCGCGATCCGGGCGTGGGTTCCAGAGCGCGATCCCGAGCAGCTCACGCTGTTTCTCCCGCCCAGCGAGATGTTTCCCGCCGCCGATGCCCTCGGTCCGGCGAATCAAGTGAAGTGGCAAGACCTGCGCAACGCCCAGGCCGATGCGCTCATGGCACTGGCCAAACAAGCGATCGCGGAACATCGCCCCTCGCTGGTGATGGAACTGGTGGTCGAAGCGCTCCGCGAGAATCCCGACCACGAGCGCGCCCGCAAGATGCTCGGCTATGTGAAATACCAGGACGCCTGGCGCACCTCGTTCGAGATGCGACAACTCCGCGCCGGCAAAGTCTGGCACGAGCGGTTCGGCTGGCTGCCGAAGGCCCATGTCGAGCGCTACGAGCGCGGCGAGCGGAATGCCCTCGGCCGCTGGATGACTACCGACGAAGAAGCCAATCTGCGCAGTGACATGCAGCGCGGCTGGCGCATTGAAACTGATCACTACGTGGTCACCACCAACCACAGCCTGGAAGAAGGGGTCTCGCTAGCCCGCCGGCTGGAACTTCTGCACTCGCTCTGGAGACAGGTGTTCGCAACGTATCTGGCCACCGAGCAAGAACTCGCCAAGCAGCTTGACGGCAAGGCGCCGCGCCCGCTCCCTCGGCAACACGACGTCTATTACTTCCGCACGCGCGACGAATACGTCACGGCGCTTCGTTCTGCCCAGCCGCAAATCGACATCACGCTGGGCATCTATTTCGACACCACTCGCAAAGCTTACTTCTTCGCCGGCGAAGAGCAGGATCCCGGCACCCTCTTTCACGAAGGCGCGCATCAACTCTTTCAAGAGACGCGCAACGTTGCACCCCAGGTCGGCGCAAAAGACAACTTCTGGATCATCGAGGCAATTGCCTGTTACATGGAATCGCTGGCCGCGCACGACGGCTACTACACACTCGGCGGAGCGAATGCCGGCCGCGTGCCGGCGGCCCGGCACCGCTTGCTGACCGATCAGTTCTACGTCCCGCTCGCCGAGCTCACCGCAACCAGCCGTCAGGATCTGCAGCGCGATTCCCGCATCGCGATGATCTACAGCCAGTCGGCAGGCCTCGCCGATTTCTTCATGCACGCCGAAGGCGGCACCAAGCGCGACGCACTCAACCGCTACCTGGCCACGGTCTACGCGGGACGTGCCAAACCGCAGTCGCTGGCCGATCTGATGGGCGAAAGCTTTGATCAACTCGACGCTCAGTATCGAGACTTCATGGCCGAAGGCGCCGGCGATCCGGCCACCGCAGCTCGGTAGCGACCGTGGCCCGAGCGTGCCGCTGTTCCGGGTGCCACTGCCTGGCTTGCCCAGCGGTTTCGAACCCCGACCCAACCGGGTATCATCAGCGGCTACGATTCCTCCTGCACTGTCTCGCCATCTGGAGTATCCTCACCGTGCGTCCTTGGGCCCTTGCCGACGTCAACTACCAGTATCTGAAACACAATCGCTACGAAGTGGCCGTGCTCCCTTGCGGCGCCACCGAGCCGCACAATCTGCACCTGCCTTACGGAACCGACCTGTTCGAAGGCACCGTGGTTGGCGAGAAGATCTGCGAAGCGGCTCATAACCAGGGAGCCAAGGTTGCTCTGCTGCCGACGATCCCCTACGGCACCGAGACCAACCAGATGGCCTTTCCGATGGCCATGAACCTGAACCCCTCGACACTCTTCGCCGTCATTACCGACCTGGTGAAGTCGCTCGAGCATCACGGCGTGAAGAAATTCGTACTGCTCAACAGCCACGGCGGCAATGAGTTCAAGGCCCTCGTTCGCGAACTCTACGGCAAGACTTCGGTGAACGTGTTCCTCGTCAGTTGGTACAGCGCGGTGAAGGATCTCGCCGCCGACATCTTCGACCATCCCGACGACCACGCCGGTGAAATGGAAACGTCCTTTGGCCTCGCGTACTTCCCCGAACTCGTCGCCCGCAACGACGACGGCACGCTGATTGCCGACGACGGCGCCGTGGCCAAGACGCGCTTTCGCGCCGTCAACGAAGGCTGGGTTTCGATCACCCGACCCTGGCACCTGCTCACGACCAACTCCGGCTCGGGCTATCCGCACGCGGCCACGGCCGAGAAGGGAAAGAAGCTTCTGGATGCCGTCGTCGAGCGCCTCTCACCGTTCCTGGTCGAACTCTCCAACGCGAAGCTCGACGACAAGTTTCCGTTCTGAGAAGTCCTTGCGTGATTTTCACACGGCGCGCACACCCACCCCCATTGTCCCGCATGTCGAATTTCACCTGGATTGATGGCAGCATCATCGCGGTCTATTTCGCGCTGGCGATGTTTGCCGGCCTGAGTGTTCGCAAGTATGTCGGCAAGGTCGAGGACTTTCTGGTCGCCGGCCGCGAGATGGACGTCTATCTCGGCGTGGCTTCGCTCGCCGCCACCGAGTTCGGCATTGTCACCTGCATGTCGAGTGCCGAGCTGGGCTACAAACACGGCTTCGCCGGAGCCGTGGCGGGCGTGTGCGGCTTCCTGGCAATGCTTTTCATCGGCCTGACCGGCTTTTGCGTCCGGCCGCTGCGCGAGTCGGGCGTCATGACCATTCCCGAACTCTTCGAAAAACGCTTCGGCAGCAAGATTCGCTGGTGGAGCGGCGTCGTGATCGTGCTCGGCGGACTCTTGAACATGGGCGTCTTCCTTCGCACCGGCGGCGAGTTCCTGGTCATCGTCTGCGACATCGACAAGCAGTACCTCGAAATCACGATGACCGTGATGCTCGTGGCCGTCGGCATCTATACCATCGTGGGCGGAATGCTCTCGGTCCTGGTGACCGACTACCTGCAGTTCCTCGTGATGAGCGTGGGCATGCTGCTGGTCTCCGTGCTCACGCTCATGAACATCCCCTGGGAGACGCTCGCTTCAACAGTCGAATCCAACTACGGCGCGGGCGGCTTCAATCCGTTCGTGAATCCCAACATCGGCTGGACGTACATCATCTTTCAAATGCTGGTGAACGCCGCCGCGATGCTCACCTGGCAAACCACCATCGCCCGATTGCTTTCGGCCAAAGACGCCAAGACCGGACAGAAAGTTTACACCCGCACGAGTTTCTTCTTCGTCTGCCAGTTTGTAATCCCGGGTTTGTGGGGCATCGCGGCGCTATCCACGCTGGGCCCCGGCGTGGAACCGGCCTCGCACGCGATGCCGACTTTTCTGGCGCAAACGGCCTGGCCCCTGGGCGTGACGGGCCTGCTCGTGGCGGCGATGCTCGCGGCCGACATGTCGACGGATTCCTCCTACATGCTCACTTGGGGCAGTGTCATCTATAACGACCTGATGGCCCCGTTCCGCAAAACCAAGTGGAGCGAAAAGCGCGGGCTCGCCTGGAATCGCACGATCATCGCGCTGATTGGTTTGTTCCTGCTGGTCTATGGGCTGTGGTATCCCTTGCAGCAGGAGATCTGGACCTATCTGACCGTTACCGGCACGATCTACCTGGCCAGCATGTCAACGCTGCTCGTGGCCGCCTGCTACTGGCCGCGGGCGAACAGTTGTGGAGCGGCTGGCGCAATCACTTTGGGAGCGCTGATTCCCTTCGCTTACCTCGTGTTCGAAGCCATTCCCGCCACCCGCGAAGCGGCCCTGAACATCGGCGCTGAACGGGCGGGCATTGCAGCCTTTGTCGGCGCCGGCCTGGCCATGGTCTTGGGCAGTTACCTGAAGCCCGGCTCGAGTGTGAGGATCTCATCATGATCGACGGCTCAACCTTCTGGTGGTACGTGACGACGGCCTGCCTCGTCTGGTTCTCGACGGTGACGATCTACGTCGCGATCCGCGGCGGCCTGGACATTAAGCACATGCTCCGTCGGCTGAAAGCGCTTGAACAACAGAATCGTGATGAGTAGCTTTCGATTAACACCAGCGCGGCCTTTTCCGCCGGGTACAATAATCTCGTACCAAAGCGATCCACCTCGTACCGATCGCACTCCTCATCGATTCCTCGCCGCAAGCTGACATGACCACGGACGGCACACCAGCACGCACCACTCCCACGGCGAACGTCCCGCAGCCGCGCAGCCGGTGGAAACGCCTCGTGGCGTTGGCCATCTGGGCGTACCTGATTCTGATCATCGCGCTCTGGCTCTGGATGCGCTACCGCGGAGACCGCGGACCCTGGGCGACGATCTTCCTGTTCGGGCCGCGCTGGCTGTGCGTACTGCCGCTTGCACTGCTGGTACCGCTGGCCGCCATCTGGCAACGGCGCCTATGGTGGGTGCTCGTCATCTCGCTGGCGATCGCCGTCGTCCCGCTGTGCGGCTTTCGTCTGAATCTCCCGCAGCCCAACGCCCCGTACAAATTGCGAATCGTCACCTGCAATGTCGATCAGCAGCACTACAGCGTAAGCTCGCTGGCCGCGCTTATCCGCTCGCTCGATCCCGACATTGTTGCGCTGCAGGAATGCAAGCGGGACCCTCCGCCCCAGGTGTGGCCCGAAGGCTGGAATGTCGTGCGATTCGACGAGCTGCTCGTGGCCAGTCCGCATCCGGTCACCCGAGCCGACTTTGCCACGCGTCCTTCCATCCCCAACAAACCCGCGGTCGCGCTGTTTCGCGTGGAACTGCCGAGTGGCGAGTTGCAACTGTTCAACTTGCACCTGATCACGCCCCGCCCCGGACTCGAGGCCGTACTGGATTCGCGTCGCGGTATCGACCTCGCGGGGCTGCCGGCATTGGAGGAGATTCTGCGCGTGCGCGACGACGAATCGCAATCGCTCAGCCACTGGGTGCTCGAGCATCCCGGGCCCAAGATCGTTGTTGGCGATTTCAATACGCCCGTCGACAGCGTGGTTTTTCGCCGCGATTGGAGCGGGCTCACAAACGCCTTCTCAACTGCCGGCTGGGGCCTGGGATTCACCAAGTTCACCGAAGCTCACGGCTGGATCTACGGCGCTCGCATCGATCACGTGCTGTTCAGTCCGCCCTGGAGCTGCGTCCGGGCCTGGGTCGGTCCGGACATCGGCTCGGATCATCGCCCGCTGGTGGTTGACTTGCGATAGCACGGGTCAGAAGTCAGGGCCGCAGGGCGGAATTATCCTGGAAAACCGCCGTGCTGGCCGTTAGGCTGGAACTCACCTAAAACAGAACCGTTCGACGCAATCGGCACGTCCTGCAATTCTGATCCGCCACTTCGATTCCGTGCTCGCGAGTTGCTCACTTATGTCCAGGCAGATTCTGTACCTTGCGCGGCTGTGCGCCGCCGCTCTGATCTCAGGCGTCATTTCAGCGCCAACCTTCGCGGTGGTCATCTCCTCCGCCACGGACATCGCCAACGTGAAAGCGCCCGCGAATGACCCCGGCTGGCTGAATGTCGGCGAGGTCGGAGGCGGAAGCGCCGTGTACCTCGGCCGCGGCTGGGTAATTACAGCCGAACACGTCAGTGGAAGTACCCTCGCACTTTCCGACGGCCGCTCGTTCACCGCCTCCGCCGAATACAACTACCGCGTCAAAAACGTCGGCAAACCCGCCGCACCCGATCTGCGGATGTTTCGCCTGACCGAGGATCCTGGTCTTCCCACCATAAACATTGCCACCACGGCGCCAACCATAGGCACCCAGGTGATGATGATCGGCTCGGGCACCGATCGTGCTGCCGCGTTGCGCGGCTGGAATTTGACCGCCGGAGAAGAGACCGTTCAATGGACCGAAACGTCCCCGCTCGCAGCCAATGTCCTGGGTCACAATCTGGTGGGCAGCTCGACGAAGCGCTGGGGGCAAAACTTCGTTTCCAACAACTCCGCATATCGCACCTCGGACGCCACACAAGTCTTCATGACCACGTTCGACCGCGAGGGCACCACGTTCGAAGCTCAGGCCACGCCGGGCGATTCCGGTGGCGGCGTGTTCATCGGCAGCGACGGCGGCTGGCTCTTGGCAGGCATTATGATCACCAGCCAGCCTCTCATTGACCAACCCCCCGGCATCGTGACCTACGGCTCGCAATCCGCGATGGCCGATCTGGCCCACTATCGCAACGACATCCTGAGCATGGTCAATCGCCCGTCCTGGCAAAACCTGACCAATCCGTTCGACGTCAATAACAACGGCCGCGTGGAATCTCGCGATGCGCTGGCCGTTATTAATGAACTGATCCGCCGCCAGGAATTTATGGACCTCGCAGGCCTGCGCGGCGACGGACTTCCCTGGTACGACGTCAATGGTGACGAGCGCGGGAACCCGCAAGACATCCTGGCCGTCTTCGGTGAAATTCGCCGCCTGGCCGGATTGCCAACGGCAGCGCCTATGGCCATGCCGCTGGGCGCACTGGCCACCGTCCCCGAACCATCCAGTGTCCTGCTGGCGGCGCTAGGCGCGGCCGCACTCCTGCTGGCGCGCTTTCGGCCACTCCGCCGGCGCGCTTGATCGCCAGGATCGCAATTCCCCCGAAGCGTCGTCCGCCTTTTCAGTTCGCCCCGGCGCTCACCGTAGCCGGTTCCGCGGCATGCTCGGCCAAGAAGGCCTTTAAGTCTTCAACGAACTTCCGGTTCGTGAAGCACGTCATGTGATCCGCTCCGTCAATGACGCACACCTTGAGGTTCGACATCCGCGACTGCATCTCGTCCACTCCAGCCTTCAGCGGATCAAGGTCGCCAATGATCGCCAGCACCGGCACCTGGTTGGCCTTCAGTTTCTCTTCCGGAACTTCCAGCTTCAGCATGCCTCGGATGCAGGCCGCCAGCGCTTTCTGATCGTTCGTCGACGTGAGCATCTTGTTCACCATCGCGATCTGCTCTTCCGTCGGCTTCGGCCGATTCGCCGGATTCAACTGGATGATCAACGGGCCGATGCCCTTGCCTTCGTCCAGACTCTTGGCCAGATCGTCGATAAACGCCAGCCGCGGATCATCGGCCTGCGACCAGCCCGCGCCACCCATCGTCGCCGAAATGATCCGGTCCGGGTGATTCGCGATCATGTAGCCGGTCATGAACCCGCCCATCGAGTAGCCCACGATGTGCGCCTTGTCGATCATCAGGTGATCCATCAGGTTGACGACGTCCTGCACCATCTTCGGTCCATACTCTGCCGGATCGTGCGGTTTGTCACTCTTGCCGTGACCGCGATTGTCGATCGCAATCACGCGGTAATCCTGCGCCAGCTTGGTGAAGATGCCCGGCAGTTGCCACTGCACCATCGCGCTGGCGGTGAAGCCGTGAACCAGGATGACCGGTTCTCCTTCGCCGGCCTCGACGTAACGAATCTTCACGCCGTCCGAATCGAAGAAGTGCTCTTCGGCAGCGCGGGCTATGGTGGCGGCCAGAATGGCACAAAGCGCAATGAGGGAGGTTGATCGTCGCAGCATGGCTGTCGACTCCTTGAGTGATGGAAGCGTGAGCTTGATTGGCGATCTTCACGCGGCCGGCGGAGCGGGAGAAACGAGCCCGGTTCGAGGGGGTCCGGCAGCGCTTGCCAATTTAGTCCGCCCCGGCGGCAAACTCAAGCTCGCTCCGCCTTCCCATGCCAGCACGTGCGGCACGAGCGGCTACATCCGTGCCCCGCGGAACATGATCCCCCGATCGCTTCCCGCCTTGCGAGCGATCGAGAGGACCTGCTCGCCGTGTCCCATCACAAAGATCGTATCCTCGGCCGCCAACGCAAGCTCCAGGCTCGGAGAAATTTCCATTGTCCCATCGCGATGCCGGATAGCCACGATCACCACGCCCCCTTGCCCGCGCGATTCGGCCTCGGCCAGCGGTCGCCCCACCAGCTCGCTCCCCGCCGCCACGCTGAACTCCTGCAGCTTCAGTCCAAACAGTTGCAAATCCTCGTTGAGCTGCTCTCGTCCCACCGCGTCCGTCAGCAGCGACTCGGCCGAGGGATGCGTGATCATGTTCGCGATCTTCGTCGCGCCGATCGCCGTCGGCAGCACCACCCGATTCGCCCCCGATCGATACAGCTTCTTTTCGTTCACCGGCGCTTCGGCCCGGGCGATGATTTCCACCTCGCCGTTGAGCTGCCGCGCGGTGAGCGTCAGAAACACGTTGGCCGCATCGCTCGAGAGCACGCTCGCCACCACCCGGGCCCGAGCGATGCCGGCGGTGATGAGCACCGATTCCTCGGTGCAATCGCCCACCAGCACCAGGTACCCCTCCGCTTCGGCCTCGCGCAGCCGCTCGGTATCCGAATCCACGATCACCAGCGTCTGACCAACCGCGCGCAGTTCGCGGGCCAGGTGCTGGCCCACGCGTCCATAGCCGCACAGGATAATGTGGTTCGTGAGCTGTTCGATCCCCTTGGTCATGCGTCTGGCTCCCAGGACACGGTTGAATTCACCTTCGGCGACCATCTGCACCAGCCCGCCGATGAAATAGATTACGCTCGAACAGCCCGCCACGATCACAAACATCGTGAACACGCGTAGCTTCGGATCGTTGTCCAGCGAATGCACCTCGCCGAATCCCACGCCAAAGATCGTGATCACGGTCATGTAGGCCGCGTCGAGAGGCTCCCATCCGGCCGAGATGTAACCCAGCGTGCCAATCACGCTGGTGAGCGCAAAGAACGTCGCGCCACGAAGGAGCGTTCGCATGGAGGACTGCATACGTGCACTAGCCCGTAAACGGCCCGCCAGCCGCAGTAATTTAAATCGCAATGCCGAAGCAAATCGCAAGGCATCTTGATCATGGGCCGCCGCGGACGGCTTTGCAAGGGAAACGTTAGCGGTCCTTGGCATCTGGCGCGGCAACAGGTTACACTGCGCCACGCAACCGAACTAGAGCCCCCTCGCCAAGCCTCTGTATCAGCTAAACGCCACCTCGCCCGGCAGATTCTCTTATGCTGCACCTTTACGATCAGATCGAAGCCGCTGCCGCCGCCATTCGCGGCCAATGGCCCGGCGCGATGCCGCGCGTCGGCATCATCCTCGGCACCGGTATCGGACCGCTGGCCGAAAAGATCGAAGTCGAAGCCTCGATCGATTACGCCGCGATCCCGCACTTTCTCAAGCCCACCGCAACGGGCCACAAGGGCCGCCTGGTCTGCGGCAAGCTGAACGGCGCCAGCGTCATGGCGATGGAAGGCCGCTTTCATGCTTACGAAGGCTATCCGCTCGATGCGATCACGCTGCCGGTGCGCGTGATGAAGGCCCTCGGCTGCGAGTTGCTGATCGTCACCAACGCCTGTGGCGGCATGAACCCCAACTTCGCCTGCGGCGACATCATGGTCATCGACGACCACATCAACCTGATGGGGAGCAATCCGCTGGTCGGCATCAACGACGATCGCCTTGGCCCGCGCTTCCCGGACATGGCCCGGCCGTACGATCCCGAGCTGATCGATCGTGCGCAGGCGATCGCCCGCCGCGAGGACTTCCCCGCGCACAAAGGCGTGTTCGTCGCGGTGCAGGGGCCGAACCTCGAAACCCGCGCCGAGTATCGCTTCCTGCGGCTCATCGGCGCAGACGTTGTCGGCATGTCGACTGTGCCCGAAGTGCTGGTCGCCGTGCATGCCGGCCTCCGCGTGCTGGGGCTCTCGATCGTTACTGACGTCTGCTTCCCCGACGCGCTCAAGCCGGTCGACGTCGCCGAGATCATCGCCACCGCGAACGAGGCCGAACCGAAGCTGCGCAAGATCATCCTGGGCATTCTGGCCGACTTCGCCACCTAAACGCCGGCTCGCGTATGGATACGATCAGCCAGCAGGTCGAGCGCGCCGCCGCGGCAATTCAGGCTCACGGGCATCCACGCCCGCGCGTCGGCATCATTCTCGGCACCGGCCTGTCCGACTTCGCGCATGAGATCGAGTCGCTGCTCGAACTGCCTTACGAAGAAATTCCCGGCTTCATCGCGCCGACCGCGCCCACGCATCGCGGACTTCTGATTCTCGGTCGCATTGCGGGCGTTCCGATCGTGGCAATGGCCGGCCGCTGTCATGGCTACGAAGGGCACTCGGCCGTGCAGATCGCCTTCCCGGTGCGCGTACTGTGCGAGCTCGGCGTCAAGACCATGATCATTTCGAATGCCTGCGGCGGAATGAATCCCGACTATCGTGTTGGCGACCTGATGCTGATCGAAGACCAGATCAACTTCACATTCGACGGCCCGCTCGTCGGCCAGCACGACGACGCTCTCGGTTCACGCTGCCCTGACATGAGCTGCCCTTTCGACACCGAGCTGCTCGATGCCGCCGCAACCATTGCCCGTCGCGAAGACTTCGTGGCGCACCGCGGCGTGTACGTCGGAGTGCTGGGCCCGAACTACGAAACGCGGGCCGAGTACCGGATGTTCCGCCGGCTGGGCGCCGACGCCGTCGGGATGTCGACCGTTCACGAGGTGATCGCCGCCCGGCAATGCGGCCTGCGCGTGCTGGCCCTCTCGGTGGTCACGAACGAATGCCGTCCCGAAGCCCTGTCCGGCGCGAAATCCAGCGAAGTCGAGCACGTCGCCACGACCGCCGCCCCGAAGGTCCGCGCGATTATTCGTGGGATTGTGGCGGGGTTGTGATCAAACTTGCTACGCATGTGGATTCAGATTGCGGGAAGAAGCTCCCTCCAAGGCTTTGTCGATCTTCCAAATTCACCAACCTTAGTCGGTATCAACTGAGCTCCAAGGTTCGTATTTCGAACCGAGTCGCGTCTAGCTTGCATCAATTAAGCCGATCCTTGTGGAAACCGGCCCCCGGCCAGAGGCCGGGGCTACCACCGGTGGCCATTTTTCTGATGCGTACCGCGTTGCCACTCGCGGTACAATGCTCCGCCATGCAGCCCACCACGCGCCACCATCCTCGCGATCCACATCGCCGCCAGCTTCGCCAACTCACCGCCGCGCTGCCGTTTCTCGCCCCCTGGCTGATCGGCTTCGCCACGCTCATCGCCTATCCGTTCGTGGCCTCGCTGTTCTGGAGCTTTACGAGCTACGACATGCTCTCGGCGCCGGAGTTTGTTGGCGTCGACAATTACCGCCGGCTGGCCGAGGAGCTCGTCCGCGGCGAACGGTTCGGACTCGCGGTCTGGAACACGGTCTACTTCGCACTCGTGAGCGTGCCGCTGTCGATCGTCCTCGGCGTAGCGCTCGCCGTGATGCTGAGCTGGAACATTCGCGGCCGCGCGCTCTATCGCACCGTATTTTTCCTGCCGTCCGTCGTGCCGGCCGTGGCCAGCAGCGTCCTCTGGCTGTGGCTCCTCGACCCGCAAGCCGGGCTGGTGAACTACCTGCTCACAAGCGCCGGCCTTTCCGGCCCCGGCTGGTTCAATAGCACGGCCGAAGCCGCCTGGCCGCTGGCCTGGTTTCGCGGCACTTGGGGGTTCGGCTCGAAAGACGCGCTGGTGCTGATGAGCCTGTGGGGCGTTGGCAACTTCATGATCATCTACCTCGCCGCACTCGGCGACGTTCCCAGCCAGCTCTACGAAGCCGCCGAACTCGACGGCGCGGGCCCCTTGCGCCGCTTCTGGCACGTGACGCTGCCGCTGCTCACGCCGGTCATTTTCTTCAACCTCGTGATGGGGCTGATCCACGCCGTGCAGGCCTTCACGCAGGTGTACATCGTCAGCGAAGGGCAGGGGGCGCCCGCCGGCAGCACGCTGATGCTCTCGCTTTACGTGTTCCTCGCCGCGTTCAAATACCTGGAGATGGGCTACGCCTCGGCCATCGCCTGGTCGATGTTCGTACTCATCGTCCTGGCCACCTGGGGCCTGTTCCGTTCGTCGCGCTACTGGGTCTTCGATCCCAGCGGCTCGCGGCTGTAATCTCACGAACTTTCCAACATCACACTGCTATGACCAAGCGTGAATGGAAACAACTTGGCGCAGTCGTCGCGCTCGTTGCGGTGATAGCACTCGCGCTTCGCGAGAGTGCCAGCTCGCGCGTCGAGATTCCAGCCGGTCGCAGCGAAGTCGTGTTCTGGCATTTCTGGGGTGGCAAGGACCGGCCCGTCGTCGAAGAGATCTGCCGCCGCTTCAATGCCAGCCAGCAGGAGTTCTTCGTCCGCCCGATCGCCATGCCGGGCAACAACCTCGACCTGAAGTTCTTTCTCAGTGTGGCCGGCGGCGATCCGCCTGACCTCTTGAACCAGGACGATCCGATCGTCGCCGATTGGGCGCATCGCGGGGCGCTCGTGCCGCTGGATGAACTGGCCTCGCTCACTGAAATCGACCAGCTCAGCCAGTGGCTGTTCCCGGCCGCGCGAGAGATCGGGAGTTATAACGGCCGGATGTACGCCCTCTGCAACGGACTCGACATCCGCGCGCTCTACTACAACGGCGATGTACTTAAGCAGCACGGTCTCTCGCCCCCGAAAACTATCGCCGAACTCAATCATGCCGCCCGCACCATTGCGCCGCCGGGCGACAGAACCCTCACGCGCTACGGCTACCTCCCCGATCCGCGCCGGCTCTGGTCGTGGGGCATCGTCTTCGGCGGCGAGTTCTACGATCCATCGATTGGCGGAGTTGCGGGAGGTAAAGCGACGGCCGACAGTCCGCAGGTCGTGGCCGCGCTTGACTGGATGGCCTCCTACAGCCGCGATTACGGCGCCGATCGCGTCGCCCGCTTTCGCAAGGGCGACCAGGCGCTTCCCGGCGCGGCCTTCCCGCTGCTCGAAGGGCGCTACGCGATGCTCATGGACGGGCAGTGGCGCGTCAGCGAGATCGCCACCGTGCAAGAGGTGGCCCGCAAGCGCGGTGATGTGGTATCCAACTACGGTGTCGTGCCGCTCCCCGCCCCGCCCGGTGGCCGCGAAAACGCCGGCTGGGTGAACGGCAACTTATTTGTTGTTCCGCGCGGCGCGAAGAATCCCCGCGGCGCCTGGGCGTTCATGAAGTTCTGGAGCGGCTTCGGCGGCCACGAAGACGAAGCGGCCCGGGCCTGCACGGCCGGCGGCTGGATCCCAGCCTCGCAGCATGTCGTCGAGCAGCCGCGCTTTCAGGAATATCTCGACCGCTATCCGATGTTCCGCACCTTCGTTGAACTCGCAGCCAGCCCGAACCAGCGTCCCACGCCCGCGGTCCCCGGCGCGCAGTTCTTTCAGGATGAAGTGATTCGCGCCGCGGAAGACGCGATCTATCGCAGCCTGCCCGCCGAGTGGGCGCTCACCGAAGCCACCCGCCGCATCCAATCCCGCCTGGAGGCCGAGCCCGATGCGACGCAGTAGTCCTCCCTGGTTCGTCGCGCACGGCCTCTTGATCGCGGCCGCGAGCCTGTTCGCGCTCCCGCTGGTTTGGATGCTCCTCTCCTCGCTGAAACCGGCCGAAGAGCTAGCCGCTGATCCGCATCGCGTCTTCCCGCGCGAGTGGCGACCCGCGAACTATGTCGATGCCGTGACCACGATGCCGTACTTCCAGTACCTGCTGAATTCGCTGGTGCTGTGCGCCGGCAGCGTCATCGGCACGCTCTGGAGCTGCTCGCTCGCGGCCTACGCCTTCGCCCGCATGCGCTGGCCAGGCCGCAATGCCGTGTTCGGCCTGTTGATCGCCACGATGCTGCTCCCGTGGCACGTGACGATGGTCCCCAAGTTCCTGCTGATCAGCGAGCTGGGGCTCTATAACACGCTCGGCGCGCTGATCGCGCCCACGTTCCTCGGCGACGCGTTCTCGATCTTCCTCTTGCGGCAGTTCTTCTTGACGATTCCCGAGGAACTCAGCGAGGCCGCGCGGCTCGACGGCTGCACGGAGTGGGGCATCTACTGGCGGATCATCCTGCCGCTCTCGAAGCCGGCGCTCGCCACGGTGGCGCTGTTTCAGTTCGTCGCCGCCTGGAACGACTTCAGCGGACCGCTGCTGTACTTGAACGATCCCGCGCGATTCACGCTGGCCTATGGGCTGGAGCAGTTCGTCAGTTCGTACTCCAGCCAGACGAACCTGCTAATGGCCGCGGCGGTGCTGTTCACGCTGCCGATCGTGCTGCTGTTTCTGTTCGCCCAGCGGACGTTCATCCGCGGCATTGCCACCAGCGGGCTGAAGGGTTGAGTCGCAAATGTGCTTCCGCACCGCGCAGCAAAAAGGGATACGCCGAACACGTGCGTGGCTCGACCTATCCCCGAGCTGCGTCGAATTGCTTTCGCGCGCCGACTATTTGCGGTGACGAATCTTGGAGCGCATGCGGCGCTTCTTTTGACCAAGCTTGCGTCGACCCTTACCAGTTCTCTTCGTGCCCACTCACGGACCTCGTGTTTTGCTGGCGCAACGTCGCAACTGAAACTGCGAGCTGCGGAACCGATCGCCAAGTGCGTGTGCATCGGCGACCTTGAATCTGTGAAGTTGCCCGACCTGCGCGAAAAGCGAGGCCAACGGCTCTCCCCAAGCCGGGGGCCGGGGGAAGCTGGCATTCTACCCAAGCTGCGAGCACAAGAGCAAGAGCGGAAGCACCCGGCGCCCGAGGGCCACGATTTGGGCCCGGGAATCGGCAGATTGCCGCGGTTCAGCCGCTATCGAGAAGTCTCGAGGAGTTGGACAAAACCAACTCTTGCAGGGCTTCTTGGAATAATCGTTCTCCCGCTCGCCAGGTGAGGGCACCTGGCAAGTGGAGAAAGACTTGTCGCGATTTCGCGCTTCAGACGGCCAAGGCGTCCTCGGCCGATCGCGAAGGCTGACAACGCTCTTCGTTGCAAGTTTCGGCGGTCCATTCGACCAGCTCTCCGCGCAAAATGCGCAGATGCGGCGGAGCATCGATTCCCAGCTTGATCACGCCCCCGCGAACACCCAGCACCGTCACCGTGATGCCGTCGCCAATCTTGATCTGCTCTCCCTGTTTGCGGCTCAGTACCAGCATGACTGTCTCCTCCGTGAAATGAGGTCTGGAAGGCCCGGCGGCCTTACCGTGATCCGTGTTGGATGCCGCCGCTGAAATGCAAACCAAATGCCACGGGCAGGGGAAAAACGTATAATTGCCACAAGTCGTTGGCTAACAATAGATGAAGCATTGCCAGCGCCAATTCGCTAGCTTCCGCAGGATTCTCTCGGGTGAGCGAACAGGTGCGCGCATAACTGCCACATTGGCGACCGCCCACCCAGGCGACCTGTCAGTTTGACGACCGGTGGGAAACCCACGCATGACCAGCATCTTCGCACAGGACACCATCGACGCGTGGCGACGCGAGCGTCAGCTCGACCCCGAGCCGCTGCGCCGTCTGCGCGCCTCGGTCATGCGAAAGTTCGAGGGCTGGGAGCGCGCCGCCGAGCACCTGCCGCCGAAGCATCGCGACGACTTCCGCCGCTGCTTTACCCCGCACGCACTCACGCTAGCGGACCGCCGCGACTCAAGTCTCGACGGCGCCACCAAGCTGCTGTTTCGTACCGCCGGTGATCTGCCGCTCGAATCCGTCATCCTCCGCGTGGCCTCCGGCCGCACCTCGCTCTGCGTTTCGTCGCAGGTCGGCTGCGCGGCCCGTTGCGACTTCTGCGCCACCGGCCGCATGAACCTCGTCAAGAATCTCTCGGCCGAGGAGATCCTCGACCAGGTCCTCCAAGCCGGCATGATCATCGCCGCCGAGGGTCGCCGCCTGCGAAACATCGTCTTCATGGGCATGGGCGAACCCCTGCACAACGAACCCGAGCTGCATCGAGCCCTGGCGCTGCTCGTCGATCGCCGGTCGTTCAATCTGCATCCTTCGCGAATCATGGTCTCCACCGTCGGCATTCCCGCCGGCATGATTCGCCTGGCGCAACTGCATCCTCAAATCCGCCTCGCACTCAGCCTGCACCGCGTGCGGCCCGACGTTCGCCGCTCGCTGATTCCGATCTCCGAGCGCTACGGCCTCGACGAACTGCACGAGGCCCTGCGCGAAGTCACCCGCATCCAGCAGCGCGAAATCATGATCGAGTACCTGCTTCTCGATGGCGTCAACGACACCGACGAAGACCTTCGCCTGCTCATCGAGTTTCTGGGCGACATCAATGTGCACGTGAACCTGATCCCGTACAACCCGATCGACGATGCGCCGCATTTGATCGGCAGCTCGCCCGAGCGATGCCGCGAGTTCGCCGCGGGCCTGAAGGCGGCCGGCCTGCGCGTAACCACCCGCTATTCGTTGGGTTCCGATGTGGCGGCCGCTTGCGGTCAGCTCGTGCGCGGCGACCAGCGCCGCCGGGTGAATGCCTGATGCGCGACTCAATAGCTTCCATCCTGCTGGACTCGTTCGCCGCATCCTTCGCCGGCTCCGCGGGCAGCGTGCCCGGCGGCATTAGCGCGGCAAATGGCGGCACCGGCCAACAATCCTACCGAGCCGCCAACCATTGGCCCTGCCGAATCGCGAGGCCTATACTAGGACCGCTGTTCGATCGTCGATCCACGCCCCCAAAGGACTCACACCCATGAAGTCGCTGGTCTTCCTGCTGCTGCCACTGTCCGCGCTCCTGCTGGCCGAACCGGGAAAGGACGCCGCCTTCGAAAAGGAACTCGCCCAGTTCCAGGGAACCTGGCGACCCATCTCGATGGAAATGGATGGCAAGTTTCTCGCCGAGGAGCAGATCGGTAAGACGCGACTCACCATCAAGGGCGAGAAATTCACCTTCGACACCGGCAAAGACAGCCACGACGGACTCTATAAGATTGACCCCAGCAAGAATCCCAAACAGCTCGACATTGTGATCACCCGCGGCGACGAAAAAGGCAAAACCTACCTGGTCGCCTACAAGTTCGAGAAGGGCCAGATGGTGCAGGTGATGGAAGTCTCTAACGCCAAACGCCCCACGGAGTTCACGGGCAAGAAGGGCAGCGGAAATCTGCTGGAATTCTGGGAGCGCGTCGAGTGATAGCAGCGATTTTTTCGCATCCCTGGAAGCCGCAATCATTCACCACACGTGTAGATATTGCGATAAAATCGCACATCACGCCATTCGCCTCCGAAGTCGTTTAGCGACAATGATTTGCACGCCTGGGAACAAGAATCATCCACCACGCGTGTGCTAGAATTGATGTAGAGTTTTTCGCTCCCGTGCCGATCAATAGCCCTGTTGGCAGTGACCCTGAGGGCAGGTTCGCAGCAGGCGGGCAGGTCACACGAACGACCCCAATGACGAATGACAACCACGGCCGCCTGGCTGTGGTGACCAATAAATGGTGCGCTTCGGCGCCCATGAGCCGCACAGCGTTGCTGCCCCGCGCCTGTGCGGTTCTTTTTGCGCTCATGGCGCTGCTAGCACGCTTGTGCTAGCAGCCCGGACTTGATGACACCCGCTTGCATCACCGCCAGAAACCTGCGGCGATCTTCCAGCAGCGAAATGTCATCCACGACGTCCCCATCCACCACCAGCAGATCCGCCAGCTTCCCGGCGGCCACCGTGCCGAACTCGTCGCCGCGTCCCATGATCTCGGCGCCCGTCTGCGTTGCGCAGTGAATCACTTCGAGCGCCGAGAGCCCCACGTGCGTCACAAAGAACGTGAGTTCCTTGGCATACGTGCCGTGTGGATTCCACGCGAAGCCATAGTCGCCTCCCATCCCCAGCCGGCCGCCTGAGCGCAGAATCATCCGCGCGCTCTCGGCCCCCGCGTCGAGCGTCTCCTGGTGTCCGTCCACGACGCGCTGGGACATCCCGAACTCGGGTCCGTGCACGATACTGGCATACTCAAATTGCAGCGCCGGCACGACGGGTACATTCCGCGCAAGCAGCATCTCGAGCGCCTCGGCGTCCATGAACGTGCCGTGCTCGAGCGTGTCGTAACCGGCCCGCAACGCGTTCTTGATCCCCTCATTCGCTCGGCAGTGGCCGGTAACTTTCAACTTGTGGTTGTGCGCCTCGGCCACCACGGCGTGCATCTCCTCGAACGTCATGCACAGCGTGTGATGGTCGTTGGTATCCGGCGCCGCGGCGTCGCCCGTGGGATAGGTCTTCACCCACTCGATGCCATCCTTCACCAGCTTTCGCACGGCGCGGCGACCTTCATCCGGCCCGTTGATCAGCAGCACCAGTCCTTCCATGCCGATCTTGCGAAAGTCGGGATTCCAATCCATCAGCCCGCCAATGCCGCAAATCTCGCGACCGCTGGCCGCCAGCCGCGGTCCCGGCAACAGGTCCTCTTCGATCGCGCGCTTCAGCCAGACGTCGATGTTGAACAGGCTGCCGCCGCTGCGAGCGGCCGTATATCCGCAGTCCAGCGCCAACCGCGCGTTCACCGCCGCCAGCAGCGTCACGTACTCGACCGGATACTTGATGTCGAGATCCTCGAGATTCGCCACGTTGAAATAGGTCGGATGATAGTGCGCCTCGACCAGCCCTGGCATGATCGTGCCGCCGCGCGCGTCGATCCGCGCGGCGTCCCTCTCGCTCTGCGGTGCGCCCGCAGCGCTGCCGGCATAAGCAATTCGCCCATCGCGAATCACAACGGTTGCATCGGCGAGAGGGGCCGCGCCGGTCCCGTCGACAAGTTGCCCATTGGAGATGATCGTGGTGCCTTGCGCCGTTTTCATGGGAAGCGACAAACTCCGTAGGAAGAATCAGGGATGGGTGCCGCGCTCTGGTGCCCACTGGGGTTTGGTATCCACAGAGGTTCGAGTGCCACAGGTGCTGCGCAGCAGTCACCTGTGCAGTCTCTCCGGTGGCAACTGGCGCTCTCCGCATAGTCTGTTGGAATATCAAGCGATTCCCAAAAAGCACAGGTGAGTCGCCACGCGGCCACCTGTGGCACCCGGCGTGAGTGTACCGCATAGCGTTACGTGCCTAGCATCACGTCTGGATCAGCCCGTTGGGATCGAGCAGGATCGAATCCAGAAATTCGCGCACCACGCGCAGCGTCCGCTCGGGAAGCAAGTTATGAATCAGGTGGCCGGTATCCGGCCAATACAGCCGGTAGCAGTCGGGAATCAACTGTTCGAGTTCGCGGCCCGCTTCCAGGCTGACCATTCCGCCCAGTTCGTCGTTGCCCTGCAGCACAAGTGTGGGGCACGCAATCTGCGCAAGCAGTTTCTGATAGTCGAGTCCTTCGAGCCACGCACCGGCCAGAATCGGATCCCACACCGCCGGATCCACACGCTTTAAACTCGCAGCGCCGAAGCGGATTGACGTCGCATCGCGAATGTCTCCCAGCCGCACCCCCTCCGGCGAATTGGCCGAGGGGAGCCGCGCATCGGCAAGTCGTCCTGCCAGTTCGCTCACCGGCAGATGCGAACCGCTCACCGTGCGCATCAGCGTGAACAGCGCCTGGAATGGTGACTCCTCGGCTCCACCCGCGAACAGCGAGTACGGCGGATCTTCCAGAATTACGCCGCGCACGCGCGATCCAAACTCGGCGGCGGTCGCGCCCGCGACCATCGCGCCCAGCGAGTGACCATAGATCACGAGCGGTTCGTCAAGCTGCCGGCATAGCTCCAAGACATCGCGCACATAGTCGCGCACCAGGTACATGCCCGGTGTGCGGTCGGAGCGGCCGTGGCCGCGCATATCGACAGCCAGCACGTGCCACCGGCTGGAAAGATCGGCGAGCAGGCTGGTGAAATCCTGCCAACAACGGCCGACGCCGTGCAGAAAAAGCAGCGGAGCTCCGCCGGCTGGCCCCTCGGCCAGCCGCAATGCTCCGTCCGCACCAACTACCTGACGTTCGTGGAACATGCCGCCTCGGTTGCACCGCGCAGTGACCGTCGTTATTCTCGAAGACTCGCCGCCTCTCTGAACTTTGCCGGCGCGTCCTAACTCCTGTCGCAAGGCCAATCTAAGTGAGCCCACCGGCCATGTCAAACATTCTGAGCTCATGGCTGAAGCCGACGCTTTGCACGCTCTTCATACTCCTGTTCATCTGCAGCAGCGAATCGCTCGCCGACGACGCGCTCGCACCAGAGCGAATCGTGTTTCTCGCCGGCACGGTCCATCAAGGCCCCGGCGGACACCCGGCCGGCACACACGAGTACGAACTCACCGCCCGCTTGCTCCAGCGGGCCCTGGTCGACGCGAAAGTTCCGGCCACCATCGACATCTACTTCGACGGCTGGCCGCGCGATGCTGGCGCACTCGACACCGCCGACACGATCGTCGTCATCTCCGACGGCGCCGATCGCAACCCGCTCGATCATCCGCTCCTGGTCGGCGATCGACTGAACGAGCTCAAGAAGCAAATGGATCGCGGCTGCGGACTCGTTGCCATCCACTGGACCACGTTCGTTCCCAATGATCGCGGTGGACCGGAATTCCTCGAGTGGATCGGCGGTTACTTCGACTACCAGTCAGGCCAAGGCGAGCGCCCCTGGTTCTCCAAAATTCAAACCGCCGAAACCCGCACCCGGCCGGCGTCGCCCAAGCATCCGATCTCGCGCGGGCTCGCGCCTTTCGATCTGCGGGAAGAGTACTACTACAACATTCGCTTCCGCGAGAACGATCCGCGCCTCGTGCCCATCCTGGCCACGCCGATCCCCGGCGAAGCCGCCGAGCAGGTCGTCGCCTGGGCCGTCGAGCGCGAGCCGCACGGCAACGCGCCGGCCGGTCGCGGCTTCGGATTTACAGGCGGTCACTTCTTCGAGAACTGGGGCGTCGAGAACTTCCGCCGCATGGTGCTCAACGCCATTCTCTGGACGGCACACATCGAGGTGCCGGTGGGGGGCGTGCAGACGACGGTCGCGCCCACGGTCGATCCACCTTTCGTAGCAACCGACGATCCCATTCGAGCGCTGATTCTCACCGGCAACCATCATCCGGCGCATCTCTGGCGCGATACGACGCCTGCCCTGCAGGAAGCGCTCGCGCAAGACAAACGAATGCAACTGACCGTCGTAACCGATCCCGAGTTTCTGGCCACCGAAGAGCTCGCCGGCTATGACGTCGTCGTGCAGAACTACTGCAACTGGCAGCGGCCGGGATTGAGCGACGCCGCGAAAGCCAACTTCGTGAAGTTCCTGGAGCAGGGGGGCGGCCTGGTGCTGATCCACTTTGCCAACGGTGCGTTCCACAGTTCGCTCCCCGACACGCCGCCGTCCGATTGGCCCGAGTATCGCAGCATCTGCCGCCGCATCTGGGATCACGCTCCGGGAAAAAGCAGCCACGACGCCTATGGCCGCTTCACCGTGAACGTTATCAAGGATCATCCGATCACTGCCGGCCTGAACTCGTTCGAAACCATCGACGAGCTGTACTGCAACCAGCAGGGCAGCGCGCCGATCGAAGTGCTTGCCACGGGGCGATCCACCGTCACCGGTCGCGACGAGCCGCTGGCCTTCGTCTATGACTACGGTCAGGGTCGCGTGTTTCAAACCGTCCTCGGTCACGCCGCCGAGTCCATTCGTACGCCCGGCGCCGCCGCGCTCATCCGCCGCGGCGCGGTTTGGACGGCGAAGCGCGAGCAGCGAACTCTCGCAGCGCAACCGGTGGAGTCGAAGCCCAATCCGCCGCAACTCGCGGCCGAAGGCAAGTTCGGCGCGGCGCTCGATGCCCGTCGCGGCGCGGCCTGGGCCGTGCACGATCCCATCTACGATCACCGCCCGCTCACGGTCGAATGCTGGGCGAAGCTCGATGGCCAGGCCGGCTTCAATATCCTGGTTGCCAGCAACAGAAAGGAATCGGCCGATCACTGGGAACTCTATACTTACGCCGGCACGGGCGAATTGAGCCTCTACATGCCTGGCTGCGCTACGGCCGAGATTCGCTCCGGCGTCGATGTCGTTGACGGCCAGTGGCATCACCTGGCCGCTGCATTCGATGACACGCAAGCGAAGCTCTACGTCGACGGTAAACTCGTGAGCGAAACCCCACTGGCCCGGCTGCGCTCTGGCGGCCCAACCGCGCCGCTCCACTTCGGCGGCTATCCACCACAGAACATCGGCTGCGATGGCCTCGTCGACGAAGTTCGCATCTCAAGCGGTCTCCGTGCGATCGATAGCCTGCCCAAGGGCCCTTTCGCCGCGCTCGATGACACGCTCGGTCTCTGGCACTTCGACAGTGTCACGGACAATCGGATTGAAGACGCTTCCACTCGCAAGAACGCCGCGGCATCCGGTTCGCGTGGCCCGGCGGTTGCCCCGATGTTCACGCGCCGCTCGGCCGATCCCGCGATTCGCCTGCGCTCGGTCGACACCTCGGTCGATGAATCGTTCCTCTCGCTGCGCACCGATACGACCGGCCGCCTGTTCGCCGGTGGTCGCGAAGCACTGTTCGTTTATGAACCCGATGGCGCAGGTGGTTTCCGCGGGCGGCAGATGCTCTATCGCTTTCCGCCCGACACCTGGATCACGGACATCGAAGTCCGCGGCGACGATCTGTACGTAATGACGAACGCCGCGCTCTATCGCTTTAGCGGCGGACGGCTGAAGCGCGATGGCCTCAAGCCCGAGCGGCTGCTGTGGGGTTCGCCTGTCGATCTGCACGTCACCTGGCACGGCCTGGCCTGGGGCCCCGAAGGCGATCTGTATTTCTCCTCCGGCGATCCGCTGCTCAACTACGGCGACTTCGCTCGCCGGCCCGATCACTGGGGGCACTGGACGATCTATGGCCCTGGTGAGAAGACTGCCTACACCGGCGTCGGCGGTTACTATCGTTGCCGACCCGATGGCACCGGCCTCCAGGTCGTTGCCGGCGGCACGCGCGGCGCGGTCGGCGTCGCGTTCGATCGCCGCTGGAATCTGTTCTCGAACGACAACGATCACGAAAGCATCGCCGATCGCTATTCCCCCGCCCGGCTGCTGCACGTCGCGCCGCAGGCGCACTTTTTCTGGCCGCGCGGCTGGATCGCCAACATGTCGCCCGAACGGAGCGATCTGCTCGAGATGGTGAACACCGGCATGGGTCGCGAAGTGCCGGTCGGACAGGCTTACCTGGATGAGCCAGCGCTCGGCGAGCGCTATGCCGACAGCGTGCTCGTGGCCCGCTGGGGTCAGCGCCGCGTCTCCGGTTATCGCCTCACCCAGCACGGCGCGACGTATCGCGGCGAGGAGTATCCGCTGCTCGTGGGCGCAGAGCTGGCCCGGCCGGTTGGAGTGACCGTGGGTCGCGGTGGACGCGTGTTCGTGGCGCTCTCCTACATGGCCGGCAACGAATGGTCACCCAAGTATCCCAGCGAAATCGTCGTTCTCGAACCGGCCGACTCGTCTGCGGACGCAATCGCAGGCTACGACGCTCCGACTGTATCGGCGGAACGGTTGTGGCAGGAACTCGCCAGCGGCTCGGCGCTTCAGCGCCAGCAGGCTCATATCGAAATCCTCCGCCGCGGCGGCGACCTCTTAAATGAAGCGACCGCCCGACTAGAGAAGGCAACCGATGATGACCCCGCGCGGGTGAACCTCATCTGGCTGAGCGCGGCCAGCGGCAATCCCAAAGCCTTGCCCGCGATTGAACGCTTCACCCGTCACGACGACGCAACGCTTCGCGCCACGGCCGTTCGCGCGCTACACGCTTTCCCGACGCTCGGCGCAAAGCATGAGTTGTTTGCCAAAGCCCTCGCCGACGACGACGCCCGGGTTCGTCACGCAGCCGTCGTCGCGCTCTTCGACCGTGATGAACCGCTCCCCGACGAACTCTTCCGCGGGCCCGCGCGCTCAAGCGATACGTACCTCCGTCAAGCCGCCACGATGCTGATCGCCCGGCGCGGCACGCGCGCGCAAATCGAATCGCTCCTCGCCAGCGACGATCCCGCAGGCCGACTCGCAGGTGTTCTCGCCGCGGGCTTCCGCCTCACCGTTCCCCCCGCCGTCGGCCAGCTTCCGGACGAACTGCCGCTCAAATACGAATCGGGAAACGCCGAGTTCTCGATCCAGTACGCCGACGCGAAGATCGACCTCAAGTCACTCGGCCGCGTGGGCAGCTTCACCACGGCCGAGCACTGGAAATACGTCCCGCATACCGACGAGCAGCAGGCTCTCTTCGCCGCGCTGACCAAACATCTCGCCGACGCCGACGACCGCGTCTACGAGCAAGCCGCCTTCTTCTTGAACTTGTTCGACGTGGCTGACGTTAACCAGCAGATCGACAGCACACGCCGCGCGCGGCTCCTCGCCCGCTTGAGCGCCGCCCCAGCGACCGACGTCGCCCAGGTCTGGACCGCCGGGCCATTCGACGACGGCGCCGCTTCGCTCGAAGCCGTTCATCCGCCGGAGCAGGGGCCGATCGATCTTTCCGCAACTTACACCGCCGACAAGCTCGCCTGGCGACAATCCCCGACCGCTGAAGCTTCCTCACCCGCTAGCGCCAAGCAGCACGCCTCCAGTTACGCCTACTTCCGCTTGCAAAGCCGCACCAGCCAGCCAGCGCTCGCGAGCATCACCGCGCCTGCCCCAATCAAGCTGTGGCATAATGGCAAGCTCTGGCACAACGGTCGCCCCGTCGACACGGCCGCGCCAATCATCCTCGCCCTCGAGCCGGGCAGCAACGACCTCCTGCTCCGCAACGCGAGCGGCGCGAACGACAAACCACTGACGATCCGTGTCCAGGCCGTCGAAGCGGTCACCGCAGCGCTCCCCGAGAAGCTCGGCCTGGCCACGCTGGCC
>JBGSKX010000033.1:0-13259 GCA_041741015.1 Pirellulales bacterium
CGTCGTAAAACGCGGCGGGGATGTCGCGGGTGAGTCCCCAGAAGTTGCGGGTGCGCTGCTCTCTTCCATGAGTCAGATACACCAGCCGAACGAACTCTCGCCAGCCCACAACCTGACGGACAAAGCCTTCTAAAGAGTTGAGGGGAACGTGTTCAGTCTGAGTGAGCGCAGCTTCAATCACCTGGCGAGGCGAAAGCAAACCGATATTGAGCATCGGCGTCAGTACCGAGTGGAACAGGACGTCGTGCGCCATGCTGATGGAGTCTTCGTAGTCGCCGAATGATGCCAATCGCTCGTGAACGAAGGCGTCAAGCCAGGCGGCGGCCCCAGCATGGTTGGTTGGATAACCAAACTCCGCGTCCGCACCAATTGCTTTGGAGAAGTTCGCCCGCACATATTGCTTAGCTGCGCCGACGGATCGCCCCTCCCGAGGGCGTGGCAGTATCGGAATGGGGACGTCCTTCGGCAATCTCTTGCGGTTGTCCGGGTCAAAGCTCCATTGGCCGCCGACTGGTTTTTCGTCCTTCCCCAGCAGGAGTCCGAGACGCTTGCGCTGGGCAATGTAGAAGCCGGTGAAGTACAGGCGTTCTTTGCCGACCGTGAAGTCACGAATCACCGACGGGGGAGTGAGGAAGTGCGGGTCATCGAGCACGGACGCTGCTATCCCCTGCTGCTCTAAAGCCGCTGCGAGTCGGGTCGATAGCCAATCGTCGCACGGATCAACATATTGCACCGAACGAATCTGAAGCCGTTTCAGCCGAGGGGCAATCGCTGCCGTGTCGGCCAGCGCGCCCGCTTCGATGTAATGAACCTTGATTCTCCGCTTTCGGAGAGCTGCAGCGAACTGCATCATCGTAGCGCGGTGGAAGATCAGCTTCTGGCGATGGAAAGAGTATTGATTGAACAGCAGCGGTTCCTCGACTAGCACTGCTTGCGACGCATTGACAAGTGCTGGGTGGTCGGCAAACAGCTGATGCGGATAGATGAGCGCGGTCTGGGTCATGAATCAGTTTTTCTCCCCACACTTGGGCGTCAGGTGCTTGCCAGCGGAAATGCCTAACTGCCGATCAACACTTCAACGGCCGTCGTATTCTACACGCTGATCGTGTTTGGCTTGCTGGTCTTCGTCATCGTTCCCAGCCTAGAAACCGGTTCAACGAAAAGGTGCCGATCCTCGGAGCTTTTGGATCACATATGCGACGTATGACCTGATCAACCTAGCACGGTCAAAGAATAGTTCTAAAGCGTGACCGTGGCGGATCTTTTATAGCCCCAGCAAGCGTATAATCCGTGCATTGCTCCAGCGACCTGCCACAGGAGATAGTTTAATGCAGCTCGGACTGGCCTTGGGAGGCGGAGGCGCGAAGGGACTGGCGCATGTGCTCATGCTCGAAGCGCTCGACGAGCTGGGGCTGCGCCCGCATTGCGTCGTCGGCACAAGTATTGGCGCCGTCATCGGCGTGCTGTACTGCGCCGGAAAGTCAGGACGCGAAATACACGAATCGATCACGGAAATGATTGCCAAGGAGGACGCTTCGCTTCGCGAAGTGCTGATGCAGAGGCGACTGTTCAAACGGCTGGAGTTCATTGCGCCGCAATTTGATGGCACGGGATTGCTCAAGGCAGAACGATTTGTCTCGTTTCTGTTTGAATCGATCCAGGCAATCTCCTTTGACCAACTCGCGATACCGCTGCGTGTCGTGACGTCTGACTTTTGGTCACGCGAAGAGGTTTTGCTTGATCAAGGAATGCTCCGACCGGCGGTCCAAGCAAGCATGTCATTGCCAGGGATTTTTTCGCCGGTGGTGATTGGCGATCGTGTGCTGGTCGATGGTGGCGCCGTCAACCCTGTGCCATTTGATTTGCTGCCCCCCGATTGCACAGTGACCGCGGCGGTCGATGTCCTCGGCCGACGGGGCCATGAGCCGGGCGAATCTCCATCGCTGTCAGACGCGATTTTCAACACGTATCAAATCATGGAAAAGAGCATCATCCGTGCCAAGCTGCGCGCCTGCCAGCCAGACATCTATATCGACGTCGAAGTGGTCGACGTACGAATGCTGGAATTCTTCAAGGCTCGGCGGGTTTTCGCCCAAGCAACACGCGCCAAAGACGATTTCAAGCGAGAACTGGAAAGGCGGCTCTTTGAACTACATGCATAGTGTGGGACGACCAGGCATCAACTCATGCGTTTCGGACTACGAGAAGAGCACCGATTTTCCGGCCTCAGGCACCAGAAATGCTACCATCGCGACACGACAGTTGAGCACCGGCGGATTCTGTACCACGATACAGAATCGGTTTGAAACCAGACGAAAACGCCGTAAAATGTAGACTGTTACGGCATCGTCTTCGTTTGCCTCGACTGTTCCAAAAACGCTGTATTTCAGGGCCTTTTTACGCAAAAAACCTGCGGATCGCTTACGCGACTTCTAATCCGCAGGTTGCAGGTTCGATTCCTGCCGGGCGTAGTAACTGACGACGATACTTCGGTAGAGCGGCGCTGTCACACGTCCTTGAGGTGGAACACCTTGGCGTAAACGTCCAGCTTCTGCTTCAGGGAAAGCCGTCCTGGATTGCTGGCGTTGTGATGCAGAACGAGGAACGTGGAGTCATCCTCGGCCGGGCGGCCGCCGCGATATTGATCGAGACGATGCACGAGAGCGTCTGACATCGCCTTCGGATTTCCAGCGTCAATCGTTCGCAGGAGTTCCAGCAATCCCTGCTCACCGAGCATTTCGCCCCCCACGCCCGATGCTTCCGTCAGCGCGTCGGTGTAGATCAGCACGATGTCGCCAACGTTGAGATTCAAAGTCACCTGCGGATAGTACGTTGAGTCCTCGACGCCGAGGGGCAAGTTAGTAAGCCCACCTTGCTCCTCAGTCTGGTCTGCGTCGACAAAGGACCAGCGACGGGTATTCGCTCGAAACCACAAAGGGCGGGGGTGGCCCGCGTTGCATATCGTCAATTGATCTCGATTCGCGAGGTACGTCGCCAGGACTGACGTCGCGAAACAGCTTGTCTTCGCCAGCTCAGTGAACTGTCGGTTCAACTCCCGCACCAATCGTGATTGGCTTTTGCGATTGATGTTGCGCCGCATCAGATCGCGCAGCGAACTCGCCAATTCAGCCACCGAGGCGCCATGCCCTGAAATGTCGGCCAGAATCAAGCGGGTGATCAACCCGCCGCCGCACAAGGACACGTAATGGACGTCCCCACCCCCAGCGGCCTGTTGGTAAGGCCGGCTCCAGACCCAGAGGTCGAGCCCCGGTGTCGAGACGCTGCGTTCTGCCGCGGAGCTGCCGCCCCAGATTTCCATGCACTGGAGAGCATGATGCGATTCATTCCCGTGATCGTGGGCCGCCGCGTTCACGATTGCACCCTTGGATGATTATGGGCCAGACTCGCCAGGATGCCCGGGGGAAAGCCTGCCACACGCAGGACAGGATTTAGTTTACCGCATGTTGGCTGGCAGTCTCGGCACGACTCTGCCGGCCATTACTTTGGACTGTTGAGCAGAGTCAACAGATCGCCAATGGTGCGGTGTGATTCGATGGGATGCCTGAGTGGTCGATTGGCCTGAATCTGGTAGTGATTCTGGCGACCGACTTTCTCGCGTTGCACAAAACCGCCTGCTTCCAGGTCGGCAATGATTCGCTGAACCGCGCGTTCGGTGATCCCAACTTGCTGGGCCACCTCGCGAAGCACGAGTGAGGGGTTTCGGGCGAGTAGCACCAGCACATGCGAGTGGTTCGTCAGGAACGTCCACTGCACCCCCCCCTTTTCCTTCGTCGAGGCGCCGAGCTGAGGCCGAGCGGCAGCTCGTTTCGCCCCTCGCGGCGTATCGCCCGGCGGTGTGGCGCGCGCCCCGATTTGAGGACCTGACTTGGACTTTTTAGGCGTTGTGTTCATCGGATTGGTTGGGTGGCTAGCGGCGTCGTGGAAACTGCCAGCAGCGACCTAAGTCTAGCACAGAAAAAGCGATAGGTAAATCACGACACGCGATTCACGGTTCCCGAAAAAGTCTGGCCAGAAAACTGCCGATAATACGCGACATGCAATTGACGACTTTTATGTCGCGCATTACTATTCATAACACAGACATCGCACATTGCTCCCTTTCGAGGACCTTCCCATGAACTGGCTGCTCCCCTACTTGCTCGCTGCTCCCGTCGTCTCTCTGCTCGGTTTCGGGCTGCTGCCCAATCGCTACGCGGTTGGCGCCCCGACCCTGCTCGGCCGGCTGACCACCCTGATTGCCGGTCTGGCGCTGCTTATGTCGCTGGCGGCGGGCGTCCGGGTGATGTCCGTGGGAACGATCGATTCCTCCTTCTGGCAATGGAACTCGCCGATTCAATTTTGTCTGGGGGTCCACATCGACTCCGTCGCCGTGGTGATGATGACGCTGATCAGCTTCATCGGGCTGATCATCGCACGCTACTCAATGCGATACCTGGCTGGCGATCCTCACCAGGGACGCTTCTTCCGCTGGATGGCTTTTACTCTGGGAGCCACCCTGGCCCTGGTGATGTCGTGCAATCTCGTGATGTTCACGGCCGCCTGGATGTTGACCAGCTTCGGCTTGCATCAATTGCTGACTTACTATCCGGAGCGTCCCTGGGCGGTCTGGGCGGCCCGTAAGAAGTTTCTCATCAGCCGGTTGGGAGATGCGATGCTCATCGCGGCGCTGATTCTTACCTACCGCCATTTTGGAACGACCGAATACACCGACGTGTTCGCCGCAGCCGACGCAATCCACAACGGGACGGCCGGCGGCAGCCTGGGAACGAGCCTGCTCGGCATCCTCTTCGTTCTCGGAGCGATGACCAAGTCGGCTCAATTCCCCTTCCACAGTTGGCTCCCCGACACGATGGAGACGCCGACGCCCGTCTCGGCATTGATGCACGCCGGAGTGATCAATGCCGGTGGATTTCTGGTCATTCGACTCAGCCCGCTGGTCTCGTTGTCGCCCATCGCGCTCGATCTGCTGGCCCTGATCGGTGCCCTCACGGCAATCATGGGCAGTGTCGTGATGCTGACACAAACCAGCATCAAGCGATCACTGGCGTATTCCACGATGGCACAAATGGGGTTCATGATGCTGCAGTGCGGATTAGGAGCGTTCTCAGCCGCGCTCTTGCACATCGTGGCGCATTCCGCTTACAAGGCCCACGCCTTTCTGAGCTGCGGCAGTATACTGGACAACGCCGCACGAATGAAAGTCCCGGCCATGCCCGCGGCTTTGGCCGGACGGCGCGCCTTGGCGCTCGTCGCGGCGATCAGCCTGGCGCCGGCAATTCTCTTCGCGACCGTTCGCGGGGTTGGGATCGACCTCCTCGCGAAACCCGGTGGACTCGTTCTCGGTCTCATTCTGACGTTGGCCCTTGCCCAACTCCTGTGGAACGGGCTGTCTACCGGGGTCTTGCGACATGCCCTGCGCAGCGTCGCCCTGGCCTTGCTCGTCGCCGTCGCATACTCCGTCGCCTATCTGGCAATGGACCATTTGGTTGCCAGTTCGACTTCCCATCACACGGCGGCGCGTTCGGCGCTCGATCTCGTGATTCTGGCGATCGTCGCCCTGGGGTTCGTGGGCATCTTCATCCTCCAGGCGGTTTCCGGACCGCTCGCCCGGCAGCGTTGGGTGCGGGCACTGTATGTCCATGCCATGAACGGCTTCTATATCGACATCCCCGCGCGCCGGCTGACCGCTCGAATCTATGGCGTAACCGGGCCAGTTCAATAGCACACTCACTCAGCCTTGCAACTAAAAACTCCTCGTAGCAACTGGAGATAATTCGATGACAACCGCATTCCTCGCGACCAATTCGCACACGGATTCCCTTAAAGGCGGCGTGGCCGCGCATGCAGGGGGGCCGAACGATCAGACGCTCGCGAAAGCCTTGCAAGACGTGCATGCAATCGTTCCTCCGCTGTGGCCCCTGGCCGACTACGTGGCCGTAAATCCCTGCTTCGGGTTGGTCGATCAGTCATTGCTCGGCGCCCACCTGGAATTGAGCAACCTCCGCGATTGCCACTTGCTAATGCCGCGCGAGTATTTCCAGGCCCTTTACCAAGACGGTCGACTCACAGGAGCGGATTTGGCGGCCGCCCTGACGCAATGCGCCGCTGAGCATCCCGACTGGTACCGCGGCTTCGACTTGAAGAACATGATCGAATGGCTGACCGGCACTTTGCAAAGCGGTAGCGAGACGAACGACCGTTACCGTACAGTCGCCGAAGCCATTGACCAGCATCAACAAAGCTCGTGGGCGAGCCATATCATCAACGACATTACTCGGCACTGCGCGGCTCACTACGATGAAGGTCAGGCCGCCTGGAAAAATCCTTGGAAAGATGCGTCGCTCTACTCCGCATGGCAAGACGCCGCGCAACTCAGCCGACGGATGGAATTTCTCGGGATCAAGGGATTCCAGGCATTCGTGGCAGACTTGCCCACGAATCCCCAGCAGGCCATTCGCGTGTTGCTGCACATGCTAAAAGTGCCGTCATCTCATACGCGTCAATTTCTGCTGACGGAAGCCTTCGCAGTGGCCGGGTGGGCTTCCTATCTGCGCTACCGTGTTTGGGAAGCGGAAGCGGCGGGCCGCAAGGATGACGATCTGATCGGTCTGGTGGCGATTCGGTTGGCCTACGACGTGGCACTCTCGCGTGTACCTGGAGTCGCCTGGTCCTTGCCCTTGTGGCCTGCCGATGCCAAGCCTGTCGGCAGCCACGCCAAATTGCCGACTCCTGCTGGCGATGTGCTCGCGAGATATGTGGTCCAAGTGGCGACCGAGCAGATTTACCGCCGGGTTCTCCTCCAGAAACTTGCCGCGAACTCAGGCACTTCGCGTACGCAGGATCGCAAGACCTTGCAGATGGTCTTCTGCATTGACGTCCGGTCGGAAGTCATGCGGAGACATCTGGAATCGGTTGACGCCGCGATCGAGACCTTCGGGTTCGCAGGCTTCTTCGGGTTGGCGCTGGAGTATGTGCCGATCGGCTTCGCCAAGGGCACTCCGCAGTGCCCAGTCCTCTTGCAACCGGGCTTTCAGGTGCATGAGTCCTTGCGAGGAATCGACGAGTCAGCCTCGCGCGAAGTCGTGCAAAAGCGGATCGGTATCCGGCAAGACCGAAAGCTGTGGAAGGCTTTCCAGGGCTCGGCCATCTCATGCTTTTCCTTCGTGGAAGCGTTGGGGCTGCCGTATTTGGGAAAGCTGTTTACGGACTCGATGCTGTGGACCCGGCCGGTCAGCGGTGCCAATGCGGATGGACTGCCGAGTAGTCTGCAGGCGCAACTCGGTCCTGACGTCTGTGCAGGTCACAATCGCGGCCTGGACGCGAATCGCCGGATCGACCTCGCCGAGGGAATGCTGCGCAATCTCGGTCTGGTTAGTGGCTTCGCTCGGATCGTGGCGCTTTGCGGACACGCATCGGACGTCACAAACAACCCCTATCGGGCAGCGCTCGATTGCGGAGCTTGTGGTGGACACTCTGGTGAGCCTAACGCCCGTGTGGCAGCCTCGCTGTTGAACGATCTGGACGTGCGACTCGCTCTGGCGAATCGTGGCATCCACATTCCTAACGATACGGTATTCATCGCGGCGGTGCACAATACCACCACCGATGCGATCGAAATTTGCGATGTCCACCTGGTACCAGGTTCGCATGCGGACGATCTCGCCGAAATTGATCAGTGGTTGCAAGAGGCCGGTCGGTTGAGCCGATTGGAACGCTGTCCGCGCCTGGGGGCATCCGACGCCGAGCAAGTCCTGCGACGCAGCCGCGACTGGGCTGAAGTCCGACCCGAATGGGGACTGGCGGGCAATGCGGCGTTCATCGTCGCCTCGCGATCGCGAACGTCCGGCCTCAATCTTGGTGGTCGTACCTTCATGCACAGCTACGAGCACCGACTCGACCCTGAGCTGAAGGTGCTGGAACTGATCATGACGGCGCCAATGGTCGTCACCAACTGGATCAACATGCAGTACTATGCCTCGTCCGTGGATCCAGTCGCGTTCGGAAGCGGCAACAAGGTGATCCACAACGTGGTGGGACAGTTTGGCGTCCTGCAAGGCAACGGCGGTGACTTAATGACCGGCCTGCCGTGGCAGTCCGTGCACGATGGCCAGCAGTTCCAGCACGAGCCGCTGCGTCTGTTGGTGCTGATAGAAGCTCCGCGAACCGCGCTACAGCAGATCATCGAGAAGCACGCGCTCGTGCGAAATCTGGTCAGCAACGGCTGGATATCCCTGGTTTCGTGGGACGACGACCAGTTCTATCGCTGGACGCAGGCCGAGACCTGGGAACCGCAGTCGGTTCATGCATGTGCCTAGTGCCACGCTCCACACTGAAGGAAATAGTCATGCACCATTCATGCCGTTTGCCCCTTGCCTCGCCAAGTACGCCACCTTGCGTCGAGGGCTTGAAGTCCCGCTGGAATATTGTGGTTACCGGCCCGGCGCCCGAACTCCCCCAAAAGTTCCTCGCGGCTTACATTCCGCAGCGCTTGATGGTTCTCGAATCCGACCCGGCCCGCGAGCAAGACACCTTGCTTGACAGAACGCTCGACCTTCTTGCCGACACCGTCCTTCGCCGCGACGTGGGAGGGATTGTCGTCCTCGGCCAATCGAAAGATGCTGCCGCGGGTTCGCCAACGAACGGCATGCAGCAATCTTGCTCAAGCGGATATAACTCCATCGTGCAACGTATGTCCGCTCGAACGGAACGCATGCGACTGGCCCAGAATCGAGTGCGAGTGCAGTTGAATCAGATTCGCGCGGACGCCAGGATCGCAGGCGCTTCGATCTCGCGAGGTATCAGTCTGTGCGGCCTCTACCACATTACCGAGAGCAATGCCTTCCTGTGGTATGACGAAACGAAAGGTCGATTCGAGGCATTAAGCGATCCCAACCACCCGCTCGCCTGAACCAAAATGCTGTCGAATCACATGGTCGAAGTTGAACCTGGCGAAACAGGGTTGCGTATTGCGGACAGGTCGATGCACTTACTGACCCCAGCTCAACACACATACACAGAATTAATTGATGACCGCAAGCGAAGCATCCCTGCAAGCGACCACCTGCGGACCAGTCAACGTGGTTCACGAAGGGAATGCCTCGTCGGCCCAACAGTTCCCCGTGGGTGTGATTGTCGGCACGGCGCCCAACTTTTCCGACGAGACCGCGGTCTTACTGCGCCGCCGGCTGAAGTTGACGTGCCTGGTGTTCGCGGCCCTTGCGGGGTTGGCCTTCTTGAGGAATGTCTTCGTACAGGGATTGACCCTCGGCACCGGAATCCAGGGAGCAGGCCTGCTCACTCTGCTCGCATTCTATCTCGCCCTGGCCAGTCCCCGTCGCGTGAGTCAGCTTCAGCTCCGCGTGATCGAAGCTTTCCTGTTCGGCGGACTATTCCTGGCGGTCGCAATTGCCGAATGGTTGGAACTTCGGCGAAGCGCCGGCAACCAGGAGTTCGACGCCGTCGTGGTAATTCGATTCTTTGCCAGCTTCTCGCTGCTGATCCTCGCCTACGGGATGCTGATGCCCAATACCTGGCACCGAGCAGCTGCCATCCTCATACCAGTCGCCTTCATTCCATTCGCAATCATGGGAACCACGATGAGCGATCGCGTGGCAGTCGCGATGGAGTTCGAGCCCTTGCCGCTGGTGGCGGCAATTCTGGCCGTTGTCGGCACACACGTCATCAACTCAAACCGCCAGGCCGCATACAACGCCAGACGCTTCGGACAGTATCGACTTAAAGATAAACTCGGCGCGGGCGGGATGGGCGAGGTGTACCGAGCCGAACACCTGCTCCTCAAAAGACCTTGCGTGATTAAGCTGATCAGGAGCGACATCAACACGGACGCCGCTGCCGTCGCTCGCTTCGAACGCGAGGTGCAGGCGATCGCCCGACTGACGCATTGGAATACCGTTGAGATCTTCGACTTCGGTCATACCGATGACGGTGTCTGCTATTATGTCATGCAGTACCTTCCTGGCATGAGCCTGGAAGACCTGGTGAGTCAACATGGTCCCTTGCCACCAGAGCGCGCAGTTCATTTCCTCAGGCAGACCTGCGGCGCCCTCCGCGAAGCTCATCAGCTTGGCCTCATCCATCGCGATTTGAAGCCGGCAAACCTCTTCGCCGCAAAGTTAGGAGGCCTGCACGACGTGGCGAAACTGCTCGACTTCGGGCTCGTCCGACAGGTGATGGGCGAGCACTCCCCCAGCCCGAGCGTAACTCAAGAAGGTAGCTTCAGCGGTTCGCCACTGTTTATGCCGCCCGAGCAGTTCGTGGCCTACAGCGAAGTGGATGAGCGCGCGGACATTTACGCCCTGGGGTGCGTGGCCTACTTTCTGCTCACGGGGCGTCCGCCGTTTGAGGGTCGCAATCCGATCGAAGTCATCCTGAACCATACCAACAAACCGGTCATGCCCCCTTCCGCCATCGTGCCCGCCATCCCGACGGATCTCGAAAGCATTGTCCTGCGTTGCCTGGAGAAGAACCCCGACGATCGCTTTCAGGACGTCGCCAACCTCGAACAAGCACTCGCCGCATGCCAGTGCGCCGACAAATGGACTGAAGACATGGCTGCACGCTGGTGGCAAGCTTTCGGTGAGCCGCAATCGAGCAGTGACCAACCGCAATTGCAGCGCGCATGACGATCGCACCTGGCCGCACTCCAGTCGCGGCTAGCAAGATGCCCCTCCCGCCAGCTATCGCTTGTTCCCGCGAACACGAGACCCGCTCCGACGCATCCAGCCTCCACACGCTCGATTCACGCACGCCCCCGGCCCTTCGCTGCCGGTTCGAAGAATACCCCCTGCCCGACCGCCACGCGGCCGCGCCGGATGACCGTGGCGTAAACCCCCGCCTTGTTGTCCCGCTCCCGGGCGATCGCCTTCAGAACTTCCGCGTCCGCGCGGGCCGAGTCCGGGTCGAAGTTCACCATCGAACAGCGCTCGTCGCGATTCGTAATGCCGATCGCTGCCGTCTCGTCGCCTTCCGCACGGCCGCCAGCTTCTCCAAATGTGAGCACGCCGCTCACCCAGTCGTCCTCCTCGAAGGGAACTCCTCCCAGGGTGGCAATCAAGATATTGGGTCGGAATCTCCGCACGTCCGCAGGCTGCGCCGACAGCCGGCCGATCTCGCCGATCGTGGCAGAAGTAATCAGCGAGATGCTCGCTTCGTCGAAGATCCCGCGGTTGAGGTGCATCATCTCAACGGGCGAACCATGCCGACGACCGATCTCGAGCGCCAACTCCTGGCCGAACAACGCCAGCTCTTCGCCTTCCGGAGTGCGAACGTGCGTCGGCAGATCTCCCTCGAAGGCCGACACCCCACGCTCGGTAACTCCCCGCCGCTGGGGAGCAAACAGAATCAGCTCCGGCAGCTTGGAGGCGGTCAGCCAGGGGAAGCCACCGCGATCGTCTACCCGCCGCAGTGCCAACCGCCGGTCCCCCTCCAGCCCGTGCCAGCCCAGGTCGGCGACTTCCATCGGCTGGCCGCTCATCGACTTCACCGGATACCGGAACAGCGCCTCGACTTCACCAACTTGTATCGCCATGTCAGATCCCGTCCGAGCTTGTTCCTGGCTGAAAGGAAGAATCGCAGAATCCCGGCGGGGGGTCGTGCCGCTAAAGGAGTGTGCGTAGCTTAAAGAGTCGGAGCTGGCATTGAAACCGAGCGCTCCCTCGAAGCCAAACCCTCTCGGCCGGCTTCGACGCCCATTCGCGTCCAAGGATTCGGGCGCTCATCGCGATTCCACCGGGCACTCAGGGACCGAACTTTGTGAGGAATTCCCAAATTTCTTGACCTCTGCCGCCGGGCGTGGCTAAAGTGAGGGGTCAGATACTGTTGGCGACAGTGGCCCGGCGCGGGGTCAGTGGCGCACGCGAGAACGTTTGCCGTCCTCGATTGCGTCCACATGTAGGTGTTTTCCGCGTCCGGTTTCTCCCTCACTTGCTGCCTATCCGTATGGCCGAGATACACTTGCCCCCGTCCTCCAGCGCTGGGACACGCGAAGCAGAGCTGCAAGCAGGCTCGCCAGTCGACCTCTGGCTGCGTCAGGCTCGCAACGGCTCCAATTCGGCGCTCGGTCATGCGCTCGATGCGGCCCGCAAGTTCCTGCTGCTGGCCGCCAATCGGGCGCTCGACGACAAGCTGAAGGTCAAAGTCGGCGCATCCGATCTGGTTCAAGACACCTTCGTCGATGCCCACCGCGACTTTCGCGAGTTCCGCGGACAGACCGAACGAGAGTTTTACGGCTGGTTGATGGCGATCATGGCCAATCGCCTCGCCGACCGGGTCCGGCACTATCGAAAAACCAAGAGACGCAACATCGACTGTGAATTGCCGTTGGCCTCGGTCGATGCGGCACTCGCCCATTTTCGTGACGAAGCGGCCACCCCCGGCACCAGGTTCATCTCCAATGACGAACAGCGGCGCGTGCGACTGGCCTTGGCACAATTAGGCGAGCCCCATCGCACCGTGCTGATCCAGCGCACCTGGAACGGCGCCAGCTTCGCCGAGATCGGCGCCCTCGTGGGTTGCTCGGCCGAGGCCGCCCGCAAAACCTGGACCAGGGCCGTCTGCACCGTGGAACAGTTGCTGGCAAAAATCGAGTAGCGGCAGTTTCAAATCCATCGGGGGCGGACCCGATTTTGCCGCTGCCCAGAAAAGCAAAACGGGGACTGTCCCCTGCTGCTTTGGTTTTGAATCGCTTCTAGCTAGTAAGCCTATGAACGCCGGTGAGCGAGATCGCGACGAGCTGCTGGCCGAGCTCCTGGTCAAAGTCGACGAGCAACTCGCCGACGGCACCGATGCTCGCTCGGTCGATACCTCGGCCATCGCCGATCCCGCGGACCTGCCGCCCGAGTGGGAGCGCGGTCGGCGGTGCCTGGAGCTCTTGCACCGCGTGCGCCAGCAGTGGTCGCCGGACGATGACGCCCCCTTCTCACCGCACACACCGTCCCCACTGCACACACCGTCCCCACCGCGCACACCATTCCCGTCGACCCCGCCGCCGCAGCACTCGCTGGTCACCGCCGGCTCGCTCCTCGATACTCCCTACGATCCGGCCGGCACCGAGCTCGGGCGGTTTCGTGTTCTTCGCGAACTCGGTCGCGGCGGCCTGGGAATTGTCTACCTCGCTTACGATCCCCAGCTTCGTCGCCAGGTAGCCCTCAAGGTCCCGCGCCTCGAAGCACTCGCCAGTCGCGACCTGCGCCGCCGCTTCCTGCTCGAAGCCGAGGCCG
>JBGSKX010000034.1:0-13450 GCA_041741015.1 Pirellulales bacterium
CTGCTGGCGCCGTTCCTGCCGGTCCCGTGCCGGCAGGTCCCGTTCCCGCCGGTGCTGGCCGCGCGCCAGCCGAGGGACCAATTCCCGCGGGTGCAGCTGTTGGGCTGGTTCCGCCGGCCATGCCTGCGCCAGATGCAGTCGGCGCGCCAAATGGTGCAGCGGACAGTGCGTCTGATACCGATGCGAAGGGCAAGTCTCCGCGCGCGAAGCCTTCGCGCAAGATCAAATCGCGAGACAGCAAGACCGCCAAGGCGACGGATGCCTGATCGCTCGTACGTTACGGCGCGGTCGGTTGTCAAGAGCGCAGCGCGACCAATCTGATTTGCGCACACTCACTCGCAAAATTCTCGCGCAACTGCTAGCGCAAAACAGGCCACTCGTCATCTATAATCAACGCACCCCGTCGGTGGCGCGCACGTTCGATTGCAGTTCACTTGCCGCGCCGCAGTCGTTCAACCTCTCTCTGCTCTGATTTACTCCAAGACGGTTCACACCATGGCTCGCGGTTTCGACTTGAGCGCGTACGGACTTCATGCGCCGGACGTGATCTATGATGCTTCGCTGGGATTGCTCTACGAAGACGGCGTCGTCTGCGATGGCGATTGGATCACCGCCACCGGCGCCCTGGCCACCAACTCCGGCGATCGCACCCGTCGCTCGCCGCGCGACCGGCGCATCGTCGAGTCTCCCGCCATCGACGCCCATCTCGACCGAAATGAGTTCACGCAAACACTCTCTGAAAAGTCGTTCGGCCTGTTACGCCAAGCGGCCACCGACTACTTCAACACCTGCGGTCGGCTGTATGTCGTCGAAGGCTACTACGGTACCGATCCCCAGCACCGCCTCAAGGTCCGCGTAATCTGCGCCCGGGCCTATCACGCTTTGTTCATGCGGACCATGCTCGTGCGCCCCACCGCCGAAGAGCGAGCCGAGTTCGCCTCGCCCGACGTGTTGATCTTCAATGCGGGCCAGACGCCTGCCGATCCCAAAACTCCGGGCCTTTCCTCCGCGGTGAGCGTGAGCATCAGCCTCGCCACCGGCGAAGTGGTTATCCTGGGCACCGACTACGCCGCCGAAATGACGGCGGCACTCTTCACCTTGGCGAGCTACCGGCTCGCGCTGCAAGGCGGGCTGTCCCTGCGCGCCGCCGCCATCGAAGATCCGCGGGGCGGCGTCACGCTGCTCCTGGGCCTGCCGGGATCCGGCAAGACGACGCTCGCGATCGGCGCTGCTCAGCAACTCGTCGCGGATGACGCCATCGCCTGGAGCGATCGCGGAGTCGCGAACCTCGAAGGTGGCTGCTACCCACGCTGCCATGGACTCTCTTCCGCCGAACAACCCGAGCTCTGCGCGGCAATTCGATTTGGCACGCTGCTGGAGAACGTCGTCGTCGATCCACGCACCCGACTGCCCGACTATCGCGATACCACGCTCACCGAGAACACTCGGGCCGCATTTCCGCTCGAGCATATTGTCAAGGCAAACCCATCGGCATCCAACGGCCACCCGACCAACGTGATTCTCCTCGCTTGCGACGCCACCGGTGTGCTGCCGCCTGTCAGTCGGCTGTCGGCAGAGCAAGCTGCCTATTACTACCTGAGCGGCTACTCGTCCAAGCTGCCCACCGCGGCCGGTGCCTCGGCCGAATCGGTGTTCTCACCCTGTTATGGCGCAGGCCTGCTGGTGCACGGTCCCGAACGGTCGCTGGAACTGTTCAGCAAACGACTCCGTGCGCGTGCGCCGCAAGTCTGGCTGGTGAACACGGGCTGGAGCGGCGACCCGGCCGGCACGAAGCGAATTGCACTTTCCTACTCCCGCGCGATCATCGCGGCGATTGTCAGTGGGGCGCTTAGGGGCCAGCCGACCGTAACCGATCCGATCTTCGGCTTGGAGATCCCCACGAGCGTGGAAGCCGTGCCTTCTGAGTTGTTGCATCCCTGGGAGTCATGGCAGAGCGCCGAAGCCTATCGCGCCGCCGCCCTCCGTCTGGCCGAACAGTTCCAGGCAAACTTCCCACAGTTTGCCGACTGGGTCTCTTCCGACGTCACCGCGGCCGGCCCGCGCGTTTCAGCAGTCGCAACCACCTAAGGGCGCACGGCAGAACCCTTAAGAAAAGATAAAGCCCGGGGAGCAAAGTTTGCTTCCCCGGGCTCTAAAAAACGGCAGACTACAGGATGGTTGGCATCAGAGTTGTCGAACTGCCGCCGGCGCCGCCTGACGCCATTGAGTTATTCAGCGCTGCTTAGACCGCGCTGTCGTCGCTCTCGCCGGTGCGGATGCGAATCGCGCCTGACAGATCGCTGACGAAAATCTTGCCGTCGCCGACCTGACCCGTGCGAGCGCTCTTCAGAATGGCGTCGATCACGGTCTGGGCATTGGCGTCGGACACGACCACTTCGATCTTGGACTTGGGAATGAACTCCACGGCGTATTCGGTGCCGCGGTAGGTTTCCATGTGTCCCTTTTGACGTCCGAAACCGCGCACATCGGTGACGGTCATGCCGGCGATGCCCTTGGCATTCAGCGCGTCTTTGACTTCTTCGACCTTGAAGTGGCGAACGATGGCTTCAATCTTCTTCATGGCTAGGCTCCCTTCGAGAGATAATGCCGCAGGGGTTTGTCCGTCGGCGTTGTGAATAGAAACGTTGTTTAGATTTTTTGGGAGTTGGTTTCACTCCCGTTACCTGCCCCGGCGAGTTCTTTCGTTCCCGCTGGACGGCTCGCTTAAAAGCAAGGTGTGTGCCAAGACTGGTCGCGTCGCCAAAAGCGAACGCCGGCGTTCGTGTAAAGCTATACGCCACCTGCGCTTGATAAAATTCGCGGCGCGCTCAGAATTCTTCCGCAACTCGGCACGCGATTCGCGCCGCCGTGACAACCGCCGGCCGCCGCATGGGAACATTGCAGAAAACGCCGCATATTCCGGCACTTTCGCCAGATTCGCGCCCATGGAACACCAGTCACAAAATTGTGACAAGTCACTGGGCGCCGCGGAGGCAATGCAGCAGTCATCGGTACTTCCTCACCAACGTCCTGCCCTACCGAAAACTATCCCCGTCCAGCTCGTGTTTCTTCATCAGCCGGTACAGCGTCCCCCGCGGCAGCTTCGCCTCGCAGGCCGCCGTCCGCACGTCACCGTGATGCCGGGTGAGTAGTTCACTAAGGTACTGCTTTTCAAAGCTGGCCAGTTGCCGGTCGCGGAGCTCGAAGTACCCGCGATCGCCAGCGGGTTGTCCTTCGCTCGCCTGTTGCCCCTCACCCGCCGCCTCCACGACCTCACCGGGCAGATCGTCGAGCGTGATCAATGTCCCCTTGGCGAGCGCGATCGCCCGGCGAATTACGTTTTGTAGTTCGCGCACATTCCCTGGCCAGCGATACAGCTTCAGCACCTGGTAGGCTTCGGGCGTAATGCTTTTGATTTCGCGACCCATCTCGCGGCCATAGCGCTGGGCCATGTATTCGGCCAAGAGGCCAATGTCGTCACCCCGTTCACGCAAGGGGGGCAGATCGATCCGCACCACGTTGATCCGATAGAACAGATCCTGGCGAAACGTTCCCTGGCGAATCATCTCGTCCAGGTTACGCGCCGTGGCCGCCACGATCCGCACATCAATGTCAATCTCTTCTCGCCCGCCCACCCGGCGAATTTTCCGCTCCTGCAGCGTCCGTAGCAGCTTCGCCTGCAGCAGCAGCGGTAATTCGCCCAGTTCATCCAGAAAGAACGTCCCGCGATCCGCGAATTCCAAGAGCCCGATCCGCCTGCTCTCGGCACCAGTGAAGGAGCCCTTTTCGTGACCATAGAATTCGCTCTCGAGCAGGTTCTCCGGAATCGCTCCGCAATCGACCGGCACGAACGGCCCCTCGGAGCGGCGGCTGCGGCGATGAATGCTCCGCGCGATCAGCTCCTTGCCGGTGCCCGTTTCGCCCACCACCAGCACGTCGACGTCTGAACCCGCCACCTGCTCAATCGTTTGAAATACCTTGCGCATGGCCGACGAACCGCCGATCATGTCGTCGAATCCATACGGCCGCTCGACCTGCCGGCGCAAAAGTTCGTACTCGGCTTCGATCCGCCGGCCCGAAAGCAGCCGCTCAGCCGCGGCCAAGAGCGCCGCGCCTTCGAACGGCAGTGCCAAGAAGTCGCCGGCTCCCTGGCGCATCGCCGCCGTCGCCGACTCGATCGTCGGCCGCGAAGTGGTCACGATCAACGGCAACTCGGCGTCGACCGAGCGAAGATCCTTGAGAAACGCAAATCCGTCCTCGGCCGCCGCGTCGAGATTCACGATCGCCAGGTCGAAAGCCCCCCCGCGAAGGTTTTCCAACGCCGCGTGGGGCGCTTCGGCCGCCACGAACTCGGGAGTCCCCAGCGGACCAAGAGCCTGTTGATACTGCCGCCTGGCGGCGGAAGCTGGCTCAAGAATGAGAATTCGTGGCTTCTTCATGGCGGCTGCCGAGTGGCGCGTGCGTGGACCCGCAATCGCTGATGGTAGCGATCCGCCTGAATCGCCGCTAACTTTCAACTAGCTTCGACGAACGCACTTAGCCAGTCAACAGCGGAGCGGAAAATTCGGCCGCCGAGAGGCTCATTTCGCTTCGTGCATGGCTCGAAACCGTTGTCTATACTAGAAACCCCGGACCGGCCGGCTGCGAGCCCGCACTGCCGAATTGAGTGCCGGCCACCCTCCCCAGTTGCTTCACGCCGAGAATCTTTCCAGCCTTCGCGAGGTTGACTCCCTATGTTGATTGTGCGGACCTATTCGATTGTTGCCCTATTCGCCGCTGCTTCGCTCGTCACCTTTTCGCGGGCGACTGCCGAAGACGCACCCGCTGCCGATCGCTTCACGCCGCAGCCCGGCTTTATCGTGCAGGAAGTGATTAAGCCTGGCGCGGCCGGTTCGCTTGTGGCCATGGCCTTCGACGAGGACGGCAGCATTATCGCCTCGCAAGAACGCGGCCCGTTGCTTCGCATCAGCGACAAAGACGGCGACGGGCAGTTCGAGTCGATCGAAACCTATTGCGACAAAGTCAGCAATTGTCAGGGCATCCTGCCGCTCGAAGGCGCCGTCTTCGCCGTGGGCGACGGTCCCGACAAAACCGCCTTCTACAAGCTCAGTGATGCCGACGGTGACGGCAAGGCCGAAAAGGTCGAGACCTTGGTCAAGTTCAAAGGGGGCATGGGCGAACACGGCCCCCATCAGCCGATCCTTGGCCCCGACGGGCTGATCTACATCATGATCGGCAACCACGCCTTCGTCGAAGGCCAGCTCGCCGACTCCAGCCCGCACCATCATTTCTACGACGCCGAACTGATCACTCCCAAGTACGAAGACGCCAACGGCCACGCCTCGGGCATCAAGGCCCCTGGCGGCACGGTCGTCCGCACCGATACGAATGGCAGCTTTATCGAGCTGTTCGTCGGCGGTTTCCGCAACGCTTACGATCACGCGTTCAATCGCGCCGGCGAACTGTTCACCTACGACAGCGACATGGAATGGGACGTTGCCCTGCCCTGGTATCGCCCGACGCGTGTGAATCACCTGATCCCCGGCGCCGAATTCGGCTGGCGCAGTGGCTGGTCCAAGTGGCCCAAGTACTTCATCGACAGTCTGCCCGACGTGGTCGACACGGGCCGCGGCTCGCCGACCGGCGTCGTGTTCTACGAGCACAACCGCTTCCCCAAGAAGTATCAGGACGCCCTGTTCATGTGCGACTGGTCGATGGGCCGGATCGTTGCCGTCACGATGCAGGAGGAAGGCGGCACCTACCAAGGCGTGGCCGAGAACTTCCTCGAAGGCCGCCCGCTCAACTGCTCCGACATCGACGTCGGTCCCGACGGCTGGCTGTATATCTGCGTCGGCGGTCGCAATACCGAGGGTTCGATCCTTCGAGTCGTCACCGAAGGCGCGCCGCTCAAGCCCGAGAAAAGCCCCGAGCAGGGGATCGCCCGCGCGATCCATCAGCCGCAACCTTCGGCCGCCTGGGCTCGCCGCGAGACTCGTGAAGTCCGCAAGGAGCTCGGCGATCAATGGGGACCCGGCCTGTTCGCTGTGGCGGTTAATCCAGAATCGCCCCCCGCCGACCGCGTTCGCGCGCTTGAGCTCATGCAGCTCTCGGGCATGGCCTCCTCGGATGAGCTCCTGATCGGCATCTCAAAGGACAAGAGCCCGGCGGTGCGAGCGAAGGCTGCCTATCAGATGGCCCTGCATCCCACACCCGCCTCGAACGATCGGCTGGTATCGCTGCTCGATGACGAGGAGGCCAATGTGCGCCGAATGGCTTGTGCCGCGCTCGTACGCGCCGGGCACCCTGCTCCGGTGGAAAAGGTCCTTGAGCTCATGGCCGATCCGAACCGCTTCGTGGCCTGGCAGGCCCGCCGCATGCTGGAAGAGATTCCGCGCGACCAGTGGCAATCGCTGGTGCTCTCGTCCACGAACGTTCGCGCTTTCATCCAAGGTTCGGTCGCACTCGTCGTACTCGAAGCCGATCGCGATACCGCGGGACAGATTCTCGCCGCCGCTCAGAAGTGGCTCGCCGGCGACCTCTCGAAGGACGACCAGCTCGACGTGCTCCGTGTCGTGGAGCTGGCCCTGCATCGCGGCGACTTCAAGCCGGAAGAACAAGAGAGCCTGCGCTCGGTGATCTCCAGGAGCTATCCGTCGGACGATGCCCGGCTCAATCGCGAGCTGGTTCGTACGCTCGTGATGCTGCAAGACCCAGCGCTCGCCCCGCGGCTCACCGAGTATCTTAAGAGCAATGCCCCGGTGGAAGAACGCATTCAGGCGGCCATGCTCGGCCGCTTCCTGTTGGTCGGCTGGACCCCCGAACTCCGCACCGTCCTGCTTGACTTCCTGGCAATGGCCCGCGAACTCGAAGTTGGCAACAGCTACCGCGGCTATCTGACCAACGGCGCGAACGACGTACTCAAGAACATGTCGCCCGAGGAACAATTGGCCCGCATTCGCCAGGGCACGGCTGATCCGGCCGGCGCGCTGAGCGTGGTGCAAAGCCTCAACGGCAAGCTCTCGCCCGACGTGACAGCGGCGCTTTTGGATCTCGACCGCAATTTGGCCAAAAACCCCGCGCCCGCCAACAGCGAACTGGCCAAGGCCACGATTATCGCCCTGGGGCATGGTGACGAATCTGCCCTGCCGTACTTGCACGAGGTGTTCGAAGCCTCGCCCGATCGCCGGCATCACGTGGCCCAGGCGCTGGCAACCTTTTCACTTGCTCAGAAACGACGCGACGAGGACTATCCGCTGCTGGTGCGTTCGCTGACCGTGGTCGACGGCTCGGCCGCACGCGATGTGCTCCGGGCCTTGCAGCGTTACCAGGTGCGCAACGAGAATCCGCAGGAGATTCGCCAAGTGATCCTGCAAGGCCTCAAGCTAGGCGACCAGGGTGGGCGTGAAGCGTCGCAGCTGCTGCTCCGCTGGACCGGCGAGAAGGTCGTCCAGCCGCGCGAGACCTGGCAGACCGCGCTTCCGGTCTGGCAGAAGTGGTTCAGCGACAAGTATCCCAACCAACCCGAGGCCACGCTGCCGAAAGAGCCGGAAGGCCAGCAAGTGTTCGCCTCGGTGACCGAACTGCTCGCCAGTCCCGCCGCCGCCGAAGGTGACGCGACGCGGGGCGCTGCCGTGTTCGAAAAAGCCCAGTGCATCAAGTGCCATCGCTACGGCACGCGCGGCGAGGGCATTGGCCCCGACCTCACGAACGTCAGCAAGCGATTCCAGAAGAAGGAGATCTTGGAGTCGGTCGCGTATCCATCGCTCGTGATCTCCGACCAATTCGCCGCCAAGAGCGTCGTGACCGGCGACGGTCAGATTTTCACCGGCCTGGTGGGCGAAACGGCCGACGGCGTCGTCGTCCTGCAAGCCAACGGCGAGAAGGCCAACCTGGCCAAGAGTGACATCGAAGAGATATTGCCGAGTAAGAAGTCGGCCATGCCCGAAGGCTTGTTCAACAACTTAAACTCGCAGGAGATCGTTGACCTGTTCACCTACCTGGCAAACCCGCCGGTAGAAGTCGAATAGGAGCGTTCCAATCTTAGCCCGAAGCGCAAGCGAGATTACCCTGCGAGAACGTTGGACCGCTGCAGTTGCTCCTTGGGGCGAGAAGCTCGAGTCGAAGTTACATCAGAAAGGACCCTGTCATGCGTGATGCCTGCACTTCGCGACGAGGTTTTCTGGCGGGTTCGGTGGCGGGATGTCTGGCGGCGGGCGCATTGCCGCGACTGCTCTGGGCGGCAGACGATAAACTCGGCAAGACCATCGACCTCCCCGTTCGCTGGCAGGTTAAGACTGGTGACGAGTTCACCCCTAAGACCGAGACTCGCCAGCTCCCAACCGATAAAACCGCGATCGTCATCTGCGACATGTGGAACCAGCACTGGTGCGCAAGCGCCTCGCGCCGCTGCGGCGAGATCGCTGGGCGAATGGCCCCACTTGTCGACCAGGCCCGCGCGGCCGGCATCTCGATTGTGCATGCCCCGTCCGACACGCTCGGCTTCTACAAGGATCATCCGGCACGCAAACGAGCCCTGACGATCTCGCTCGTCGAGCCACCGGTGCCGATTGCCGGCTGGTGCCATCTCGACAAAGCGTATGAAGGTGCGCTGCCGATCGACGATTCCGACGGCGGTTGCGACTGCCAGCCGCAGTGCAAGCAAGGCAGCCCCTGGACTCGCCAGCACGCGGCCATCAACATCGCCGACGAAGATTTCATCTCCGACGATGGCCGCCAGGTTTACAGCTACTTCCACGAGCGCGGCATCGATAACGTCCTGATCATGGGCGTTCACACCAACATGTGCGTCCTCGGCCGCTCGTTCGGCATCCGCCAGATGACGCGGCTCGGCATGAACACCGTGCTGGTGCGCGACTTGACCGACACGATGTACAACCCGCGGATGAAGCCGTTCGTGCCGCACGAAGACGGCACGGCCCTGGTAATCTCGCATATCGAACGCAACTGGTGCCCCACGGCCGAAAGCCAGGCCCTTCAAGCGGGACTCACCGGATGAGCCGCGTGCCGGCGATGCTTAGAGATCTTCGTGCCCGGCACGTGGCGCTGGCGAGCGCGCTCGTTTGCTTCTTAATGCTCCTCGCTCCGGCCGCGTCTGCCCAGCAGTGGTTTGGCGAAGCTGCCGAACTCCGCGTCGAAGACGAGGACAACCCGCTTGCCCCGGGTCTCATCGCCACGTTTCGAGGCGCCGACGGCCGCGACCACGTACGTCTCGTCGAAGGTCTCTCGCAAGTCTGGAACGATCAAGCCCCCGATGCCCGCCTTCAGCCTGGCCCCTTTCAGGCGACGTTCACAGGCCGGCTGTGGATTCAAGCGCCCGGCGTGTACAAGTTCCGCATGTTCGTCGCCGGCAGCGTCAAGCTGTCCATCAATGACACGCAACTCGTTGACGAGCGACTGGCCGAGCCCAGCTGGATCGCGGCCGAACCTATCGAGCTCCCCTTCGGTTTCCACCCGATCACGGTTGAGTACGAGCGCAACAGCGAGGCCGGCCGGCTTGGCCTCTACTGGCAAGGTCCGAACTTCCCCTTCGAGCCGGTCGCCAGTCGCTGGCTGCTGCACGAGCGCGAGCATGCGCCGAGCGCCGACTTCGAGCACGGCGAGCTGCTCGTTCGCGGTCTGCGCTGCGCGGCGTGTCACGAACTGCCGGTGAACCAGGACCCGTTGGCTGCCGCCTCGCTCACGTCGCTCAAGGGCAGCATGTCGCGTGCCTGGCTTATCGAGTGGCTATCGGCCGACAGTCGCAATGAAGAATCAGCCGGCCGGCGGATGCCGCACTTTGCGTTCTCGCCGGACGAAGCCGCAGCAGCAGCCGACGCACTGCTCGCCGCTTCCGAACCGCTGGCCGAACCGAAAGCGCTGCCGGTCAAACCAACGCCCCCTGCCAAGAAAGACAAAAAGAAGAAGGACGAACCTGCCCCTCCGCCGCCGAGCGTGGAGCGGGGCGCCATCCTCTTCCGCAGCATCGGCTGCCTCGCCTGTCACGAAGTCGGCAATCTCGGTACCGGCGGCCTCTTCGGCGGCGGCGATCTCTCACACGTCGCCGCAAAACGTCCTGCCAAGTTCTTCGAAGCGTGGCTCGCCGATCCCGCGCGGCTTAATCGCGACCATCGGATGCCGGTTTTCCCTCTCACTCCTGATCAGCGGACCAGTCTTTCGCTTTATCTCCAAACGCTGGGAACCCCCGCGACCGTCGACTCCGCTGATCAGCCGGTTGCCGGCATCGATGGCATGAAACTGATCCGCGCCGCCGGATGCGCCAACTGCCACGCCCTGCCCGAGTCGCTCGCCGCCGATGCAAAGCTCGTACGCACGAAGCTCTCTGCCGTAGCGCTCGCCCGCGAGAACGGTACTTGCCTCACCGAACCGGACGCCGACGCACATCGCCCAGGCTTCCGCCTGAGCGACGACTACCGGAGCGCCATCCGCGCGTATCTCACAAAGGTCCGGCCGCAAGACAAACCCGCCGCGCCCACGGGCCACGACCTGCTCGTCGAGCATAACTGCCTGGCCTGTCACGCGCGCGGTGCATCGCCCGGCCTCGCCACCAAACTTCCCGCCATCGCCGAAGTCGATCCCACGCTGGCCGAAGTGCTCCCCGCGCTCCAGCCCCCGGCCTTGCACGGCATCGGTGACAAGCTCACGGATGAGGCGCTTGCCGCGTCTCTCGGAGCGCCCGATCCGCCGCGGCGGGCTTGGCTCCGTGTGCGCATGCCTCGCTTCAATCTGACAAACGATCAGCGGACGCAAGTCGTCGCCGAATTCATCGCGACTGACCGCATTCCGCCGCGCCCCGATCTCCAGCTCGCCGCGTTCGATGCTTCGCTGGCGACGCCCGCGCTCGATGCAGCCGGTCCGCGTCTGGTCACCGCCGACGGATTCGGCTGCACGAGTTGTCACGCGATCGGCAACTGGGAACCGCAGAAGGTCGCGCTCAACGCGCACGGTACCGCGCTCTCCAGCATTGGCGCACGCGTCCGCCGCGAGTGGTTCGATCGCTGGGTCCGCAACCCGGCTCGCATCGTGCCGCAGATGGAAATGCCGTCGGTGCAACAACCGGTGCGCGGCGTGCTCGACGAGAAACTCGACGAGCAGCTCGCCGCGGTGTGGCGCGTGCTCAATCGGCAGGACTTCACGCCCCCCAACCCCAGCGCGCTGCGTGTCGTCCGCCGGGCAAACCTGCCGGTGAAGCCCGAGCCGGCCGCGGTGATGACCGACGTCATCGAAGTCGGCGGGAAGGGGTTCATCAAGCCGCTGGTCATCGGGCTCGATAATCGGCACAACGTCCTCGTGGACCTGGCAACCGCGCGGCTGGCCGCCTGGTGGGTCGGCGATGTTGGCCGCCAGCAAACGCGCGGCAAGACCTGGTTCTGGGAAGCCGGCATGCCGCAGCTCCTGCCGGTCGAAAATGATGACGAAGCACCGAGCGATCTGGCGCTCATCGCTGGCGGCAAACCAGTTCACGCCGTCCTTGATCGGCAGTTCGTCACTGAGTTCGATTCCCTCGACCACACGCCGCGTGGACTGAAGGTTCGGTATCGCCTGCGCTATCCTAAGCATGAACAGGAGTTGTTGATCGGCGTTACCGAGCAATTCGAACCGCTAACCGCAAACGAAACCGGCCGCGCCGGTTTCCAGCGCACACTCACAATCGAGCGCGCCCCGGCTGGGTCCGAGTGGGAATTACTCGTCTTGGCCGAGAATTCGAAGGTCGCTGCAGCCGGTATCGCGGCATCGCTCGACAGCCCGCGCGGAAGAGTCGATGTCACACTGGCGGGCGATCAGCCGTCGAACATACTCGCTGCCACCGTTCGCGGCGCGATCGCCAGGCTTACTGCCGACGAAGACGGCCGGTGCACACTCTCGCTCGTTTATCGCTCAGAGGCTCAGCCCGATCAGTTCCCGCCGCTGCCGGTCGTCGATCGCACGCTGCCCAAACAAGAGCTGGACGTCGTTCCGGGCTACGAAGCCGTTCGGCTCCCCATCACCGACGAAGTCATGCCAACCGGCATGGCCTGGGGCCGCGATGGCACGCTGTATGTCAGTTCGCTGGAAGGCCGGATCTGGCGCGGCCACGACACCGATAGCGATTCGCTGGTCGACAAGCTGGAACCATTTGCTGACGATCTGGCCGCCCCCTATGGGATTCAAGTGGTCGAAGACGTGCCGCGCGGGGTAGCGGTCGACGTCATCAACAAGTACGCACTGCTCAGGCTGTACGACAAAGACGGCGACGGCCGCGCCGAGCGAACCGAGACAATCGCCAGTGACTGGGGACACACCCGCGACTATCACGATTGGGCCGTGGGGCTGGAGCGCGACATGGCGGGCAACTACTTGATCGCCCTCCCCTGCGAGCAAGACGACCGCAGCGAGGCGGCCGCTTATCTGCGCGGCCGGGCGCTGAAGCTGATTCCGCGTGAAACGACGCCGGACGACCCGCGCCAGTTCGGCATCGAAGAGTTTTGCGCCGGCCTCCGCTTCCCACAGGGACTGCACCTCACGTTAGCGGGCGAGCTCTTCGCCACCGACAATCAAGGCAACTACAACCCGTTCAACGAACTGAATCATCTCGAGCAAGGCAAACGTTACGGCTTCATCAATTCGCTGGAGGCCAAGCGGGGCCTGAAACCGCCAGCTCAATCCGCGGCGATCGAGATCCCGCACCCCTGGACGCGGAGCGTCAACGGCCTGAGCGGTGCGCCGCAGCCCTATGCGAACGACCTCATCGGCTGCGAGTACGACACCCGCCGCCTGGTCCGCATGAGTCTCGAGCGCATCGCCGGCGCGTTCCAAGGCGCGGTCTATCCGTTCTCGCGCGAACCGCTCTCGGGCGGACCGACGTTTGAGGGGCCACTATGCTGCGGCACGGGGCCGGACAACGCATACTACATTGGCAACATCCGCGACAGCGGCTGGGGCGCCGGCTCGAACACCGGGTCCATCGTGCGGCTCGAGTTTCGAGAACGTGTGTGCGGAATCGAACGGGTTGAGCTTCTCGAAGATGGCTTCCGCATCAAGTTCACGCAACCGATCGATCCATCGGCGGCCGCCGATCCGGCCAGCTACTCAATCGTCTCCTTTCGCCGCGTCTCGACGCCCGCGTACGGTGGCGACGACCAGGATCGCCGTGCCGAAAAGATCGCCAACGTCGACGTCCAGCCCGACAACCGCACTGTTCTGCTCACGCTCGACGAGCTGCGCGAGGGTTTTGTCTACGAGTTCCATCTCCGCAATCTGAGCCCAGGCGGCGGCGAGTTCTTCCCGGCCGAGGCCTACTACACGCTGCGTCATCGCCAGCCGATAAAGAATTAGCGCATGCACTTCGACACCCTCATCCGCGGCGGCACAATCATCGACGGCACCGGACGCGAGCGCTATGCGGCCGATGTCGGCCTGCGCGGCGACCGCATCGCCGCCATCGGCACGCTCG
>JBGSKX010000035.1:0-56503 GCA_041741015.1 Pirellulales bacterium
TGTCGTACCGCCAATTGCGCACGCGCATCGTGGCAGAGTAGGGGACCTCGAGCGCGCGCAGCAGCCCGCGCATCGCCGCGGCTTTCACACCGCGCCGCCTGCCACTCACCAGCTCGCGAAATTCGCTCGGCCCCAGCACCGCCGCCCTCTTGATACAAGATCAAAGACTAACCGCAGAGGCCGCGGAGGTACGCAGAGGGAACAAGAAAACTCACCACAGAGGACACAGCGGAAGAAAACTCTAGAAGGCAGAACCACAGATGAACACAGATAAACACAAATGAAGAGAATGAAGAAGCAGAAAGAATAATCCGTCCCTGTCTTCACTCTGAATTCCTTTTCCCTTCTTCTCCCTATCTGTGTTCATTTGTGTTCATCTGTGGTTCTCTTCTCTTTCTTCCTCTGTGGCCTTCGTGTCCTCTGTCTTTCCTCTGCGTCCTCTGCGGTCAATCAATTCCATCCACCACAAAAGCAACAGGCCGCTGGGCTCTTCACCCGCGGCCTGTGCCACATCAGTTTCTCTCAGCAATTCGCATTAGAGCTTGTTGCAAATCGCCTCGGCCATTTCCCGCGTCCCCACGGCCGTCGGGTCGTTGCGGTCGGCCTTCAGGTCGTAGGTCACGTACTTCCCTTCAGCGATCACGTCCGCCACCGCCGTCTCCAGCCGCTTGGCCGCGTCCACTTCGCCCATGTGCTTGAGCATCAGCATGCCCGAGAGAATCAACGCGGTCGGGTTGACCTTGTTCTTACCCTTGTACTTGGGGGCACTGCCGTGCGTGGCTTCGAACACCGCGCCGTTGGGGCCAATGTTCGCGCCCGGAGCAACTCCCAGCCCGCCCACCAGACCGGCGGCCAGGTCGCTCAGGATGTCGCCGTACAGGTTCGGCAGCACCAGCACGTCATACAGCTCCGGCTTTTGCACGAGCTGCATGCACATGTTGTCCACGATCCGCTCTTCGAACTCGATGTCCGAATACTGCTTGGCCACGTCCATCGCCGTGTGCAGCCACAGCCCGTCCGTGTACTTCATGATGTTCGCCTTGTGCACGCAGGTGACCTTCTTCCGGCCATTCTCGCGGGCATAGTCGAACGCACAGCGGACGATCCGCTCGGTGCCGCTCACGCTCATCGGCTTGATCGAGATGCCGGTCTCCGTGGCTCCCGTCTTCACCTTCCGCTCCGACAGCTTGTTGATCACGTCGATCAGCTCGGTCGTCTCGGGCTTCCCTTTTTCAAACTCGATCCCCGCGTACAGGTCTTCCGTGTTCTCGCGCACGATCACCAGGTCGACCGGCACATCAGTGAAGAACGAACGGACGCCCTTGTACTGCTTGCAGGGGCGAATGCAGGCGAACAAACCCAGCGCCTGCCGCAGGTGCACGTTGATGCTGCGAAAGCCCGTCCCCACCGGCGTGGTGATCGGGGCCTTCAGCGCACACTTGGTCCGGCGCACGCTCTCCATCACGCCTTCGGGCAGCGGCGTGCCGAGCCGCTCCATCACGTCGACGCCGGCTTCCTGGACGTCCCAATTGATTTTGACGCCCGTGGCGTCCACACAGCGGCGAGCCGCTTCGGCCAATTCCGGACCGGTGCCGTCACCGGTAATCAACGTAACCTCATGTGCCATCAGTGTTTTCTCAAAGCTATAAGGGGAGAGATTGAACCAGGCGGGCAGTCCTGTGGGCGGACCCGATCGGAGCTGGAAGACTGGTCAAACTAACACATGCCCGGTGGAGCGTCAAAGGGGCGGAGGGGAGGAGCAGCCAGCGCCACGATCGAAGAGAACCGGAGGTTGAAGCCACACAGCGCGACCATCGCGCAGCACCAAGCGAGACGGCGCACGGGTGACCTTGTTTGCAAAAAAAGCCTTGACCGCTTGCACCCACCAATTTAATGTACTGTCTCTCTCCATTGGTAGGACGCGAGTCAGCTACTGACACAACCGCCACGTCCGCGACATCGCTATTCAGCGAAACCTCGAAATGGCGAACCGCACAACGGTTAGCTGGCCATTGCGAGGTTCACTGCCGTCCGCTCGGTTGCAGCTTGCTCGCTCGTGACCGCGTCCTGTTAGTTCCGCACCCATTCGAGAGACATCTCATGCCCTGCTCGCGCTTCGCCATTGCCATGGTCGCCCTCCTCGCCGCATTTCGAGTCTTGACGCCGCCTGCGGCTCAGGCCGCCGTCATCCAGCCGAATCTGGAGTTCTCAGAGTTTGCGGCAGGTCACACATTTCCCAATGCCAGCTTGCCGCAGCTGTTCTATACCCTGGATGGCATCTTCGAAATTGGCAAGCACAACGATTCGAACAGCGCAAACGCAAGTATCTGGAATTTCTTTCCCATCGGTCAGGATGCCAATGCGCTCTTCCTGGCGGCCAACGCCCGCTTGGATATCCACCTGCCGATCTATTACGCGGAAGGCGGGTTTTTCGTTTTTCTCGATATGGGCGGACAGAACTTCCTGGAGATCAACGGAGAGGTGCTGGACTTCAGCGACGCCGCGCTCAGCGGTGACGATACCCATTTCATCGGCAACGGCGGCGTGAACATATCTTCCGTCGCCCTGCCCGTTGCGGGCGCTCGCAAGGTGACGCTCGATGGTCAGATATATTCCCTGGGCTTCGTCGGTCAAGAACTGCTCGTCGACAGCATCAACCTGACCGTCGTGCCCGAGCCGGCCACCTGGCTCACCCTGGCTCTCGGCGGTTGCGCACTGGTTGCGCTCCGTCGCCGCGAGATGAGGCGTCGACGCTGCTAAAGTCTTGATGGCGGGGTCAAACGCGCAGTCGTCACTCGCTACTCCTGCTCGCTTAACTTCCCATACAGATCGGGCCGTCGCTGCTGGAAGTTCCGGCTGCTCGCCCGGATCGCGCGCACCTTGGCCAGGTCGAGCGTGGCCGTAATGTAAGCCTCCTGCTTGTCCGGCGCGCGATCCAGGATCGTGGCGGGCCCCTCACTCGCGTCGGCGATCATCGTGCCACCGCCGTAGGCCTGGTTCGTGGTGATCATCGCCACATGACTCTGAAAGATCGTGGTCTTCACGATAAAGTCCTCGACCGCGCCGCCTCGCCCATTGATCCACACCAGCAGCTCCGCCCCCTTGAGCGAGAGGACGCGGGCCGGCTCCGGAAACCAGCCGTCGTAACAGGTGAGGATGCCGACCTTGCCAAAGTCCAATTCAAACACCGGCAGCTCCTCGCCGCGCTCCATGATCCACTCCGGATCGTTTTCGCGCATCCACGCCCGCGATTTTCCTTCTGGCGGATAGCGCCAGGCCGGCTCGCCGGTAAAGTGATCGACCGCGGCGTGCGTCTTGCGGTACTTGCCCGAAATCTGGCCGCGCCGATCGAACAGCAGCGCAGTGTTGGCAAACTTGTCGTCGCCGAGCTCCTCCCAGCCGCCGACAATCACATAGATCGAACCCGCCCTGGCTGCCGCGGCCAGCTTGTCGGTGCTGGGGCCCGGCACCGCGATATGTCCCAGCACATACTCGGGAAACACGACGAGCTGGCAGCCATCGTCCGCGGCCCGCTTGATGTACGGCACGAGCGCGTCGGCGGCATCGTAGCCCGGGCGCGGCAGTTCCCCCTTGTCGTAACCGAGAATCTGCACGGCGGCGACTTTCACCTGGTCGCGCTGTGCGGGTGCCTGGGCGGTGTTGGCCCTCTCAACGGCGATGGGATCAGCGGCCCAGGCTGTACGTGTCCCCTGAAGCATGCAGACGATAGCGAGCAGAATCTTGAGGTATCGCAACATGGCCGGCTTTGCTCGTGGGGGGCGGAAGGATCTGCGATGCAAGCCATGATCATGATCCTTAGCCATCCCCGGCTCAAGTCTTAGGTCTCTGGGCCTCAGGCCTCTGGGTCTCAAGCCTTCTTCCTCACAAACAACTGCACGTTGCCACACCCATCGCACATTCGGGCCACCACCGGCTTTCCCGCCGGCTTGCGGCCATCGGCGTACGTCTTCACAAATAGCATCTGCCGATCGATCGGCACCACGCCGTCGACGAACTCTGTCCCACCGCAGTACGGACACTTCACCTGCTGTTCGGTTTTCAGGGCCTGACTCATAAGCATCTTCTACCACCTGGTCCCTGATCCCAAACCCCTTCTGCCTTCTCTGCGTCTCTGTCCCTCTGCGTCTCTGTGTTAAAATTCTTTCCCGAGTTCTTGCTCCCCATGCCCGAGCAAACTCAGCGTTTCCTTCCTCAGCTCACTCGGCTTTAGCCCCAGCTTCGCCAGCGCCTCGTGCGACTTTCCCGCATCGACGGCGACCAGCCCCAGCAACAGGTGCTCCGTCCCAACGTAGTTGTGACCAATCGTCCGGGCTTCATCCAACGCGGCCACTACGATCCGCTCCGAGGATTCACCGAGCGGCAACTCCGGCGACGGCGGGGATTCCCGCGGTGGTATGGAACATTTGGCGGCCGGCATCTGCGCTGACTCCGCCTTCGTCGCGGCGGACGAGCCGCTACGGCCCAGGATTTCGTCGACGGCTTCGCGTGTTTGAGCCAGGTCGACGTCGAGGTTTCTGATCACGTTGGCGGCGACGCCCGCACCCTCGGCCACCAGCCCCAGCAGCACGTGCTCGCTCTCGATCAGGGGCGCTCCGAGCCGCTTCGCTTCGCGCCCGGCCAGCCACATCACCTTCCGCGCCCGATCCGTGAAGCGACTCAATTCTTGCATCATGGCCCCGCCTGGCTCATAGGCCCGAGGCTTGAGGCGACAGGCTTGAGGTTAATGTCCGCACCTACTGTCAGGCTGCTTTGCGTCTTAGCGTCTTTGCGTCAACTTCTTCGTCCTCAGGCCTCCAGGTCTCGAGCCTCAGGTCTCTAATTCCACAATATCCCCCATCACACCGCGCGGAATACAAACCGTGAGCACGGTCAGTTTCCCGATCGCCTTGTGCCGGACGCCGCGGGGCACGTACACGACGACCCCTTCGTGGACTTCGATCTCTTCATCATCGAGGATCATCGTGCCTTGGCCGGCGATGATGTAGTAGAACTCGTCGGTCCGCTCGTGATAGTGGAGCTTGGCACCCTCGATCTCCACCCGATGCACTTCGGCGGCCGCGCCATCGGCCTCTTCGACGAGGCAGCGAATCTGCCCGCACGTTTCCGCCCAGGGCTGGACATCCGCCGGATCCCTTCTGAGCACGTTTGCCTTCACCGCCATCGCGAAGCCCTCCAAAAGAAAGGAGTAGGAAGCGGGAGGTCAGTATAGCAGGGCGACATCGGCAGAATCTCGGTTGGCTTGAGTTGTGGAATTCGTTTCAGCCGCTGGCGCGGCGTTCTGCGTTAGCCAGGGTCAGCGGCCCTGGAATGCGGTACCTACCAATAACCCTCCCTTGTTCCGCAAGGCCCAACGGGCCGCTCTGAGAGTGCGCCCACGTTGGGGCTTGAAGAAACGTGTCGCGCTCGGCGATTTAACCAGGGCCGCCGACCCTGGCTAACGCAGCGCCGGACCTGCGGCCCTCAAGAACAGCGGGGGCAATTACGCGGCTCAGTCCCTCACCGGATAAATCGTCCACCTGAGCGTGCCGCCGCAGGCTGCGATTCGCCGGAGCGTCTCGTTCGAGAGCCCTTGGTTGAACGCCCAGGGCTCGTCGCCGCAGTCGTAGCCGATATTGAACTCGCGCAGCGTGCACGTCCGCCACAGTTCCGCCGCCCGGGCGTCCCCCTCCGGGGCGAGCACCGCTTCGATCGCGCTGAGCATCACGCGAATCGTCTGCTCCGGCTCGTATCCCGGGCGGGCGATGCAGTCTTCAATTTCCAGCGTGCAGTACCAGCGTCCGTCGGCCCCCTGTGACATTGGGTACAGCGCGAAGACTCCCCGCGCGGAGAGCGCCTCGGCCAGCGGCGTCAGATTCTCCGGCCCGATCAAATCCAGATCGGTATTCAGATACGGAATCTTCCCGTCCATGCATTCTCCCCGGAATTGCCGAGCTCGCCGAACATTCCGGCACGCAGGTAGAGCGCGCCAGATCGCCGCAGGTTCGCATCTTGAGCCCCACAGGGCGATTGCTGCGGCCACTCGCCAACGCCGGCAGGTCTTCTTCTACCCGGCTATACTAAACGAATGAGCGAAGCCCGGTTCATTCCTCTTTGGTACACGATTGCCTCACGTGGCATTGTCGTTGCCACCTTCGTGGGTCTAATTGTCTGCATCCTCGAGGATCGATATCGCGTTCCAATGCCGTTTGCGCTTGGCATGTACTTTGCGCCCCTGGCATTGTTCGGAGGCCCCGCATTCATTCTGTTGCGATGGATCGGTGTCGAACGCGGTTACGTATCCAAGCAGGATGGGCAAATCTACATCGCGCTGTTGATTGCCGTCCTCGTCGTCATCGCGATTCTGATTGCTACCCGCATTTGATCTTTCTGATTTCAGAGCGATTGATGCTCAGGATCGACAGCCCCGGAGGGGCGACCGTCAATAGCCGGGGGTGGAAACCAGCCGCTGACCCTGGCTATTGCAGCGTTGGACCTGCGGCCCTGAAGAACAGCGTGGGCGCAGTCACGCCGCTCACTCCCGATCCGGATAAAGCGTCCACCTCAGCGTCCCGCCGCAGGCGGCGAGCCGCCGAAGCGTCTCGTTCGAGAGTCCTTGGTAGAAGGCCCAGGGCTCGGCGCCGCAGTCGTAGCCGATGTTGAACTCGCGCAGCGTGCACGCCCGCCACAGCTCCGCCGCCCGGGCGTCTCCCTCCGGGGCGAGCACCGCTTCGATCGCATCCAGCATCACGCGAATCGTCTGCTCCGGTTCGTCGGGATCGACATCCCCTGAGATTTCGAAACGGCGATACCAGTGGCCGTCATCTCCCTGCCAAGGCTCATCGAGCGCGAACATTCCCCGCGCGGAGAGCGCCTCGGCCAGCGGCGTCAGATCGACCGGCCCGATCAAATCCAGATCGGTATTTAGATAGTGAATCTTCCCGTCCATGCGGTTTCTTGGTCCGTTATGCCGCGTTGTGGTTGATGTACGTAGCAGGCACACGCCGTGTGCCGTCGCAGCAGCGCAAGAAGACGACGCTCGACAAGGCAATCCTATGCGACGATGGGTCGTGGTTCACGCTCTGCGAGCAGGGTGCTACCCAATCGCGCTTCCGCCAACGGCACACGGCGTGTGCCTGCTACTCTACGCCGGAGCGGCTATTAACTTCCGCCCACTTCGGGGCTAATGCATCTGAAAGAATCGCTGGGTGGCACTGACAACTCGCTTGTCAGTGGGCCGCGGCCCAAGAGGGATCAATTGAATCGTTCCCAAGAATGAAGTTATCGGTCCTGTTACGCCCTGCCTGAACCCTCCGGTGCTGCGCGCACCGACAAGCAAGTTGTCGCTGCTACCCGGATGAACTTCCGGGCCAAAGCCTCCCTGCCTATCGTATCTCTATATCTCTGCCACTTTGTGGCTCTGTGTTAAGATTCTCTCCCTTCCCGTCCGATTGCGTCTTGGCGTCTGGTGCGTCTTTGCGTTTCACCGACCCCGCTCAGCAGCCTGCCATTTGGTGAGAAAAAATCACACTGCGAATCGCGCTTGACCGCGAGTGTGGCTGGCTCCTCGCGCAACTCGTTTCTCTTCACCGCGCATCGCTGCGCACGGCGCACACCGCCCACGTGTCCACCGACTCTAGAAATCAGGCCAGGATTTCGTTTAGTGTAAGGTCACGACAACAGGTAGAGACCGACGCATGCGCACGACACATTCCCGCACTGCTGAGAAACTGGAGAAGCCGCGAGACTCGCGCGCCCTCGCCAGAGCCGCGCAAAGCCTTTGCCAGGGCGTGTGTGTGCGCCCGAAACATCATTTGCGCGCGTTTCTAAATCCACACACCCCAAAAATGCGCACGCAAAAAACAGCCGGGCAAGAAGCCTCCTGCTTTCAGAATCAACCTCACGCCTCAAGTCTCAAGCCTCACACCTTCTTGCTCGGCAAGAACCCCGTCAGCAGCCCGACCAGCGGCAGGAAGGAGCAGACTTGATACACGAAATCGATGCCCCACTCGTCGGCCATCCAGCCCAGCACGGCCGCGCCGATGCCTGCCATGCCGAACGCAAAGCCGAAGAACAGACCCGCGATCATGCCCACGCGGCTCGGTACGAGCTCCTGGGCATAGACGATGATGGCCGAGAAGGCCGAGGCCAGGATCAGGCCGATCGGCACCGTGAGCACGGCCGTCCAGAACAGGTTGGCGTACGGCAGCACGAGCGTGAACGGCAGCACGCCCAGGATCGACACCCAGATCACGGCCTTGAAGCCGATCCGATCGCCGACCGGTCCGCCGAGCAGTGTGCCGGCAGCCACTGCGCCCAGGAACACGAACAGCAGCAGTTGCGAAGTCTGCACCGAGACGCCGAAATTCTCGATCAGGTAGAACGTGTAGTAGCTGCTCAGGCTGACCAGGTAGAAGTACTTCGAGAACACGAGCAGCAGCAGAATGCCGATTGCGCTCCGCACGCGCCACGGCGAGAGCGCCTGGCGCACCACTTCGGCCGAGATCTTTGGCCGCAGCCGCAGCTCCGACAGATGCGCGGCATACCAGCGGCCGACATACGTCAGTACGCCGATCCCAACGAGCGCCAGGACCGACAGCGCGGCGATGCTCGTTTGTCCCCAGGGCACGACGACGAACGCGGCCAGCAGCGGACCCAGCGCCGAGCCGCCATTGCCGCCCACCTGGAACAGCGACTGTGCGAAGCCATACTTTCCGCCCGAGGCGAGCCGCGCGACGCGCGAAGCCTCGGGATGGAAGACCGAGGAGCCGACGCCGACCATCGCGGCGGCGACCAGAATCGTGGGAAACGTGCCGGCGAAGGCCAGCAGGATCAAGCCCGCGAACGTGCTGCACATGCCCGTGGCCAGCGAGAACGGCTTGGGGTGCCGGTCGGTGTACATGCCGACCAGCGGCTGGAGCAGCGAGGCGGTGCACTGGAAAGTGAACGTGATCAGGCCAACCTGAAAGTAGTTCAGGCCGTAGCTCTCCTTGAGCAACGGATAGACCGCCGGAATCAGCGACTGCATGACGTCGTTGAGCAAATGCGAGAGGCTGAGGGCAAACAGAATCGCCAGCACGGTTTCACGGTGATGGCCCGCGGCCGGGGTCGTTGCTGCACCCGGCGCGGCGGCGTCACTCGTAGCGGCAGTCGTTTCGGCGGACATGGCGGAGCAGGGGTTAGGGATCAGGGTTCAGGGATTAGATTAATGGAGAGCCGCGCGCGAGGGCAGGGGTTCGCCCAATTACCAAGTTATGCACGCGTGCGGCCCGATGGTATTCTCATCTCTCCGGCCCCGGATCCCCAACCCCTTTCCTCCCGGCCCAGGCACACGAGCGAGGTAATGTAGATGGCTCCCTTGGATCACGGTCCGGCCGCGGGCGGCGCGGACGACACCCCGCGCGAGCAGCGGCGCAATGCCCGGATCGGCATGCTGCTGTTCATTGTCTATACAGCCTGCTACACGGCCTTCGTGCTCACGGCGGCGTTCGCGCCGCAGCGAATGGCCACCCGCCCCTGGGCCGACATCAACTTGGCGATCTGGAGCGGGTTCGGCCTGCTGGTGCTGGCCCTGGTGCTGTCGCTGGTCTATAGCTGGCTGTGCCGTGCGCGAGGGGTGCAATGATCTACTCTCCCTCGCCGCTGGCCGTGATTGTGTTTGGAGCGTTCGTTGCCTTCACGCTTGGGCTGTCGTTCTACTTCGCCCGGCGCACGCGCAGCGCCGCGGGCTACTTCGCCGCGGGCGGACAGATCCACTGGTTTGTGAACGGCGTGGCCTTCGCCGGCGATTATCTTTCGGCCGCCTCGTTCCTGGGCATCTGCGGGATGATCGCCTCGTACGGTTACGACGGATTCCTGTATTCGATCGGCTACCTGGCCGGCTGGATCGTGGCCCTGTTCGTCATTGCCGAACCGCTCAAGCGGATGGGCCGCTATACGTTTGCCGACGCGCTCAACAGCCGGTTTCAATCGCGAGCGATCACGCTCTCGGCCGGCATCAGCACGCTGGTGGTCAGCGTGTTTTACCTGATTCCGCAGATGGTCGGCGCCGGCGCGCTGGTCACGCCGCTGTTGGGCCTGCCGCATTGGGCGGGTGTGTCGATGGTCGGCGCCGTCGTGATGCTGATTGTGGTGACCGCCGGCATGGTCTCGACGACTTACGTACAGTTTCTCAAGGGCTCGCTGCTGGTGGTGTTCAGCGCTGTGCTGACGCTGATGATCCTGAACCGGGGGCTGACCACGCAGCCGGAAGCGCCGGGCTTTCGAGCGCCGCGCGTGAGCAAGGCAATCTCGCCGGTCGGTCTGCCATACTTCAAGCAGCTCACGGCCGAGGAATTGGGGCTCGAAGGCGAGGAGGTTCTGCAAAATGAATCGCCGTGGTCTTCGCCGTACCTTGAGACGCGGAACCTCGAAACCGGGCGAGTCACCGTGTGGCGCGAGTCGCCGGTGATGTCGCGAAATGCCGATGGCGTGCTCGCGGCGGAAGCAGGGCGGGTGAAATTTTATGAAACGCAAACGCTGACTGTGCTGCCCGACGGTAAGCGGCTGGTGAATGGCTTGCCGCAGGGGCATGGCGAAGGCGAGACCGACTTCTTTCCGGTTGGCAATATCGAGCGATTGCCGGGCGGCGAAACGGCGACCGGCGCGATTGGCCCCGTCGATTTCTTCAGCACGCTCGAAGGGAGCGACATCTTGCTGTGGAAGCAGGATCCGAGCAAGTATCCCGTGTCGATCGACGGAGAGTTGGCGACCACGACGGTCTACTATCCGCAGCTCACTGCCGGTACCGACGTGCTGCTCCCCGGCAAGAGTCCCACGTTCAACGGCATCCGCGGTGATGACCTGATGCCCAAGCTGAACTTCCTCTCGCTAATGCTTGCCCTGTTCGGCGGCACGGCCTCGCTTCCGCACATCCTGATTCGCTACTACACCGTGAAGGACCAGGCCGCAGCCCGCAAAAGCACGGTCGTCGGCATCGGCAGCATCGGCTTCTTCTACCTGCTCACACTGTTTCTCGGCCTGGGCGCGATGACTGGCGGCGTGATCGATCCGACCAGCGCGAACAATAACATGGCCGCGCCGCTGCTGGCGAAAAGCTTTGGCCCGCTGTTGTTTGCCATGATCTCGGCCATCGCCTTCACCACCGTGCTGGGCACCGTGAGCGGATTGATCGTGGCCGCGGCCGGCGCCGTGGTGCACGACCTGATGACGAGTGTCGGCCGGATGCAGCTGACCGATCACGAGAAAGTGCGTGCCGGCAAGCTCACGGCGGCCGCGGTCGGTGTGCTGGCGATCGTGCTAGGAATCCTGTTCGAGCACATGAACGTCAGCTTCCTGGTGGGCTGGGCGTTCAGCATCGCGGCCAGCGCGAACCTACCGTCGCTGGTGATGCTGCTGTTCTGGAAAGGCACGACGCGGCAGGGGATCACCGCGGCGATTCTGGTCGGCATGACGACTTCACTCGCCTGGGTGCTCTTGAGCGGCGATACATTCACAGCGGTGTATGGTCTGCCTGCCGAGAATGCTCCGGTCCCGTTCAATCAGCCCGGCATCGTGACGATTCCGCTCGGCTTCGCGGTGCTTGTGGTCGTATCGCTGCTCACGAGACAAACGAACTCGAAAGCTGTGGTGTAAGTTAGCAAGAGGAAAAAGGAGATCGGAATAACCACGCGCGAATATCACGCTTTCGCGAGTTCAGTATTCGCTGGCGCGCCGCTCTCGCCACCAAATGAGAGCCGCGGCCTGCACCGGCTGAATCCAAGAATTCTTCGCCTCGCTGTAATCGCCGGAGTCGTAAGGATGCAGCGCCCGGCACCGAAGCTTCTCGGCTTCGTACGCTCGGGCAACGTCCTCGTGGGCCCGGAGGTAATCGCGGAACGCCAGATGCCTGGTGATCTCCGGATCGCCCGCGGCGTAGCAGTGCGCATGCACCAGCCGGCGGCCGGTTGCGAGGTCGGAGAGTGTGCAGTACCGGCGTCCCGGCAGGCCGTATTCGCCTCGCCAGTCGTAACCCAAACTTTCAAAGGCCGCGCATGAGGCATCCAGTGTCGCCAGTGATCGGAACTCAGGCAGCAGATCGAGAATTGGCTTGGCGACGATCCCAGCAATCGCCGTCGAGCCGATGTGGTGCACGTCAAGAAGCCGTTCGCCGACGGCCGATCGCAGCCGCTCAGTTTCTCGCGCGGCTTGCAGCGCCCAGCCAGGATCGTGAGGTTCAAGTTGAAACGAGCCCTTGGCGGCCATGGCCGATCGCCTTGCTCAGCCAGCCGTTAGCTCACGCGCCGCGACTTCTTCGTGCTCTTGGCTGCCAGCTCACGGCACGTCTCGGCAATGCCGGCGGCATCCAAGCCCAGTTCGGCAAGTTGCTCGCCACGTTCGGCATGATCGATGTAACGATCCGGAACGCCCAGCCGGCATACGTGTGCTGTAGACTCGCCCGCCTCGTTGGCCGCTTCGAGCACGGCACTGCCAAAGCCGGTCATCAGGGCGCCTTCCTCGACCGTCACCACGAACGGACTGCTGCTGATGGCCCTGAGGATCGTCTCGGTGTCGAGCGGCTTGATAAAGCGTGCGTTCACTACGCCGACGTCGAGTCCTTCTTCGCGGAGCTTGGCGGCGGCTTTAACGCACTCGGTCACCAGCGTGCCGCAAGCGATCAGCATGCCATCGTGCCCCCAATCGATGACTTCGGCCCGGCCCAGCTCGACCGGAGCGCGAGCGCCCTCGATGTTCTCAGCCTTGGTCTTCGGATATCGGATCGAAGTCGGAGAATCATGCTTAAGCGCGAAGTCGAGCATCTGCTGGGCGTCGTGCGTATCCCCCGGCGCCATCACGACCATATTCGGGAACAGCCGCATGTAGCCGATGTCGTACACGCCGTGATGCGTCGGACCGTCGGGTCCCACCACGCCCGCGCGATCCAGCACGAACGTCACCGGCAGGTTCTGCAGGGCTACTTCTTGGAAGATCTGGTCGTAACTCCGCTGCAGGAAGGTACTGTAAATGTCAACGATCGGACGCAATCCGGCCTTAGCCTGCCCGGCCGCGAAGGCGACAGTGTGCGACTCGCAGATGCCGGTATCGAAGAACCGCGTCGGGTACTGCTCGCGGACGCGTTCGAGCTTTGTTCCCTGGCACATGGCCGCGGTCATCACAGTGACCTTCTCGTTCTTCGCCATCTGGTCGAAGATCGCTTCGCTGATCACGTCGGTGTAGGCCTTCGACGAACTCTTCTTGAATTCGAGCACCCGCTCTTCGTCACGCGTAAATGGCGCGGGCGTGTGGAAGAACACCGGATCCTCAGCCGCCGGCTGGAATCCGTGGCCTTTCTGCGTCACAACGTGCAACAGCACCGGTCCATCCACGTCCTTGACCATCGCCAGGTACTTGCGGAGCTGCGGAATGTTGTGCCCATCGATCGGGCCGATGTAGTGAAAATTCAGCTCTTCGAAGAGCATGCCGCCGTGCAGGCCGGCCTTGATCGACTCTTTAAGCTGCGCCAGGAAACGTTCGGCCGGATCGCCCAGCACCGGCACCTTGTTCAGCACCTTGAGCACTTCGCTCTTGAGGCCCGTGTACAGCGTGTTCACTCGCAGCCGGTCGAGATAATCGCCCAGTCCGCCGACGCGCGGACAAATCGACATCTGGTTGTCGTTCAGAATCACCAGCAACTTCAGGCCCAGGCCACCGGCGTTATTCATCGCTTCGTAGACGATGCCCGACGGAAAAGCGCCGTCGCCAATCACGCAAACCGCGTGACGATCGTCCTGGCCGTTCAAGTGATCGCCGCTACGCATGCCCAGCACGGTCGACACGCTGGAGCCGGCATGCCCGGTCATGAACAGGTCGTATTCACTTTCGTGCGGGTTGGGATAGCCCATCAGGCCGCCCTTGCAGCGCATCGTGCCGAATTCGTGGTAACGGCCGGTGATCAGCTTGTGCGGATAGATCTGGTGACCGGTGTCCCAAATCAGCCGGTCCCGCGCGAAGTCGAACTCCGTATGCAAGGCCAGACACAGCTCGACCACGCCCAGGTTCGAGGCGAAGTGTGCCGTACGGTCGGCGACGACGTTGCATAGCGCCTCGCGCATTTCACTCGCCAGCTCTTCGAGCTCGGCCGGAGTGAACTGCTGGAGGTCGCGCGGAGATTCGATCTTGGAGAGCAATCGGTCCATACCGTTAGTGATTCCTATGTAGCACGTAGAGTGCAAGTGCCTGAAGCCCAGCCGCCTGAGGCTCCAAAGGCTCCAGGGCCCGAGTGGCCTGATCGACGAGTGCCTCGGCTCGCCGCGTGCTCTCCTCGATACCTAGTAAACCGGGGTACGTAAGTTTTCCTCGATCCGAGTCTTTATTTACCCGTTTGCCCATGGCCTGTGTTTCACCGCGGACGTCCAAGAGGTCGTCCGTAATCTGAAACGCGAGCCCCAGACACTGACCGTATTCTGTGAGCGCGGCTAACTGCCGCTCATCTGCGCCGGCGATCGTGGCTCCCAATTGGAGCGAAACCAGCATCATGGCCCCCGTCTTGCGGCGGTGAATCGCCATCAGCGTCTCAACGCTGCCGTCGGAGAATTGGCCGGCCAAATCGTCCGCTTGACCACCCACCAGGGCCGAACAACCGGCCGCACGTCCCAGCTGCGCACAGCATTCAGCGGCCACGACCGGGGGCTGCACGTCGCGGGCCAGAACCTCAAACGCCAGCGTTAGCAGGGCGTCGCCTGCCAGGATCGCCAAGGCCTCGCCATAAACCTTGTGACAAGTCGGCCGGCCGCGCCGCAGATCGTCATCGTCCATCGCCGGCAAGTCGTCGTGAATCAATGAGTACGCGTGAATCATCTCCACGGCGCAAGCTGCGGGCATCGCTGCCGTTTCGTCGCCGCCGCAAGCCCCGGCCGCGAGCAACGCTAAGAGCGGGCGCAAACGTTTGCCCGGCGCGAGCAAGCTATATCGCATCGCTTCGGAAAGTTGCCGAGGGCAGTCTTCGTCAAAGCGGGTGTAGGCGTCGAGCGCGCCATCAACGCGCTCGCGCGCTGCAAGGGTGTAGCGTTCGAGTGAAAACGCAGTGCTTTCCACCATCTGTAGCACGTCTCGAATGCGATCGGCTCGGGGGAGTTCACCGCCAAAAATAGAAGCGGCGGTCCTCCATTCTAAAAGAGCCGCCCCGGTCCGTCTATCTCGTCCGTCGCTTCCCGAGGCTCGGATTCGGCAGTTCGTGACCTGCGACGCGATCGCGACAGGGCCTTTTCCTCCAGCGAGGTGGCAGAATCGTCAAAAGGCTCGCACTGCGCCTGACCCGCGGAATCCACACGGCTTAGCAATTCGATCTTCCGCTCGGCAGCGGAAAGCGACTGGTAGCACTGCTTCAGCAGCTTTATTCCCTCTTCATAACGCGCCAGCGACGCGGCCAGCGGAACCTGGCCTTCCTCGAGCGCAGCCACAATCGTTTCCAATCGCGCGAGCGCTTCCTCGAACGTTGGCTGTGCATTTGTCCCCGGGGTATTTCCGGCTGGCTCACTCATAAATCAGTCACCTTTCGCTTCTCGCCGCTCGTCGATTCGGCGGCTTCGACTCGGCTCGTAATCTCCCCGTCAGCCAGACGCGTGCGCACCAGTTCGCCTAGCGCAACGTCGCGCGCGCTGCGAACAAGTCCACCATCGGGCATGCGCGTTGTCAGACTATACCCACGCGCCAGGACCCCTAGCGGACTTAGCGATTCGAGCTGCGCAGCCTTTGCCTCGACTGCCGACGTTGCCCGTTCGATGCGTCGCGTCACGGCCCGGCCCGCGCGAGCTTGCAATTCATCGAGCCGCTGTCCTAACAGTTGCACACGCTCCAGTGGCCGCCGGAACACACGGCACCCGGCGAGACCCTCGACTCGCGTCCGTGCGAGTTGGAAGCGGCCGCGCAGCGCCGACGCCAGCCGCGACTGCTGCCGATCGAGAAACTCTCGCAGTTCTTCCATCGCCGGCACCACACGCTCGGCAGCTTCGCTGGGCGTCAGCGCTCGCACGTCGGCCACCAGGTCCGAAAGCGTGATATCGATCTCGTGTCCCACGGCCGACACGACCGGAATCCTCGACGCATGAATCGCGCGGACCACGATCTCTTCATTGAACGCCCATAGGTCTTCGAGGCTGCCACCGCCGCGTCCCACGACTAGCACGTCAACTTGTTGCGCGAGCCGGTTCACCAGCTCGATGCCCGCCGCAATCTCGACAGCGGCACCATCTCCCTGCACACGGACCGGCACGATTAGCACGTGTACGTCGCGCCAGCGGCGGCGCAGGACTTCCAGGAAATCGCGCACGGCGGCACCGGTCGGACTCGTAACAAATGCGATCCGCTTCGGAAAGCGGGGTAGGGGGCGCTTCCGCGCAGGCGAAAACAATCCCTCGGCCGCGAGCTTCTCGCGCAGCAGCGTTAGGGCTCGCTCCAGCGCGCCGAGCCCCTTCGGCTCGATCTTCTGAATCACAAGCTGGTAGCTTCCGCGCGGAGCGTACACGTCCAGGTAGCCCTGGCAAATCACTTCCAGCCCATCGTGCAACTCGAAGCGGGAGGCCTTCGCCGCGTTGCGCCAGAGTACGGCCCGAATCTGTGCGCTGTCGTCTTTGAGCGTCAGGTAACAATGCCCTGACGAAGGTCGCGACAAGTTCGAGATCTCGCCGCTGACCCACACGCGGCCGAAATTACCTTCCAGCGTCTGCTTAATTCGCCCGGTCAACTCGCCAACGGAGAGCACGCGCTCGGCGTACTGCTGCGGCACAGGCGCAGCGGTGCTATAGAGATCGTCGTCTTCGTCGTACGAGGCCATGTGTCCCGCAATCCATTCTGCCTGAGGCCATCCGCCCGCGGAATCGCGGCACGGTGAACTCCTGTGCGCTAGTATAGCGACGCTCGCAGATGGCGCACAGGATGCGAGGATGCAGGCGCGGCTTGAGCAAGCTTAGCCCGCCTTGCGATGCAATCGCGAGTCGCGGTCTTCGGCGTTCACGCGCCGTGCGAATGCCGGCAACCGCGATGGAACCGCCTCCCCGACTTTTTGCGTCCCTGCATCCGCCCAGGCTTCGGCCTCCAGCGTCAGCCGGTTGAGCATCGACTCGACCTGTAGTCGATAATGCTCCACGCCGTCGCGATCGAGCTCCGCCGGAATAGTCATCGCCGGGCTCACCACTGCCCGCGCTCGCGAGTACGGCTTGGGAATCGCAAACCGATCCCAGCTTCCGAGCCGCCAGGGGTTGCTGTAGCCGAAGCCCATGGCCACGATCGGCAATCCCAGCTTTGACGACAAGTAGATCGGCCCCTGCGCAAGAACCCTGCGCGGTCCGCGCGGACCATCCGGCGTGATCGCCAGGTGCATCGACTCGGCTTTGCGTTCCAGCTCTCGCAGTGCCGCGGCGCCTCCCCCACCCGACGAACCTCGCACGCAATTGAAGCCCATGTGCCGGGCGACTTCCAGCAGGATGTCGGCGTCGCGGTGCCGGCTCAGCAGCATTGCCAGATCGGCATAGCCGCGCATGTGCAGGGGAAACAGGATGTACTCGTGCCAGAAGATATAGATCTTTCGGCCGTCGCAGCGATAGTCGACGGGGTCGACCGCCGGATCATAGAACGAAGCCTTGTAGTCGAGCGTCGACATCCAGGTGCGAACGGTCGCCGAAGCCAGCAGCCCGCTCAGGCCGATCGCCAGCTTGTTCGATTTTTTCCGCCTGCGGCGTTTGCGTCCGTTGGCCATTCGCCGTGACTCCTTTCGGCGTTTCGCGTTCAATTAATCGCTGGTCGCGACCTTGCTATCCCTGCCAATCACCACTGAAGACTTCGGTCGCGCCCCCCGTCATGAACACGCTTCCCGCGCCGTCCCATTCAAGCTGCAATTCGCCACCCGGCAAGTGCGCCAGAATCCTATTTCCCGTGCGACCGGTGAGGACGCCTGAAACGCAAACCGCGCTCGCACCGGTTCCGCAAGCGAGCGTGATGCCGGTGCCGCGTTCCCAGGTTCGCATCGTCACTTCGCGCTGGCTCGTGACCGACACAAAATGCACGTTGATCCGCCGCGGAAAGATCGCCAGCGTCTCGAGCACCGGTCCCACCAGTTCCAGCGGCACCTTCGCCGTATCCTGGCAATACAACGTCAGGTGCGGATTTCCCATCGAGACGCACGTCATCCTCGGATCGAGTCCACAGGCCGCGATCCAGCCGTCCGCATCGTCGAGATTCACAAACGGCGCGATCGGCACGTCGACAAACTTCGTCTCCGTAAACCCCGGCAAGGCGACCGGAATCTTCTCCGGCACGAGGATCGGCGGACCCATGTCCACACGCGCGCGCGCCACCTTACCGCCGCTGGTCTCCAGGGTAAGTTCCAGCACGCCCGCGCCGGTCTCAATCTTCAATTGCTCTCGCTTGGCGATCCCATGGTCGTACACATACTTGGCGACGCACCGCACTCCGTTGCCGCACATCTCGGATTCCGAGCCGTCGGCATTGAACATCCGCATCCGAGCATCGGCCTTCTCCGAGGGGCAGATGAAGATTACGCCATCAGCGCCGATGCCGAAATGACGATCGCTGATCCGCTTTACCAGTTCGGCAGCCTGACTGGGGAACTTCTCGCGGAAGCAATCGACATACACATAGTCGTTGCCGATGCCGTGCATCTTGGTGAATCGCATGACGTTGGACACGACCTTTCGCAGCTAAATACCTGACGGGCAAGCGACGTATTCTAGGACCTTCTGGCAGTTCCGGCAAACCCGCTTGCCTGCAAGCTGACAACGTCTCGAGACCCTTGGTTCGCGACGGGCCGCCCGCCTATTTCCACCCCAAGGACTTCCAGAACCCGCCGGCCTGTTTCGCGCTTGGCTGTTCCGGATTCACCTGCAACTGTTGCAGGGCCTGATTCGCCACCGGGAAGGGCTCAGTCCGCATCTCCGGGTGCGTGAGTGTGCCGCCGACGTGAATCATGAGGATCTGCTTGCCCGCTTCGCTGAGCATGCCCGAAACGAGTGGAATGCCGCCGCGCCCGCCCGAGGTGTGCAACTCCATGCGGATCGGATTAGTTTGTCCATCGAGCGTCAGCTCGCCGTTGCCAGTCAGATTGATCGCGTCACCGTCCAGGTGAATCTGACGCAGAATGATGTGCTCGCCTTGCTGGATTTCAAAGCCGACCTCGCCATTCGTGAAGGCCGTCGAGTCAGGCGTCTTGGCCCGGATGATCTTAAGCAAGGACACCATCACCGGCAAATCGTAAATGTCGGCTTCGGAGAACTGGATCGTACCACCGCCCGAAAGATTCCGCGGACCGGGCGTCCCGCGCAGTTCGACATTCGCCGCCACTTTGCCATGCAGCCTCTGATTGCCGGGCAGATTTTCGCGCGCAAATTGCGCCAAATCGGCCTGTTGCAAGTTTGCCGTCAGCCGGTAGCGCGGCACCGCCCCGAGCTGCACATGGCAATCGCCCAACAGAGTGCCGCCGAGGAGTCTGGCGGAGACGTGCCTGGGCGCTGCCGCGTTCGCGGCCGCTGGTGGTCCCAACGCTCCGAAGAATACGTTCGCGTTGTCGAACCACAACGGCCCCGAAACATCAGTGAACTGAAAGTTCTTGTAGGTCACACTGTCGACGAACAACTCGCCGTGGCTGGAGAACCGGTTACCGCTCGCCGCGCCGCGCAGGTTTACGCGTCCGAACACGTTATCGAGCCGCGGCCCGGCCTGCAAACTTCCCTGGTGCATGAACAAGTCGACGTGCCAGCCGACGAACAGCGGAATATGCGGCTGCCCCTTGGCAATCGTGACGGCGCCGTGCAAATTGATCAGCCCAGTAGGCTTCAGTTCCGCGATGCCGCGGCGCAAACCTTCCGGCAGTGCGGCCACCAGTTCGTGATCTTCACCCTGCAGTCGAATGCGATCGACGCGGAGGTCTTCCAGTCGCAGTTCCCAACCGCCTTGAGACGTGATATCGCAATGACCGCCGGTCTTGATCTCGGTATTGCGATGCACGGCCCGCATCCGATGCAACGTCGCGTGACCATCTTGATATTCAACCTCTCCGCCAAGCAGCCGCATGCGATAGGGGAAGGCCACGGGTTCGATCGACGTACCAATGCTCGTGGCGTCGTCCTTCGGCGTGGCCAGCATCCAGATGCTCGGCGGACGTCCTGCTTCGCTGATCCGAACCTTTACCTCCGCGTCAACATAGCCGTGCGGCCGGATCGCGTCCCACAGTCTCTGCTCGCCGGGCTTGAGCGCCGCTCGCAGTTCCTCGGTCAGCTCGATCTGTTGGCCATGAATGCTCAGACGCATAGGCTCGGTGCCGGGTATCGACGACACGAAGCCCGACAGTTGGAGCACTCCGCTTCGATTGCTTCCGACCAGATTGTCAAACGTCCACACGCCGTCGCGCAGCAGGAGTTCACCCTGCACGTTCGAAATTGGATAGGGGAACTTGTCGTAAGTGATCGACGCGTGGCTTGCGGCGTCGAATGTTACCCGAATCTCTTGCCGCATTCCCGGTATGCGTGGATCGTCGCGCCAAAGTCGCGCATTGACGTTCAGCGTGCCGGCCGGATTCAGGTCGACGAGCGTCTGGTGCGCCTTGGGGTTCAAAACCGCCGCGAACAGCTTGTCGTCGATCGGCAACTTCTCGCCCGAGATGTCAATCGAACCGGTAAACTGTGGGCCGGGATTGCTGAAGTTGCCGGCGAGCGAGACCGGCTGTGGTCCCGCGAAAGCCAACGCCGACAGGTTAAGGTCCTGGCCACGCACCTTGAGAATGCCGCGGGCGCGATCGAGCCGGTAGGGAAACTTTTGAAAACTGAACGAGACGTTGTTGCGGCTCACAACGTCAATGCTCGCGTCGTGGAAATTCTGGCCGTCGTAGCGAACCCGGCAGCTAATGTCCACGTCGCCGACCGGCTCGTAGTAAAACCAATACTTGCGCCACTTTTCTGGAATGGCAGGTACCCACTTGTTGTCTAGGTGTACTTGTTGACCACCGCCCTCGAGCACGAAGGGGCAATTCTTGCCAAACCCCTTCAGCTCAAAACGGTTCAAGATCCAGAACGTTTGCCCGTCGCGCGCCGTGACGTTACTGAGCCGAACACCGTCGTTGTCGCAGTGAACGTGACCGGTGATGTCGGTCAGCGGGTAGGGGAGCCGCTGGTCCTCGAGCCGCCCGTGAGCGACCTGGCCGTCAAGCGAGAACCGCGGTGTCTCTTGGCCAGACTGGCTAACGCTGAATTTCAAGTCGGCAGGCGCACTCAGCCCCGCCAGCATTTCCAACTGATCTGCCAGCGGCGCCGGTAGCGCGCCGCGCAGCTCCGGCGAAATGTTGAGCCCCAACGCCTCGCCCGCTGCGGACCACTGCTTCGAGTTTGGGTCGAGCGTGCCGGTCCACTCCAATCTGCGCAAGTGATCCGACATCACGTAGCCCTGGAATTCGAAGTGCGGCCACGTCGCACCCTCATTCGAAACCGGTTTGATCGTCAGATTGAGTTCGCGCAGCACCAGGATGCTGGAAGGGTTCTTAAGCGGATCGAAGACTTCAATGGTGCCGCTCTCGACCGTCACTATCGGCGGTGGACCGACCGGCTTGGGCAATGGCAACAGTTTGGAAAGGCTATACGTGCCATCGGGCCGGCGTGTCGCCCGGAAGACCGGACGACTGATCTTGATCGACGTGATAAACGGTTCGCCGGACAGCAACTCCTGGGGGCTGGTTTCGCAGCCCAGAAACAACTGGTCGAAATGTGCCAGCTCACGCTGCGGGCCCGCAGCGCCCGGCTCAGAGATCGACAGCCCGCGCACCTCGATGCCGTCGGCCGCCAGGTGCGCGGCCTGAATCCGTACGTCGAGATGCGGCAGCCTCTTGGCGAGCGTCGCTTCGACCCGTACACGCAGCTCCTCCTCGACCCGGTAGAACACTTCGCGATAGCAGAACGGCGCAGCAGCGACGAGTACCACGATCCCAATGATCGCGGCCCATTTAAACAGAAACCAGCAGAGGTTGATGCTTCTGAAAATAATGGTTTGTTATTCCTGCGTCCGATTGTTCACGTTCGCGATCACGCCCGCCGCCAACACCGTAAGCGCAACCATTGCCGGCTCGCGATAGCGAATCGAACTCACGAATGCCACGTGCAACAGCGTCAGGTAAACCGCCGGCAGCCATGCTAGCGCGTATGGAAACCCATCTTTCGTGTAGCGCCAGGTGCCAATCACGCCCAGAACCACCAGCGGCACGTACGTCGCCAGCAGCACCAGCCGCATCGCCCAGCCGCGAAACGCGGGTTCGTTCGGCCAGAAGTTCCACATCCGCAGCAGCTTCACACCGATGAGCTGCAAAGTCTCGCCAGGATGCTGCTTCGTCCACGCGACCGATTCGTTCCACATCCGCCGGTCAACGCGGACTTCGAAAATATCCGGATCGTTCGGATCTCCTTCCGCACGCTCACGAGCGGTCACTTCAGGCGCAAACCGCATGTCGCTCGCGCCCGTGGCTCCTTTGTGAAGTCCGTCATACAGGCTGGCGCCGACTTGCAGCGTCGTCGGCACGAAGCGGCCCGTTACTCGCGCAGTATAGATCCACCAGGGCAGCATCCCAACGGCGAGTGCGACGAGCATTGCACCGCCGATTGCCATCTGCCGCGTTCGCTCGCGCGCGATAAGCAGTCCAGCCGCGATCGCAAAGGGTGTGAACAAGAGCCAACTCGGCCGCATCAAAACTGCCGCCGCGGCAACTAGCCCCGCGCAGCACGCGAGCGCGAATCGCCGCTTGGGCGTCTCCGCTTGCCACGCCGCTGTCCACAGCGCGAGATGCGCCAGCATCAGCGGTACGAACGGTGCTTCACTTAGCACGAAGATGCTAAGGGCGATCGCGCCCGGATAGATCGCGGTGATTGCGCCGGCAATCAAACCGGCCCGCGCATCAAATAGCAGCGTGGCCCACCAGCCGGCAAAGCACACGGCCGCCGTGCCCAGGATTGCTCCCAGCACGCGTGCTGCCAGTCCCGGCGGCTGTTCGCCATACATCAGAAATACGCTCGACAATACCATCGGATAACCCGGCGTGCGAAACACTCGCAACTCGGGCGAGAGATACTGATAAGGTTCACCCGCCGAGATCGCGCGCGCGAGCTCCCAGTAGCCGTCGCTATCACCGAAGAAGAATTGCTGCTCGCCCAGCCGCTCTTGCCACCAGGCGGCCGCCCCCAGGCGAGCGCACAGCGCGAGCGCCAGAATCAGGATCCAGAGGGTGCGTCTCGAGGTAAGTTGCGGCATTGTCGCGGTCTGCGCGGAGGCTCGGCCAGAACGAGGGGCGGCCATAGTAGGAATCGCGCCGATTGGCCGTCAATGCAGGTTCGCGCGGTCTCAACGTGGCGTAAAGATAGGCAAGCTGGAACTTGGCTAAGGATCGTGCGGATCGCGACTACGAGGTCCCCGTAAATTACCCCAAATCTCAAGATTGCGTCCGTTTACTTGGCCATTGCTCTCGGTATACTCACAAATCTATTGTCCCGCCCCAGGGCGCCCGCAGGCGGAACCTCGCGCGCTTAGGCAAAGCGTCCCTCCGAATTACGAGCGGATCCACCCAGCTGGAGAACCAGGCATGCAGTCGACGGGCAAAATCTTTTGGGCCAGCTTCCTGACGTTGATCGCCGCAGGCATGGGCTTCGCCGTCCGCAGCGACGTGCTGGCTGAGTGGTCTGCCGCCTTTGGTTTCACGCAGACCGAACTTGGCCAAATCACCGGTGGGGGCCTGACTGGCATGGCCTTCACGATCATCGGTTTCAGCCTGTTTGCCGACCGCATCGGTTACAAAGCGATTCTGATCGGTGCATTCCTGCTGCACGTCGGTTCCGCCGCGCTTACGCTCGCGGCTACGCCCGTCTTTGAGAGCTCCGGCAAAGACGCAACCTATAGCTGCCTTTACTGGGGCATGTTCATGTTCTCGCTGGCCAACGGCATGTGCGAAGCGGCGATCAACCCGCTTGTCGCCACGCTGTATCCAAAACAGAAGACTCATTACCTCAACATCCTGCATGCCGGCTGGCCAGGTGGATTGATCCTCGGCGGTCTCTTGGCCTACGGCTTCGTCGGCGACAAGGGCGTCATCACGAAGCTCCGCTGGGAGATCCCGATGATGTTCTTCCTGATTCCCACACTATGGTACGGCTTCATCGTCCTCAAGGAAAAGTTCCCCATCTCCGAAGCTCGCGCCGCGGGCGTCAAGTTCAGCGAGATGATTGCCGAGTTCGCCGCGCCCGTGCTGATTTTTCTTTTGATCCTGCATGCGATGGTTGGCTATGTGGAGCTTGGCACGGATAGCTGGATCGCCAATATCATGAGCGGCTTCATCACCAACGGCGTGCTGCTGCTCGTTTACACGGCCGGCTTGATGTTTGTGCTCCGGTTTTTTGCCGGCCCGATCGTAGAACGCATTAATCCGCTCGGCCTGCTGTTCGTCAGCGCCGTGCTTGGATGTATCGGCCTGTTCATGATGGGCGCTGTACTGGCCAGTTCGACCAGCGTTGCTCTGATCCTGGTCGCCGCCACCGTCTATGGCGTCGGTAAGACGTTCCTCTGGCCCACGATGCTGGGCGTTGTCGGCGAGCGATTCCCCAAGGGCGGCGCGCTGGCGATGGGTGCGATGGGCGGCATCGGCATGCTATCGGCCGGCGTACTCGGTGGGCCGGGCATCGGTTACACACAGGACGTTAACACCGTCCGCAAGCTCAAGGAGCTCAGTCCAGCCGCCTATGAGCAGGTGGCTTCTCAGCAGGAAAATCGCTTCCTCTTCTTCTCGCCAGTTCGTGGACTGGATGGTGCGACCGTGGCCCAGCTACCGACGGATAGCCCCGTCTATCAAGAAGTTCGCACCGCTGAAACTTACGGCAAGTCGATGGCCCTGAAGATCACGGCCGCGATCCCAGCCACGATGGCCGTCGGTTACCTGCTGCTCTTGCTGTACTTCCGCGCCATCGGCGGCTACAAACTCGTCGAAATCGGCCCGGGTGGCGTCGAACGCGAAACCTCGCACGAGCCTTCGGCCGCCGAAGCAATCTACAAAGACTCGCGCGCCGATCAGGCGTAACGAGATCCATGTGGCGTCGGGTGGCCGGGTGCCATGTCTTACGCGTCAGCGCGAGCATGCTCTACGGACCTCGGAGCCCAAAGCACCTTCGCAAGACTTGTCGAGCGCCTGGCAGGCGCGGCGATTAAGCGTGCGATTGGTCACGCGCACAGAGCGTCAACTGATCCGCTGATCGCTCGGCGCGAATCGACCCCGGCAGCATGATTGCCGCGAGTTCGCCGCTTGCACCCATTGCCATCTCCGCCAGTTGCTGCCACTCGCGCAGTCCCATCGCCTGCCGGCGCCAATGCTGCCGCCGCCACGCTTCCACGAGCATCTCGCGCACCAGGTGAATCGGCTTCTCCCGCAGCAGCTCACAATCCAGCACCAGCTCGCGGTCACTCCGCGATCGGGTCGCGCCGTCCAGCAGTTCGATCGCCAAGGGACCGATCATCGCCTGCACTTGCCCCGCGACTTGACCTAAACGCAAGAGCGAGTCAATCACACCCGGCGCATAGGCGCGCGCGAGCAGCGGCAGCAACTCATGGCGAATCCGATTCCGCGTCATCGCCTGGTCGACGTTCGTTACATCCTCGCGCCACTCCTGGTCCAGCGACTCCAGGTAGGCGAGTACCTCGGCGCGGCTCACCTCCAGCAACGGCCGTACCAGCGTCACGGCAGGACTTAATAACCGTAACCGCGACATGCCTGAGAGTCCCGAGATGCTCGTGCCGCGAAGGATGTGATGGAGGATGGTTTCGGCCTGATCGTCTGCAGTGTGGCCGGTCGTCACGTAGCGAACCCCCAGCCGCTCAGCGGTCGCCGTCAGAAACTTGTAGCGCGCGTCGCGGGCAGCCGCTTCCAGGCCATCGGGGGTCGGACGCTCGTCGGGTGTCCGTCGTGCCACATGACATGCCAGCCCATGCGACTTCGCCAGCTCGACGACGAATCGCTCATCCGTGTTGGAAGCTGCTCCACGCCAGCCGTGATTGAAGTGCGCCACCGCTAAGTGCCGTCCCGCATTGGGCGAAAGGCGAACCATCGCTCGTATGAGCGCGACGCTGTCCGGTCCACCGGAAACGGCAACAAGCACCCGGTCTTCACCAGTAATGCCGCGCGGCCAGGCTGAGGCAAGCAATTGTTCAAGCGGCGACGGTTCCGGCATCTTTCGAATCCGAGTTCCAACACTGACCGATGCAAAGTCCTCTCGCACGCCATCTATCCTATAACCGACAGGGTCGCCGCAGAATCGCCCTGGTTCGCCAACCCGTTCGGGCTGCGGAGCACCTAAATCCCAATGGCGGACGGGCTTAGTTTCGTGCTGTTTGGCCAGAAATTGGTTGCAGCGTGGTCCCGGTGTGATACTATGAGGAGGTTAGTCTCGCGGAACATACCGGGCATTCGAGTCGTGATTGTCCCTGGCTGGTCGTCTTCGGCCTTCTGGATCAATCTTAATTTCTTGAACCGGCGTCCTCGTTCCCGTGCGACTAGCACATTTACAACACAATTTTAGTCAGCCTCCGAGTAATCACCGGAGGAGAGTTGCGGCCGGACCATTGGCGCGCAGCGATTAGAGAGATGACAAGCGATTAACAGACGACGATTGTAGCGGGTGAAAAGACCAGCGTCTTGCGGGAGTTCGCAACCACGATGTACTTGCTAGCTATTTTGCGATGGGTCCTCGGTGTACTTACAGGGACGACTCAATTTCTGCGGTTCGCGGCCACATGCTGGCTGAGGGCTGACTGGCGACACGGTCATCGAGCCGGTTCCCTGCAGGAAACCTCGCGATGCTGGATCAACATGGATCGAGTTTTACGGGAGAGCGCGCCGGCGGCAGAGCCACTACTCAGCGAGTCTTTCGAACTAGGTTCCCATCCACTTTCGGCCCAGGCCCTGCTGCGCGCGCTTCACCGCGCATGGGGATATACGCGGCTTCGTCCGGTCCTTATCGCCAAGCACCTTCCTGATCCGCGCGGCGTGTCTCGACTTCGGTAGGCGCAACCCCCTGGTTGCATACCCCCGGCATCCGCATCTCTCCGAAAGTAGCTCCAGCTTCCGCTTGTGCCATTTCGCACTGTGGGTTGGCCGCGACTCGTTGGCTCCTGTCCGCATAAAGGACATGAGGGACCAATCGTGGGCGAGATAACGATAGCCAATATCCTAACGATCGCTGGCGCCGTCGCGCTGACTTTCTTCATCACCAAGTTTATCGATCGGCTCCGCCGCCGCGATGCCGAGACCGAGGCCCGCGAGATCGTGGCCCAGGCCGATCGAGAGTGCGCCGCCCGTCGCAAGGAAGCAGAGCTTGAGATCAAGGAAATCGCGATCCAGCAGCGGGCCGAAGGCGATCGCGAGCTCAGCCGCCTCCGCCAGGAGCTCCACGAGCGAGAACGCCTGCTCGACAAGCGCCAAGATGCCACCGAGCAACAGATCGAGCAACTCCGCCGGCAGGAGAAAATGGTCGAAACGACCCAGCGCAAATTGGCCGAGAAAATAGAGGAAACGAACCGCCGCAATGAAGAACTGGTGAGCGCCCTCGACCTGCAACGGCAGACACTCCACTCGTTGAGCGGCCTGAGCCGCGAGGAAGCCACCCGCCGGCTCATGGAGATGCTCGAAAACGAGCTCCAGCACGAGGCCGGCGCCCTGATTCTCAAGCACGAGCGGAAGATGGCCGAGATCGTAGAAGCCAAAAGTCGCGACGTGCTGCTCACCTCCATTCAGCGCTACGCCGCGGCTCATACCGCGGAGACCACGACCAGCACCGTCGACATTCCCAGCGACGAGATGAAGGGCCGCATCATCGGTCGCGAAGGCCGCAACATCCGCGCCTTCGAAAAGGCCACGGGTGTCGACGTCATCATCGACGACACGCCTGGCGTGGTGATCGTCAGCGGCTTTGACACTGTCCGCCGCGAAGTGGCCCGCATGGCACTCAATAAACTCATTGCCGACGGTCGAATTCACCCGGCACGGATCGAAGAGATCGTCACCGAGACCCAGGCTGAGATTGAACAGCACATTCAAAAGCGCGGCGAAGAAGCGGCCCAGGAAGCCGACGTACCGGGCCTGCATCCCAAGATTATCCATCTACTGGGCCGGCTCCGCTTCCGCACCAGTTACAGCCAGAATGTTCTCAGGCATTCGATCGAAGTTGCGTTCATCACCGGCATGCTTGCCGAGGAGATGGGCCTCGACGCCCGTCTGGCTCGCCGCTGCGGCCTGCTGCACGACATTGGCAAAGCCGCCGATCACGAGGCCGAAGGCGGCCATCCCAAGATCGGCGCCGAACTGCTCAAGCGCTACGGCGAGGGTCCTGAAGTCGTCCACGCCGCGCTCGGTCACCACGACGATATTCGTGTGGATCACCCCTACACAGTGCTTGTCGCCGCCGCCGACGCGTGCAGCGCTTCGCGCCCCGGCGCACGTCGCGAAACGCTCGAACGGTACGTCAAACGGATGGAAGAGCTCGAGCAGATCGCCACCAGCTTCTCCGGCGTCGACCAGGCCTTTGCCATTCAGGCCGGCCGCGAACTCCGCGTGCTGGTTAGCGCCAAGGATACGACCGACGCGTCGGCAGCCAAGATTTGCCGCGACATTGCCCGCGCATTCGAAGAGCGGCTCACGTATCCTGGAGAGATTAAGGTCACCGTGCTCCGGGAAACACGGATTACTGAAATGGCCCGTTAAGCAAGTCGATTCATCTCAGAGAATAAGGTAGCTGCCGAGTGCGTGTGCTGTTGATCGGGGACATCGTCGGAAAGCCGGGACGCCAGATCGTCGTACGCTGCGTGCGAGGATTGGTGGCCACGCGGGGTATCGACCTAGTGGTGGCTAATGCCGAAAACTGCGCCGGAGGCTCGGGTCTTACTCCCGCGAACTATCAGGAGCTCGTAGCCGCGGGCGTCGATTGCATCACGCTAGGCGATCACATCTATCGCCGCCGCGAGATCTCCGCGGTCCTCGAGTCGCAGCCGAACATTGTCAAACCAGCCAATTTTCCGCCGTCCGCTCCTGGACGAGACTTCGCCGTGGTGCGCGCTCGCAACGGTGTCGACGTCGCCGTGATCAGTTTGTTAGGGCGTGTCTTCATGCGGCCGGTGGATTGCCCCTGGACCGCGGCCGATCGCGTGCTGGCTCGGATCCCCAGCCACGTCAAAGTGATTCTGGTCGACTTCCACGCCGAAGCCACCAGCGACAAACAGCTGATGGGCCGCTATCTCGACGGCCGCACCAGCGCCGTGCTCGGCACTCATACGCACGTTCCCACGGCGGACGAAACGATCCTGCCCGGCGGGACTGCGTTTCAGTGCGACGTCGGGATGACCGGGCCGTTTGACAGCGTGCTGGGACGCCGCGTCGATCGCGTGCTCGAAGCCACGCTGACTTTCAATCCCACGCATTTCGAAGTCGCCCAGGGGGACATCCGTCTGCTAGCGACCCTGGTTGACGTCGATCCGGAAACCGGCAAAGCCACCGCGATCGAGCGTGTTCGCATTACCCAGACCGAGGCGGACCAGTTGGCCCGCCAAATCAGTTGATTTTCGGCCCCTTGAAACCTTAGGAGCGTGGTTGAAATCGGCCTTGCAGGCCGCCGCTGGGCTCGCTATGCTCCGCCTCCTTTCAGTAATTAGCGTGACTTTGTCCTCGGGAAACAGATCGGCCGAACTCTCTCGCCGCACACGTTCTATGGCGGCGTTGATGGGAGTCGGACTGCTGGGCGCTCTGGCCGTGGCCAGTGTGCTCAGTCCCGACCCTCGCGGCAGAGGCACGCACGAGCAACTCGGTTTACCTCCTTGTACTTTGACGGTTGTGGCAGGCTTGCCTTGCCCGGCCTGCGGGATGACGACGTCCTGGTCGCTGGCCACGCATGGCCGGCTGGCAGATGCCGCCAGAACGCACGCCTCGGGCACGCTGCTGGCGTTAGTGGCGCTAGTCGTAGGGCTCATTGCCGTGATCGTGGCTGTGCAAGGTAAGCGACTCGCCTGGCAACCTGGTGAAACGACGCTCGCCCTCGGGGGTGTCGTACTGGCGCTACTGGTCGTCGCGGAATGGATATTCAGGTTGGCTGCTCGCTGACGGCGAGCACGCGAAATAGTTCAAGGGCGATGGATGCCCCTCACGTGTCGACTCCGGCAGACGCGGGTCGAAGAAATAGCGAGGATTTGCGATGGATCGCAAGCAAAAGTGGCTCGGGTTAGCGTCAGGAGTGTTCTTCATCGTCGCACCGCTCCTGATCGCGACCGGCTGCAACCTGATCGCCACCGGCATGTACGTCGTGTCCGGCCAGAACACGACTGCTGAGTTCTCCGGTCTGAAGAATAAGCGAGTGGCCATCGTTTGCCGCCCGGTCACTTCGCTGCACTTTCGCGATTCGAGCGTCTCGCGCGACTTAGCCAAGCAGGTGAGTCTGCTGCTGGAAAAGGAAGTTTCCAAGATTCAACTCATCGACCAACGGGAAGTTTTTGAATGGGCCGATGAGAACAACTGGGAAGAATATCCCGAGATCGGTAAGGCTCTTAATGCCGACATGGTGGTGGGCATCGATCTCGAAGACTTCACGCTGTTTCACGGCCAGACCTTATATCAAGGCAAGGCGAACATTCGTCTGCTGGTATACGATGTCGACGCCGGTCGCGAGCCGGCGTTCGAGAAGAACCTGCCTCAGGCGATCTATCCGCCGACCGCACCGATTCCGGCCAGCGACAGCCAGGAAGCCCACTTCCGTCGTAAGTTCGTCGCCTACCTCGCTCGCCAAATTGCGCACCACTTCTACGCTCACGATTCAACGGTCGACTTTGCGAACGACAGCACCGCCGTGCAGAACTAGCGAAGCCACTGGTAGCTCGTAGCTCGGGCGAAATGAGATGCCATGATTGGCCGTGAGTGCGGCTGACCTGCGCCGCTGACAGGCGTCTACCTTGGGTGACACGCTCAGTCCCCCAGCGATTCAGACCCGTAGAGTGGCAGTCACTGCTGCGTGGGGACGACTCTTAGTGCTCTTGCCATGCCCTTCGTTCCTCAGGGATGCCACACATACCATCACACAGGGCGCGGGTTACAACTTCGGCGGCGGGCGCTTCGGCGGCGGTGTTCGCTCTGGTTCTGGTCGGGGCATCGCCGCCGCTGGCGTTTGTCGCGGTTCATTCACGCCGGTGTACTTTTCGCGCCATTTCCAACCCAGCGGAACGGAAAGCTCCTGCTCGGCGATCAGCGCCCACGGCGTATCGGGATGTTCATGCCGCACGCGCTCGAGATACTGCTTCGCCTCGGCCGCCTGCTTTTCCAGCACACTCCCGACGCTGATCTCATCGTCGCGCACAAGTTCCCAAGTGTCGTTCTTGGCGTCGGCGAAGCGCATACCCTGTTTGGCCTTGGCCAACATCGCGTTGTAGCCCTCGGTGCGAACCTTAAGTGCCAACACGCGTCCCATCGAAAGATCGAACCCGGCTTGCCACCGCGGCACCGTCAGCTTGGGGCGGTCTCTCACGCCTTGCGAGAGTGTTTCGTATAGGCGGCTAATCTTTGGCTCCAGCACCGCCGCCGACTGCTGAGCGCGCGATAGGCGCCCGGCCAGGTCGGCGTCGTTTACCTTCGGAAACTCGAGTGTGGGCCGAGCCAACGGCGTGATCCACGACATCTCGGCGGCAGTCACAAGAGCCTCGCGAGCCTTATTGTCTTTGAGCAATCGCTGATACTCTTTGATCGGTACATAATCCGGCCGATAGGCCAGCATCCTCTCCGGCTCGAAGAAATGGCTCAACCGCGCGCTGAGCAGGGCGGTTTCGTTGCGGCTCACTGTCTTCCCGACCTTGCGATTCGGGTGCACGGCAAAGTACAGCCCGCCGGTTTCATAACACAGCCGCGTCAGGCTGTAGGGGCCAAATCCCGAATCCAGCGCTTCCTCGGTTTCATCGCCAATCTTCACCAGTTCCGGCAGAAATGACTCCGGGCCCTGCCGTACCAGTATCCACTGCGGCGATTGATCATACTTCGGGTCGGGATCGATGTACTTTAGCGCCACGTCGCGCCGCCCGAATGGAGCCGGCACGCCCACGCAGTACACCGGAACTTCCAGCCGCCGCGCGAGCTGCACCGTGCGGTCCAGTTCGTTCTCATCGTCGCCCGATTCATCGGTGAACAACACCAGCATCACGTTGCGCCGCGGTTCACGCGTGCGCAGCGGCCGATAGCGATCGATCACCTGGGCGACCGCGCCGAATGTGCGCTCAATGCCGCTATCGTCATTCTCAACGGCCCCGACCGCCGCTTTGATTTCGTCGATATCGTCCGTGGGCTTGGGGGTCAAGAATGTCACGTTCTGACCGAATGCCACGATCGAAGTAAGCAGCGGTTTGTCCTCATGCCTGGCAAAGGCCTCGTTCTTGCTCGCCTCGATGACGCCCAATTCGTCGTAGATGCGGCCGAAACGTTTGGCGATATCTGCCCGCTGCTTGGCCAGACTACCCGATTGATCGAACAGCCACACGACGAGTGTCGGGCGCTCCTCCAGCTTGAGCAGAATCTCCTGGGTAAGCCGATCGATAGCGCCCCCCGCGCCCACGGCGCCTACGCCGGCCGAACCCATCACAGGCACGTTCTCAGTGAACTTGGGGCCAGTCGCGATTCGGACTTCTTCCAGCATCGGGGCCATGTCGTCCATCGCCACCGGCGGCTCGTCGACCTCGAGCTCGCCGGGCGTGGCTTCCAGCGACATCACCGGCGCAAGCGCGAAGTCCGCTTCACCTTGTCCGCTGCTGGAAGCGCCAATCTCTTCCTGCGGAGTTTCCGAGTAGGCGAACTCCTCGCTGCTCTCCAGCGGATCGATCGGATCGACCGTGGTGGCCTGGACGTGCAGCGGAGGTTCTTTCTCAATCTGGGTTGTGACGAACAGCGTCATCGCCACCAGGATCGCCAGGTGCAATAACATGCTCAGCAGCCACGCCGGCGTCTCGCTGTCCCATAGCGAAACGCCGATCGCTGCGCGCGAAGGCCACGCCTCTCGAATTCGAGCGATGAGTTGCACCGCAGCCGTCAACCTGTTCTAAGAATCGATCCCTGCCGCACTCCGGGAGTCCATCTTCATCGACGCTGCGCCCCGCCGCAACCGGCGCACCGCAGCCGCATTTCCCGGACACGCACGTGCAAGAAATGAGATCGTGTTTCGCCACCCGTATTATTCCCCTCCGACCCCTTGGCGAGTACCTGTAAAGGCCCATGTCCGGCACTGCCCAGGCCCCAGGCCAAGATTCTCTGTAGTTCGTTGACCTTACTGGTTCCGTCGACTTAGGATTGAGAGAAGTGCCGCGGCGGGAAGAACGCGGGCCTGATGGCCAATCGCGGCATTCCAATCCTTCTCCGCTATGGAGGTAACCTGGTGATGGCTGCTGCAAGCGGGGCCGTGCGGGGCTTCACTCTCGCCGCTATTGACTTCGTCTGTCGACGTTCGCCGCGATGCTGCACCGCGGCGCCCCTGCTCGCAGTGTCATTGCTCGCAGCGACCGCCACGGCCCAGGCTCCCATGGATGACGACAAGCCTGCTCCGCCAGAGAACGTCTCACTTAAGACTACCGACGGAGTGTCGCTTGCAGCCACGTTTTATCCCAGCAAGCGTAGAAAGGACGCCGCTTGCGTGATCCTGCTCCACGACGATGGCGGGAAGCGCGCGGAGCTCGATCGGCTCGCGCGGCGACTGCAGCTTCTCGGGTCCGCTGTCATCGTGCCCGACTTGCGTGGCCATGGCGAGAGCGCTGGCGAACTCAAGCAGCTTCGGCTGGAAGATTACCAGGCGATGATCGCCCGCGACCTGGAAACCGTGAAGGGGTTTCTGGTCAAACGCAACAACGCCGGCGAACTGAACATCGAACGCTTGGGAATCGTGGGCGTTCATCTCGGAGCGGCACTCGCGATAAACTGGGCCGCGCAAGACTGGAGCTGGCCGGAACTTGCCGTGGGCAAGCAGGGGCAAGACGTCAAAGCCCTCGCCCTGATTTCACCCGAGTGGAGCTACAAGGGCCTGCACATCGGCGAGGCCGTCGTCGAGCCGAACATTCAAACTGAGCTCTCGATCTTCATTATCGCGGGCCGTCGGAACAACAAGTTCTATAGCGAAGCCCGCCGGCTGTACAACAACTTTGCCAAGCATCACGATGTCTCGCCGTCCCAGCCGATCGAAGGGCAGACGCTTTTCTTTCAATCGCCGGCCACGACGCTCCAGGGACAACAGCTCCTGAACGAGCCGAGTATCGACGTGGAAGCCATGATTGCCGAGTTCGTTGAACTGCGGCTCATCGATCCGGCGATCACCTGGCAGATGCGCAACCCACCGCTCTAAACGAGACCGCAACCGCTTTGCCTTACGGTCGCGGCGGCACCGGCATCATCGCGGGCGAGTCCTCGACCCGCGTGAGTTGGCTGTCACGCGCCGGAATCCGCAACACGGCCCCGATCGGCAACAGATCGGGCGTCAACAGTACGTCCTGGTTCAGGTCATAAATCCGGTGATACGCATCTGCACGGCCCAGATAGCGCAAGGCCAGCTTGGTCAGTGTGTCGCCGTCTTCAACCCTGTGCCGCAGTTCGGTTGAATTCTCATACGAGCTGGGTGAAGCCTCTCGAGCAGGCGGCGTGGTGGACTGCTCCGTCGCTGGCTCGACGATTCCGTCTATTGGCGCCAGTAACGTGCCCACGGGACGCATGGTCTGATAGGTTGTCGGTTCGGGCGGAAGTGTCAGCGGTTGGGAGATCGCGGCCGTCGCCGTAGCAGGGGCCGATATTGGCGCATCCGGATTCCAGGCCGGTGCACCCACCCGGCGTTCCACATGCTGCGCGAACGGGTCATCGCTCACGCCGTTCCAGAACCGGAGTGGCGAGTTCTCTTTGCTAAACATGAGCGCCGTGCTGACGCCCACGATCACTACCGAGAGCACAATCGCGAGTTTTTTACCGACGGGCATTTTCCTACCTCGAACGTTGGTCGTACCCTGAATCTCTTCACGCCGCCCCCAGCGTTTTACTCAAGTCTTCATCCAACTATTGGAGCGCAGCCACGCGGAGTGAAGCCCCGCGCGCACGAGTTCGCCAAAAAAAGCAAAGTCGTGGTCGGCTTCTACCGAACGCGGGCGCCAGCAGCGACGAGCGCATGTGCGAGCATTACGTAAGCTTGAAGGCTGCTAGCGGTCGATGGTGTGTGCCGCGGGGGCTCGCGTCGCGGCTCGCCCGTGCGACTCCCACCCGCAAAGCTTGCACGATCGGTCAAGCTTACCAAACAGCGTGCCACGGACACCCGCGCAAGCGGCTCACGTCGCGCTTGATCTAAGCGGACTCGGTGCGTGAGGCAAACTACCGCGACTGACCGGACGTCGAGAGATCCCGCTTCGACACCGGCTGATCCGGGGCCGGCTGGAGCCACAACAGCAGCGGGGCGGCGATGTACACCGTACTGTAGGTACCGGCGATGACGCCAATCACCATCGTGTAGGCAAACGCGTGAATGCCCGGCCCGCCCACGAAATACAGAATCAAGCACGCAATAAACACCGTGCCCGAGGTGATGATCGTACGGGATAACGTCTGATTGATGCTCAGGTTGATCATGTCGGCCGTTACCCGCGGGCTCTTGCCGCGCACTTCGCGAATTCGGTCGAAGATCACGATCGTATCGTTGATTGAGAAACCGACGATCGTGAGTAGGGCGGCCACCACCGCCAGGCTGATCTTGAAAGGATCGACCAGCAGCGCGCCCATGAACGGGGAAAGGTACGCACTCAGCGCCAGCGCCGCGACGGCAATCATCACATCGTGCACCAGGGCCACGACCGCCGCCAGACCGAAGAACAGGTTCTGGAACCGGATCCAGACGTAAAGCACAATCATGACCATGCTCGCGAGCATCGCGTAAACGGCCATCATTTGCGTGTCGCCGGCCACTTTGCCGCCGATCTCGCTGGAAGAAGCAAACACCGGCGTCGCGGCCAGTTCGGCTTCCATCGCACCAAGCAGTTTGTCCGTCTGTTCGCTATCGAGCGTGCTTTCGAGAGCCCAATCGTCATAACGGGCGTCGCTCCCTTCCTGATAGCCCGGGTTCGCCAGCCGGAACGGTGTTTGCCCCAGTCCGAGCGAATCAAGTCGGCCTTGCACGAGTTCCGCCAGTGGGTCATGGGCTATCGGCTCGGGGAACTTCAATTCCACGCGCGTGCCCCCGATAAGCGACAGGTCGGCGGGCGCTGTCAACGGAGCGTCCTCTGCCGATTCGGTGCTGGTCGGACTGGCCGGGGCAGGCTCAGTCGAGGATGCAGGAGTCTCTGCAGCGGGCGCTTCCGTCGCCGGTTGTTCGGCAGGTGCTTCCGCGGCCGGCGTCTCCGCGACTTTCTCCTCTTGCAGATAAGATGCAAAACGGAACGGACTGCGAACATTCTGCGAAGACGACTCTTCGGGCTGCGGCGCCGGAGTTTCGGATGGCGCTTCCACGGCAGGCTCCGCCGCCGGCTGTTCGGCCGGTCCGGGTTCCGTCGCCGGCGTTTCCGTCGGAGTGGATTCAGCCGCTGGATCTTCCGCTCCCGGCTGCTCAGCCGGCGTTTCTGCGGCGGGCGAAGCAGGCGACTCGATTGCCGGTGTTTCACCCGCAGCGGGTGCTTCTCCCGCGGCCTCGATCTTTGACAATTCTCCGTGCGACATGCTGTATGTTTTCAGCGAGCCGGCGAACGTTTCTTTGAGGATCTTCTGCACGTTCGCGATCTGTCGGTCGGACGTGTCAATCTTGAACTCCTGACCCGCTTCACCCACGCTGCTTACCGCGACGTCGGGCAGTTGGGCCACGGCTTTGCGAACGTCTGCGATCGGCTGGGTCTTCCCCTCGGCGAATTCAATCTGCACGCTGGAACCGCCGGTGAAGTCGATATCTAGCAGCTCCTTGCCCCGCGAGACCATCGCCACCACGCCAGCGGCAATGATCACGCTGGAAACGACGACGGCCGGAATGCAGTAGCGAATGAAATTGAAGTTCGGCGTGGTGAAGAACTTCATCATCGTCAGCCGCTCGATCCACCGCTTCCGCTCGACGATGTCCAGAATCACACGCGATACGTAAATCGCCGTGAACATGCTCACCAGCAGCCCCAGGATGAGCGTGACGGCGAAGCCCTTGATTTGGTCGGTGCCGATTACATAGAGCACAATGGCCGTGATCAAGGTCGTAATGTTCGAGTCCAAGATTGTGCCCGTGGCGCGCGAGAAGCCGTTACGAATCGCCATTCGCAGCGAGGCCCCGCGCTCGAGTTCTTCGCGGATGCGCTCGTAAATGAGCACGTTTGCGTCTACCGCCATGCCCACCGTAAGCACCAGGCCCGCGAGTCCTGGCAGAGTGAATGCGGCCTTGATCATGATCATCAACGCCACGGTCATCAAAACATTGAGCACCACCGCCATGTCGGCCACGAAGCCGGCAAAGTGGTAGTACACGAGCATGAAGATCAGAATCAGCGCCGTCGAGATCAGCATTGCCCGCGCGCCCGAGCGGATCGTGTCTTCGCCAAGCTGAGCGCTGATCCGCTGCTGGCTGATCGGCTCCGGTCGAAGCGAAGCGGGCAAGCTGCCAGCGTTGAGCACGCTCACGAGCACTTCGACTTCGTCCTTGTCGACGCCCGTAATCTGGCCCTGGCCGCTAATCGTGCTCTGCAGGTTCGGGGCGGAGATCATCTCGTTGTCGAGAATGATGCCCAGGTTGCGCGTGAAGCCGGACTCGTCCGGCAGATTTCGGCTGGTGAGGCTACGGAATTTTTCCGCGCCAATTGCGTCGAAGTTGAAATCCACAGCATTGCCGCCCCGCTGGTCAAAACCGGCAGCGGCGCGAGTTATGTATTGACCGTCGACGTTAAACGGATCGATTGCCACCAGGATTTGTCGCGTGCCGTCCGGCGTCGTACGGTAGATCGCCTTATCCGGCGGGAAGCCGAGCGCATTAGGTCCAGCCTTTACCCAACGGCCTGCCAGGCGCGGACCGATCATCACATCGCGGCCGGGCGTCCGTTCGGCGGCGCGGATCAACTCGCGATTGTCAGTCGGATTGGCCACCATCCGGAAAATGAGGGCACCGCTGGTGCTGATCTTCCGCTTGATCTGATCGACTTCGCGCTCGTCCACCTCGGGAATGATGACTTCAATCTGCTCCGCGCCGTACTGGCGAATCGTAAGCTCTTTGACGCCGCCTGGATTAATTCGGCGGCCGACCGCGGCAATCAACTTGTTCATGTCGAGCTGGCGCTGTGCGCCCGGATCGGCCCGATACAGGAGCACGGTCGCGCCGTCCTTCACAGTCCGGCTTTCCAGATTCAGAATCGTGCCCGATTCGCGCAGATTCTCAATTGTGGTCTGCACTGCGTCGGAATTGCCGCCGGCGGGCACGACGATCTCAATCCGATTATTCTCCAGCGGCCGGGCAACCAGTTGCTCACCGCCGCCAGCATTGATTTCCTGGTTGATCGTTTGGATCGTGTTCGACATCCAATCGGAACTGCTGGCCTGCGTGTCCACTTCGTACACCAGCACCACACCACCGCTCAAGTCGATGCCGCGCTTGGGCGGCCAGCCGAAGTACACAACCGCAATGCTGGCAAATAGCGTGAACAGCACCAAGCCAATGCGGAAAGAGTAGTCTCGCATCCGCAAGGCATTCGCGATGATCGTGCCGGCCACGAACGAGCCGACGATGATGCCAATGGCAATCAGCAGCCGCAACATGGACGTCGATGCGTCGCCCGTGGCGAGGTCATTGGCAGCCTCGGTGGTGGCCTTATCAGCGGCCTCGACGGCCGGAGCCGCCTGCGCAAGGAGCCAGGCAATAGTTGAATACGGGGCCATCGGAGTTCAATTCCTCGCCTAGGAGTTTGCTTTGTCGGCGGATTCCTCGCCGATGATTCTTGCGACGGCGCCAATCGTTACGCGCATTTTGGCGTTCGTCGCTTCGTCGATTTTCAGGGTCACTTCATCGCTATCGCGATTCACATTCACGACCACGCCGTAAATGCCGCCAATCGTTACCACGCGGTCGTTCTTCTTCAGCGACTCGAGCCGGTTCTGCACGGTCTGTTGCTTCCGCCGCTCGGGCCGCAGGATCATGAAGTAGTACAGGGCGATCGCCGCGAACACCGGGATCAAGAGCTGAATGATCCCGCCGCCCGGCTCGCCGGCGGGCGGTGCTTTGGGAGCCTCTTGGGCAAACAGTTGAAACAGCGGCATGTTCATGGTGATTTTTGGTTCTGCTCGTGCTCGTGTCCGCTGCTCCATCCAAACGGGGGCTGCCAGCCCGGCGCCGCCGGAAGCTGGTTCGATGCAGACTCGCTTTCTGGCGGCCGCCCGTCAGACTGCGACGGTTTGCGCCGGCACTTGATGCGAGCCGCAAATGGCGGTTGCCGCCCCCTTCGCGAAGACTCGTCGCTCGGGCTACAACCGCCCAAACAACGTATTTTCACCGCGATCCTGATGCGAAACGGGTATCTTAAAGTGCTATCGCAAAAGGAACAAGGGCAGGAAACAGCCACCGAACCGGATGCTCGCCTAGACCACCAAGATCACGCAGCTAACCAGCTTCGGCATCTACCGAACTCGTTGCCGATCGCAGCACTCGGAGCCGCTCATCGGCAAACGACCCGTACCTGCCCGCTGCAATTGCCGATCGGGCATCGGCCAGTAGTCGCTGATAGAACGTAAGGTTGTGCAGCGAAACCAGAATTGGCCCGAGCATCTCGTTCGCCAGAAACAAGTGACGCAGATAACCGCGGCTGTGAAGGCATGCCGCGCAGGGGCAGCCCGCTTCCAGAGGCCGCGGGTCGCGCGCATGCCGCAAGTTCTTCAGTCGCACAGGACCAGTCGCCGTGAACGCGAGCGCATTGCGGCCATTGCGCGTCGGCAACACGCAATCAAACAGATCGATGCCCCGTCGCACGGCTTCCAGCAAATCCTCCGGCCGGCCAACCCCCATCAAATACCGCGGCCGATCCACAGGCATTGCCGGTACCGTCGCTTCCAGAATCCGGTACATCTCCTCCGGAGCTTCGCCCACACTGAGTCCGCCCACGGCGTAGCCGGGAAACTCGAGCTTAGCGAGTTGGTGCGCGCAATGCACACGCATCACGGAATCGAGTCCCCCTTGCACGATGCCAAACAGCGCCTGATCCGTACGCGTTTGCGCCGCTTTGCAGCGCCGCGCCCAGCGAATGCTCCGCTCCATCGCCTCGCGCACCAGTTCCGGCGGACTGGGGAGCGCCACTACGTGGTCGAGCACCATCGCCACGTCCGCGCCCAGCGCTTCTTGAATCTCGACCGCGCGCTCGGGCGAAAGTTCCAGCAGGTTGCCGTCGATGTGCGAGCGGAACACCGCCTTTTCTTCCGTGATCTTGGTGTTCGCCGCTAGGCTGAACAGTTGAAAGCCGCCGCTGTCGGTCAGGGTCGGACCGCTCCAGCCGGAGAATCCATGCAGGCCGCCCAATTCGCGCACGATTTCTTCACCGGGCCGCAGCGCCAGGTGATAGGTGTTGCCCAGGATCATCTCCGCGCCCGTCGCCCGGATCATGTCGACGGTAAGTCCTTTCACGGTGCCTTGAGTGCCGACGGGCATGAACGCTGGCATCGACACAGGACCATGCGGCGTGTGAAACGTGCTCGTCCGCGCGGACGTGGTCGGGTCGTGCGCGTGAACTTCGAAGTTGAAGGAGCTGCCTGCCATGCGCCAGAGTGTCCATTATCGTACGTGTCGTGCTTGAGTGCGATTCACCGCCGATTGAAGGTCGCAAAGTGCGGGAAATTATCCTCTCGACTTCGGTTGCGAGCAATGGCTCCACGCGTGCGTGTTGCCTAAAGGTTGCCCGGGCTTTCCACGACGCCGATAATCCCGGCATGTCTCTGCCCATCGAACAGTATGGCATGATCGGCGACTGCCAGACGGCTGCTCTGGTCGGCAGCGACGGTTCGATCGATTGGCTTTGCCTGCCGTCGTTCGATTCCGAAGCCTGCTTCGCGGCCTTGCTCGGCGATTTGAATAATGGCCACTGGCTGCTAGCGCCGGTCGATTCGCAGTTCAAATCGAGCCGGCGCTACCGCGGCGACACGCTGATTCTCGAGACTGATTTCGAAACGCCTGAAGGCGTCTGCACGGTCATCGACTTCATGCCCCCACGGACCGAAGAGCCGGACCTGGTGAGAATCGTAGTCGGCCGCAAGGGCGCCGTTCGCATGCAGATGGAACTGGTCATTCGTTTTGACTATGGCGCTGTCGTTCCCTGGGTGCAGCGGACCGCTCGCGGGCTCAAAGCCACGGCCGGCCCCAACACGCTGCTGTTGGAAACGCCACTTGAGGTGCATGGCGCCGATCACAAAACGGTGGCCGAGTTTACAGTCCATGAAGGCGAGCAGATTCCGCTTGTCTTGATGTGGCACGCTTCGCACAAATCTCCGCCCGACAGTCTGGATCCGCTGGATACGCTTGAACATACCGAAGAGTGGTGGCGCGAGTGGGCCTCGAAATCAACCTACGTCGGCCCCTGGCGCGATGCCGTCATGCGATCGCTGATCACACTCAAGGCATTGACTTTCGCTCCCACCGGGGGATTGGTCGCCGCGGCCACAACTTCGCTTCCCGAGCGTCTCGGCGGCGTGCGCAACTGGGACTATCGCTTCTGCTGGCTTCGCGACGCCACGTTCACGCTCTACTCGCTGCTTGTGACTGGCTACACTCAGGAAGCGGCCGCCTTTCGAGATTGGCTGCTCCGGGCCGTCGCCGGCGATCCCTGCGAGCTGCAGATCATGTACAGCATCATGGGCGAGCGCCGGCTCACCGAGCTTGAACTCCCATGGCTCGCCGGCTACGAGGGTTCAAAGCCTGTGCGGACCGGCAACGCCGCGTCGAGTCAGTTTCAGCTCGACGTGTACGGCGAAGTTCTCGACATGCTGCACGTTTGCCGCCGCAACGGTCTGCCGCGCGAGGACAGCGTCTGGAACTTTGAGAAGGCTCTCCTTGGTTTCCTCGACACCGCCTGGCAAGAACCGGACGAGGGTATCTGGGAAGTGCGCGGACCACGACGTCATTTCACCCACTCCAAGGTCATGGCCTGGGTCGCATTCGACCGCGCGATAAAAGCCGTGCGGCGATTTGGCTTCAAAGGGCCCGTCGAACGGTGGGAAGCCACTCGCGATGCCATTCACCAGGAAGTCTGCACAAAGGGTTTTAACACGGATCTGAATGCGTTCGTGCAGTACTTCGGTTCTACCCTGCTCGATGCCAGCCTGCTTACGATCCCGCTCGTCGGCTTTCTGCCGTGCCATGACCCGCGCGTACTGGGCACCTTCGACGCGATTGGCCGCACGCTCATGCGCGGCGGATTCGTCGATCGCTATGTGAACCTCGAGCACATCGACGGACTGCCGCCGGGCGAGGCTTCGTTCCTGCTCTGTTCGTTCTGGTATGTCGACAACCTCGTGCTGCAGGGCCGTCGCGACGAGGCCATGCAGATGTTCGAGCGACTGCTCGAAGCGCGCAACGACCTGGGACTGTTCTCCGAGTGTTACGACGTCGAACTCGGCCGCATGCTCGGCAACTTTCCCCAGGCGTTTTCACATGTGGGACTGGTGAACACGGCGCGAAACCTTGCGGACGCGGGCGGCCCTGCCGAGAACCGACCTAACGAGCACGCCGGCGCATGAAAAAAGGGCCGCCCGTCGGCCCCTTTCTGGTTCGTTCCGTTGCGAGAGTCAACGCTCAGTCGCCACGCAGCTTCAGCCCCTGGGCCGTCAGCTTCTCGCGGACTTCGTTGAGGCTCGTCACGCCGAAGTTCTTGCATTCCAGCAGGTCGTCGCCCGTCCGCCGCAAGAGTTCGCCGATTGTGTTCAGTCCCAATCGGATCATACACTTGCGGGCACGCACCGAAAGGTTCAAGTCGGCAATCGGCCGCTCAAGCAAAGCCTGCTCGTCCGGCGACATGAACTCCGGCTCGAAGGTCGGCTCCGGCTCGGGCTTGGTCGTCGCGAATTGACCGAGCGAGAGACCCTTCGAGGCGAGCATCTCGCGAATTTCGACCAGCGAGGTTTCGCCAAAGTTCTTGCTCGCGAGCAGTTCCGCCTCGGTGCAACGCGCCAGGTCGCCCAGGGTTTCGATGCCCATTTTCTGCAAACAGTTGCGGCTGCGGACCGACAGCTCGAAGTCGCTGACTGGTACGTTCAGCACTTGGCTCGCGCGGTCGCGTTTGCGCTGGGCCTCTTCGTCATAGTACATGTCGCCCGAAGCCTGCGCGTCCTTCAGGAACAGCCTCGCCCGGGCGTGATTCGGATGTTGATCCAGAATCCGCAGGTAGCACTGCTGGGCCTTGTCGAACTGCAGGCGATCTTCGTACAGCACGCCCAGGTTCAGTAGCGTTCCCATGTAGGTGGGGAACTGCTGAGCCGATCGCTCGTACAGGTCGACGGCGAGGTCTTCGTTGCCGTGGCGATCGTTTTCGCGAGCCAAGCCGAACAGCGCGCCCGGATGATTCGGATCGCCCTCGACGGCTCGTTCGTACAACGCGACGACTTCCGACGTGTTGCCACCGAGCGCTGCAACCGTGGCGCCGCGCTGATAGAGGTATTCCGCGGTTTGTTCGACGGCGCCGCTGAGCGCGTCAAGCGTGGCCAGCGCCGCTTCCGGGTGGCCACTCATTCGCTGCGATTCGGCCTTGCTGAGCGTGCAGTCATCGGAGTTGTAGCCCGCTCCTTTGGCGGACTCGAAAGAGGCGATGGCCTGCTCGAAGCGTTCCTGGGCGAAGTGGCACTTGGCCAGGTAGTAGTGCGCGAGCGCGCCGCCGTCGCCCTGCTTCAGTGTGTCGATGGCCGAGCTGTAGCGTCCCAGCAGGTATTGGCAGACGCCCAATCGCACGCTGGCGGCAGGGCTGCGTTCTTCACGCGACTCGAGTTCTCCCACCGCATCGCGAAGCGTGCGATACTGTGTGAAGTCTTCCGAAATTGCCGCGACGATCTGCTTGATCTCCTGTGGACCGAATGGCCCGCCGCCGAGCACGACCTGTTTGACGTCCGACTCGACAATAGACATGCGATGCTACCTCCAGCCTTTGGGGATCCGCACGGAATCGATCCAGTACTCTCAAGCCCAACTGGGCAGGGAACTTACTGCTACGCCCTGCAGCAGAGTAGTGCCGCTGGGATCGCTCGCGCAACCATGAAAGCCAGCGGCGGGAGTCGAACCCGCAACCCCCGCATTACGAATGCGGTGCTCTGCCAATTGAAGCTACGCTGGCAATTCAAGCCCCTAAGTCTACCTCCCCAGGGCAGTTCCGCCAAGGGCTCGTCGAGCGGCACTTGGGAGGCTTCCCGCGTCACTCGAGCAGCGATTACCGAAAAGCACCAGATCGCCTTGGAAGCCTCTGCGCGCACCCCGACTTGGGCGAGCTTTTGCAAACCCGCCCAAGTCTAAGGGGCGTCCTTCTGGCTAAGCGGAAAGCCAGAAATCGCTCACTAGGTTATCACGGGGAGCGTCCGCGCCCTGCTCCCAGACTGCCTGGAGGCGCGAACGTTCCCGCGGCGGTTTACCGTTAGGCCACCTCACTGTGGAATTGGAATCCGTGGTAGCCTTCGTTCCCGTGCTCGCCGTAGTCGAGACCCTCGGCCTCTTCCTCAGGCGTGACACGCAGACCGATCGTGTACTTGATGCCATAGAACGTGATCGCTCCGGTGATAATGCACCAAGCGAATACGGCGCCGACGCCGATTGCCTGATTCACCAGCTGCGTCGCACCGCCGCCGTACAGCAGGCCCAATTCCGGGCCGCCTTCGGCGGTCGAAAACAAGCCTAACGAGAGCGTGCCCCAGGCACCGCACACACCGTGTACCGAGACCGCGCCCACCGGGTCGTCGATCTTCAAGACATGGTCGATGAACACAACCGAAAGCACGACGAGCACGCCACCGATGGCGCCAATCGCGAGTGCCCCCGGAATCGAGACCCACAAGCACGGTGCCGTAATCGAAACGAGACCAGCAAGCGCGCCGTTGAGGGCCATCGTGCCTTCCCATTTGCCGAACATCGCCTTGGCCGTGAAGATGGCTGCGATTGCCCCTGCGGCGCCAGCGGCATTCGTCACGACCGCCACCAGCGCGATGCTGTTGGCGTCGGCCGCCATCGTGCTGCCGGGATTGAACCCGAACCAACCCAACCACAGGATGAACACACCCAGGGCAACCAGAATCAGGTTGTGACCCGGAATAGCCTTAGCCTTGCCATCCGCGCCATATTTGCCCACACGAGGTCCTAGCACGAACGCGCCCACAAGGGCCAGCCATGCGCCGACGCTATGGACTACCGTCGAACCGGCAAAGTCCCAAAACCCAAGATCGGCTAGCCAGCCACCACCCCAGATCCAGTGACCCGAAACTGGGTAGATCAAGGCACTAATGATTACGCTGTACACCATGTACGAAGTGAACTTGGTCCGCTCGGCCATGGCACCTGAAACAATCGTGGCAGCCGTGGCGGCGAAGACGAGTTGAAAGAAGAACTTCATGTTCAGCGGCACTTTAGCCCAGTTGATCGGATCGAAGTTCGAGACTTCGCTCGACGTGCCGTCTTCGGCAACTTGTGTGACCATCTCTTCTTGCAGGAAGAAACCGCTGGTGCCGATGTAGTCGTTGCCGATGCTGAACATCAAGCCAAAGCCAACTGCCCAGAAGATGATGCTGCCAAACGCAAAGTCGAGCAGGTTCTTCATTGCGATGTTAACGACGTTCTTGGCCCGAGTGAGGCCCGCTTCGACGAGGCAGAAGCCCGCCTGCATGAACATCACGAGGCAAGCGGCAATCATCACCCACACCGTGTCGAGCGCCACACTCAGCGCGCCAATGTCCGTATTGAAGCCTTCCGTGGGGCCGGGGATTGCCTCCTCGGCTTCCGTTGTTTCGGCGGCCACTTCGTTTGGCGGCACCTCGGCAGGTGCCTCAGCCGGCGCTTCCGCTGCCGGAGTTTCAGCCGGCGGCTCCTCCTGGGCGTACAGCACGGTGGCTGCCGAGATCGTCAACATGACGACCGCCAGTGCAGCCCACAAACGGGGACTCAAAAGCGTACTCATTCAAAAAACCTCCACTTAAGCAGAAGGACGAGAACACGCCCGGCGCGCAACGGCAGCGTAGCCGCGAGCGCGCGTGGACGAACCAACGGAACAATTCAAAATTCAATGATCCGCAAGGCAGGTTGCGAGTGGCGTCGGACGCGAACGCAAAACTCAGCAGGCGGAGTCAGGTCACGTGAAAGCACTTCGCGAAACAGCCGGCACGAGCTGTCAAAGCGTGCGGAACCAGAACGGCTCCAAAATTCTGATCAAACGCCACCGGCGCAACTGACGAAGAGCGTCAGGTACAACAGATGCTCGCAACTGAAATTGACGTCGTTCGTTTGCGACATCGCTTCGCTTTGCTTCGAGCAGGATGGGGGCGGATTACCAGAAACAACACACGCGTCGAACTCGTAGGCAAGTGACGTGCCAACATCGCTTGCATGTTCCGCGGTTTTTTGAGAAGCACAAGTATTTCCCGAGAAAACGGCCGAAAACCAAGTTGTTAGGCATCGTCCAAAGCAAACGTCAGTGCGATGCCTGCTAGACGTGTAGGCAACCGAGGATGAAAAGCGCAGCAGCCGTCGATCGCATGCCGCAAACCATTGGGTTGTGAGCTAGATTTCCCCAGGAGACAACCGGCGGGCAACCACCTTCACTTCTCGGCCTCGCCCAACCATTGCAGCTGGGGGGCAGCTATGGCGGTCGAAGACGCAGCGTCTGATTGTCGATCGGTAGGCGCGGATAAACCAACCCGGAATAGTTCGTGTGATTGGGAGTTGCCCTTCCATCTGGCCATGATTGGCACCACGTTGGCCGTGGCCGGGGTTTCGCTTGCCGGCCATTTCTACTTTGGACTGTACCTGGATCCGAAGGCCTGCTTGCCCTTGGTCAGCATGTTGGTGGTGTTGGCACTCGTGGCTGCCCAGTACGCCTGGCGCGGAGAGTCCAGTTGCTTCGGCGTCGTCATGATGGTGATCTGGGTAGTACTGATCACCAATTGCCACTTCTTTCCGATGTACATGGCCGCTCGCACGGACGTGCCCATGTGCGACGATGTCCTGGCTCACTGCGATCGCGCTCTGGGCATCGAAGTACCCAAGGTTCGGGCCGCGATGGCCGCCTACCCCAAGTGGAACGCCTTTCTGCTCATCATCTATGGAACTTTGATTCCGTTGATGACTGCCGCCACGATCGTTCCCCCGCTACTGAATCACATGGATCTGTCCAAACGCTTCGTCATAGGGAGTATCATCGCAGCGACGATTTCGTTGCCGATTTTCGCGATCGTGCAAGCCGTGGGACCCTGGGAGCACTACGACTTTCCGCCTGCGATCGATTCGCTCGACGCCAAAGCACAGCTTCTCTCCACTTTGAAGATGGACGAACCCTTCGTGATTGATATCACGAATCGCGACGGGCTAATCACATTCCCCTCGTTTCACGTCGTCCTCACCGTGCTCGCGGCCGTCGCTCTCTGGCCGATTCGCTGGCTACGCTGGCCAGCAACCATCTGGGCCGCGCTGATTGTCATCTCCACGGTCACCACGGGTATCCACTACTCGATCGACGTGCTAGGCGGCCTGGGGGTGGCGGTTACCGCACACGCCGGCGCCAAGGTGCTCTGCCGCGATAAGCCGTTGGCCTGGCCCGCCTGGCTCAGGCGCTTGAGCACGCGCGGCCGCTTCGCGCTGCCGGCGAAGTATCGCTAAGCGAAATTCGGTAGGCGTTGTGACACGCATGCCAGCTGTGCGGGTTATTCGGCCGTCGAACTTCCATCGCAGACGCTGAGTGGAACCTAAATTTGCGTTGTTTTCCTGCCAACGTCGCACGGAAGTCGCCGCATGCCTCTGCCCACTTCGCTTGCCCCTGATTCGTTGCAAGTGAACCAGTTCGCACGTGAACTTGGCGAGGCGGCGCGCGCATCCTGGATCGGGACCGTCAGTTCTCGCTCGCGGATGATGATTCGCCTGGCGCTGATGACGGGCGTCGTCACCGTGCTGCTCTTTAACTTTCGTGGGCTTTCATTCCCGCTGGCCGATGTTTGGGAGCCGACGCTCACCTGCCTGGCACTCGTCGGCGTCGCGGCGTTCTATCGCTATGTTCGACCCGCTGCGAACTTCGTCCTGACGGCCAAAGCACTCGCGGTCCTGGTCGGCTATTCAACACTGTACGCGATGCTGATGTACGCAATTGCCACTTGCGGGCGACCACTGGTCGATGCGGCGCTCGCGCGCGCGGACGAAACGCTCGGACTCTCGGCGCCGGCGACCGTGGCTTGGGCTAACCAGCACCCAACGATTGCCTGGATCCTGTGGGCGGCGTATTTCTCGCTGATTCCGCAAACGATCCTGGTCATCGTCTGGTTGGGACTGCGAGGACGCAGCGAAAGGCTCGACTCCTTTCTGGTGCGCTTCATGCTGGCCAGCCTGATCACGGCCATCGGCTTCTACTTCTGGCCGGCCACCGGCACCTATGGCAGCGTCTACAATCTTGCCGTGCCGGATTACTGCGCCAAATGCTTCAGCCATTTGTGCGAGTTGCGCTCCGGAACGCAAACCGTGATCACCTGGCGCGGTACTCAAGGTTTGATCACGTTCCCTTCGTTCCACACGATCTGGGCGCTGTTGCTCGCGGCCGCGTTCATCGGTTCAAGGCTTTTCTGGCCCCTGGCCCTGTTGAATGCTCTGGTCGTGTTCTCGACCATTACGACCGGTATGCACTACTACAGCGACGTCCTGGCCGGGATCGTGGTCACGATCGTCGTAATAGCGGCGACGCGCATTCCGCGCGCCCAGCCGTCGGTCGAACGGTCCCTAACCGCTGTTACTGCGTAATAACTCGAACGGCGCAATAAAAAGGGGCCTCTGACGCGCCAAGTACGATTGGCGTTGCCGGGCAGTTAGGGGCAAGGTAACTGACCAGCTAAACTTCATCAGAGGCCCCACGGGCCGCAAGGTTGAGCGCCCACAACGGGGCGCGGCCAGTCTTTATGCAAGCGGAGTGCCAGCTCCTTGACATTCCGCAGAAGCATCTCGGCCGAGACTGTATCATCAATAGCGGGATGCAGTTACGCGGCCAGTCCGGGAATTGGATTGCTGCTCGCGCGAGATTGCAGCCTGGGGCGTTACGCCACACGTGCCGTGTTTTGGGACAGCAGTTACAAATGCCGACGCGCGCGCGACCTCCGGCGTCCAAGATTGAGACCTCATCCGTGCGTTGCCTGCGATTTGGCGTTTAGCAGCGGGGCTTTGCCGGTCTAAGATGCCTCGTTAGCCAACCTTCGACAGTCGTTACAGCGCTCCATTTACCCGATCAAAACGTGAATCCACCCGCTTCCACCACCGTGCTCCCGCACCATCGAACTGCGCTTTCGCTCGACCGCGTGCTGTTGGTCCGCAATCCCACGGCTGGCGCGGGCCATCGAGTCACCGAGCTCGAAGACCTGAAGCACCGGCTCGAATCGCGGGGGATGGTCGTCGAATTCGTCACCGATCTCGAGCAGCTCACCTCGCTCAGCGCTTCGCTCGAGCAGGCCGGCCGCCTGCGAGCCGTGATCGCTTGTGGCGGCGATGGCACCGTCGCCGAGGTTGTTAACCGCGTCGGCGAGCACGTGCCCGTCACGGTCTATCCGATGGGCACCGCCAACTTGCTGGCCGGCTACCTGGGCATTCCACGCGATGCCGCCTCGATGACCCGACTTGTGGCCGACGAAGGCGTGATCTCTCGGCTTGATGCGGGCCGTGCGAATGGCCGCTTGTTTCTGCTGATGGTCAGCTGCGGATTCGACGCCGATGTTGTGCGCCGCTTGCACACTCGCCGCCGGGGGCGCCACATCACGTACTTCACCTGGACGCAGCCCATTCTCGAGGCCATGCGCAGCTACACCTATCCCGTGCTGCGCGTGACATGCACGCCTCCCGACGGCGCCGAGCCAACCTCCCAGCGCACGCACTGGGCTTTCGCCGTGAACCTGCCGGTCTACGCCGCGGGGCTCAGCGTCGCGCCCGAAGCTCGCGCCGACGACGGCCATCTGCACGTGTGTACGTTTCTTGGCGGCTCGCTGTGGCATGGCATCAAGCATGTCGGTCACGTGCTGCTGCGGCGGCACAAGCGTCTGCCCGAGTATAAGTGCGAGGTCGCCACTCAAGTGCGCATCGAAGCCGATGAACCCGTGCCGTATCAGCTCGACGGCGATCCCGGCGGGATGCTGCCCTTGGAGATCGAGATGCTGCCGGGCCGCGTGACGCTCTTAGTCCCGCCCGCCGCTGCTCACCGGCACGAGCTGACCATCATCCAGACGCAAGCGCAAGGAGTGCCGCCGCGATGAGTCTTCCGCCACCGGTCCAGATTGGGCCGTATACGGTTGGTCCCGGCCAGCGGCTGCTCGTCATCGCCGGACCGTGCGTGATCGAAACTCGCGAGCTTGCCCTGCGGATTGCCGAGCACCTGGCAGGCATCGCCGCGCGACTCCCCATCTCGCTCGTGTTCAAAGCCTCGTTCGACAAAGCCAACCGCACGAGCCTTGAGTCCCGCCGCGGCCCGGGCATCGACGAGGGGCTTGCCGTGCTGGCCGAAGTTCGCCGGGCCACGGGTTTGCCAGTGACGACGGACATTCACGAAAGCCCCCAAGCGGCCGCCGCTGGCGAGGTTTGCGATCTGCTGCAAATCCCCGCGTTTCTGGCCCGACAGACCGATCTGCTCGTGGCCGCGGCCGAGACGGGCAGGGCCGTGAACGTAAAAAAGGGCCAATTTATGGCCCCTTGGGACATGCAGCACGTTTTGGGCAAACTCCAGGCTGCCGGCTGCCGTAACACACTATTGTGCGAGCGAGGTACGTTTTTCGGCTACGGCCGGCTGGTCAACGACATGCGTGCCCTCGTGCAAATGCGGTCGCTGGGTGCCCCGGTCGTGTTCGATGCCACGCACAGCGTGCAGGAACCCGGCGGACTAGGAGCCACCACCGGGGGCAACCGCGCGATGGTCGAACCGCTGGCCCGGGCGGCCACGGCAATCGGCATCGACGGACTTTTTTTCGAAACCCATCCCACGCCGGAAACCTCACCTAGCGACGGCCCCAACATGATCCCGCTCGACCAGTTTGAAAGCCTGCTGGTCCGGCTCCTCAAGATTCGTGACACCGTGGAGAACCTGGCGTGAAGCTCGGCCGGATTTCAAGATTTGCTTCCACGCTCGCTGCAGTCCCCTTGGCGATTCTGCTGGCGGCCAGCGGCTGCACCGATTCCGCTTCCGATGGCGACCAGCGCGGCCCCATCCAGTCAGGATCGCGCGGCGGACTTTTCGAATCGGTCGCCGACACGCTGCACCGATTCGAAGACTTCGACACGGCACAGATCCTCAAGCAGACCACCGATCGCTTGAACCAGTGGACCGTGCAGGAAAAGCCCGAGATCACCTGGGCGCCCGATCCGCTGCTGGAGAAGCTCGCGCCGCCGCTGCGCAAACTCCCGGAGGTGCAACGGCTCGACACTCTGCGCTTTTCCGATCCGGACGACGGCTGGTTCCTGCAAGAGGCCGTCTGGCTGCGCGATATCTCAAAGACTGCTCGGGCTGACAAGTTCGACGATGTCGACGTCGCGAAGCAGTTGTTCGATTGGACCGTGCGGAACATCCGGCTGTTGCCGCCGGCCAGCGCTTCGGACGTGCGACATCGGCCGTTCGAAACGCTGCTGCTGAGCCGCGGCACCGCAATCGAGCGGGCCTGGATCTTCATTCTCCTCGCCCGCCAACAGGGGCTCGACGTCGTCTACCTTGGCATCGAAGATGGGGAATATGGCGCCGTCAAACCTTGGCTGCCGGCCCTGCTCAGCCGCGACCAACTCTATCTGTTCGACACCGAGTTGGGCTTACCTGTTCGCGGACCGCAGCCGGAAAGTGTGGCGACCCTCGCTGAGGTCGTGGCCGATCCCGGGCTGCTGCGCAAGCTCGACCTTGACGCAGAGCACCCGTATCCCGTGACGGCCGAGAACTTGAAGCATGTCGTCGCCTACGTCGAGGGGATGCCGCAATCACTCTCACGCCGCATGGCGCTCGTCGAGTCGCGGCTGGTCGCCGAACAGCGGCTCAAGCTCATGTCGCCTGGCACCGTGCTGGCCGAGCGTGTGGCGAAGTTGCCGAACATCGCCCGCGTGGAACTTTGGCCGGTGCCGTTCGAAGTCTTGCTGAAGGCAAGCCAGAGGGACGAGAAAGCCCAGAACGCGGCTCTCCGCGAAACCGTCATCTACCAGGCGATGCCCTCGCTCAAGCGCGGGCGGGCGCTGCACTTCAAAGGCGACTACGACGGCGACGATGGGGCCAAGGCTCAGTACCTTGCCGCGCGACAGTCGGATGACTTCATCGAGAAGTATACCTTGCCGACCGACGTGGCGCAGCAGTACCTGAAACAGGGCTACAGCGCACAGGCAATTGCCCGGCTCGAAGCCGCCCAATCGCTCATGATGCGCGACGCCAAGCAGGCTGCCAGCTATTGGATTGGACTGACTTTCTACGATCAGAAAGACTACGCCAACGCGATCGACTATTTCCAGAATCGCACCCTCGGAGCGAAGCCGGAAACAGCCTGGGCCGACGCCGCCCGCTACAACCTCGCCCGCACGTACGAAGCTTCGGGCGACACCGCGAAAGCTATTGCGCTGTACGAAGCCGACACCAAGAGCCCGCAAAGCCACGGCAATCGGCTGCGCGCGAAATGGCTGAAGGAAGACTCCAAACCGAGTGAAGCCGAACCTGAAGCGGCACCGCCGGCCGAAAGCGCACCCGCCCAAGCAGCGCCCACCGAAGCGCCAGCCGCCGAAAGTTCACAGCCTGCTGAAGTGCCCGCAGCCGAAACGCCAAACGACGGCTGAGCGATCCTATTCTATTGGCTTAGACCCGAGCCAGCGCGGCGCGGGAATGAACGGCAGGTGCGCGATCAAGGCGAGTACGCCGCCCAGGATCATCAGCACGGGCACTTCAAATCCGACCGAAATGCGGCCAGTCTGCCGCAACCACGACATGCCGCTGCCGACAATTAGCAGTGGCCCGACGATTGCCGTCACTTTGTCGAACCCGCCCAGGGCGAACGTCAAGATCCCCAGCGCAGCCAAGAGCAGCGTCCACACCCAGTCGACGTCGGGTGCAATCCCCATGTTTGACAGCAGCCAGCCGCTGCCGATGGCGACCAGCAGCACGGGAAGCAGGATGGTCGACTTGCTCTGAGTCATAAGATTAACCGCGAGTGGAGCAGGGGGGCTGGCGGACTGCCGGGAGATTATTGCCGCGGGATTGTAAGCGAGTGGCTCGCTGTTTCGCTACAGCGGGGTTATCGGCAGCCGATTCGAGCCCTTTGCCGGCGTCCTCACTCCCCCTTGTGGCCGTTCGCAACCGCTGATATAGTTTTGGTTTGCCTTTTTCAGGAACTTGCCAGTGTGTAGCGTCTGCCGCGGGCCACTTGCCCGCCGGGCCTACAATGGTTTAGGTGAAAGCTATGAAAGACGACATCCATCCCGAATACTTCGTGACTCAGGTCAAGTGTGGCTGCGGTAACTCGTTTACGACGCGCAGCACCCGCCCCGAGTTGAAGGTCGACATCTGCAGTGCTTGCCATCCGTTCTACACGGGCAAGCTGAAGTTCATCGACACGGCCGGACGCATCGAGAAGTTCAAGAACAAGTTCGCCTCGGCCGGTTATGCCAGCCTGAAGCGCGGCAAGAAGGCCGAAGCCAAGACCGAATCCTAGCCGGTTAGCTTAATACGCCGCGTTCCCTGCCAGTTGCCGCCGGCGGGAAGGCGGCGTTTTCGTTTGGTCTATTCATCCTCGCGGCCGTCAGATTTCCTAGGTCGGCCACGGAACGAAGTGTTCGCCACCTGAGGGCACTAGTCCGGCGATCTCTTTTCGGAGGACACCAGCGGTGTCTTTGCGCAACCAGCTTGAAGAAAAACTAGACCGTTTCGAAGAGCTCGAACGGCAACTCGTCGATCCCGCGGTTCTGGCCAACCCGAACCTCGTGGCTGCCGCCGCGCGCGAGCACGGCTCGCTCGGCAAGCTGGCCAAAAAGTACCGACGCTTCAAGTCGCTCAACGATCAGATTGCCGAAGCCCAGGCTATGATCGATGGTAAGGACGCCGAGATGCGCGAAATGGCCGAGGCCGAAATCCCCGACTTGCGCGAAGAGCGTGAGTCCCTCTGGGACGAACTCTTGGGCATGACCATTGGCGGCGAAGACGCCCAGCGTGATCGGATCGTCATGGAAATCCGGGCCGGAACCGGCGGCGACGAGGCCGCGCTCTTTGCCCGCGACTTGTACGAAATGTACAAGCACTATGCCGAGACCAAGGGCTGGAAGATGGAAATCCTCGACATGAATGCCACGGAACTCGGTGGCTTCAAGGAACTCATTCTCGGCATCGAAGGCGAAGGCGTCTTCCGCGAGCTGCAATATGAGAGCGGCGGACACCGCGTCCAGCGCGTCCCCGAAACCGAAACCAAGGGCCGCATCCAAACCTCGATGGCCACGGTCGCGGTCCTCCCAGAACCCGAAGACGTCGAAATCGACATTAAGCCGGACGACTATCGCAAGGATATCTTCTGCGCGTCCGGGCCCGGTGGCCAGCACGTCAACAAGACCGCCTCGGCCATCCGCCTGACGCACTTGGAGTCGGGCATTGTCGTCCAGTGCCAGGACGAAAAGAGTCAACACAAAAACTTCGCCAAGGCGCTCCGCGTGCTCAAAACTCGCTTGTACGAAGCCAAACGCCAGGCCGAACACGACAAGCGCGCCAGTGAACGCAAGACGCTCGTCGGCTCAGGTGATCGCAGCCAGCGAATTCGCACTTATAACTTTGCCGAGAACCGCGTTTCCGACCATCGCATCAACCTGACGCTCTACAAACTCGACGCAATCCTAGCCGGCGACGTCCAGCCGCTGACCGACGCCTTGATGGACTACGATCGCCAGCAACTGCGCCGCGAAATGGGCTCGGAAGACTGATCAACTCTTAGCAATAATCCCCACTCGTGGAGACGCTGCCATGGCCGAAGCCTGGACCATCGGGCGTTTACTCCAGTGGACGGCTGACTATCTCAAGCAGCACGGCGCCGACAACCCGCGCCTCGAAGCCGAGGTGCTGCTGGCCCACGCCCGCGGCTGCAAGCGAGTCGAGCTTTACACGAGCTTCGGCGACGAGGCCGACGATGCTCTGCGCACCAGGTTCCGCGAACTGGTGAAACGTCGCGCTGAAGGCGTTCCTTTCGCCTACCTGGCCGGCAAGCGAGAGTTCTACTCGCTCGACTTTCGCGTGACGCCCGACGTACTTATCCCGCGCCCGGAAACCGAGTTTCTGGTGATTACCCTGTTGGATCTGGTGAAGGCCATGCCGCCCAGGGAAGTGCCGATCGAGATTGCCGACGTCGGCACCGGCAGCGGAATCATCGCCGTAAGCGTGGCGAAACATGCTCCCCGTGTGCGTGTGACGGCGATCGATCAATGCCCCAGGGCCCTGTCAGTTGCGCGCGAGAATGCCGAGCATCACAATGTCAGCGATCGCGTCAAGTTGGTCGAGAGCGACCTCTTCGCCGAGATTCCCGAGGGTCAACGATTCGCTATCATTGCTAGCAACCCACCCTATGTGTCTGAAGCGGAATACGCAGCTCTCTCGCCCGAAGTGCGCGATCATGAGCCCCGGGGCGCTTTGGTCGCGGGCCCCACCGGCACGGAAGTCATCGAGCGACTGCTGCCGCAAGCAGCCGCACGCCTGCAGCCTGGCGGCGCGCTCTTGCTGGAAATCAGCCCCATGTTACAACAGCGGGTCGAAACACTTTTGTCCGCGAGCGGCGACTGGCAGTTGTCCCCCACCGTCAAAGACCTAGCTGGGCATGCCCGAATCGTCGTGGCTAAGAAAGCGTGACTGCGGCGGATGAACCGCCGAGCGAGCCGACCTAACCGTGGCAAGGAACTAGCCACATGGAAAGCAACACATGGACGCGTTGCGCATCATAGGCGGACAGCGCCTGCATGGCACTGTCGCCGCCAGCGGATCGAAGAACGCCACATTGCCGATCATGGCTGCGGCGATCCTCTGCGATGGGCCGGTCGTCCTCTGCGGAACACCTCAGCTTACGGATGTTCAGACTCTCGCGGATCTCTTGCGCCACTTGGGCGTCGAGTCGCGGCGCGATGCTGCGGGGGACTTGCACCTAAGCACGATCGATCCCACGCCCATCGCCGCGCCGACCAGTCTCGTCCGCCGCATGCGAGCGAGCTTTTGCGTCCTGGGACCATTGCTCGCGCGGCGGGGCAGGGCGGTCGTGCCGCTTCCCGGCGGCTGCAACATCGGCCATCGACCAGTTGACCTG
>JBGSKX010000036.1:0-18800 GCA_041741015.1 Pirellulales bacterium
CCAATTTTCGCCCTATTCAGACTCGGTTTCCCTTTGGCTTCGATCCTGAGGATCTTAACCAAGCCGCTGACGCTAACTCGCCGGATCATTATGCAAAAGGCACGCCGTCACACATTGCTCTCGCGAGCCATAGTGCTCCGACCGCTTGTAGGCACATGGTTTCAGGTTCAGTATCCTCCCCTAACAGGGGTTCTTCCCATCTTTCAGTCGCCCTACTGAGTTCACTATCGGTCGTCAGGTAGTATTTAGCCTTACGGGATGGTCCCCGTAGATTCAGTCGGGGTTCCACGTGACCCGACCTACTCAGGTACCCTTCGGGAGGCAAGTCAACTTTCACCTACGGGACTGTCACCCGCTGTGGTCTGCCTTTCCAGACAGTTCGGTTAGTCGCTTGCTTTGTAACTCCCATGTGAAAGGCCCTACAACCCCGCAGAGAAAATCTCCGCGGTTTGGGCTATTTCCCGTTCGCTCGCCGCTACTGAGGAAATCGATTTTTCTTTCTTTTCCTGCGGTTACTTAGATGTTTCAGTTCACCGCGTTCGCTGCATACACCTATGAATTCAGTGCATGCCAGTTCGGGAACCTCGGGATCAACATTCGTTTAACAACTCCCCCGAGCTTTTCGCAGTTTTCCACGCCCTTCGAAGCCTCCTGACGCCAAGACATCCCCCATGTGCCCTTAGTAGCTTGGACCACATAAATCCAACCCTCTCACATACGTCCTTCGCAGTCTCTTGCGAAACTGCTCCGGCCGATGCCAGAGAACTGACTTTGCTATGGCTTACCACTACATCACTCGGGACGATCGCTTTCTGGCGATCGACCCGAACTTAAGAGTAACGCTCGATTCTTTTGTGTCAGACTTGTCTTGTTGGTTCGTGGTGCGAACCGTACGACGCGTCTTAACACGCTAAGAGCCTTGGAGAACAAATTTAGATCCATCGCACTCATTGCTGAGTACGAAAGACCCGGCATTGTTCAAAATTCAATACAAGATGCCACTCTTGCAACAACCAAATTGTCAAAGATCGCTCGAGTTGACTACTAGCGATGCCTCGCTACTTAGTCCGCTCATTCTGCCACGGAGGACAGAGGCTGAACTCAACCACCTACGGTTGAAGTCGGCCTCTGGCCACACGCACTCGGTAACTCGCTGGCTCCCACCTAACCTTCTTGCCTGCTGACGGTTAAGTCAGGCAGCCATCAAGTGGCTGCTGGCAGCCGGCCGTGTGGGAAACAGGCAATCTTACTCGTTCTTTCGAGCCCGTCAAGGGGCTTTTTCAGCATCATTTTCGCTGAAAATTCGACCCAGCCGAGATCCTGCCCGATTCCTATCGGGCCCGCTCGATCCGGCCTCGCCATCGGCAGCAAACTGCCAGGCGGTCGGGGGGACGAGTAACTTGCCAAACGCTTCCTACGTCGTGAGTCAGTTGCCGGTTCGCCTCTGGAATCAGAAATTCCTGAGTCCGCCCATTGGGGCGACCGGCTTAAGCCTAGTCAAAAAAACAGAGCCACAGTCCTGGTTGAGGGCCGCGGCTCGCTGACCGGCTCATTTGCCTCACGTGATTTCGATTCTAACAATCCTCGGTTGCTAAGCAAGTGGGGTTCGAAACGATTTTTCAAAAACGGATCTGCGCACCGGGCAAGCAGGCGAGTTCACGCGTCGCTCCGATGCGAACGGCCAACAAAAAAGCACCACACGTGCGTGCGGTGCTTGATTGTTTTCAACCGGAACTTTATCGGCAACTGCGGCGAGAAGACTTGAATCGGATCTCGCGGCGAATTGACTTTAAGATCGAATCACGCGTGTTTTCTAGGCCTGGAACGAGCTACCGCAACCGCAGCTCTTCACAGCGTTCGGATTGTCGAACGTGAATCCGCGCTTCTCGAGGCCGTCGTAGAAGTCGACGGTGGTGCCGTCGAGATAAAGCGCGCTCTTCTTGTCGACCAGCACGGTCACACCGTGATGCTCGTACTTCGAATCGTTCGCTTCGTCGAAAGTATTGTCGAACCGCAGGTCGTACGAAAAGCCGCTGCAGCCGCCGCCCACCACACGCACGCGGAGGCAGGTCTCGCCGGGCTGGTTCTGGTCCTTCAGGACCTTCTTGACCTCTTCGGCAGCCCGTTCGCTCAGGATAACGCCCATGTGAAGTTCTCTCGTCTACGTGGGAGATTTCGGTAAGTTTTGCCGGTCCCGAATTAGGGATCGGATTTTTCGCAGGTCGGACTGTGTAAATTATACGATTCCGCGGGGAAAGGAAAGGCAGGAGCGGCGTTTTGAGGTCGCTTCCCCACCAAATTCGGGGGTTCTGCTAGATTACAGATCGCACGCAGTCTCTGTCGTCACCAGTTTCCGCCGGGAGATGTCGTCGATGGCCCCCCCCGTTTATCTCTTGTCTCGCCAGTTGGGGCGATTCTTCTACTTCTCAACTCCGCTGTTTTCGCGGAGGAACCCTCGCCGACTGCGGCCCAGTTGGTTCAAACGCTCATCGACCAGGAGAACCAGATTCACGCGGTGGAGTCGTTGCATTTGCGGTTCAAACAGACGGGGGCGATGTCCGCGCGTCGGCTTGAAAAACTAGTGGCCGATTACCGCAGACAAACCGCAGGCAAGGAGCCGCCGCCGGGCTTGTTTCGCGCGCAGTGGACTGGAGAGTATGAGTTCGCATTCGACGCCTCGCGTGTCCGCGAGGTGTGGAGCGTGAGGGAGCGGACTACGCGTATCTGGAACGGCCGGCAGTTTCGCATGCTTCAGGAGTTCGAGCCGGGCCCGGCGCGGATGACCATTCACAACAGGATGTTCGATTTTGATTTCGCCGGCGGTCACATGGCCTGCTTGCGTGTCGGCCGACACGATTTCTGGTTTCAGAAAAGTTCGATCACCGCAAAGGAGCTTGGCACTCCCGAGGGATTTCGGCTGACGGGCAGCGAGGAGGTGGATGGCGTCACGTGCCAGGTGCTCGTAAACCCATTGGCGGAACGACGTGTGTATGTTGGCGCCAACGATGGGCGGATTCGCCGACTGTCGTATTTGCGATTGGCTCGACCGGAAGACTACCTGCTGGCAGCGGCCAAGGCTGCGAACCGTGAGTTTGTTGACGGGGAGGATTTCAATCGGTGGTACGAACAGCTCACGGCAGAAGAGCTTTCGGCTTTCGATATCGCCTTGCACGAGGCGATGCTGGAGTACTCGCAGCCGTGGGTACACTTCGACTTTGCCGACTACCGCGAGCTGTCGCCAGGGTTTTGGTTTCCCGCGAAGCAGCGCAGCTCAAGTTTTGAAAGGGATGGACTGGGCGGGTTTTTTCTCACGGGCACTAGCGAGAAGGAACTGGTTGAAGCCCGTGTCGACCAGCCGCTGGCCGATGAGTTGTTCGAACTCGAGATACCCGAGGGAGCGACCGTCGTCGACGCGACGTACACGCCGGCACTTACCTACAAGCAGGACTTGCACCGAACGCCCGCGCAGTGGGACGCGATCCTCAAGGAACACCGCGAGGTCGCTGACTCCGAAAACGAGCGGCAAGCTGCCCAAAAAGAACTCATCGGCAAGCCCTGTCCGGAGCTGCCGAGAGCGAAATGGCTCAACAGCCCGGCTCTGACACTGGAATCGCTGAGGGGGCAGGTCGTGGTGCTCGAGTTCTGGTCAATCGACTGCGGACCGTGCTGGGGGTCTGTTCAGCATGCGCAGCAACTCGCGAATTCTGGCGTGATCGTGATCGGCGTCCACCATATTGGCGCGAGTTCGAAGGAAGTCGCGGGATTTCTCAAACGCGCTGAGCTGACGTTTCCCGTCGTCATCGATGAGAAGGTCGGCGAGGATATCTCTGGAAGGTTGGCTGGTCAGCTCCAAGTGCACTCCATTCCGAACGCAGTGGTCGTCGATCCGGAGGGGCGTTTGGCGGCGTTTGGGGACCTGAACCAGGTTTGGGACGTGGTACGCGACTTAAGACGCGCCCAGAAGGCCGACTAGGCAGCGAATTGCTGCACTTCATGCCATGCTGCTGAGTTTTCGCAGGCGGGCGACCACGTCCGTGAGCAGGCCGACAGCTCGCGTGATGTCGTCGTCGGTATTGAAGCGGCCGAGGCCGAAGCGGAGGCTGCTGCGGACCGCGTCGTCAGGCATGCCCAGAGCCCGGAGCACGTGGCTGGGCTCGGGGTTGGCGCTCGTGCAGGCGCTACCCGAACTGACGGCCAGTTCGCCGAGATTCATCAGCAGTGCCTCGCCGTCGACGTAGGCGAAGCTGCAGTTGAGATTGCCGGCCAAGCGCAGCTCGGGCTCGAGCGCGGGGCCATTGTGAGTGACGCCTTCGATGGCCGAGGTCAGTTCTGCGAACAGCCGATCGCGGAGCTTCTGTTGGCGGGTTTGCTCGGCGGGCATCTCGGCCAGACAGAGCTCAAGAGCGCGGGCGAAGCCGACGATGCCCGGCACGTTGAGCGTGCCGCTGCGGAAGCCGCCTTCGTGGCCACCGCCGGCAATCTGCGGTTCGAGCCGAACTTGCGGCGAAGTGCGGCGGACCCAGAGAGCGCCAATGCCTTTCGGGCCATAGATCTTGTGGGCCGTGAAGCTCATCAGGTCGATGCCCAGGGTGTGCGGATCGACGGGGATCCGGCCAACTGCCTGCGTGGCGTCACAGTGGAAGATTGCCCCGCGGCGCTTGGCGATCGCGGCCAGCTCGGCGATCGGCTGCAGGACGCCAATCTCGTTGTTCACAAGCATGATCGAGACGAGCAGCGTGTCGTCGCGCATTGCGGCGGCGAGCCGGTCGGGATTGAGCCGCCCTGCCCCACGGCTACCGGTTGGCTCGACGTCGAGGATTGTCACCTCGAAGCCGCGTCGGCCGAGGCGCTCGATCGGATCGAGGACGGCCTTGTGCTCGGTGCGGACTGTAATCAGGTGATTGCCGCGGCGGTTCTGGCGTTCGCACACGCCGCGAATTGCGAGGTTATTGCTCTCTGTCGCGCCACTGGTGAACACGATCTCGCGGTCTTTGGCCCCGATGCCGGCCGCGATGCTGGACCGGGCGGCATCCACGGCTTCCTTGGCCTGCCAGCCAAACTGGTGGCTGGTGCTGGCGGCATTGCCGTAAACCTCGCCGAAGTACGGCAGCATCGCCTCCAGCACGCGCGGATCGACGCGGGTCGTGGCGTGATTATCGAGGTAGATTGGAGATGCCGCCATGCGAACGTGAGATGCCAGGTAGCGGGGCTCGTGACCGCTGAATTATAGGCCGACGGGGCGTCGGCAGCGAACACGACCGACGAATCGCGGCGAAAGCTTTGCGAAAACGTCTCTTGGCCACTAGGAACGTTGCTCTTTAGAGTGAATGAACGAGGCGGCAGCCTACTCGGGTTTTTAAATCTTGCGAACCAACTCGCAGCGCACGATGAAAGTCACTTGCCCGAACTGCTCGCGAAAGATCCCGGCCGCGGACGTGGCTCTCGACAAGGGATGGGCCAAGTGTGCCAGTTGCGATGAAGTCTTTCCGCTGGCGGATTTGCTCACAGGTTATTCGTCCGGGGAGCGGATCGAGGTCGTTCCGGAACGGCCGTTTGACGCGCATGCGGTGTTGAAGCGCGAGCGCGATCGGCTGACGATTCACGTACCGCCTCACGGGATCGGGCCAGCGGCGATCGGGCTCTTCGCCTTTGCGGTGTTTTGGCTTGGGTTTATCGCGTTTTGGACCATGGGGGCACTCGGCGTTTTCTTTGGCAGGGGGAACATCAACTGGGTGAACATTGCTTTCGCCGCCTTCTCGATTCCGTTCTGGATCGTTGGCATTGGCATGCTTGGCGGTGTGCTGTGGATTGCCCGCGGTAAAAAGAATGTTCTCATCGATCCGAGCATTGTCGTGACCGAGACCCGGTGCCTGGCCTGGCACTGGACGCAGCAGATCAGCCGCGACAAGGTGCAGTGCGCCAGGGTTTATGAATCAGTCACGCGGAATGAGAATTCGACGACGAACCTGGCCGTCGAGCTGGTCTATAGTGGCGGGGCGTATCGCATTCCGTGTGTGAACTCGGCCGAGCAAGCCTGGCTGGTGGCCGAGATCAACGAGTTCCTGCGGGCAGTGCCCTACGATCCCGCTCGCACGAGCGGCGCGGGCTGGGGAGCGGGTGACGTGGTGCGGAATGAGACGTTTCGGTAGCGAATTTTCGCACGCAGGCAGTTCTTGGGGAAAAAATCCTTGCATTTGCGCGAGCGTGCGTTTAGGCTGCCAGTCGAAGGCAACAGAGAGAACTGCGATTAACAGGGAGTCGTCCCTGGCTCGGCCGATCCCCAGCGACGAGAGTAGCTGGGGGTCGGCCGTCCTTTTTTGGCGGCCTGCGAAATTTCTCAGGGCGCGCCCGGCCGGCCATCCTGGCTGACTTCTACGATCCGCTGCAGTGGTGCGAAGTCCCTACTGTCAGAGAGTTTGCCGGGGGCCTTGCGAACCTCGCGTGCTGTAGTATGCTTCCATATTCTGAGGTTCCTGGCGGGTGCTCGCCGAGAGCCATCAGGCGCTATCCGGACAGGTAGCTCAGTTGGTAGAGCAACGGACTGAAAATCCGTGTGTCGGCGGTTCGATCCCGCCCCTGTCCACTTCAAAAAAAGCCCGGAAGTCCCGCAATAGCAAGGGTTTCCGGGCTGTTCTTATCTTGTGCTCCGGTTCGAGGGCGTCGTCCTGTGCCGGTTGTGGCTAATTCCTACCGGTGAGTGCCCGGATCTCGCGTGCGGCCGCAGTGGCACTTCCACGCATTTGCCACGGAGTGCAGGCTGACCTCTGAATCAACTCCGTCCGCTCGAGTTATCGGCGCGTTCGCAATTAGCGCCTTCGCAGCGCGCAGAGATCGATAAAGAGCGGGATCGAGATGGACCCTGCGCGAAAGAAAAACGCCCACGGTACCGGCCAGCAGTACCGTGGGCGAACCAACTTGGACAGGTCAACAGTAATCGCAACGGCCAGCACGCAGATCGACGTCAGAGACGTCACGTCAGACCCAAGCGGCCGGCGGCGATCGGCTCTCAATTGTGACGCGAGGGAGACGCCATCCTTCGCCGAGCAGCCAGCAGGCCGACCAGGGCGATCATCCCTAGCAGATAACTGGCTGGTTCAGGTACTTGGGTAACCACAACGTTGTCCAGCGCCCAATATTCGTCGCCGCTGTCACCAAAATTGCCAACGCCGCTGTAGCGCGCCCATTCCAAGGTGGCAGTGGTGTCGCCAGCCGTAAAAGTCAGAACTGGATTGCCCTCGCCGTGACTGAAGTAGTAAATCCCGTAGTAACCGCTATAGCCTGGACCCTGCCTGCGCGAATACTCGGCCCCGGTAAACGCGGGGACATCCGCACCATTGGGATTGGCATATGCGGAGTCGGTGTATCGCTGCGGAGAATACGCGCCGTAGTCAACGCCTTGATTGCCATTGGAAAACATCGTGTCCACGAGCCGACTTCCGTCCACGGCGAAGTACCAGGCATCAGTGCCATAGCCGCTCGCCGCGCCGTCCCACGATGCACCGACGAGTAAGTCGAACGCGACCGTGTAAGCCTGCCCAGGCGTCAAGCCGGAGACGGTCAGGTTCACAATCTCTTGGTTGGCAGCACCTTTAGGAATGCTTTCCCCGAGGCGCCCGAGCCACATCGACTGGTTTGGCGAGCTAAGCCCGCCGCCATCCGTAGGCAGGCTGGTCCGCGTAAGGGCTGGCAGCACGCCGGCGTTTGTAAAACCCGTGGAGTTGCTTTCGAAGTCGTTCGAGTACACGGGGGCAGCACTGGCTGGCCGGGATGTCGCCGCACAGATGGCGGCAATGACAATGGACTGCACGAGTAAAGAACGACGGTCAGTCGGTGGCGAAATTCTCATGAGCACTCCTCAATAAAACGGGAAGTTGAACTATGACTATTTGGCAATCGGTCGCAGAAGCTATCGTTCCTTGCGAGCAGAAGCGTCCCACAACCATGTCCATCGGCCGACTTGCCGCCCGCCGGGGCGGAGGCCGCGACCACTTGAAAAGCCCGCAGGGAGCTACCTCGTTTGCGGGGCTCAAAAGTGCCAGGTCCACCACCGAACCACGGACGGAAGTCCTTACGGATTTGCAACATAAGCGTGGGGTCCGCGAGTTTGGTGAGGCGTCACTAAATATTGATTCGCCGAGCGGAACGGAAGCTTCGGCGGGATGCTAGAATGGTGCCCTGCCGCCCCGTGGCGAAGTATTCTCCACTCGCTTTATCGCCAGGCCGTTTGAGATCGCACACGCTTCTGAGCAAAAAGTTTGCATGAACCAGGACAGCGACTTCTCACTGCTAGTGCGCCAGGTTCGATCTGGCGACGAGTCGGCCGCCGAAGAGTTGGTGCGGCGTTATGAACCCTTGATTCGCCGCGAAGTCCGGTTGCGGATCGAGGATGAGCGGCTCAATCGCGCCTTCGATTCGATGGACGTCTCGCAGTCGGTGCTGGCGAGCTTTTTTGTCCGCGCAGCGATCGGCGAGTACGACCTCGAGCGAGCGGATCAACTGGTGCGGCTGCTGGTGGTGATGGCTCGAAATAAATTGGCCTCGCGTGCGCGGCAGGAGCGCCGCTTGCGGAGGGACGTGCGGCGCGTGGCTATGGTATCGCCAATGGCACTGGCGCAGGTGGCAGACCCGCAACCTTCGGCCAGCGAAATGCTTTCACGCCAGGAGTTGCTCGAACGGATGCGCGAAGCGCTGACTCCTGATGAGCGGAAGGTTGCCGACCTGCGGAGCGAAGGACTCGGCTGGGACCAAGTCGCCGCGGAGCTTGGGGGCAGTGCGCAGGCGCGGCGAATGCAGCTTTCGCGGGGCATCGAACGGGCCAGCCGGCAATTGGGCCTCGAAGCGTAATCAATGTGCGATCTGACGACTGGCGGCGATAGTCTGATAGGGCTGTCGCAGGGACATCCCATCGATTCTCGCTGAGGCGCAGCAATCGCTTATGGCCGCGCGCGGAACAAGCCAATCATCTGCCACGCCCGCGGACGGCCCAGGCCGGGCCCTGGCACGCGACTACTCTCTGCTCTGGCAGCAGCATCCGCAGACGCTGGAAGCGTTTCTCTCGCAGCATCAGGAGGTTTCCGGCACGGAACTGGCCGCCGTGACGCGTGTCGACCTGCGCGAGCGGTGGCAATGCGGACAGCGCCCGGCGGCCGAGGAGTATCTTGCCCGTTTTCCGCAACTGGCAGCCGCAGAGGAGGCTGCGGTTGACATGATCTACGCGGAGTTCCTGGCCCGCGAAAAGCTGGGCGAAAGTCCGCAGGTCGCGGAGTACGCCGCTCGCTTTCCGCAGTACGCCGGTGTGCTTGCCGACCAGATTCAATTGCACCAGGCATTCGACGAGGCGACGGCCGCCCGGCCGAACGGTGGCGACACCGAGCGCAACCTGCGGGCGGACTACGAGATTCTCGAGGAGATCGGCCGCGGCGGGATGGGCGTCGTCTACCGGGCGCGGCAGACAGGATTGAATCGGCTGGTCGCGCTCAAGATGGTCCGGCATGCCGACCTGGCGAACGACGAGCTGTTGTCGCGGTTTCGCGCCGAAGCCGAGGTGGTCGCCTCACTGCACCACCCGCACATCGTCCAGGTGTACGACTACGGCGAGGACGACGGCAGTCCCTATCTGGCACTCGAACTGGTGGAAGGGGGCACGCTTGCCGATCGGCTGGCAGGCAAACCATGGAACGTCCGCCGGGCGGCGGAGCTTGTGGAGCAAGTCGCTCGGGCCGTGCACTTCGCCCACGAGCATGGCGTGGTGCATCGCGACTTGAAGCCCAACAATCTGCTCGTCACCGCCGCTGGCGATCCACCCCAGGTTAAGATTGCCGACTTTGGATTAGCCCGCATCTTTCGCGATCAGCCGGGCGGGCACACGCAAACCGGAGCATTGCTCGGAACGCCGAGTTACATGGCGCCTGAACAGGCGTTAGGCCGACAAAGCGAGATTGGTCCGGCGACAGACGTCTATGCCCTGGGCGCCATCCTCTATGAACTGCTCTGCGGCCGACCTCCGTATCGCGGCGAAACGGCCATTGAAACGCTGCAGCAGGTGCTTCTGGCCGAGCCCGCGTCGATCCATCGCGTAGCGCCGGGGTTGCCTCGCGACCTGGCGACGATCTGTTCAAAGTGCCTGGAGCGGGCGCCCACGCGACGATATCCCTCGGCCCTGGCACTGGCGGAAGATTTGCAGCGATTCCTGACCGATCGGCCGATCGAGGCCCGGCCGGCCACGAGTTTGGAACGCGGCTGGCGCTGGTGCCGGCGGAATCCCGCGCTGGCCGGATCGTTGGGTTCCGTGGCGCTGCTGCTTCTGGCGGTGTCGATCGTCTCGACCTGGTATTCGGGGAAACTGAGTCGTCAGCTTGAGATCACCATGCAAGCCGAGCTTGCCGAGCGTGCGGCCAACGAAGCGGCCCAGTTGCGGCTGTGGGACGCGTATCTCGCGGAGATCGCCGCGCGCAATGCGAGCCGCCAGCTGGGCCAGCGATTCGCGGCGCTCGAGACGATCGATCGCGCACGAAAGCTGATGCCGACGATCGGATCGAGCGACGAACGAATCTTGCAACTGCGCACGGCCGCGATCCGCAGCGTCTCGCTTCCTGACCTGCGGCGCGTGCGCGAGATTTGGACGAGTTCGGAGCAGTTGCACAGCTCCACCGTGGTTCTGGCTGCCAGGCGGTTTGCTTTGAATATTCAAGGAAGGAAGCTGGTGCTCGGCAATACCGAGGACGGAAGCGTAATCGCCAGTCTGGAACATGAGATGCCGATGTCGCAGGTCGCGATCTCGCAGGACGGACAATTCGTGGGACTGTCCGGAGAGCAAGGCGTGCGAGTCTGGCGCGTCGTGGGCAGAGAACTAAAAGTCAGCTGGCAGGATGAGACGAGCGACTCGCTCTTGTTTGCACCGGACGGGCGGCATGCTGTCATGCAGCGCACTCACGGCGGTTTGGCGGTAGTCGACGCGGAGAGTGGCAAGCTGGTTCGTACGCTGTTGGAGCAGAAACCGGGTTCGCAATGCTGGTTCCATCAGCTATCCGATCGACTGGCAGTGTATGTCGGCACCGAGGCCTTGATCATCGACTGGAAGACTGGCGCAATCGAGACGAGGGTGCCACTCGGTGATCTCGCGAACGTGCGGATGGCCTGGCATCCTGGCGGCGAGTTGCTGGCGATCTGGGGGAGCGGCAATCCGATCAGGATTTGGAAGCTGCGCACGGGCAAAGTCATGCTGACGCTGCCGCAGCGTTCGTTTCCGCAGCAAATTCTGTTCAATGCGGACGGATCGCGGCTGGTTTCCTGTGGGCTGTGGGATTCGCGACTCATGCTGTGGGACGTGGGGACCGGACAGAAGGAGTTCGAAGTTCAGGGTTTTGATAACCTGGCGATGGATCTCGACGCCGACGGTAACTTAGGGTTGTTCAAGTACGAACACGAGCGGATCGAACATTGGGAGCTGGCCGCGGGTTCGGAATGTCGGCTTCTGCCCAGTGCCTGGTTTCCGCCCACGGGTGGGCGAAGCTACGCATCGGTCAGTCCCGACAATCGGCTGCTGGCCGTCAGTGGTGAGCGCGGCATCGAAGTGTGGGATCTCACCAGGCTTGAACGAGTTTCTCTCCGGCCGAGTGCGCCCTGCGTGGTCCAATTCGATCAGCGCGGTGATTTGATCATGGCGGTCGAGACGACGATCTATCGCTGGCCTCGACTTGATCAGGTCCGCGCAGGAAAGAAAGTTGTCTCGTTCGGGCCGCCGGTCCACCTCAGCGAAACGGCCAATCCTTATACCCTGGCAACTTGCATCCCGAACGAACGGCTGCTCTTCGAAACGGTACGCGGTTGGTTTGCATTGCCGCTCAGCGGTGATCGCAAACCCGTTGCCTTGAACCCTCCGGGCGACCCACGCAAGGCTGCGCTCAGCCGCGATGGGAGGTGGGCCGCAATCGCAAGTTGGGAGGCCGGAGGGGCGACGGTCTGGAACGCGAACACCGGGGCACAACTGGCAGCACTTGCCACGGGCCGGTGTGGGATGGTCGAGTTCAGCCCTGACGGTCGCTGGCTGGCATCGACCCCCAGTGGCGTGCAACTGTGGCGAACCAGCGACTGGTCGCTCGCGCAAAATTTGCACGCTCAAGGGACCACGCCAAACGGTCTCGGGATCGCGTTCTCGCCGGACAGCACGGTGCTGGCCGTCGGACAGACCAACGGCGAACTGCGACTTATCGATCCCGAGACGGGCCAAGACTGGGCCCGGCTTGTACACCCGGCGCCGGACCTTCCTTCGATCATGGCTTTCACTAGCGACAATCGCAAGCTGGTCTGCTTGCCCACGGATCTGTCTTTGCAGCCTTGGGTGTGGAATCTCGCGGAGATCCGCCGCTCGCTGGCCGAGCTTGAGTTGGATTGGCCTGCCAACGTGCTCGCGATCAGGCCGGAAGCGAACGACCCAGCGTTAGAAGTTGAGATTGAATGGAGCGACGCGGGCCTGATGCTCTTCCAGAACGTGATTCGTGCGGTCGGCGACTCTCGTTCGGCGCCGTGAGCAACTCTCGGAAATCGCGGAAATGTCGTGCCAGCGTCCATGCCGGCAGAGTCGTCTGTGAGTTGCTCGTTAGGATGCCGTGAGATTCACATTGGACGCCGTGGAATCGTGCGGATTGACGTTTCTTCGTCAGACGAACTCCAGCTAGGGTGACACCAGAGGCTTCGATTTCGCGGACCTCGAGTGATTCACCGTGAAAATCTTTTACGGCATTTGTGGCGAAGGCATGGGCCATTGCGGCCGTTCGCTCGCGATGATCGAGCGGCTGATGGCTCTGGGGCATCACGTTACGATCTTCACTTTCGCAGACGCGCTGCGACTCTTGCAATCGTCGGGCTACACGGCGCATGAGATCGCAGGCTTGCAGTTCCGGCAAAAAGGCTGCGGCGCGGTTGATCCGTGGCGGACGGCGCGCGGTTTTGGCGAGTACCTGCTGCGGCGGCGCAAATCTCTCGACGAGATCCGGCAACTTGCCTTGCATGAACGGCCGGACCTGATGATCACCGACTTCGAGCCGCTGACGGCGTTAGCCGCCGCTTCGCTGGGCATCGATTGCGTCAGCATCGACAACCAGCATCGATTCTGTCACCCGCTCGGTGCGGAGTTTCCCTGGTCGTTGAGAGCGTATGCGCGACTGGCCGGAAGCTTCGTCCGACGGTGGATCAAGCATCCCAGCAAGTGCATCGTTGCCGTGTTTCATGACTGCCCGATAAGTCGGCACTATCAGCACGTCAACGTGCTGCTGCGAACGCGGATCGCACAGCTGACGCCGACGAACGGCGAACACGTGCTGGTCTACGCTCGGGCGGGGTTGGGGCGGCGCATCGCCCAGACCGCGGCGCAACTGCCCGGCACCAGGTTTCTGGTCTACGGTTGCGAGGGACCACCAGTGGAGAATTTGTTGTATCGCCCGACGAGCGGCGAGCAGTTTGCCCGCGATCTGGCTTCCTGCCGGGCGGTGATCTGCTCGGGCGGGCAGCAACTGATCGGCGAATCGCGCTATTTTGGCAAGCCGCTACTGGTGATTCCGATCCCCGGGCAGCACGAGCAGGAAATTAACGCGCACTACGCGAGACAAGAGCGAATCGGCGACTGGTGCGCCATTCGCGAGCTGTCGCGCGAACGGGTGGAGAGGTTTCTTTCCGAGCACTACGGCGAACGCCGCGAAGCCAACGGCGTGGACCAGGCAATGAACCTCATGGGGATTGGACATGGTTGACGAAGCCGAACGAACACGGGTGCGGAGCATCTTTGTTTCGGACGTTCATCTGGGCTGCCGCCACAGCAAGGCCGATCTACTCCTGGAATTTCTCAAGCAGCACACGTGCGACCATCTGTACCTGGTTGGTGACATCATCGACGGCTGGAAAATGCACCGAGGCTTTCGCTGGAACGATACTTACACGCTCCTGGTGCGCCGCATTTTCGGGATGGTCAAGCACGGCACGACCGTACGCTATGTGGCCGGCAATCACGATGAATTCCTGCGTAACTACATGGACGAATTTCAGACGATGCTCACGGGGCATCTGGAGATCGCCGATGAGTTCGTCCATCACACGGCCGATGGCCGCCAACTGCTTATCCTGCATGGCGACATTTTCGATGCCGTGGCGATCAACATGCCCTGGCTGGCCGGCCTGGGCGACCGAGCCTACTCGCTGTTGCTGCTCCTCAACACCACCGGCAACTGGGTGCGCCGCAAACTGGGGCTCAAGTACAAGTCCTACAGCCTGTTCATGAAACAGAACATCAAGCGGGCCGTGAACTATGTGAACAGCTTCGAAGAAATGATGGCCATGCACACCCGCATGCGTCATTGCCAGGGCGTGGTCTGCGGCCACATTCACACGCCGGCGATCAAACAGCTTGGGGAGCTGACCTACTACAATTGCGGCGATTGGGTCGAGAGCTGCACGGCCCTGGTCGAGTTCGACGACGGCACGCTGAAGCTGGTGCGATTTGACGAATCGTTGCGAGAGCCACTCCAGGGTGCGAATTCCGAGCGCGCCGAGACAATCCGTCTCGGCACGCTCGGACGCGAAGCCACCGTCATTTAGTAGCGGAAGATGAAGTCGACGTAGAGCCGGTTGCGCAGGATGTCCGTGCGGTTGGAGAGCGGGAACTCGAAGCCGGTGCCGATTTCAGTATGGCGGCTGGGCTTAAGTTTCATGCCCACCACGCCCGTCACGACGTTGTCGCCGGCAACGCCCTGGACCGGGATGTTCACGATATCGAGCCCCGTGACGTTCGAACCGGAGTTGAGCCCGCTGTTCGACATCCAGTGGAACCAGTTGACGCCGGTGAGCAGGTAGACGCCGTCGCGGACTTCGTAGTCCCACTGGTTCGACCAGTACCAGAGCTGCGTGCCCCAGTTGCGATCGCCCGGCAGGCGGAAGCCCGTGCCGCTGACCCAGTGGCCGCGGTCGAAGATCTGCGCACCGCCCGACAGGAACAGGTGGTAGTCGCCGTCGCCGAAGTTGGACATCGCGTCGCCCGAGCCTTTGATGAAGTAGGTCAGGCCGCAGGAGGCAATGAGCTGGCGCTCGGGATCGCGAAGGAAGTTGTATTTGAAACCGACGGGTGCGGAGAGGAAGCCGTTGGGCGTGTCGCCGCCGGCCTGGTTGACCTGAAACACGCCGAGCCGGGGGGCGATGATGCTCCAGCGATCGGTCACACGGCCGCGCAGCTGGGCAGCGTACAGTTGAAAGTCACCACCGCTGATTTCGCTCGGCAGCGAATTCTCAATGAAGATTCCGCGCACTTCGGTGAGCGATCGGGGATCTTCGAAGAAGAACGGATTCGAGATCGGGCTGATGAAGTCATCGAAACAATGGTCGCTGGGAAGCAGGCCCAGAAACCGCTTTCGGCAATTGAACATGTCGCAGCAGTCGTAGCAGTCGGCATCGCAACTGCAGGAACTGGTCAGGGCCGCCTCTTGTTCGGCGAAACTGCCGTCGAGACTGGTGGAGACATCGGCCGTAGCCACGGCCGGCAGGCAAGCGACCAAGAGGGTCGCGCAAAGGATCCATCGCATGGTGGGGCCCTTCCATGACAAACTATCTGGAATGTGCCCCGCGAATACATGTGCGTATCGTCATGCATGGCCCCGCAGCATGCATGCACTTGAGCCGCGTAACAGAACCGCGAAAACCGGAACGACCGCTAACTCGTGCAAGTTCTCGCTGCCGCAGTGAAACGCGACGCAATACATTTATCCACACCTCGGATTGCGACGTTTTCGCCTGAACATTGAACGCGTGGCGGCGAGGCGTCCGGCCCGGTATCATCTACGGATTCGCGGCGTGCCCGGAGCACCGGGGGCGAATTTTTCACAGGGCGGGTGAGCTGAGCCATGGCGGATTCCTACGACCTCGATACGCTGCCCCCTTCGCTCGATCCGCGCGACCACGCGGACGTCGTCGAGCCGCCCAAGACGCTGCTCGGAGTGTTGGGACGCCTCGGGCCGGGGCTCATCATTGCCGGCAGCATTGTCGGCTCAGGCGAACTTATCGCTACGACCAAAACCGGCGCCCAGGCAGGCATTCTGCTGCTCTGGTTGATCATCATCGGCTGCATCATCAAGGTGTTTGTCCAGATCGAGTTGGGACGCTACACCATGACCCACGGCGTCACGACGCTCGCCGCGCTCGACACGGTTCCGGGCCCGCGTTTACGCGTCGGTTGGATCATCTGGTTCTGGCTGGCGATGATGATCGTGGGGTTTGGCCAGCTCGGCGGAATCGTCGGCGGCGTAGGGCAGGCGGCAGCCATCGCGGTACCGATCTCGGGCGACTACCTGGCGGCCGTCGACCGTCCGTCACAGAAAGAAGTCGCTGACTTCGTTCAACGCGAAGAGGACATGAACAGCGGCGGCGGCGCACTCGCTGAGATGGCGCCCGAGCGGCGCGAACGCGTGCTTCGAGGACATCGGCAACTGGCCGCCCGATTGACGGACTTGCAGTCGAAGCACGGCGATCTGGCGGCCCGGGTTCGCGGCGGGGAGGTGCTGATCGACCCTTGGACCTGGGACGACAAAGTTTGGGCGGCCCTGGCGACCGTGCTCACCATGGGGCTGTTGTATCGCGGGCGCTACAACCTGATTCAGAATCTGTCGATCGTGCTCGTGGTAATGTTCACCTTTATTACGATCGGCAATGTGATCTCGCTTCAGCGGACCGAACAGTGGCACATCAGCGGCGAGCAGATTCTCTCGGGGCTGAGGTTTCGCCTGCCTAACGCGGCCGAAGGCATCAATCCCTTGGCGACGGCGCTCGCCACGTTTGGCATCATCGGAGTGGGGGCGACCGAGCTGTTCGCCTATCCGTACTGGTGTCTGGAGAAGGGGTATGCCAGATTCGTCGGTCGCCGCACCGACGACGACGCCTGGGCGGCGCGGGCGCGTGGCTGGATGCGCGTCATGCACTACGACGCGTTTTGCTCGATGGTGGTTTATACGCTGGCCACGCTGGCTTTCTTTTTGATGGGCGTGGCCGTGCTCTATCACGAAGGTCTCGACCCCGACGGCATGCGGATGGTCACGACGCTGGCCCGGGCCTATGTGCCGGTGTTCGGCGAATATGCCAAGTGGCTGTTCCTGGTCGGGGCGCTGGCAGTGCTGTATTCGACATTCCTGGTGGCTACGGCGGGCAACGCGCGGATGTGGGCCGACTGCACGAAACTGTTCGGCCTGATCGACTCGCAATCGCAGCGCGTGCACGATCGGGCGGTCACGGCGTATTCGGTGGGGCTGCCGGTGGTGTGCCTGGCCGTGTTCGCCAGCGGTGTGAATCCCGTGCGCGCCATTTTGCTGGCGGGCGTCATGCAGGCCCTGCTGCTGCCGATGCTGGGTTGCGGAGCGCTCTATTTTCGCTACCGGCGGACCGATCCGCGGCTGCGTCCGTCGCCCATCTGGGACGTGGCCCTGATCGTCTCGGTGATGGGGTTAACGGTGGCCGGAATCTGGGGCGCGTGGCCCGACTTGATTGCCCCCTGCCTGCGGATGATCGGCCTGATTTAGGCTTAATCGACGTTCTGGCGAGGCAGCTGCAAGCCGAACTCGGGTGGTATGAAACGCTTTGCGCGGTTATGGTGCCGAAGAACCCCGCAGGCCCGAATTGCGTATCGAGGGGTGAGATACCGCGCGCGGTAAACTGTACCGGGCCGCGATGCCAGAAAATCAGGAGACTCACAACCATGTCGCTTCGCTATTTGCCGCTGGGTGCCCTGCTCCTGGCGTTCGTAACCGGTTGCAACACCTCCCCCAAGGAACCTGCGCCCGAGGCCGCCCATGAGGATCATGACCACGGTCACGAGCACGGCGACCATGCGCACGACGAACATGCCGGCCATGAGCACGGCGAGCATGATCATGCGGAGATCAAGAGTTTTCATGAAGCCGCGGAGATGATCGAGACGGCGCGCGATACGATTCGCGACAAACTGGCCGCTGGTGAAACGGACAAGGCCGACGAAGCACTGCACGCGCTGGGACACACGCTCGAACACGTCGACGAATTGACGGGCAACTTCGCCGATGATGTGCGATCGGAAATCAAGAAGGACGTGGAAGAGCTGCTCGACCTGTTCGGTAAAGTCGATGAACAAATCCACGCGAAGCAGGAAGTGACATATGATGCGTGGTCGGAAAAGATCGACGCGGTCGTCGAACGGCTTCATGATCGCGCCCACGAAGAGCCGGCCAAGGAAGCGGCGCCTGAGTGAGTAGGCATTTCACGTTGAGCTTGGGAGTGAGCGCGATGTTTCGCTGGATAGTGCTCGGTGGCCTGCTGGTGGCTTGCGCGTTGGTCGCGGGCTGTCAGCAGCAGGATGCGCGCGTGCTGGAGTTGCGTAAGCAGTACGTGCTTTCGCAGGAGCCTTCCGGCGCGAGCAGCATTGAAGCCACGCTGGAGAAAGCCAAGGAAGCACAGCTCGAGGACATCGGCGAAGTTGTGCTGGTGGGGCGGATCGGCGCGGGCGAGTTCGAGCCCTGGGCCGCGGGGCAAGCATCGTTTCTGATGTCTGAAGCCTTGGCCGAGACGGACCACGCGGCCACGCCTGGGCACGATCCGGCGAACTGTCCGTTCTGTCGCCGCCGCGCGGAAAAGGCCGCCAGCTTCACCGCGCTCGTGCAGTTTCGCGACGACAAAGGGGAGATCGTGCCGATCGACGCCCGCGAGCTGCTGGGCGTCGAGCAGAACCAGGTCGTCGTGGTCCGCGGCAAGGCCCGGGTCGACAAGGTTGGTACGCTCGTGGTCGCGGCCGACGGAAT
>JBGSKX010000037.1:0-11426 GCA_041741015.1 Pirellulales bacterium
ACCGGCCGGTGAAACTTCTCGGCCAGCCGCGCGGCAACGATGCCGATCACGCCCGGATGCCAGCCGCGCTCGGCCAGCACCAGCGCCGCGTCCCCCTCGGGATCGAACTGCTCGGTGGCCTGCTTGTTCGCGGCCAGATAAATGCTGCGCTCGAGACTCTCGCGGCTGCCGTTGAGTTCGTGCAAGTACGCGGCCAGCGCGCTTGCGCGTTCCGCCGAATCGGTCGTCAACAATTCAATGCCGAGCGTTGCTTGCCCCAAGCGTCCGGCCGCGTTCAAGCGCGGCGCAAGCTTGAAGGCGATGTCCTCGCTCGAAAGCGGAGCATGCAGATCCATCGAAAGCAGATTGAAGAGTGCGGACACGCCGAGCGTCGGCCGCTGTTTCAAGCTCACGAGCCCGTGCCGCACGAGCACGCGGTTCTCGTCAATCAGCGGAACGACGTCCGCCACGGTTCCCAGCGATACCAGCCCCACGGCTTGCATCAGGAACTCGCGCATCGGATCACTGACCTTCTTGGCCTGGCTCGCGCGCTGACAGAGCGCCCAGGCCAGCTTGAAAGCCACGCCGGCTCCGCACAAACCGGCGAACGGATAGCTTGCGCCCGGCAGCGCTGGATGCACCAGCCCATCGCACTCGGGCAGCCGCTCGGCGAAGTGGTGATGATCGGTAATGAAGAGTTCCAGGCCCAGGCCGCGCGCCGTTTCCGCCTGCTTGACGCTCGCCGCGCCGCAGTCGACGGTGATGATCGTTTGCGCTCCGCGCGAAGCCAATGTCTGCAGGGCTTCGCAGTTCAGGCCGTACCCTTCGTCGACGCGATTGGGAACATAGTAGCTCACCTGGGCGCCAAGCAGCCGCAGGCAAAGGTACAAGATGGCCGTGCCGCTCATCCCGTCGACATCGTAATCGCCATAGATCACGATTCGCCGGCCGGCACGAATCGACGCAGTGATGCGGTCGGCTGCATCCGAGAGACCCGGCAGGAGCTCCGGATCGCGCAGCTGACTCAACTTGGGATCGAGAAACTCACGAATTTGCTCGGCGTCGTGAATCCCGCGGCAGCAGAGGAGCTGGGCGACGACCGCGGGCACGCCAGCCGACCGTTCGAGCGCCGCGATTCTTGCGGCATCATGCGGATGTATTCGCCACAACTTGGCCATATCGTCCTGATGCCCGCATTCGCGTAGTTTACTCGTCCGAACTCCTAGCGAGTCATTGGACCAGAAACGCCTGCGCGCTACAAGCGAGCGAAGTGCGCAGCATAAGAGCGAGAAAATCGAATGTGCGAGGTTCGCACCTCATGGCGGCCAGGACTGGATCGTGCCGCCCTACCGCCGGTGGCTGTGCTCATCGCTCGCGACCGGCGTGGCCGTGGCGATCTGCTCCATGATCCAGCGGTTCATGTCCGCCAGCATGTCGGTCGTCACGTCGTCGCCAGTAGGATACTGCCGCAAATTGACCGCCATATTCGACGCGTGCATCAACCGCAAATCGCGGCAGACCGCCGCCTCGGGATAGGCGTCGCTGTGGCGGCCCGTGGCCAGAAACACCTTCGTTCCGCGCAGCTCGTCGAACCGCGCCAGCGGCCGTAGCGTCGTCGGCAGTCCGCCGCCGATCGAAAGCACTCCAGCAAACCTGCCGGGATTAGCCAGCGCCAGCCGGAGAGCCATCGTCCCACCGCAACCGTAGCCGGCGAGATAGATTCTGGTCGGAGCAATGTTCAGCCAGCGGCTGGCAATGCGGATGCTCTTGAAAACGCGCTCTTCGGCCGCCGCGATATGTTCCATCTTTTGCGACCAGCGATAGCCGGCCTGCTGACACGCGACCGTTCCGCGCGGACCAATCGCGGCATAATTGCGCAGGCTCACCAGCGGAGCAATTCGGTTCACCTGCCGCTCGTCGTCGTCCGCGCCATGCAGCCAGACGATCAGCGGGTAGGAGTAGTTGACTTCATAGTGTTGTGGCAGAAACAGGCAATGCGGAAGCTCGCCGCCGGACGTGGCCGAATCCGCGGGCACCGTGTTCGGAGCGAATTGGCCAAGCTGTAGCTCGTCGTCGACGAGATCGTTAATTCGGTTCATTGCAAGTTCGCTAGCGGGGTGAGCGGCGAGTCACTCGGGCGTGACTGGCCCAAAGCGGGTCAATTCCAGGGGCAATCAGGAGTCGTGCTCCTGCGGCACTTGTTTTACAGCTGCAGCCGCGACGGGAACCGTGGCAAGCATCTGCTCCCAGGGAAACAAACGGCCAGGACAAAGTGTGGAACGTACATCCTGATGGCGGAGCACGTGCGTGCGGGTGATCGCATAGCGCGTGCTCAAACTCTTCAAAAGTTCCGTGAGGGCGGCAACCTGTTTGGGCGTCGGCGACGTGTTCTCGAAATTGCCAATCAGGCAGATACCGATGCCGTGTTCGTTCTGCTCGCGCCGGCCGGCATGCGCGCCAGCCATCTGACCACGCCAGCGAAACGTGGCGCGGACTTCGCCGTCGCCCATCCGCTGGCCGTTGCCGACGACAAAGTGGTAGCCGATCCCCAGCCAGGGATTGCCAGCCGAGTCCCTCTGCTGGCGGTGCACGGTGTCGATCGAAGCGACGTCACCCTGGTCAGTAGCCGAGTGGTGGAGCACGATGGTTCGCCACTCACGCGCTGGGGCCGCAATGGCAAGCTCGGCGGAGAGATCCGCCGGCATCTCGGATTCGGCAATATTGGGCAAGGCAACCGCAGCGACAAATAACATCATGCGCGGAAGCACTCGCAACACAAACTTATGAACCATGGCGCGATTCGTTCAGCCCGAACAGTTTCCGGATCGTTCGCCGAATGCCACCAAACTGTCTCCGTCCGCAGCGCCAACTGCCAAGCACAAAACCGGCACGCTTACAAAAAACGTTCCGGAGCCGGGGACTCTACTCCGATGTATTTTTGCTGTCAACGGCAGGCACTTTCGCGTGCCCCACTGCTAGCAACGCCATCACGCCGGTTTGCGTGCCACCTGAGCACACCGCCGCATTACAGCGACAAGTTGTTCATCGCGGCGACGAGTTCCTTCACCGCGACCACGCTCTTGTCGAAGTCGACTTGTTCCTGAGGTTCCAGGTCCAGCTCGATGATCCGTTCCACGCCGCCCGCGCCGACGATCGCCGGCACGCCCACGTAATACCCGCCCACTCCATACTCCTTGTCGCAATACGCGGCGACCGGAATCAGCCGCTTCTTGTCGCGCACGATGGCTTCCACCATCTGCGTCGTGGCCGCGGCCGGGGCGTAGTACGCACTGCCCGTCTTCAGCAGGCCCACGATTTCGGCGCCCCCCTTGCGAGTGCGGTCAACGATTTCTTCCAATCGCTTGGGATCGATCAGCCGCGTGACCGGAATGCCCCCCACCGAGGTGCAGCTCGGCATCGGCACCATCGTATCGCCGTGACCGCCCATCAACAGGGCCGTGATGTCCTCAACACTGACGCCCAGCTCCATCGCCAGGAACGTGCGGTAGCGGGCCGTGTCCAGTACGCCCGCCTGCCCAAACACCCGCTTCTGTGGAAAGCCGCTCACCTGCTGGACCCGCTGCACCATCGCATCCAGCGGATTGCTGACCACGATGATGATTGCCTCGGGGCTCGTGGCCTTGATTTCGGCCGCCACGGAACCCACGATCTTGGCGTTCGTACCCAACAGATCGTCGCGGCTCATGCCCGGCTTGCGAGCGATACCGGCCGTGATCACAACGACGCTGCTGCCCGCCGTGTCGGCATAGTCGTTGGTGCCGATGATCTTCGAGTCGAAGCCCATGATCGGCGAGGCCTGCATCAGGTCGAGCGCCTTGCCCTTGGGCATGTCGCCGACCTGCGGGATGTCCAGAAGCACGATGTCGCCCAATTCGGCGGCGGCGCACCAGTGAGCCGTTGTCGCGCCCACGTTGCCCGCCCCGATAATGCTGATTTTAGGACGACTCATTTCGAGTGACGCGCTCCTTTCAAGAGGTAGCTGAGCTCTCCCTGGCCGCGGAATTACTCGCTCCGGCCATGGAGCTTGAATGTCGATGAATGAACCAGAGTTTTTGAGTATCGGCATCACGTGCGGCAAGTCAAGTAGGTCGCCTGCCGCGGCGCCCGCGCCCGCACTGCCGCCAGTCGCGGGCGTAGCAAAAGGCGCGCCCAGAATCTGGCGGACATTGCCTCGGCTCACAGCCCGAGATACGGCAAGCAACGCGTGGGTCAGGACTTGTCCGCATCCGGACTCGGCTGTTCAGCAACCGAAATGGCTACCGGCAGCGACTCGCGGCGGAGGCGGAGCTGCGCTTCGGCGCGGCGATCCGCTCGGCGTATGTGCCACATAAATGCGCCGCACACTGCCATCACCACCAGCACACCGAACGCCAGCGTGAGACTTTGTGTGGGCGTACCGAACTTTGGCGTCGGGATGACCGAAAGCGTCTTCCCGACAATCAATGGCGCCAACTGCCTCTGCGGCTTCTCGCCCGCCGCCTGCGCGGCCGAGCGGCGTGTCTCGAAGGCATAGGACTTCAGAAAGAAGCCCGCCACGCGCACGCTCACGTGAATCGCCTCTCCCAGCGGCATCTCCGGCGGCAGGTCTGCCAGGCAACACACGATCGGATTGTTCTGCGAGTCGGGTGTCACTATTTCCACCTCGAAGTAGCGCTCGATGTGAAATCGCCGCCGGATTTGTGGATCGTCGACGCGGATCTCGATCGCCCGCAGTGCTTCTCCGCGCAAGACGACGAACTCGCCGCGCATGCGTGCCGATTCATTGAACAAGGGCACGACGTCCGAAGCGCCGGCCCGCGCGCGCTCAAGCGCACGTTGAGCCGCGTCCCGTTGTTTGGCCGGCAAGTCGGGATTGCGCGCCAGCCGCTCCTGCCTTTCGAGTTGTGATTCCAGCAGGCGGTTGATTTGATGGTCCAGATACTGCGGCGACATGCTGCCCGCCGCCGCCAGCATCTGATAGAAGATCTCGCGTTCTTTGAGCGGCGCCCGATCTTCGACACGATCGAACAGGCCGTAGTCGACGCCCAGGTGCGCAAGCAGCGTCGGCGGGTGCCAGGCGACCCGATCTGCGGCGAATAGCAGAACGGGAGACTCCTCATCCGAATCGCCATCCGCGGGAATCGCGTCGCTCGGCAAGCGTTTGATATAGATCGCGATCGCGCTGGCTTGCTGGTTCAAAGGTTGATCGAGTTTCCACTCGCGCGGAACCTGGCGGGCCAGGATGATCATCCGCCGCGCGACGGTCTCGGCCTCACAGCGATAGTAGTTGTCGTACCCCAAGGTGTCGCGCAGCGCCTGCGGCACCTCTTCGCGCGTGACGCGCCTGAGCAGCACCCGCAAGGCGTATGCCTGTCCGCGCTCGGTCGAATGCTCGAGCGACGCCGGCTCAAGGCTCGCCTGCCGACCCGCGGCCTCGAGTAAGAGAAACCTGGGGATCCGAGGCAGACCTTGCAAGAGCTTGCTGAGCTTGGCCTGTTCGCCTTCGTCCAGTGGCTCACCTTCCTTGAAACTCTCGAAAAATGCCGCGTCGAATCCGAGCAGCTCAAGGCTCTCGCGCAATCGCTCGCGCGCGTCTTCCTTGGCTTCAAGCTTATCATCGGGAGCAATCTTGCCTCGCTCTGCAGGCGCAGCAGCCGGCGACTCCTGAGCCTGCGCGCTCGGGTTGCTCGGCGTCGATAACACCAGGATCGCGCTTGCCGAGAGCAGGCAAATCATCAGTCCGCATCGTCGTTGCATCGCGGCTGAAGCCTTTCAGGATGGAGGATTCCGGTTCGCGCCGTCCGCCAGCGCCTGCACATCAAGCTTCACGTCGGTCTGCAGTTCTGCCGACCGGCGACGCCAGCTCCGGCGCCAGACCCAAACCACGAAGCACAACGCAATTACCGCAGCCGCCGCGGCCGCGAGCAGGGTTTGCTCCTCTGACGAGCCCGTCGGCGCAGCCGGCTGGGCCGGTGTCCATTGAATCGAGCGAGCGAGCACCAGCGGCGCGGTCAGGATGCCGCTCCGGGACGGATATGCCCAACGCTTGAAGAAGAAGCCCGTGGCCGACACCGGTTCATCGAGTTCCTCTCCGACAGGAAAGTCGAGCGGCAAGTGCAGAACATAGACCACGATCAGTTCCGGATCGCTCCTGAGCGGCTGCAGCCAGACCTGGTAGTACCGCTCGATGCCATAGGAGTTCTCCGGCGCCGCGACTTCCTTGGCACTTCGCACCGTACCGGACACCGTCACCAGCCGGCCGCGATAAGCCTGCGGCTGCCGCTCAAGCTGCAAGTAACCGACCGGTCCGCTCGAGCCCTCGGCCAAACGCTCGTCCGTGTTCTTCTCGAGCAGTTCGAGCAAGTGAAACCAGGCATCGCTCTCAGGCGCGCGAAACACAGTGTCGTCGCGCACGGCATCCAAGTACTGCGCGTGTATGCCAGGGAAATACGCGTCTCCGCCGCCCGCTTGCGCAGCCTGCTCGGTGTCCGTTTCGGAATCGCCGGCGGGAGCCTCCTCGCCTAGAAACGCCGCCGTTCGATCCTCAGCGGGTCCGGGCGCGACCGGCAAGTCCCCGACAGGCTTGGACCACCAGGTCACGATAAACAGGAATACACCCAGCCCGATGAGCATGAGCAAGAATCGGGGCACGGGCAGCCCAGCGGGCGGTCGTCTGTGTTTGCGGAAATCCAGCATGCTGACCGACTCTGCTCACTTCGCTGTGTTCTCGACGAAGCGACCTTAACCTGGAACCGATGAAACCAACTAACATTTGACGGGACCACGACTTCCACGTTCAATCCTATCACGCGAAACGAAATCAACAGCATGCGGGGGCGGCGCCAAAACGGAACCGCCTCTCCCGCTTGACACCCCCGCCGAGACTCGCGTAGGATGGTCCGTTTGCCTTCGACCGTAACAAGTGATCCTCTCAGGGCTTGAGGCCAGCAGCCGGCCTCGCCCCCTTCAGGTGTAAGAACCATGGCCGTACCTAAACGTAAAAGCTCCAACGCCCGCAGCGGTAGCCGCCGGGCCCACAACGCCATCAAGCCGATGCGGCTCGAATACTGCCCCCAGTGCAGCACCGCGGTGCCTTCACATCGGGTCTGCCCCAACTGCGGCCATTACATGGGCCGGGTCGTGGTCAGCGCCACCGAGTAATCCGCCAGGTAAAATCCGCGAGACAGGCTTTCGTCAATTCGCGGAAGCGTCTCAGCCGATTGGCGCGTAGCGGCCGGCCCGAAATAATACGCCCCACCGTGCGGCACTCTTGAGCGCCGCATGCTTTCCGAAAGCGCTTGGGTGGGCTGCAACGACCGGTGCGGGAGTCTCCTCTGTGAGCAAGATCGCGTTTCTTTTTCCAGGACAGGGCGCGCAGTTCATCGGCATGGGCCAGCAGGCCGCCGAGTCGTTACCCGCCGCGCGAGCTCTCTACGAGCGCGCCGCCAGTGTCCTGGGCTACGACCTGGCCAAGCTCTGCTTCGAAGGGCCCGCCGAGGAACTTGACTCAACCGCGATCAGCCAACCGGCACTATTCGTGACGAGCCTTGTTGCCATCGAACAACTCCGCGATCGCTCGCCCGAGGTAGTGCTCTCCTGCGAAGCGACGGCCGGGCTCAGCCTGGGTGAGTACACCGCGCTGGTCTTTGCCGGCGCGATCGATTTCGAAGAGGGCTTGCGGCTGGTGGCCATTCGCGGCGCCGCCATGCAGGACGCCGCCGACAACACGCCCAGTGGCATGGTCAGCGTTCTGGGGCTCGAATTGCCACAAGTCGAAGAACTGTGCCAACAGGCCCGCCAAGGCGAGATCCTGCAGATCGCCAACATGCTGTGCCCCGGCAATATCGTCGTCTCGGGCACCAACAGAGCCTGCGAAAGGATGGCCGAACTGGCCGTCGCGGCCGGTGCGATGAAAGCAGTCCCTCTGGCAGTTGCGGGCGCTTTCCACACGCCGATCATGGAGTCGGCCGTCGAGCGCCTGCGTGAGGCCCTGGCTGCCACACGCATCGATCGCCCCTCGATTCCCGTAATTTCTAACGTCGACGCCATCGCGCACTTCGACCCTGACGAGATCCGCCAACTGCTCGTGCGACAAATCGTTTCGCCAGTTCGCTGGGAGGAATCGATGCGCAACCTGCTCACCGGCGGCTACGACCAGTTCTATGAGGTCGGCCCCGGGCGTGTCCTGCGCGGCCTGCTCAAACGCATCGATCGCAAAGTCGCCTGCCAGGGCGCGCTCGATTAATCGGCTCGCTGCCAGGGTGCCCAACTGTTATTCCCCCGGCGTCCACGTCGGGCTAGGATTTCCGGCATTCAAGCCTATCGCAATCCAACGCATATTCCGCCGCAGAACGAACATCACGGAGTGAACTATGGCCGAGACGGAAGCTCCCAAACACGGCATCCAAGTCGATCTCACCGATCAAGTCGCCATCGTCACGGGCGCTTCGCAAGGCATTGGCCGTGCGATTGCCGTCACGCTGGCCCGCAGCGGCGCAAAGGTCGCCTGCGTGGCCCGCAACGCCGAAAAGCTGGCCGAAACGGTCGCGGCCATTGAAGCCGCCGGCGGCACGGCCGCGGCCTATTCATGCGACGTCACCAGCGGCGAGAGCGTGCAGAAGGTCGTCGACGAAGTGGCCGAGAAGTGGGGCAAAATCCATATCCTCGTGAACAACGCCGGCATCACCCGCGACACGCTCATCCCGCGGATGTCCGACGACGATTGGGACAGCGTGATCCAGACGAACCTCCGCGGCACGTTCCTGTTCACCCGAGCCGTGACGCGGCCGATGATGCAGGGCCGTTACGGCCGGATCATCAACATCTCGAGTGTCTCGGGCATCATGGGCAACCCCGGGCAGGCGAACTATGCCGCCTCGAAGGCCGGCGTCATCGGCATGACCCGGGTCGTGGCCAAGGAACTTGCCAGCCGCAAGGTCACGGTCAACGCCGTGGCGCCCGGCTTCATTGAAACCGAGATGACCGAGGCCCTCGGACCGGTCGTCCTTGACGAGGTAAAGAAGCGGGTACCGGCAAAGCGATTAGGCCACGTGGATGACATCGCCGGAGCGGTCCTGTTTCTGGCCAGCGCTTCGGCCAGTTACATTACCGGCCAGACGCTCACGGTCGACGGGGGGCTCGTGGCCTGATCGATTGTTAACTTTGGCAATCTGTGGCGATTCGAGCGAAGAGATTCCCAAGCAGTAGCGATTCGGGGCGAAAAGAGCCGTGACCGCTTGCCGACGAGCGGCAACTGTCTGTAGTGCCCAGCCAGGGATGACCGGGGCACGGTGGGATAGACACCCTGCCGGAAACTTTCTATCTTGACCTGTCTTATGGAAATCCTCTATTTTTGTGTCAGCAAGTTCCGCCTAAGCCGCCGCGAGTCTTCGCCTTAAGGGCGCGCGGCCCATCTTAGCCGGGGCCTTTTTGTGGTGTTTGGCCCGGGCGTGTCGGGGACCTGCTAGCAGGCTTGCCCCACCCCTATAGATATATATATGAATTCAGTTGGAGGATCGTGAAGGTGGCGTCAGTTCAAGAACGTGTGATCGACATTGTGGCCGAGCAATTGGGCGTGGATAAAGAAAAAATCACCCCCGAAACCTCGTTCGTTAACGACCTGGGCGCCGATTCGCTGGACACGGTCGAACTAGTGATGGAACTCGAAGAAGAGTTCGATATCACGATCCCCGACGACGCGGCTGAAAAAATTCAGACCGTCGGTCAGGCGATCTCATTTATCGAGGCTTCCCAGTCTTAGCGCCAGACAACTGAAGTGCCGGACCACCAGCAACTCGGGGGCGCTTCAACTCTGGGGCACAGGGAGGTCGGTAAGTCCTCTGGGCCGTAAGTAGGGATTCATGAAACGGCGCGTCGTTGTCACCGGACTGGGTGTGGTCACCTCGCTCAGTTGCCAGGTCGAAGATCTCTGGAAGCGGATGTTGGCCGGCGAGAGCGGGGTCCATCGGATCAAGCAATTCGACACCACCGGTCACAAGGTCCACTTCGCAGGCGATATCTACGATTGGACCACCGGCGACTATATGTCGGCCAAGGATGCCAAGCGGATCGACCGCTTCACGCAATTCGCCATGGTGGCCGGCATCGACGCTGTGCGCGATAGCGGCATCGACTTCAGCACGATCGATCCGTTTCGTGCAGGGGTGATTCTTGGCTCCGGTATCGGCGGACTGCATGAAATCGAAGCCCAGGTCGAGCGGCTCCTGCACAAGGGTCCCGACAAGGTTTCGGCGTTCACAATTCCGAAGCTGATGCTCAACGCCGCCAGCGGCCAGATCTCGATCGAGTTCGGCCTCCGCGGACCGAACTATGCCGTGGCCACGGCCTGCGCCAGCGCCACCAATGCCATCGGCGATGCCTTCAAGGCGATCCAGTACGACGAAGCCGACGTCATGGTCACCGGCGGCAGCGAAGCCGCGATCACGCCGATGGGCATCAGCGGTTTCGCCAACATGCGGGCCCTCAGCGAACGCAACGAAGAGCCGACCCGCGCCAGCCGACCCTTCGATCGCGAGCGCGACGGCTTCGTCCTTTCCGAAGGCGCCGGCATGCTCGTGTTCGAAGAACTCGAGCACGCCAGGCAGCGCGGCGCGAGGATCTATGCCGAGGTGCTCGGCTATGGCGCCAGCGCCGACGCTGGACACATCACGCAGCCCGACGAAAGCGGACTGGGCGCTTCGCGAGCCATGAAAAGGGCGCTGCAGGACGCCGAGGTCGATCCGAGCTACGTCACGTACATCAATGCTCACGGCACCAGCACCCCGCTGGGCGATCAGGCCGAAACGGCCGCCATCAAGAGCGTCTTTGGTGAGCACGCTCGCGAGCTGAGCATCTCGAGCAACAAGAGCCAGCTTGGCCATTCGCTGGGCGCCAGCGGCGGCATCGAATTGGTACTCAGCGTGCTCACGCTCCGCGACAACACGATTCCGCCGACCATCAATCTGGAAAATCCCGATCCCAACTGCGATTTGGACTACACGCCGAATACCGCCCGCGAGCGCGCGATCAACGCGGCACTGAGCAACAGCTTCGGCTTCGGCGGCCACAACGCCTCGGTCCTGATCGGCCGCGTGCGCAACGGCAAGGCGTAGAACGGCTCTCGCGGTGTTCTGCTAGCTAATCCGCTAGCGGGAATCCGAATCGGGCTGCCATTCGCTTCTTCACTCCCCTCCACCGCTATTGCCGCTCTCCGCGATGCTTCCTATACTTCCCGCCCCTATTGGGAACGAAGGGCGACGGTGCTCACCGATTTCGTACTGAGCGTCGGCTCGGCAGTTGAGGCCAGGGAGGCCACACGCGATGCGTGCCAGAAGTTTCACTCTGCGTTCGATTACGATTCTTGCCCTATGCGTGCTAACGGCGCTCATCGCCCGCGCGCAAGTTCCGCCGCGCCCGCTTCCGGCCCAACCCGCCGCAGCGCCCACCGG
>JBGSKX010000038.1:0-17626 GCA_041741015.1 Pirellulales bacterium
GGCCTGGTCGGCGCCGTGATCGGTACCCTCGGGGGCCGGGCGGCCCGCGGCAAACTCGCCGCGATGTTCGGTCGCGACATGCCGGCCGCGTTCATTGAAGATGCCGTCGCCGTGATCGGCGCAATTCTGATCGGAGTCAGCCTCCCATGAACGATGCCAACATGCAGAAGTTCGACGCCATCATCATCGGGGGAGGGCAGGCCGGCCCCTCGCTCGCCGGCAAGTTAACCGCCGCCGGCATGACAGTCGCCATCGTCGAGCGAAACCTGTTCGGCGGCACCTGCGTTAACACCGGCTGCATTCCTACCAAAGCTCTGGTCGCCAGCGCCGAGGTCGCCCACCATGCTCGTCGCGCAGCGGAGTTCGGTATCGTCGTCCCCGGCGAAGTCAGGGTCGACATGCCAGGTATCAAGAAACGAGCGCTTGGCATCTCCGCGCACATTCGCGAAGGGCTGGTCGATTGGCTTACCCACATGCAGGGCTGCACGGTCATTCACGGACATGCCCGCTTCGAAGCCGCCGATCGCATTCGTGTTGGAGACCAGCTTCTGACCGCGCCCAAGATCTTTATCAATGTTGGCGCTCGCGCTGTCGTTCCCGATTTCCCCGGCGTCGATCAGGTCCCTTACCTCACCAACAGCTCGATCCTCCAGCTTGAACGCGTGCCGAAGCACCTGGTGATCATCGGCGGCAGCTACGTGGGGCTCGAGTTCGCCCAGATCTATCGCCGCTTCGGCGCCCAGGTGACCATCGTCGAAAAGTCCGCGCGCCTTGCCGCACGCGAGGATGAAGATGTCTCGGCCGAACTCCGCACGATACTGGAAGCCGAAGGCATCCACATCCGCACCGGCGCCGAGTGCATCCGCTTTGAGAAGCATGCCGAAGGGATCGCTGTCGGGGTAAACTGCTCGGATGGCGAACCCACGATTGTCGGTTCGGACGTGCTCTTGGCCGTCGGACGTCGGCCGAATACGGACGATCTCGGCCTCGACGCTGCCGATGTGACGACCGACGCCCGCGGTTACCTCACCGTGGATGACAGTCTCGCCACCAGCACGCCCGGCATCTGGGCCCTTGGCGAGTGCAACGGCCACGGCGCCTTCACGCACACCGCCTATAACGACTTCGAGATTCTCGCCGCCAACCTGCTCGACGGTGAAAGCCGCCGCCTCAGCCAGCGGATCGTCGGCTATGCGCTGTTCGTCGATCCGCCGCTCGGCCGCGTGGGCCTGACCGATGCCCAGGCTCGCCAGACCGGCCGCAAACTGCTCGCAGCGAAGATGTCCATGGCCAAGGTCAAACGCGCCGTCATCAAGGGCGAACAGCGCGGCTTCATGAAGGTCGTCGTCGACGCCGAATCGCGCAAGATCCTCGGCGCGGCGATCCTTGGCCCCAGCGGCGACGAAGCGATTTACGGCCTGCTCGATATCATGAACGCCGACGTTCCGTGCGACGTCCTGATCGGTTCGACGCCAATCCACCCGACAGTCGGCGAACTTTTGCCTTACCTGCTCGGCAGTCTCGAACCGGTTGATTGAGCCTCACCTAACTTTGCGCCGCTACCTCGAATACAGCATCGCGAACGAAATCACGTTGCTGACGAGCGTCGCCATGCCGCAGACGAAGAAGCTCAAGATCACTCCCAGCACGCTGGTGCCGCCGCGGCGAGCAGCTTGAATCAACAGCTCGTTCCCTTTGTAGCCGTGATTCTTCAGTCGATTGATCTGGCTCATCGCGTGCTCCAGGTACCACGCGTTCGCATACAGCATACAGACTACCTGGATCAGTACCGTGCCAATGCACACCGCGAGCAGCGGAGCATGTGGCTGATTCAAACCATAGATGAACAGCGCATGCAAGCCCAGCATGGCCGCGCTCGAGGCGATCAAATAGATCACCATCTGCCCGTACATCTTGCGATAGCCCATCCACCAGGCGGTGATGAAGAGCGCTACCCAACTGATGCCCACGTCGCCATTCTGCGGGTCTTCGAGCCGGGGATGCCACTTCCGCAAGTAGTGCTCAAACTTGGGGCCGACGAACGCCCGCAACTCTATGAGCTCGTCGGTGGCACTGCTGATCGCGGCGGCCTCGGCTAGCGTGGCCGTCGATTGGTAAGGGTTTTCGAACTCGAGTTGTGCCGAGGGAGCCATGCGGGAGCGAGCCTCGCCGGAAGTTTTAGATTTGGAATTCCCCGTGCGATTCGGGGTACACAAGCCTAGAATCGCGCCGCAAGCCGCGCCGCACGGGGCACGCCCCGAGTGCCGAAAACGCGCTTCGGCCAAGGGCCATCGCAAGCGGTTGTAACGGTTCTGCGGGGGCAGCTTTCGCCCCTGCGCAGCAGTTACTAGAATGACGCCGTTCCGCTGCCCTCCCCACGTTGCGTTTTCCCCTGCGAGGAGTTTCTGCTGATGCCCACGCCCACCCAGGATTCCAGTCACCCCGCCAGCAAATTCACCAGCCGGGCTGGTGAAGTGGGCATCGTACCGCTCGATCCGGGCGTCCGCGTGAAACTCTCGATCATGATGTTCCTCCAGTACTTTACCTGGGGAGCATTCTTCGTGACGCTGGGAACCTATCTTGGCGGACTCGGCTTCTCGGGGCAGAGGATCGGGCTGGCTTATGGCACGAGCGCGCTGGGTGCGATCATCGCGCCGTTCTTTGTCGGCATGATTGCCGATCGCTTCTTCGCCACGCAGAAGATCCTCACCGTGCTCCATTTGGCGGGCGCAGTGCTGCTGTACGCAGTCTCGCAGGTGACCGAGTTTTCGGCGGTCTATCCGCTCTTGCTCTTGTACTTCATCTGCTACATGCCGACGCTCGCGCTCACGAACTCGCTGTCATTCGCCGCGATGACCAGCCCCGAAAAGCAGTTTCCCGGCATTCGCGTGCTGGGGACAATCGGCTGGATCGCCGCCGGATTGTTCATTGGCTGGATGCAATGGGAGAACGTGAACACGGCCCTGCAAGTCGCTGCAATCTCTTCTGTTGTGCTCGGACTCTTTTGCCTTGCTCTCCCCAACACTCCGCCGCCAAACGCTGGCAAGAAGATTTCGGCCGCCGACGTGCTGGGGCTCGACGCTCTCAGCCTGCTCAAGAAGTGGCCGTTTTTCGTTTTTGTGATTGGCTCGTTCCTGATCTGCATTCCGCTTCAGTTCTACTACGGCTTCACGAACCTGTTCTTGAACGATATCGGCGTTGAGAACGCTGCCGGCAAGATGACCATCGGCCAGATGTCCGAAATCTTCTTCATGCTCATCATGCCGGTGTTCTTTATCCGGCTGGGCGTGAAGTGGATGCTGCTGGTCGGCATGGCCTGCTGGGCGATTCGCTACGTGCTTTTCGCCTATGGCGAGCCGAACCCCGACAAAATGTGGATGCTCTATATCGGCATTGCTCTGCACGGCATCTGCTATGACTTCTTCTTCGTCACCGGCTACATCTACGTCGACAAGAAGGCTCCGCAAGCGATCCGGGCCTCGGCCCAGGGCTTCATCACCCTGGTCACGCTGGGCATCGGCGGCTTCATCGGAACCTGGCTGGCCGGAGTTACTGCCGACTACTTCACCGTTGACGGCAAAGTCGACTGGCAGCAGTTCTGGCTCGTTCCGGCTGCGGCCGCTGCCGTCGTGATGGTGCTCTTCGCGGTCACGTTCTTCGACCGCGTCGACGAAGAGCAGTCGGCATAACACCGAGTTCCGGTCGTAACAGTCGCGGCGGAATTGCCGCTCGATTTCCATTCATGACCTAAAGCCGGGGGAATACCTTCCCCCGGAACTGTGGCGTTTTTGCATTTGCCCCCCGGCAAAGCAGGGGGCTTTACGCCCTGAATTGATCGCGGCAAAAGCTACCCTTGCGCGTTCAATTATCGTGCAATTCTCCTCGTAGCTCCCGCCGATGGCCACTGTCGCCCTCACGCATCCCGAACCACGCTCCAGTCGCCGTGAGGCGATCGTCACACTTGCGATGTTCGTGCTTGTCGCGGCGTTCTTCGTTGCGATCTCCCTGTCGCCGCTGGCCGAGGGCTTCGCCGACGCCGCCAATCGCGGTCCGGGCGACCTCGACCTGTACTCCGCGGAAGTCACCCGGATCCATGCCGGCGAGACCTACTACGATGCCGCTGCCGCGGAACTTGCCGCACGCGGTTATCCGATGCGGAGCATCTTTAATTGGCGCACGCCACTGCCGGTCCGACTGATCGCGGCCCTCCCCGAACCGTTTGTGGCGAACCTTGTCCTTGTCGCGGTCTCGCTCGCACTGGTAGTGCTCAGTTTCGCGCTGCTGGCCGACGAAGGAGGCGTCATGCAAGGCTTCGCCGGCGTGTTGCTACTTAGCGGCGCGCTCCTGCCGTGTTTTCTGGGCGAACCGGTCTTGCTTTCCGAACTTTGGGCCGGCGTGCTGATTGCGCTCTCGGCCGTGTGTTTTGCCCGCGACCATCGCCAGACCGGTCTGGCCATCGGCCTTGCCGCGCTATTCTTTCGCGAGCTTGCCGCGCCATTTGCGTTGGTCTGCCTGGCAATGGCCGCGTATGAACGCCGTTACCGTGAACTCGGGCTCTGGGCGCTCGGCCTCACCGCGTATGCGGCGTTCTACGCCTGGCACATCTCGCAGGTTCTCCCGCGCATTCCGGCGGATGCGCATGCCCATACCGACGGCTGGCTGCGGCTAGGCGGCGCGGGCTTCCTGATCGCCACGACTCAGATGAACGCCTACCTGCTGCTGCTGCCGCAGTGGGTCACCGCCGTCTTCCTGGCCGCTGCCTTGCTGGGCGCTGCTACTTGGAACACGCCGGGCGGCCGGTTGATCGGCTTCACAATCGCGGCGTACACCGTGGCCTTTGCCCTGGTTGGCCAAGACTTCAACCAGTACTGGGGATGCCTCACGGCGCCGCTGTTGTGCCTTGCCGCCGCCCGAGCTCCTTTCGTCCTTCGCGACTGCTGGCGGTTCGCCACCCGCTCCCCCGTGTGCGAAACCTCGCTTACGGCTTAGCGGTGCAACTTCCTAAGCCGGCTCAACCCTCCACTCCGCGCTCCTGTTCCTCTGTCGCGCGTTGTCCATCCGCATGCATTTCTGGCTCGGCCATCTCAATCAGCTCCTCCGCATCGCGGAGCAACTGTTCATAGCACTCGTCCTTTTCGGCCAACGTCAGGCCGCTTCGATCGCAACGTTCACCGCGAAGGTTCACGGCTCGATCCACCAGATACAGCGGCCTGCCACGCACCTGGTCGTAGATCCGCACCACGTACTCCCCCAGCATGCTGATCCCCAGCGCGTTGATGGCCCCAAAGAAGCTGGCCGTGAGCACCTCGCTGGTCCAGCCCGGGATTGCCAGGCTGGTGAACAGCTTGCAGAACAGCGTGAAGCAGGCCAGGCCGGCGAACACGCCCAGAGCCGCGTATCCAATCAGCGTGAACACAAACAGCGGAAACGTCGAGAACGAAAAGATCGCCGTCTTCGCCAGCCGCCACAGGCCGCGAATCGAGACGCGCGGCTTCTGGTCGTAGCGCGGCAGACGCCGCACGTTGATTCCAATCTGCTTGAAGCCGACCCAGGCCCGCAATCCGGGCAGGTAGCGGTCGCGATCGCCCAGCCGCAGAATCTCGTCGACCACGCGCGCGTCGATGAGGCTGAAGTTCCCCGCGTCGGTCGGCACCGGTGTGTCCGAAATCGCCCCCAGAAAGCGGTGAAACCCGGCAAACAGGATCCGCTTCCAAAGCTGCTCTGGCCGCTCGCGACGCACGGCATATACCACGTCGTAACCGGCTTGCCATTGCAACAACATCCGCTCCAGCGCCTCGGGCGCGTCCTGCATGTCGCTGTCGAGCAGAAACGTCACATCGCCCGTCGCATGCGCGAGTCCCGCGTGAACTGCCGCCTGATGGCCAAAATTGCGTGAGAGGTGAATCACGCGTACGAAATCATGGTCGGCGGCCAGTTCATCAAGCAACTCGCCACTGCCGTCGTTCGAGCCGTCATCTACAAACACGATCTCCTGTTGTGCGCCGCTGTTCTCAATGGCACCAGACACGCGGCGGAACAATTCGGGAATCACCGCCGCTTCGTTGTAAACGGGCAGCACCGCCGTAATCAGCACGTCGTTCAATTGGGGACGCACGTCACACCTCCAGCCGCGCGAGGGCGGCACGTGTTTGCCGCGGTCCAGCTGACCGCGACGGTTAAGAACCCCAGCCCAAGCATGGCTAGCCAACCGCCCACGCGCCGGGCGCGCGGACGGAACTCCAGCCGAACCAGATGCTTTCCAGGCTCAATCTCACAACCCAGGAAATCGCCGTTCACACGCACGACCGGCACCCGTTGCCCGCCGGCCAAGGCCGTCCAGCCTGAGTCGAAACTTTCGGTCGTCGCCAGCACTTGCCGCGCAGGTGCTGTGACTTCTATCTCGATCACGCCCGGCCGGTCGCTGACCACGATCGCCGTGCCGGGCTCCGATGGTGGTAACTGCTGCTCCGGCGCACACACGGCTGCGTGCCAGTCGAGACTCCCAACTCGGGGCAGTTCACTCTCGGACAGCGCTTGTGTAACGAGTCGCACTCTCGGCACGCTGGGCGCGATGCGTTTCCACTCGTGAGATGTAGCTGCTCCATTGCCGGTGCGCTCAAGCTGCCAAATCACGCCGGCCATCGCCAACACACCGGGATCCGCATAGTCAAGCTGCTTCGCCGGTTCGAGTCCCGCATAGCCGTCCACCCGCTGGATGCCGGCCAGCAGCATCCGGTCGCCGGTGCGGAGTTTATTCGGCGCATCCGGCGCCGCCACGCGCTGGCCGGCAAACTCCGGCGGCCGTGGAATTGCCGCGACATACGTCTGCAAGTCGGCGGTGCGCCCCACGATCGAGTAGCTCAGGCCATAGGCGCCCAGGTCCACGGCCATGAACAGCGCCAAGATCGCCACCCCGCCGCGCGATCCTCGTTCGACGAGCATCACGCTCAGCACGCCAATCGCAATCAGCGCGGGCCCGCTCCACACGAGCAGTGGGCTGGCCACGTGATCTGTCCACAAGAGTGGGCCCACCAGCGCCACTGCCATGGATATCAGCAGCAAGACCAACAGCGGTCTGGTTGAGCGGTGGCTACCCGCGGTTTCATTTCGTTCTTGATGCGCAAACAGCATCGCGGCGCCCACTGCCGCCAGCGCCGCCAGGCACAATTGCACCAGCACAATCGCCCGGCAGGGGAAGCGAAATCGATTCACCAGCGGAAGCCAGGCTTGCAGTCGATAGAGCCCGCCGAACTCGCCCGCCGCCAGCAGCAGCGACACAACCACGCCGACCAGCAGCGCCCGCACGAGCGGCCGATAATTGCCCCACTCTGAGCGCCGCGTGAAGAGCCACACAACGAGCGCCAGCGGCACGGCCCCGAGATACAAACCCAGTTCATGCGTGTTCTGTCCCACCACGCGTTTCTCAAACAGATAGGGCGCGACTAGCTGCACCAGGTTCAATGGGTGCAGCGAGCCCGTGTTGGCGAACTCACTGCTGGCCGTCTGACGGACCGACTCGCTCAGCAAATGCCAGGTCGGAATCCACTGCACCGCGCCGATCAGAATGCCCGCTACTATGGCCAATGCAACGTTCGCCAGCTGCGCGATATGCACGCCGCGGGTGATCACCAGGTACAACACGAACCCCGCCTCGGCCAACAGCGAAAACCACACGTACTGCGGGTATCCGAGCAACAGCTGCGACGCCGTCAGCAAACCAATCGCAACGACCGCGAGCGGCCGCGTACTAGCCCGAAGCGCAAACCAGAGTACCCCGCGGCTGGATTCTGCCTCGCTCCAAGCTCCCGCGTTCTCGTCCAGCGCCACATCCATCGCCCACAGCAACCACGGCAGATGCGCCACCACGGCAATCGCGTTGGGATGAATGAAATGCAACAGCGCGAACCCGCCGAAAGTGAACGCTGTTGCTCCCACCAGCGCCGCGTCGCGCCTGCCGATCAGCCGCCGCAACAGTAGATACATACCTGCAAAGAGCAGCGGATAACTCGACAGCACCTCGACGTTGAACGCCGCTCCCAGCGGCAAGGCACGATACAAGACCCAGTGCCAGGGGTGATAGCCACCGAGTTGCCCTTCGCCTGCGACGTAGAACCCGCCGTACAGGCTGGGCATCCAGTCAAACGATTCGCTGGCGGCAAGCTGCCGGGCGTAGAAGTCGCGTACGGGCAGATGGAATTCGCCAAGGTCGTCAGCCACGTAGACCTGCCGCGCGAAGAACGGCGCCGCAATCGCTGCCAACAGCAGCGTCGCCGCCAGCAGCAACCAGCCACTTGTCGTTCGCTCGCGAGAAGCGTTTTTGGTCAGCAGGTTCATGTCACCAGCACGCCGCGCCGCCGCAGTCCGCGTAGCTGCGGGGCGTCGATCAGGGTGAAAGGGTTCTCGACATCGCGCCACCGCTCGCCGTGCTGGCCGATCAGACCATCGCCAATCGGTCCCAGACGTCCGCCGGCCAGGTTCAAATACTCGATCTTCGAGGGCTCGAATCCCATGATCCGGCCCAGTGTGGCATCCACCGCCGTGTTGTTCGTGCCAACCAGGATCAAGCCCATCGGCTTGGCGCTCCCCATGATCGGGCCATCTCCCTCCATCGCCAGGATGCCGTCGACCACGCTGATCGTCTTGGGGAGCGTCGCGTTGATGTCGTAGATCGACTGCGGAATGCCGGCGTAGTGCAGCACGTTCTTGGGCCAGCCGTACTTGATGCCGGGAATCACGCCGTACAGGTTTTTGAGCGCGCCGGTATAGCCGACCCAGTGATGCGTCTTCATCTTGGGAAGCGAGACGATCAGATCGGCTTCCAGCACTTCGCGCGGAAAATGAAACCCGTCGAGCACGGTTGCCCGGCCGGCATTCTTGATCCAGCCGGTCTGGCTGTAGTTCAGGTCGACGAACCGCAGGCCCGCGTCATCGAGTGCGTCCTGCATGCCGGATTCGACGAGCGCCATCTCGGTGTCGCGCATGTGGCCGGGCCCTTCGCCCACCACGACCTCTGCGCCAAAGTTGCGAAACACGTTTGCCACAGCCACCACGACGGCCGGGTGCGTCGTCATCTGCGGACACTTCTTCGTTGGCTCGACCAGGTTCGGCTTGAGCAGCACCTTTCGGCCGCGAATCAGCGCATGGTCGAAGCCAGTGGCCGCGAGCCCGTCGCGAATTGTCTGTTCGAGCGGGCCATCGTACCGCTGGTTACGCGCAATGAACACGGTTGCTTTGTCGGCCCAGGCTCGTCGCAACAGCGGCGCGCCCACCACGGCTGCTGCTGCAGCGCCCACGCCCACCAATAATGCCCGGCGATCGAATTGACCATCCTGTTGCGCTTCGGCTTTCTTTTCCGGTGCGAGCGTGCTCATACGCCGACCTCCACTGCCGATGTCGGCGTCGCTTCCCAATTGCCGGATACCAGCGGACAGTCCGGCCCCAGTGACGCCAGCGCAATTAATCCCAGCTTGTAGCTGGACGCATCGCGCGCGAGTGTGCGATCGGCCGCCGCTCGAAGCCACGCATTCGCTTCGTTCGGGTAGGCCCCGCGAGCCGCGAGCCCCAACAGGCCATAGCTCAGCGAAGCCGTCGTTGTGCGTTCGTACAGTTCACGCTGCAAGTACTCCACCGAGCGGCCGATCCGACCCGTCGTGTCCGCTTGATTGCCAAGTGCGAGTAGTGCCAAGCCCGTCGGCTGCAAGTGCGGCCTGAGCGCCTGGCCAAATACGATCGTGTTGCCATAGTTGCAGCCACCATCGGGAAGCAGCCGATTCTCGAGCATGGCAGTGGCTTCGCGTGCTCGGGGGGAATCGCCTCGGCCGGTGAGTCGCAGCGCGAGCAGCGCCAGCGACGTGGGTTCAACCCAAGAATGCGTTCCCACAACCCACGGCCAGCCTCGCAAGTGAACGTCGTGTCCTTCCCACTGAACTATGTCGCCCGAGTCGCCCGCAACGCCGAGCAGCCAGTCGCGGCCGCGCTCGTATGCCAGCACGTAGGCGGGATCGAAACCCTGGCTCGACTGCGCCGCGCGCCAGGCCAGGATTGCCCAGGCCGTTGGCCAGCCGGGCAGGGCATGCACCCGATCGATGCCTAAACTGCCGTCTTTGCGCTGCATCTCCAACAGTCGTTCGGTGAGGCGCCGCGCTCGCTCTATTCGCCCGTGTGCCAGGAGCGCGAGCGCCGCAACGGCCGTGGGCTCGGTGGCCGCGGGCGCGCCTGCCTGATAACCGCAAACGTCGCTCGCGGCGAGTCGATCCAGGACGACTTCGAGATAACTCATGCGATCGGTCCGATCGTCGCAAGCGGTACAGGCGGGGAGGCGAGGCGGGCAGGCACGAGCAAGCGCTCGTGCGGGTCATCAAAAAGATACCACCGGCAGGCAGCCCACTGGCCGCGCATGCTTCGCCATTCCGCAGAGTTTCACAAGCAGTGGTCAGCCTGTAGCGGTTGTAACGGTGCCACGCTGCGCGCGCTATCTCGCGAATCTGTGCGGCGCTCGCGGGCCCTTTTGGCCTACGCTTGTTTGCCGCAATCTGAATCCCCGCGCACACCGCTCGCAACTGCCATGACCGCTGTGGCCGACACCCCCGCCGCCGTCCTCCATCCAACGCGTGGCAGGGCAGGGGCCCGCTTGCCGTTGATGGCCGTCGCTTTTCTGCTGGGCGTCGCCGTATTCTTTCGGGTCTGGCAGTTATCGAATGTGCCCGGCGTCAACGGCGACGAAGCCTGGAGCGGCGTGCAAGCCGCGCGACTCGTCAGCGGCGAGCCGATTGCCTGGCGCACGCCGAGCGGGAATCCGGTGAACGTGCTGTTCCTGCTGCCGCTGGCGGCGCTGCACACGGTATTTTCACCGTCGTTCGCGTTGTTGCGGTCAGTGGCTGTGATCAGCGGGCTGGCGGCGATAGTCGTGAACTGGTGGCTCTGCCGACGCGCCTACGATAAGCCAACGGCCGTGGTCTCGACGCTACTTGTGGCGCTGCTGCCGATCAATATTGCTTACAGCCGTTTTGCCTGGGATTCCAGTCAGACGCTGCTGTTCACGCTGCCGGTCATGTACCTGCCGCTGATCTGGATTCGGCGCTGGCCCAGTTCGCGAGGTTGGCTGGTCGGCGGTGCCGTCGCGTTCGCCGCGGCCGCGGTCGTGCACCCCACGAACATCTTCACTGCTCCACTGGTGGCCGTGCCGATCGTTTACGCCCGCCGCCGCTGGATCATGGCCCGACTGCGCGGCACCGCGACGTCCGACCGACCCATCGTATTGATCGGTCTCGTCCTGGCTAGTGCGCTGCTGACTTACTTGGGCTGGATTCTGGTGACGCAGTTTGCCGCACGAATCCCGCAGCCTGGGCAGCTTTTTGACTTTCTGGGGCTGTACTTGCGGCTCCTCTCCGGCGCCACAACGTACGAATACATCACCACCGCGGCCGAGGCGGGCGGTCTTTTCGGCTCGATTCCGCAGTTCGTCAACCTGCTGATGTTGCTCCTCGCCACGCTCGCCTTCGCTGGTTGGTTCCAGAGACTTAGTCACGTCGAGGACGACGTCGACGTGTGCCTCCTCGCGGGTTGGTTGTTGGTCACGTTCGGCTTCGCGCTCGTCGCAGGCCCGCAGGCGCTGACACCGCATCTGGAACGTTATGGCATCTGCCTCGTCGCGCCCGCGGTGCTTATGCTCGCCCGCGGACTCTGCTGGTGGATCGAACCGGCACACAGTCACCGTCGACTCGCGAGGCTCGCGCTCTTGTCGGTCGCCTACTGCTTCGCGGTCTCGTTCGCGCTGGCCTATTTTCATGCGATGCATGTCACCGGCGGTCTGTCACACCGCGCGTTTCGTACGGCACCCACAGAACCCAAGCAAGCGGCTCTGGCGCGAATCCTGGCGCAGCAAGCACCTGGCACACACACCGAGATCATTGCCCGCGAGTGGTGGCTGTACTGGCCGCTGGCGTATTTGGCCTGTGGCGAAGGCGACGTCCGCGTGAGCGGCCTCGACGGGCCGTGGGATGCAGGCGCACTCGCCTGGCAGAAACCGCATGACGTAGACACCGCCACCTGGCACGTGGAGTTTGCCAACACCTGGGCCGAAGCGATGCTCGTTTATCGGCTTCAACAACGCGGCGAATTTCAGGGGCGGCAGTTCATCAACGACTATGCCGGAATCCCGCTGATTTCGCTGACTCGCGTGGGCTCCGCCGGAGAGAAAAAAATTTCGGCCAGACAATTTGACAAGCGCTGAAGTCGACCTAGTTTTCAGTACAGACGGGCGAAGCGAGTGCGGAGCCCGTCGAGATGTCCCTGGTGGACGTCGAAACGCAAGTACCCGTCAAACATCGGCCGGATTCCCGGCAGCAAAATTCGTTGCTCGTGAATCTGGCAGGTATTGCCGGTGCTTACGTGGGAGGCCTGCACAGCCTCTTCATCCTCGAGAAGGGCAAACCGGTCGCGAGGCCGGGACGCAAAGCCGTGGACCACGATCGCCCAATTAAGCGACGTGGCAGCCTGGTTACCGAAGGGATGACTGTTTGTCACGCGCGCCACAAGCGTTCACGGTGACGTGCACCGTGCTCGGTTGAGACGTGCGTGACAGTAACAATCACCTCGGCTTGATTCGCCCTCGGGCGCGCTCAAGCCGGTTTATGTCTCGCTTGGGGAGGCAGTTCGTTAACACGTTGGGGAACCGTCGATCGAGAGTTGCAGGCGTGATCGACGAACACCCCGCTGACAATTTTCGGCCGTACCTACTCGCTTGTTAGGGGCGAGCGGCCGCAACCGGAGGATTCCATGAAGAACCTTGCTAAGAAGTTGCAACGTTTCCTCGTTTCGGAAGACGGCCCCACGGCTGTCGAATACGCCGTGATGCTCGCGCTGATCATCGTCGTCTGTTTGACCGCGATTAACTCGCTCGGTTCGAACGCCAAGACGACCTTCAGCAACGTTTCGCAGTCGATCGGCAGCTAACGCCCTCGGCGGCAAACGTCCCACCAGAACCTCGCCCTCGGCTTGCCCCCCGTGCAAGCCGAGGGTTTTTTGTTTTGCGCCGTCTCGCTTCCCGTTTCCCCGCCAGAAACAAGCTAGTGTTTAAGTAGCTGAGGCCACGGCGCAAGCTTTGGCCCCAACCAACTTCCCGAGTGACCCCCTCGCTTAATTCCGCTGCGAAAGGATTGGAGACATGTTCGACAGCACCGCCCTTGGTGAACACTTGCAAGACAACTGGCGCTTCTGGTTTGTCACGATCACCCTGATCGTCGCCGCCGTGATTGACGGCTACAAACTCAAGGTGCCCAACTGGCTCACCTTCCCGTTCATCCTCAGCGGGCTTGTCGTCGGACTGCTCACCGGCGGCTGGGCCGGCCTGGGCTATGCCTTCCTCGGCATGCTCGTCGGTCTCGCGTTGCTGCTCCCCGCCTATGCCATCGGAGGCATGGGCGCTGGCGACGTCAAGCTGCTGGCCGGCGTCGGCGCCTGGATCGGCACCATGGACACGCTCTACGCCTTCTGCGTCTCGGCTGTCGTCGGCGGCGTTATCGCCATCCTGATGGTCCTCTATCGCCGCGACTGGAAGAAGCACTACTACCAATTCCTCGCAATCTGGACCGAAGTGGTTACGATTCGCGATCCTGAACAACTTTCTACAATTGCCGCCGAACGCAAGAGCACGATGTTGCTCCTGCCGTACGGGATTCCGATCGCCATTGGCACCATCGGCTACTTCGCGTTCGCGGGCTTGCTGTAACAGATTCGCTGGATTCGATGCGCGCGTGTGCCAGCATCGTGCACGTCCGACCACCTGTGCGCAGGGGGGGCGTGCAAGATTGCGATGCGTGACCCGCGCACGCCGAAAACCGTTACTGGCAAACGAGATGATGGCCGCCGCGCCGCTTGAAAGCCCCGACGCGGGTGAGACTTTACGCGGCTTTTTCTGAAGTTTACGCCCCGCGGACGCCAATCTTCCATATGAAACGATGAAGCGGGCTGATTCGGTTGCGCGCGCCTTTGACGGCACGCACTGCAATCGCCCAGTCTGCTAGCGGTTTCTGCGGCCGGACGTCTGGAGAGGTTCATGCGCACCAGATCAATACTGTTGTTGGCGTTGGCACTAGGCTGCGGACTCGTGGCCTCGATTGGCATCAGCCAATTCATGGACGCGCGCTCCAAGGGAGGCGAAGGCGAGGAGAAACAACCCGTCTTCGTAGCGATGGCCGACATCCGTCCCAACGAGGAACTCACCGCCCAGAACGTCAAGCTCGAGGAGTGGCCCAAGAAGATCATTCCGCAAGGCGCGCTCACCCGGCTCGAAGACGTCGAAGGCAAACGAACTCGCTTGAAACTCTTCGCCGGCGAACCGATCCTGGCTTCGAAGATCCTCAGCGCCGATGACCTCACCGGCGCCGCTCGCGACATTCCGCCCGGCTACCGCGTGGCTTACGTGCGCGTCGATCCCGTCAGCGGCTCGAGCAACCTGATTCTGCCCGGCGATCGGGTGGATGTGCTCGTATATCGCAATCCCAACAGCAACGACGACCAGGCCACCGCGGCCAAGATCGTGATCCAGGACCTCAAGGTCTTTGCCGTCGATACGCAAACCGAAAGTAAGTTCACCGCCAGCCGCGACGAAACCACTGAGCCGATTACTGCCAAGACGATCGCCCTGCTGGTTACGCCCCAGCAGGCCGTGATCCTGCACGCTGCTCAGGAGATCGCCGGCACGCTGCGGCTCGTGCTGCGAAATCCCGAGGACGACGTCCAGGTCGTCGATCACGAGGCGTCGCTCAGCGACATCTTCGGCGGTGAACAGAAAAAGGGCGATCGGGTGGCCGAAAAGGAAATGCCCCAGAAGGAAACTTCGGACCTTACCAGCTTTCTCGACCAGCAACATACCGGCGCCGCTGGCAGCGCCCCCGTGCCACCCACGCCGCCGCTTCCGGGGCAGGGCCAAGGCCAGTCGATGCTGGTGATGATGGGCTCGGAACTGGTGAGAATCGACATTCCCGGCTTCGGCCAACTCCCGATCATTCAAACGGAACAAGGCCCGTCCAACCTGGGCGGAGACCAGCCGTCGATTGATTTCGACGGTGGAAGTGAAAGTGACTTCAGCCCCACACCGCCTGCGGAGGATGGGGAGTCGCTCGACGAGTCGGGTCAGGATGAGTCCGGCTCTTCGAACGAAGCGAACTGAGAGAAGTGAGAGCGGCCCGCCAGGAGGCGAGTCATTCGCAAAGACGGATCCAGCTTAAGGTAACACCACGCGGCAAAAGGATTTGTCGCGGCAGAACGTGATCCCAGGTTGGCGGCAATCACGCCACCGGTCGCGCTACTACAAGGATTCCAAGGATGGTACTGCTTCGATTTGGCCGGGCCGGCCGTACGGCTCTGGTGGCGGCGCTCCTGCTTTCGGTAACGCTTTCTGCCCGTGGGCAGCAACAGCCGTCGCAGCCCCAACCCGACTACCCGGCCGTCACGCAGAAGATCGAGGCGGCCAACACCAAAGTCGAGTTGCGCGTTCACGACAGCCGCATCCTGACAATGGACTCTGACATTCCCCGTGCCCAGGTCGGCAATCCCGAACTCTTGGCCTTCACGGTCATCTCGGCCAACGAGGTACAGATCCACGCCAAGAAGGCCGGCATCACGTCCGTCAACCTCTGGGACAAGAACAACCAGACCCACACCGTCGATGTTGTCATCGTCGGCGACGTCCGCGAGCTGGAAGGACTGCTCAAGTCGCAGTTCCCGGCCGCCTCGATCAAACTGTACGCCACCCAGGCTTCGACCCTGGTCCTCTCCGGGTATGTCGACCGCGCCGACCACGTCAATACCATCATGCGGATTGCCGAGGACTACTACCCCAAGGTGATCAACAATATGGTCGTGGGCGGCACCCAGCAGGTGCTCCTGCACGTCAAGGTGATGGAAGTCTCGCGCACGCAACTTAAGAACCTTGGCTTCGACTGGGCCTACTTTTCCGAAAGCGGTTTCGTTACGTCCACGGCCGCCGGCGTGATCTCGCAGAACCCTGCGGCCGCCTTGTTTCGCGGCCCAGCTTCGTTTGGCACCAGCGCCCTCAATCAACCCACGATGCAGTTTGGCATCGTCAACGATGGCAGCGGCTTCGTCGGCTTCCTCGAAGCACTTAAACGCGAAAACCTCGTGAAGATCATGGCCGAGCCAAATCTGGTAACCGTCAGCGGCCGACCGGCCAGTTACCAGGTGGGTGGCGAAGTCCCTTACCCGCAGCCCACCGGCTTCGGTAACATCGCAATCGACTTCAAACCGTTTGGTACGATGATCGACTTCGTGCCCATCGTGCTGGGCCAGAACTCCGTGCGGCTGGAAGTCCGTCCGCAGGTACTCGAACTCGACGAAAGCCTCGGTATCCTCGTAGCCGGCACCTCAGTGCCCGGTTTCACCAGCCGTTACGTCGACACCGGCGTCGAAATGAAGTTCGGCCAGACGCTGGCGATTGCCGGTTTGCTCCAGCAGAAGCAGCGCATCGAACGGCGCGGCGTGCCGGGGCTCATGGATCTGCCCTATGTTGGCGCCGCTTTCCGCCGGACCTCACAGGAAGTCGAAGAAGTCGAACTTCTGATCCTGGTCCGGCCGGAACTGGTTGAAGCCATGGATCCCGACCAAGTACCCAATTGCGGCCCCGGTTTGAACTCTCAAGTTCCGGACGATTGCGGTCTGTACTGGAAGGGCTACATCGAAACGCCGGTCCAGCCCTACGGTCCCGAAGGTCACGGACCCGGCCAGATGCAGCCGGGCGGTCCCATGGATGGCCCGGGCATGGAAGGCGGCTTCGGTCCGGAACAGGTTCCCGCGCCTCCCGCCGACGGACGCCCCGTGCCGATGCCGCCTGGCGACCAGCAACCGGTGCCCGATCCGCAGGTCAAAAATCGTGGTCCTGCCGTCCGGCCGGGCGAGGTCGTGATCAGCGACCGGGCCGTTGGCCAGCCGGCGGGACAGTCGCAGATGGCTCCTAGTTCTCGGCGAATTCCCCCCGGGCAGCCCGTCACCGCCCGGACTCGTCCCTACAATCCGTCCCCCGGGCAAAGTCCACCCAGCCCGCGCTCGGCAAACGCCAATTCCTCGCCACCCGGCTTCATCGGCCCCCTGGGCTATGAGGTAAAGAAGTAAGGGTCGCGGGCTTCCCGTGATCATTACGGCGACAACAGGCTGGCGGTCCGAGGGGCTCAACCGCCAGCCAGGAATCTGCTTGGACGAGACGGAACATTCATGAGCAACGTCCTGCGCTTGGCTATCGTTGACCCGGTCGACAGTTCCCGCGAGGCTCTCAAGGCCACGCTGCTGGGAATGGACACCGTCTGGCTCGAGGCTGAGTGCTCGCGCTATGAGTTTTTCTCCGACGTGGTGGCCCAGACCCATCCCGACGTGGGCATCGTCTCGCTCAATCAGAATCCCGAGAAAGCCCTAGAGCTGGTCAACCAGCTCCACGAGACCTCGCCCGAGTGCGCCATCGTCGTGATCAGCTCGTCGACAGACGGCAACCTGATCCTCCGAGCGATGCGCAGTGGCGTGAAGGAATTTCTGCCGCAGCCCGTTCGCCTGGAAGACCTGGTCGCGGCGCTCGAGCGTATCGGCGCGCAGCGATTCGGCCGCGGCGATCGCACCC
>JBGSKX010000039.1:0-6294 GCA_041741015.1 Pirellulales bacterium
GCGCCGCCGGTCACGATCAGGATGCCGTCGCGCGAGGAGGTTCCTGACGAACTGCCGCCGATCCCCGGCGTCGCGACCGCGAAAAAGGTACTGCCGTGGATCGCTAAGGCGGCGGCGATCATGGCGCTGACCGGTGGCACGGGCGCGGTGACCGCTTACTTTATGCGGCCCGATGCGAGTGCCGCTGAGAAGAAGATCGGCGATGCGTTAGGCGAATTGAAACAGCAGCTCGACGAGCTCAACAGCAAGAGCTACGAGCTCGAAGTTGTACCGGGCGATCAAGTATTGCTAACTGAGTAGTGCGTCAGCCGCTTCCCACGGATGGGATCGGCGAGAAGGGGTTGGAAAGGGCAATGAGGCCCGTGACCGTGGATAAAGCCTGGATTTTTGCAGCACTAGCCGGGGGAGCATTTCGCATCCTCGGTCAGGTGTCCGCAACGGCAAATGAGCCCGCTCTCGCCGAGTGGGCGAATATCAGCGCTGTCGGTGCGCTCATCTATCTACTCTTTCACACGCTCACTCGCACGATCCCCAAGATTGTGAAGGATCAGCGTGACGACCGCGAGGCGGCATTCGAGTCTATCGCCGCCGACCGCAAGCTCGACCGCGCGGAGCGAGCAGCCGACCGCGATGTCTATCGCACCGAACTGGCCGAAATTCGCAAGTCGATCACTTGCCAGTATCAGCACCCGCATGGAGGCAAGTAGACGATGGCCCAAGCAGCACCAGTCGGCGGCATGACTCTCGCGCAAGTGACGCTCCTTAACAGCGCGCAGCAGGCCGACGAAAAGGATCAGCCGGGCGGCTATGCCGGCCTGAACGAAGATGGCAACATCGACCAGCCGATCATGGTTCGCTATGAAACCGCGGCGACACTGGCGGGCATCGTGCTGGCCGAAGCTGAACTAGCCGTCACCAGCGACACCAACGAGATTCGCTGCGGTGACGGCGAAACGAACGGCGGCGTGTCCGTGGGTGGTGGCGGCGGAGGGAGTACGCTTTCGCGCGTGTTCGTGTCCGCCAACGGAACGGCCGCCGAGAATGGCACGGCCCTAGTCGCTGCCTACACGCAGGCCAAGGCCCTCACGCCGAACGGGGCGGCGATCAGCGCCACGAATCCGGCTTACCTCGTGGTGGGCGAAGGCGTGTTCAGTCTCAAGGAGGCCCTGCTCGACCTGAACCTCGACACTCCGTACGTCCACCTGATCGGCGCCGGTACTGGACGCACGCGGATCGTGACCGACCGCTCTTACCAGATCACGATCGACCAGGACAATATCCATCTCAAGCAATTTACGATCTACAACTACCAGACCGGAAGCGGCAACGTCGGGGCGATCATCTTCAATGCGGGTGCGGGCGGCAGCTACTCGGCCACGAACACTGGCCTTGTAATCGAAGATGTGGACATTGAAAACACTACCAACAATAACTACACCACGGCTTTCAATGCCGCGGTGACAGCTTTCGGCGGCGTCTATCGTCGCGTGAGGGTGATCGTCGGTTGCAACTTGTTTTCAGCGTTTAATACCGCGTCACCAACGTCGTCCATCGCCCTTACGGTTTCGGCCACGTTCGAGCAATGCGAGATCGCCGGTACGCAGAGCACCGCGCTCACTGGCGGCGCTTTCGGCGGCACGCCTGAGGGTGGCGCCAATACCGCCCCCAACGTGTTTACGGGCATCATTCGCCGCTGCATCGTGGCCGGCACTCGTATCGGCATCCTGAATCGCGGCCTGGTCGAGCACAGTCAGGTCACCTGCACCCGCAATAGCCAGCCAGCCATCCATGCCGGCACGGCCGGGCGATTTTACTTCAACCGCCTGCGGGCCACGGGCACGGGCAGTCCCTACTCGATCGGCTACTACGAGTCGGCCACGATCTCGGCGGGGCACAACATGCTGGGCGCCAACGGAATCGACACTGGTTCCGGCATCACGAACAATCTCGGCACGCCCTACAACGTCGAAGATGCCGACTGGAGCTAACGCATGGCAATCCGCACACCACGCCTGAGTGAATATCGGTTCGACGTTCAGGTCTTGCCGTATGAGACCGTCGTCACGCCGGGCTCATCGTCATCCACGGTGATCGACGATTCCGAGCTGGACGTGTTCGAGGCGGCAACTGTGGACTCGACCGGGCAGGTATTCGTGCAGCCGGTCGTCGGCGATGTCGAGAACGTGACCTTCCGGAGTCTCCATGAAAACATCGGTACAGTGAACGTACTGGGCCAGGTGACTCGCGTCACGGACGGCGTCTGCACGATCGTCGCCCGCTCGCCGCTGCTGGGCCGGAAAATCAACGTGACCTGCGCACGGCAGACTGGTGCGGAAACGACCGTGCTAACGGGCTTCAAGACCGGCACTTTCGCTCGGGCGTCTGCCGACAATCTTGAACCGCTGCTGGTCGATGGTAAGTCGACGTCGTACTACACGTCGATCAACTTCGCGGGCAAAACCTACGTTCGCAATGTGGACTTCTGGGGCCACGGACTGGACCTAACTCCATTCCCCGCCGCGCACAGCCACAAGCAAACGCCAGAGCGAGGCGGGATCCTCGTCACGCCCAAGCATTTACTTCACGCATGGCATTACAGGCTCTCGGTCGGAGCGACCAGTCATTTCGTGACAGCGGATAACGTCTGCCACGAGCGCACGGTGGTCGACTGCACTCGCGTCAACAGCACCCGGGATATGGCGATCGCGGAATATGACGAAGAACTGCCCGAGGGCATCGTGCCCGCGAAGCTCCTGCCAGCCGATTGGCGTGACTATGTCGGCAATCCCTACGGATCATCGGTCTATCCCGGCAGTGTCGTCACCTTCGCATCGCAGCTCCCCATGTTCACTCAGAACAAGGCCGGGCGAGGCTACGCGTTTCGGCTCTACGGAACCGGAGACTTCTCGGAGCAGCGAGGCTATCCGGCCTTCGACGTGCGCGGCGGTCCGTCGCTAGTGGAACCGGGGATGAGCTTCACGGGCGACATCGTCAGCGGTGACTCCGGTGGCGCGGTTTGCTTCCTGCTGAACGACGCGCCGATTGTCGCATACTGCCACCACGGCGCGTTCATCGGCGATGACCTGAGCCAATACCTTACTGAAATCAATTCTGCCTGCGGCGATTACGACGTGACGACCGTCAACCTCAGTGCTTTCGAGAACTTTGCTTAGGAACCACGCATGGCTACCGTTTATTGTGAAGGCCCTAGCGGCAACTCGAACCTGCGCGTCGTTTTCTCGAGCGGCGCTCAGTACCTCCGCTCCGGCAACGGCGTTCTCGAAAACTTCGCGACCGTCGCCGACTATCGCGTTGCCGCTGCCGGCTCGGATGCCCTGACCGACGCGCTCGCGCGATACCGATTCACCGTGCCGACACCAGCCGTGCTCCCGGTGTCGCTTAATTTCTGCATCCATGACATCACCACGAGCGAGATCGTGGGTGTCGGCATCATCGACCTGGACGAAGATGGCAACGAGATCACATGGCGCGACGTTGCTGATCTGATTCGTGCCGACCGCTATATCGACAAAACGACCGATGCGGACCACTGGGCGCTCGTGCTCATCCGCAAGGGATCGGGTGGCCTTGGTGAGGATGGCTCGGTCGAGCTCCTTCGCCAGCTGCTCTACGACCTCGATGGCGCAGCCCTCGCCAGTAGCATCACCCCGCGCGGCCGATCTGTTTCTGACGACTAGATCGCTAACACGAAGAACGCAAGCAAATGGCCTACACGCAGCATCCAGGAACTTGGGACAACGTCCTCATGTATCTGCCCAGTTACGCGCTCTACCCGGGCTCGTTCTGGCAGGACACGGTCGGCGGTACGCCTGCGGGGGTCGGTAATTTTGTCGGTGCGGTTGAGATGGGAGTCGACTCGCTGTTTTGGAGTGCGCCGTCGTCAGCGACTGACCGCCGTCCGACTCTTGCCTCAGACGGCGCTGTGCAGTTCGGCACGATCAGTGCGATCGCGCGATACCTGCGGCTCGTTGGCGGCGAAGCCTATGCCAAGGTGATGCACGAGCAGGGGCAGTGCTATTTCATGTGTCGCTGGTGCATGGATGCCTCGCTCGGCTCGGGAACGCGGGTGTTCTTCGACACTAGTAACCTAAGCAACGCGGTCGGCATTCGCTTTACCATTGCGGGCACGCAAGCCCTACAGAACGCAATCCTAAATGGCAGCACGACCGCGATCGGAATGCTCACGACCGATCTCGTTCCTGACGACGATCTGCCACACGTCTACAAAGCCAAGTTCGACAACGGGATCGGTCAATGCTGGACTCAGCTCGATCACGGCACGAAGATTTTCGGGACGCGCACGACGGCTCTAGGCACGGGTAATACGGGCGTACCGCACATCGGCAATCGACTGTCTGTCAACACGCCTCTCCCTGGCCGCATCTATGAAATGTGGATCGGGACCGCACCGCCGACACCCGAACAAGAGGCCGAATGGGATGCGCACAATCCGGTCGGCAGCATCACTGGTCGCGCCGTCCTAGAAACGCCGACGTACCGCTGTGAGCTCGAACCGCTGTACGGCTATTCTTCGATGCAGCACCGGCACGAAGGCTATTTAGTTATCGCTGTGGAAGGCTCTGAAGGGTCGGTCTACCGTCTCGACAACAACGATACGTTTGGTTCTGTCCATGCCGTAGACGTTGGCGGAACACCGGAGGTCTTGAGTGGCACCGAGGTCTGGGTCGATGGCGTGTCGCAAGGTGCAGTGGTCGATGGCGGTCAGTACAAGGGGCAGCACTCCGTCGCGTTTCGCCGGCAAGTCTCTGAGAGCGGGCCATCGTTCTCACTCGACTCGACGATCACTGCACAAGGGAAAAAGTTCACCGAAGATGTGACGATCACTCGCAAGAACGACGGTGAGGATGTCATTTTGTCATATCCGATCCGCGCGGGCCGTAATCTTAATCTCGGGGCCTACATCCTCATGGACGCCGATGCGGCGGTCATCGCCAGCGGCACCGTCCCCGGCGACGGCTCGGACGACGAAACCGGCACCGCCGCGCCGGCGGCCGCTCAATTCGATTCGACCAACGAAAAGATGGTCCTGACGGTGCTTACACGAGGAAATGACTACTCTCCGGCACCGACGGCCGAGATTTTCGGGACGCCAACTGGCCGGCGAATCTACTGGCGAAGCATCGCGGTAGCGAATGCCGCAGCTGATGAGGTGTTTCGGTTCCGTGTTGAAACTCGAATATACGCAGCCACTAGCGGAACGTGGGAAGCACTAGCTCAAAGCGAGCTACTCAAGATACTTCGCAAACCCACATTGATGTCGATGCACTACCACGGAGCCCCCTAATGCGGCAAATCAACTACAGCTCGACCGATCAGCGGATTAACTCACTGCGGGCTATGGACTCCGCTACCGGTGAGCCCGTGGACATCAGCCACGACACTGCCGGTCTTGCGCTGTGGTATCAGCGACCTGGTGAGGCTAAGCAGACGATCACGCCGGTCGCAAAGGCGTCGCTGACTGAGGCGCACTCGAACGGCGGTGTCGAGCCGATTGACGACGGGTACTTCCAGCTGGATTCACCGGATGAGGCGTTCGCGACCGGAGCGACGAGCGTCCTGTTCGGAGGAACGGCCACCGACGTTATCATTATTGGCGTCGAGATCATGCTCGTGGTTGCTCCCGGGGCAACGGGCGGCGCTGCAATCGTCGGCAGCGAAATGGGCCTTGTGAACGGCGCGATCACGGACACCAAGATCGAATCAGACGCGATCACTTCCGCCAAGATCGCGGACGGGGCGATCACTGCAGCTAAACTTGCCGATGCGGCAATCACTGCCGCTAAGATCGCTTCGGACGCAATCACTGCCGCTAAGATCGCTTCGGACGCCATCACGGCCGCGAAGATCGCTGCCGATGCCATCACTTCCGCCAAGCTGGCTGATGGAGCAATCGCAGCAGCCAAAATTGCCGATGGAGCGATCACTTCCGCCAAGTTGGCTGACGGCGCAGTTGCCGCCGCGAAGATCGCCGACAATGCGATCACGAACGCAAAGCTAGCCGACGGCGCGATCAGTGCAGCCAAGCTGGCCGACAACGCAATTACGGCCGAAAAGATCGCTGCCAACGCCCTTGCTGCAGTCAAGTTCGCCGCTGACGCAATCACGGCAATCCAGAACGGTCTAGCGACGGCAGCTAACCTCGCTACCGCTGCTGCGTCAGCTGCGTCAGCTGCCAGCAGTGCGTCAACGGCCGCGACAAACGCCTCGACGGCCGCGACAAACGCCAGTGCCGCGGAGACTGCTGCGAACGCC
>JBGSKX010000040.1:0-9915 GCA_041741015.1 Pirellulales bacterium
GGGTGTGCGCGGCGTCGAAGCGATACACCGGTTCGCGACTGGCAGGCGGCGTGAAGTGCGGACCCGAGTCGCGGCGGCGATGCGTGCCGAGCCGCGCTTCGAGCGAACGCACATTCTGATCGATCTGCCAGTCTTCGAAGCTGGTGGCCGTGGCCCGCGCCCCGCCGAGGTCGAGCCCGATCTCCGCCGGATGGCTGGCGTCGTGCGTGGGTCGCGCGCCGCCCGTGGGCTCTGCCCCGAGGGCATTGCCGCAACGTCCGCAACGCATTCCCGGCTTGTCGGCCGCGCGAATGCCGGGCGTATCCTGACGACAGTTTTTGCACCACATGGCAGTACTTCCGAAGCGTGCGAATCCGAATCCGGTGATCCGAGCGAGCGATGTGCTGGCAAACAGCACTAGCCCAAAGGGTTATGGGCCGTCTATCAGATCGGCGCGGCGGGCTGGCGAAATGCAGCGAATCCGGCGACTTTTCCGAATTCGCGGACCGTGCGGAGAGCTAGCGGCCTCTTTGCGCGCGGAAGGCGGCATGATGAACCGCTGAGGGCGCGTAGGTTCGCAGAGGGAAAAGGCAGAGGGTCGAATTTTCAAAGAGCTGGGAGAAGTTCTTCCCGAACCTTCATAAACGAACGCGGCCACAGGCCGTCATCAGAAACCTCGGGTCTCAAGCCTCACGACGATTCGGATGGCTGTTTTTTGCGTGCGCATTTTTGGGGTGTGTGGATTTAGAAACGCGCGCAAAGCATGTTTCGGGCGCACACACACGCCCCGGCAAAGGCTTTGCGGGGCCCGAGCGAGGGCGTGCGTGCTGTGCGGCTTCTCCAGGTTCTCAAGTAAGCGGGCGTTGGTCGTCGGCATGATGCGGTCTCTACCTGTTGTCGTGACCTTACCCTAAACGAAATCCTGGCCTGATTTCTAGAGCTGGTAGACACGTGGGCGGTGTGCGCTGTGCGCAGCGCTGCGCGGCGAGCAGAAGCGACTTGCGCGACAAGCCAGCCACACTTGTGGTCAAGAGGTGACCGAGAGGGTGATTTTTTCTGCGCTCGGGCAACGGCACGTGGCGGATGCGCCCAGAACATGCGGAACAATGTTGATCTCAGATTTTGAGGTCGCACACGGCGAGCACCCATATCGCGTAGGTGGGGCCACACACAAAGTGGAATCACCAGGTGCTCCGCTATCCAACACAATCAGTGGCCGATAGCCCCTCGGCGACCAGTATTAGCAGCAAAATGTCTGTCCGGCGCACGAACATTCTTCTCGCCATAGAGATTGCTCGCCAGAGCTAGCTATACTGGGGCATCATGAACGATGTCACCCAGATCATTTCAGAGATCGAGCAAGGCGATCCTGCCGCTGCGGATAAACTGCTGCCGCTCGTCTACGATGAGCTTCGCAAGCTCGCCGCGGCCAGACTGGCCCACGAGAAGCCCGGCCAAACACTACAAGCGACTGCTTTGGTGCACGAAGCTTATCTGCGGCTGATTGGACCTGACTCTGATGAGCCGCGGAATTGGCACAGCCGCGGCCACTTTTTTGGAGCCGCAGCGGAAGCCATGCGGCGAATCCTTGTTGAAAAGGCGCGACGAAGAGGCCGGATCAAACATGGAGGCGGTCGCGTTCGCGAAGAGGGGGCGCTGTCCGAAGTCGCTGCCCCCGAAGTCGAGGAGGACCTGCTTGCCCTCGACGAAGCGCTACAGCGTCTGGCCGAGCAGGACCCTCAGTCTGCTGAGCTAGTCAAGCTTCGCTACTTTGCCGGTCTGACGATTCCCCAGGCAGCGGAAATTCTCGGCGTCTCTCCGCGGAAAGCCGATTTTCTCTGGTCCTACGCCCGGGCCTGGCTGCGCCGAGAGGTCGAGGTGTCCTAAGTTCACGGCCACCGCAGAGCGGCGTGGGAAATCAGCTTTCGTTGCGCGAAGCGAAGCTAAACCTCGCACTGCCTCACGGAGACTAACGCCGTCAATTCGTGCGAGAACCGACTTATGCGCGAGCGCGATATATTCATCGAAGCCTTAAGCGTCGAGCCATCGAAACGACCGATGGTCTTGGACCGAGCATGCTGTGGGGACCCGGCGCTGCGCGCCAAGGTCGACTGCCTGTTAGTCGCACATGAACGCCAGGAGAGCTTTATCCTCGACAGGCCACCTGCCGGTCTCGGCGTCACGGTGGATCAGCCGCTGTTATCCGAACGGCCCGGAACGGTTATCGGCCCGTACAAGCTCTTACAGCAAATTGGCGAAGGCGGCATGGGCGTCGTCTTCATGGCCGAGCAGTCCGTACCGATCCAGCGCACGGTGGCACTAAAGATCATCAAGCCGGGAATGGATACCCGCCAGGTGATCGCCCGTTTCGAGGCCGAGCGGCAGGCCCTGGCGCTGATGGATCATCCCAATGTCGCGAAAGTGCTCGACGCCGGGGCAACCGAGAGTGGTCTCCCTTACTTTGTGATGGAGCTTGTAAGGGGCGTGCCGATCACGACGTACTGCGATCAGAAGCGATTGTCGCTCCGTGGACGGCTGGAGCTGTTGTTACCGGTGTGCCACGCATTGCAGCATGCCCATCAAAGGGGACTCATCCATCGAGACATCAAGCCCTCTAACGTCATGGTGGCCGAGTACGACGACCAAGCCGTGCCAAAGGTCATTGACTTTGGCGTGGCGAAGGCGATCGCTCAGCGACTGACCGACAAGACGATGTTCACGGAATTCGGACAGCTAGTCGGGACAGTGGAGTACATGAGTCCCGAGCAGGCCAAACTCAACCAATTGGAGGTCGATACCCGCAGCGACATCTACTCTCTGGGTGTGCTGCTCTACGAGCTCTTGACCGGTTCGACTCCACATCGACGGGATCGACTAAGCGCGGCAGCGTTTGATGAGATGCTGCGAATAGTTCGCGAGGAAGAGCCACCCAAACCAAGCACTCGCTTAAGCACCGCAGAAGGGCTCCCGCTAATCGCGGCTAACCGAGGTTTGGAGCCATCGCAGCTCAATCGAATGGTGCGTGGCGAACTCGATTGGGTCGTCATGAAGGCATTGGACAAAGACCGCAATCGGCGTTACCAATCACCCGACTCTCTGGCTGCGGACATTGGCCGGTTTCTACACAACCAAGCCGTCGAGGCCTGTCCGCCTTCAATCACCTATAAGATGCGCAAACTCGCCAAGCGCAATAAAGCTGCAGTCTCGACTGCGGCCGCAATCCTGGCCACGCTTTTGCTAGCCACCGCAGCTAGCACTTGGCAGGCCATACGCGCGATGCGCGCCGAGCGGGTCGTCGCACGATCCCTCGTATCTGAAACATCCGCTCGCAAAGACGCCGAAGCACACCTCGAACGCACCCGCGCCGCAGTAGAAGAGTTCTTTGGTCTAGTCAGCCAAGACAAGTTGTTCGACGTTCCAAGTTTTCAGCCTTTACGAAAGGATCTGCTGGAAGCTGCTGTTCGTTACTACGAGGGACTTCTAAAGCTACGTCCTGACGATCCTGCACTCTTAGTAGATTTGGCCATTGCACGATTGAGGATTGCTCCGGTCTATCGTGATTTCGATCGCAGTGATGACTGCATCAATTCGATTGACGCGGGTCTCGACTGTGTAGAGCGACTGCGTCGCGATTTTCCCAATGACAAGTTGCAACAGATTCGGCTGGCTGGGTACTGGAAACCACTACGGGGACGCGGGAAGGACGTTGGCCCGAAAGATGAAAAGAAGGTGGACCGCACTCTCACAAAGATGGTCAACCTCTGGGAAGGGCTTCATAGTCAGTATCCGACTACTGTCGGGTTCGAGAGTGACCTTGCCGCCGCATACTCTGCAAAAGCGAACTGGAGAATGAGGAGGGGTTACGTAGAGGACAACAAGGCATTGCAAAAGGAAGCCTTTGAAATAGCGGATCGATCGATCGCGCTGTGGGAGGGGCTCTGCCGGGCGCATCCGGATGTACCGGATTACCCGGACAGTCTCCAGGAAACGCTGGCAGACACGGTCTATTGGCTGCGGCGCACTGGTGACACCGGAAAGGCAAACACTTACAAGAATCGCTATGACCAAATGTCTGAGGAATTGGTTTCCCGTTTTCCGCGTGTGCCCCGTTTCCAGAGCGCTCGGATCGACCTAATCGATGAACGAGCCAAGGCATCCGAAGCGGCTGGCCAGATTGCCAAGGCGGACGAACTTTATTTACAGGAACTCAACCTGGCCAGAAAACTGGACGCGGATTTTCCAGGCGTGCCAGACTACACCTATCGATATCTAAGGAGTGCCGCGCACCACGTTCGAATGTCCCGCCAAGTCGGGCGGACCGACAGTGCACTTGGATCACTTCGCAGTGAAATGGCGTCACGCTTCGCTGCGCTGCTGCGACACGGTGATGCTGTGGTCGAGACACCAGAGCAGCGCTGGGCTAATGTAGATTCCCTGAATCAGCTTGGTGACTTGTTCTTGCAGTTTGGTGATGAGTTCCTATTCGCAGGCGACTCGAAGCCCGCTGAGTCGGCTTTTCATAAGTGCCTTGAATTGTGTCGTACACTGGCCACAGAGTTTCCCGAGGAACCCAAGTATCAGATACGACTGATGCACTCGGCGCGAATGCTGGGAGGCATTCTTAAGGGTTCCCAGCGATGTGAACACTATGCCGAGGCGCAGCGGGTGCTGACTCAGCTGCACAAAGACTATCCAGCCAACGGCGAGTACCTTGCGTATCTGATCTCTACGGGTGATTTTCTTGCCAGCGCACTTCAGAGCGAGGGCCGACGCCAAGAGGCCACTGCGGCGTGGGAGAGGCTGATTGTCGAATGTGAACGTGCCCCGAGTTCGTTTCAGATTAGTCCACATCTCCGCGGTGAAGTTACTGCAGCGTTCAACAATGCTGCCTGGTCTCGAGTCGTCAACTCGCCAATCAATGCGAGTAAGGCTAGCTCGGCCTGTGCACTCGCTGAACGAGCCGTGACACTGCAGCCGAGTGCTGGCCGATATTGGGAAACGCTCGGGGTAGCCCGGTGCCGGCTCGGCAAATGGGATGAAGCCGTAGGGGCATTCTACAAAGCGATGGAGATCGACGGTGGGACCGCGTGCGGCTGGTTCGGTCTTTCAATCTGCGAATCGGAGCGAAACGAGCACGAACGGGCCAAGCAGTGGTTCCTCGCGGCCTCCCTGTGGATGGCCAAATACGCTCCCGAGAATCGGGATCTCCGCAGCTTTCGTCGCGAGCGGCAATCAGCACTTGGCGTTGAAAACCAGGCGCTACCATCGAACGTCGATGTGGCGGCGATCGGTCGGGCGTTGAGCACGGCCGACCCAGAGCTCAAATGCTTCTGGACGACCTGGGGTCGTGCGGAAACGAGCATTAGCGGATCTAATTGGACTGCGGCGGTACCTGACGCTATACGCGCTGCAGAACTACGGCCAGAAGACGACGTACTTCAGTTTCAAGTCGCAGCCCTACTGGCGCGCGCGGGTGACGAGGCTGCCTATACCGCGCAGCGCCGGAAGCTGCTCGCACGTCATGCTGATACGACCGACCCGATGTGGGCCGAACGAACGGCCAAGGTCTGTCTGTTGTTGCCTGTTGTTGGTGAGGATCTGGACGCAGCGAGCCGGATGGCAGCATTTTCCGTCAAGCTCGACGAGCACCACTGGGGGATGCCCTACGCGCAGGTAGCAAACGCCATGGCTGCCTTTCGCCGAGGCGAATTTCAGGTATGCATCGAGTGGTGTGACAAAGTATTGACAAAGGAATCTGACAATGTGTGGTTCCGCAATACTCAGGCGATTTTTATGCGATCCATGTCATTGTCGTCTCTAAATCAGTACGAAGAGGCACAGTCCGACTTTGAGCGGGGGCAAGTGATCCTCATGAGCGCGCAGGATTCAGCAAAGAAGCGACTCGTAATCGATTCTGACTGGCACGACCTTGCCATCAGCGAATTGATCCAACAGGAAGCCGAAAAGCTGTTGGCCGAGTTGGATCCTGGATTTTGAGCACACGAACGTCGCGTGGAGTGTGTGTCTTCAATGATCTACCGCCGTTTTTACCCGTTCATGTATAAGTCCACCTACTAGCGTCAGGTCCACTTCGCGACGCGGTGCCACAGACCAGTTCTGTTGCGTTTGCGGAGCGTCGCGACCTGGTGGCCTTGCGCCTGGAACTGTGCTGGACTATCTATTTCTGGCAAGATGCGGTCCAGGTGGCACCCTACACCGTTAACCCTTTTCTTGCTGAGATTCGTGCGTGCCGTATGGATCAGGGTGTCACAGGTGGCCGTGAGCGCGGCTCACCTGTGCTCTTCTGGCAGTGGCAGCACGAGATCTTTTAGGTCGCAACGTGCACGGGTGACTGCTGCGCAGCACCCGTGGCACCCAAGTTCGCTCGATGGGTAACGGCGTCGGGTGGCGCCGGTCTCGGGTCCTCAGCTCATCCAGGCATTGGACTTGCCGCCCGGAGTCTAACGCCTGAGTGCGGTCTGTCCCTGGTCTCTTCGAATTCTCAAACTAACGCTAAGCAGCGCTGAATCTGAAATTATTCCAGATTCTTTGCGCGACCTGGCAGCCCGCATCGCACTGTCTCGCGAAGGGGGTGAACGAGCGATCCCCTTGCTCCAAATGAGCCTGTGCTCGGAGCGTCACGGAGGGCGTCGCCACTAAAGATTCTGTTGTTCATCCGGAGCCTAACGATGTTGCTTCCAAAAATGACACGTCCCAGCGGGCCGTACCGCGCTGCCGGCCTCCTGTTTATCAGTGCGTTGCTCGTTCACGTCGATCTGTTGGCTGGCGTATCTCGCGCCGACTTGCTTGTTTCAAACCGGTTCCCCAGCCAGGTGATGCGCTTCGACGCCGCTACCGGCATAGCGGATGGCACCTTCGCTACAGGCGGCGGGCTTTCGGAACCGACCGGTTTAGTGTTCGGCCCCGGCGGCGACCTGTTCGTGGCGAGTCCGGGCTCGAACCAATTGCTACGCTACGACGGCACCACCGGCGCGTTCGCTGGCGTCTTCGCCTCGGGCGGCGGGTTGGCTGGCCCATTTGGCATGGCCTTCGGTACCAGTGGCGACCTGTTCGTCTCCAGCTATTACTCTGACCAGATTCTACGGTTCGACGGCGTCACCGGCGCAGCTAAAGGTGTCTTCGCATCGGAGGGCGGGCTGGACGCTCCGGCCGGTCTGACTTTCGGATCCGACGGCGACCTGTTTGTCGCCAGCTTGTTCACAGGTCAAGTGCTGCGCTACGACGGTGTCACCGGAGCATTCGCAGGCGTATTCGCCTCCGGCGGCGGGCTGGGTGGACAGAACGGACCGTTCGACCTCGTATTTGGTCCTGAAGGCGATCTGTTCGTTACGAACTATGTTGATCAGGTGCTTCGCTTCGATGGAACAACCGGCACGTCCGAGGGCGTTTTCGCCTCTGGCGGCGGTCTTGACGGAGCGTTCGGCCTGACGTTCGGCCCCGGCGGCGATCTGTTCGTCGCCAGCGCGTTCACGAACCAGATTCTCAGGTATGACGGCGTCACCGGCGCGTTCGAGGGCGTCTTCGCCACGACCGGCCTGGCTGAACCTTCCTTCCTCGCCTTCATGCCGGTTCCGGAGCCGAGTGCAGTGGTGATGTTCTCGCTAGCGATTTGTGGCTTCGGACTGTTCCTCGCCGCAACTCGATCTCGATGCTACGCAAGTTCGCGAAATTAGCTAAGGAGCCCCCTGATGCACAGGCGTTTCAATCTCGCTTCCAAGGGGAACTTGGCCCGACTGACTATGGTGCGGACTCATTCGCATAAGTACTTGTCTCTCTACCCTGGTGCACCTCGAAGGACCGCGAATCTGCTCCTGGCTTGTTGCATTGTTGTCTTCGCTGCTGTTCCCGTAGCAGGCGGTACCTTTCGGGTCGAGGGATCCTTGCACTTTGGATCGGATCCGGGCGCTCTGAAGTTCTTTGAGGAATCGACCCTGAATCCAGCCGGTCTCGGACGTGAGGTTACTGCTACCTTGCTCGCACCGACAGCAACATCCACCGGCTACCATCTGGAATCCGCTGCCTTCGCTGGAATCGCCGGCCTTGGCAGCCGCGCTTTCGGTCAGATTAGTCAGGACGCCCCTCGGGGCGGCTTCGGCATTGGAACCAACACAGTAAGAGCTAACAGTCTTGCGGCTGCGACGTATGACGATGTCGTGGTGAGCGGGCCAGCCGGCTCCGTCACCGCATCGGTCAACATGTTGCTCGACGGATTTGTGAGCCTGGCTGCCCCGGTAGCGACTTCCCTGGAATACCTGCTTGCCAGAGGTCGCGTTGAGGTGAGCTTTTATGCTAATGGTGTCTACGTTGGTGGCGGTTACCAACAGCGTGATCTCCAGTATCAGAGCGGCGTGATCACTCCTTCGCTCACCGCGGACGGCACCCTGAGTCTGTGGCACGGATCGGGCGCATTTGCCAGCCCCTCGTTTACGGTGCTTGCGAACGTGCCTTTCTCGTTAGAGGTTCGACTCCTCTCCAGGATCTACGCAGCCGGTTTTGCTGGAGAAGTATTCAATTCCAGCGCGATGGCTAGCTTCGGTGACACATTGAAATTCGTCAACAATGGCCCCGTTTTCAATGTGCCGAATGGCTACACGGCCAACTCTGCGGACGCCGGCATCGTCGGAAATGCTTACTCGATCCCGGAACCCAGCACGCTCGCGCTGGCTTGCTGGGCATCGCTTATGTTCAGCTTTATATGGTTGCGGCGACAGCGCTGTGGCGTTTGATTTTCATTGTTCCAGGTCTAACAGCTAGGCTCGCGTTTGCTTTCCCAACAACCTCATGCCCTGTTCACGGGTAGCTCATGAATCGCACTATCCACCCTGGAGGGTCACCGCCATGCTTCGCCTGATTCGCGTACTGATATTCACGCTTCCCCTGGCCGCTGCCCCTACAGCCTTCGCCACAACTTTCGCCAGCAGCGGTGCGGGTCCCTCGACAACCACCTCCTACTCTGGCAGCCGCATCGACGGCTTCGCGATCGTCGAAGACGTTGCGTACGACGCGAGTGCAGGCCGATGGCAGAAGGAGTTGATGAATGTCGGGTCGGGCTCGGGGAATAACCTCGCCAGCGTCAACGGCGGGCCGTTCTGGCGTCCGCCCGCTAATGCCGGAACGTGCCTCGCGCGCGAACCACTGTGCTCATTTCGCTTGCCCGGCGGCCTGTTCGTCCGCGGCCGTCACACGCTTGAAGACTTCGGTCCGGCCCAGGAGCGCGATGCCGATGTAGCCCCGAGCGTAGAGCTCATCGGGTTTGTTCGGTTCAAACCACATCGTGCACTTGTAGGTCTTGCCGCTGTCGCCGTCGTAGATCGTGCCGCCCAGCCACTGCTTTTCGTCCGGGTCGTACTTGAAGTTGCTCAGCATGTCGATGCCGATGAACTTGCGCTTGGCCAGCTCGGGATCGGGATTGTTCTTGTCGAGCGCTACGGCATCGTCGTAAGCGACGACCGTGCCCTTGTAGATTCCAGCAGACTCCGTGATTTCGAACTGGCCGTTCTTCTTGGGAAACCACCACTTGCCGAGCACAGCATCTGCCGGCTTGTCGGCGGCGATCGCCCCGGCGCCGGGGAGCATTAGCAGGGCAAACACGAGCAGCATGACGTTTCGCGATTTCATCGACACACCTCCTGGTTCGAGATTGCGTGATTGGCGAGCGGACGATTGGCGGCCATGCGTATGGTAAATCAATTGCTGACAGGTCCCAAATCCGCGCACACACGCTCACCTTCGGTCGCTAGCGCTTCTCGACGAGGCAGGACCACCCGAGAAACTGCACCGGGGCGCCGGGCGCTTCGTCGAAACGGAACTCACGCAGGTCGAGGATCTCGAAGGCGAGGCCCAGCTCATGCCGAAGCTGCTCTTCGGTGACGACCGGCGGCCCGGGCTCGTGCGGCTCGCGGGCGTTGCCGGCCA
>JBGSKX010000041.1:0-14404 GCA_041741015.1 Pirellulales bacterium
GCACATTCGCCGCGTGCTGCCCGAGGCGCTCGCGCGGCACGACGAGGTGCTGCTGGTGACGCACGTGCCGCCGTTTTTGGGCGCGTGTTGGCACGAAGGGGGGATCTCGAACGAGCAGTGGTCGCCGCACTTCACTTCCAAGGTGATGGGAGATGCGATCCTCGAGATCATGGATGCCCAGCCCGGGAAGAAACTGACCGTGCTCTGCGGGCATACGCATGGCGAAGGAGAGTTCGAGGCGGCGGACAATGTGCTGGTAATGACGGGCGGCGCGGACTACGGCTCGCCGCGGATCGTGCGGGTGTTTGAGCTGGAGTAGTTAACTCGGCAGCCGACTGTCGGGTGGCAGCGACAACTTGTTGTCGGTGTCGCGCAGCGACGAGAGGGTTCAGGGGAAGCTCGGGCCAATGGAAAGGGCTAGTCACTGGGAACGCGTGGCCTGATCCCTCTTGGGCCACCAGGCCCACTGACAAGCAAGTTGTCAGTGCCACCCGACGGCAAGAAACAACACGCCGTCGGCGATGCCTCCGGGCTAAACATCGAAGGTTCCGCGTGTTAAGATGCGGCCATGAAATTCGCCATTTGCAACGAAACGTTTCTGGACTGGCCTCACGATCGAGCGTTCGCCTTTGCGGCGGAGTGCGGGTATACGGGCATCGAAATCGCCCCCTTCACATTGGCTTCGGATGCCAAGCTCGTGACGACGGCCCAGCGCGAAGAGATTCGCCGGCTGGCCGATGCCAACGACCTGGAAGTGGTCGGGCTGCACTGGCTGCTGGCGAAGACCAACGGCTACTACTTGACGCATCCCGAGAAAGAAATCCGTGATCGCACGGCGGGGTACATCCAGGAGCTCGCGCGGTTGTGCCGCGACGTGGGCGGTTCGCGGATGATCTTCGGTTCGCCGCTACAGCGGAACGTAATGGAAGGTGTCAGCTACGAGCAGGCGATGGGTTACGCGGCCGAAGTGGTGACGGATTGCCTGCCCGTGCTGGAAGAGACCGGCGTCACGCTGTGCATGGAGCCACTCGCGCCGGCCGAAGGCAACTTTCTGAACACCGCGGCCGACGCCGTGCGGCTGATCGAGCAGATTGGCCACCCGAACTGCCGGCTGATTCTGGATTGCAAGGCGATGTCGAGCGAATCGGTGCCGATCCCCGAGCTGGTTCGCCGGCACATCGGCGTGCTCGCGCACTTCCACGCCAACGATCCGAACAAGCAAGGCCCCGGCTTCGGCGAGCTGGACTTTCGCCCGATCTTTGCGGCGCTGGGCGAGGTCGACTATCGCGGTTGGGTCTCGGTCGAGGTGTTCGACTACACGCCCGGCATCGAGCGGCTGGCGAAGGAGAGCATCGACTACATGCGCGAGACGCTGGCGGAAGTCGGGGCAGCGGAGTAATACTCAGGACGTGCCTGAGATGCAATCGGCGGAAGGATTCGCCGCAAGCTGAAACCAATGAAGAGCACTGCTGGACGAGCCACGAGCCAGACAGTGGCACCCGCCGGAACAAAAACACAAAGGGCCGGCGAGTCGCTTGTGACTGCCGGCCCTTATGTTTGTATCTCGCTGGCGAACGGGTTGCTACGCGCTCGCGCCGCGGAGCTCGGCCAGATGCTGAGCGGTACCGACCAGGCGGTCCCAGTTGGCATAGATGTATTCCGGCGGGCCGCCGATCTCGGCCACGACTTGGGCCACGTTCTCGGTGGGCACCATCTCGATCGCGTCCCAGGGGCAGACCTTCAGGTCGTAAGGGTTCGTCTTCTTGCCCGGGATGTGGACGCAGACCTCACAGCCGACGCAGCGCTCCAGGTCGATCTCGCACCAGCTCTGCAGGTTGTACTTATCGTCGTACTGCTGGATCTTCACGATGCAGTCGACCGGGCAAACTTCCAGGCAGCTTTCGCAGCCTGTGCAGTTGTCGGCGTTGATGACGGCCAGTTCCTTGGGAACCTTCTTACGCGGGCCTGCTTTGGCCATGGAGCCGGTACCTTTCGACGCTTATGGGAAAACCGCGGACAAACTTGGTCCGCTAGTGGCAGGTAAGACTTGCGGCACACCCTAATCATAGGAAGAAATCGGCACGAAGCCAACCGATTCCCAAGCCGGATTTTCACCGCGAAATGAGGGGGGCAATGCGCACCTCAGCAAGCGAAAACCCAGGGTGGCACGTTTTGCGTACCTGTGCAGAGCCGCTCGCGACGGGCCGAACTGCGGCACCGGTGACCGCTGCGCAGCACCGGTGGCACCCAAGCTCCCTCAGGGGTCCCGAAATTCAGCGGCCGGGGATCTTTTCGCCTGAGATGAGGTCCTCGAACGACTGCCGGCGGCGAATCAGGTGGGCCTGCCCGTCCTGCACCAGCACTTCGGCCGCCATGGGCTTGCTGTTGTAGTTCGAGCTCATCACGAAGCCGTAGGCCCCGGCACACTCGATCACGAGGTATTCGCCCACCTCGGCCACGGGCAGCATCCGGGAGCGGACGAAGCCCCCCTCTTCCTGCGTGAAAATGTCGCCCGATTCGCAGAGCGGGCCACCGACTACGACCTCGTGCAGCGGTCGCATCGGCCCGCCTTCGCCCGAGGGAACGATCGACATGTGGTGATAGGCGCCGTAGAGGATCGGTCGGGCGAGATTATTGAAACCGGCGTCGAGCAGGTAGAACGTGTTCGCGCCGCTCCGCTTGATGGCGCGGATCTGGGCGACCAGGAAGCCGCTCTCGGCGACGAGGTATCGACCGGGCTCGATCTCGAGGTGCACCGGATGACCGAAAGCCGCTTCAAGTCGCTTGCGGGTCGCGTCCCACAGCTTGAAGTAGGCGTCGATGTCTACGGTCTGATCGCCTTCGCGATAGGGAATCGGCAGACCGCCGCCGGCGCTGATCGTCGTGAGGCGGCGACCAACTTGCAGAGCTGCCTGCTCCATCGCATCGCACACCTGCGAAAGGTGCTCAAGGTCGGTGCCCGAGCCGATGTGCATGTGTAGGCCCGTGACGGCGAGTCCGCGGCGCTCGGCGGCTTGCAGGCACTCGTCGAGCTGGGCGTGCCAGATGCCGTGCTTCGATTGCTCGCCGCCGGTGTTGGTCTTCTGGCTGTGGCCGTGACCAAAGCCGGGATTAAGCCTTAGCGTGATCTCGTGGCCCGGTGCGACCAGGCCAAGCTGATCGATCATGTCCGGCGAACCGCAATTGACGTGCAGGCCGTACTTCTTCACCAGTTCGAGGGCGTCGGCGTCGAAGATGTCGGCCGTGTAGACGATTTGCGGCGGGCTGCCGCCAGTGGCATCCGCAGCCGTAGCGTATCCGGCGGCAATGGCCCGCTGGATTTCGCCCGCACTGACAGCGTCGACGACGACTCCGTGGCGGCGCACCAGGTCGAGGATCGCGATGTTCGAGCAGGCCTTCTGAGCGAAGCGGACGGTGTCGAACTGCCGCAAGTCCTCGATCCGCTCGACGATCTTGGCGGCGTCGTAAACGTACGTGGGCGTGCCAAACTCTTCGGCCAACCGGGCGACGTCGATGCCGGCAATTTCGTGACGGAGCGGCGAAAATCGGGAAACGACGGACATGGGGCCGGGTTCCTGGCGGGCTAGTGAAAATGCGCGGTAGCGAACAGGGAACAGTCCCCTAGCCTACCGAATCGCTGCGCAGCGGAGAAGTGCCCCCGCGAGCCGAGAAGGTTCGCGCTCGTGCGAACTTTACAGCGAAGGATTTACAGGGCAGCCAGTTCTTCGGCCTCGTCGCTCTCGTCCGAAACCAGCGATTCGAGTTCCTCGACCGTCAGCAATAGCGCCGGGGCCTTTTCGAGCGGCTTCTGCGGAACCACGACTCGCACCGGCGGCTCGAACTGCGTGGCGACCGACTCGGCCTCGTCCTCGGCTTCGTCGAACAGCACGATTGCTTCATCGACCGCGGCGGCCTGCGGTGCGGCCTTCGGTGCATTGGTGAGCAGGTAGTTGAAGACCATCAGGAGGTCGCTGGTGTTCAACCGCCCGTCGCCATTCACATCGATATACGTACTGCCGGTGGCGGCCAACGGAGTGGCCGCGCCCCCGGCGACCAGCGGCTCTGCCGCGGGCTCGGACGGCTTGGTCAGCAAGGCGTTGATGACCGTGAGGGCATCGCTTGTGTTCACGCGGCCATCGTCGTTGACGTCCTGGGGGAAGGCCGCGTTGTGGGCCAGCGGCAAGGCCTCGACGTAACCGTTGCCCTGGATGGTGAACGTATAGGGATGTTCGCTGTCGTCGCTATTGGCGATCGAGATCGTTGCCGTGCGAAGGCCCGCGGCCAGCGGATGGAACTGCACTTCAAACGTGGTCTTCTTGCCAGGCGCGACGAGCGAAGCCGGCTGCGTGACGATGTGGAAGTCGCCGGCATGAGCGCCGCTGATCGTGACGCGAGGAATGCCCGAGAGCTGCAGATCGGCGTTACCGTTGTTCGTGATCGTGAACTTCTGCACGTTTGAATCGCCCAGCACGGGCACCGTGCCGAAGTGCGTGCCATCGGCCAGTTCGGGCGTGGCATCGCCGGTGACGATCGAAATGTCGTTGGCCGCGATGTCCATCTCGGCGTTCTGCGGGGCGATGCCCCCGGCGACGATCCGAATGGCATCGGCCACGACGTAGCCGTTGGCGGCGTTGGAGAGCTGGACGGCGAAGTTGTTGGTCGTGGTGTTGAAGAAGCCCAGGCTTTGCCAGTAGACGCCGTCGGAGTATTCGCCCGTGGGAGCAAGCTGCTGGTTCACCAGCACCGTCGCGGTGGGAACGCCATTGTCGAGAATCGTATACGGAGCGTTCGTGGCGCGGTTGCCAAAATGGCTCCAGCGGGCAAAGACCTGGTAGGAGCCGTTCGGAATGCCCACGAAGTTCCATGTGGCCATAGCGCTGCCGTTGCCGGCAGGTGCGGTGTCGTAATCGAGCTGATAGGCGAGCGTGTTGGTGAGGTTCGTCCAACCCGCGGACTTTGAGTAGCCTGCTCCGCCGTCGTCGATGATGTACTCGCCGTCGGTGTCGTGGTCGTAGACAATCGTGGCGGCGCCCTGGCCATCGACGAGCTGCGAGTTCGTCGGATCGAGCAGGTTCAGATAGAACTTCTTGTTTGGGAAGAATGTGCCCGTGGTCGAGACCGGAACGGCAACTTGCAGGGTGGTAACGCCGGGATTGAAGGTGAGCGTGCCGTTTGTGCCGAGGTAGTCGACGCCGTCGATGGCGCCGCCATTGGCCGTAAAGTAGGCGACCTGCACCGGTCGTCCGCTGGGGGCATCGAGGGCCACGGTGAACACGGCCTCGTAGTTGCCAGCGATGGTCGTGGTCACGACGGGATCGTTGACGTACAGGTTCGGGATCGCGTCGTTGTTGATGATCGTACCGGTGGCGGTGCCCTTGAGAATCTCGGCATTCACCGGCGAACTGAGCTGAATCACGAAGGTCTCGGTCAGCTCGTTGAAGATGTCGCCCAGGACGGGCACGACGATGTACGCCTGGGTGAGTCCCGCGGGAAACACGAGCGTGCCGCTCCGCGGCAAGTAATCGCTGCCGGCCGAGGCACTGATGTCGAACGTGGTGTAGTTGACGGTGACCTGCTGATTCAGGAGGGCCCCGTTCAGGGACACCGCAAACATCATGTCCTTGGTGCCGCTGTTGCCTTCCACGATTTGCACATCGGCAATCGAGAGCTTGGGCGTCTCGACCGCGGTGATGACCGTGGCCGAATTATTCGTTTGGTTCGGCTCGAACTGATCGGCGAAAACCGTGGCGGTGTTCGTCACCGATCCGAGCGCGTCTGCGGAAACGACGATGGTAACCGTGGCGGTGGCCCCTGATGCCAGCGAACCTAGATTTGCCGTGACGAGACCTGCATCGAAACTGGCAGCGCCCTGACTGGAAGAGACGCTGAGGAACGTCGTATTGGCCGGCACGAGATCTTCGACGATGACGTTGGTAGCCGGGTCCGGCCCATTGTTCGTCACGTTGAGCGTGTAAGTGAGCGCTCCGCCGACAACGGCCGGAGAGGGCGAGTCAACAATCGAGATCGCCATGTCCGATTCACCGGCGACGAAGCTGTTCGACTCCAGGAAGACCCAGGAATCGAGGATAGGATCGCCGACGTCCGCGACGGCCAGTTTGATGTGATGCAATCCCGGAGTAACAGTGGCGACGGCCTTCAGGGCCACGGTGAAACCATCCGCCTGAGTGATGAATGGCGGGAAGCCACCGAAATCGCCGAAGTCGTTGTCGTTGTAGTACTGTGAGTTCACCCCGTTATTGACCGTATCAATCGAGACCGGCGTAACGGAGTCCGGAATCAGCGCGATATTCACGCCGTCGAGAAAGAATCCGAAAACGTCGTTGAAGCCCAGATTGACGAACTCGTTGTACTCTTCGGAAGCGAAGACGTAGGTGAAGCTGATCGTGCCCGCGGTGGCGATAAAGTCGAACTCAAGTACGGCTGCATCGAACGTCTCGCCCTCGGGAACCAAACCTCCCAGGTCAGCATCGCCGGGCTGATCCATGTCCTCGCCCAGAGAGTCGCTATTGTTGGGTCCGATCACATTCGAGAGCAGACCGCTGCTGAGCATGACGCCGTTGTCGATGCCCAGCCCTTCCGAAAGCCCACCTTGAAAAGTCCCCGCCGAGAGGTTGCTGCCCTGATACGTTACGTTGCTGATTTCCACCCCGCTGCCGAGCAGCGCCTGGGCGAGATCAAGCGGCGTGAGGCCCGTGCTCAAGTCGGTCGTGGTCACCGCCAGCAAGCGGCGATCTTCCAACAGCTCAGCCGCCAGAAAGCGAGCTGAGTGACTCGGGCGGAAACCGCGGCGCGAGAACCGCCGGGAAGGGGACGTTGGGCGTGCCATAGTTACAACTCTTGTCGTTAGTGTTAGGCCTCGTGCAGAGACCTGCGGCCGGCGCGAAGGTCAATACTAGTTACCCCCACTGCGGGCAGCAACTTGCCGGCGTTTTGTGTTGTCAGTCTTCCAGGAAGGCGAAGTCGAGCTCCGCGGCTGGGTCGATTTCCTCGTCGCTCGCGAGTTCTAGATCGTCTTCTTCCACGAGCGGCATCGCCGTGGTGTGTGGCCGAACCGCATTGGTTGTCTCAACAGTTGAAGGCCAATGCGCCACGGCAACCAGTTCGTTCGAAGAGTCTTCGTTCAGGTCGAACAGCACCAAGGCCTCGTCGGCGACGCTCGCCACCAGTGGCTGGGCAGGCACAGGTTGTGCGGCCAGGGGCTGGGCCGCGGCGGATTGCGTGAGCAGCCGATTGAAGATGCTCAAGAGATCGCTGGTGTTCACGCGCCCGTCGGGCACTACGTCGTAAAACACCGACGGAGCGGTAAGCGGCTCGGCCGATATGCCCGCGACGAGCGGTGCAGCGGCTGGCCCAGTGAGCAGGTGGTTGATGATCATCAGGGCGTCGCTCGTGTTCACGCGGCCGTCGTCGTTGACGTCCTGCGGCAGCGTGCCATTGTGCGCGAGCGCCGCGGCGGCCGGCGCCAGGTAGCCCTGCACGACGAATTCAAACGGATGCTCGCTGTCGTCCGTGTTGGCGATCGAAACCGTGGCCGAGCGGAAGCCCACGTCCGTGGCCCGGAACGCGATCTTGAAGTCGCTCTTGCCGCCGGGGGCGATGACCGGCGCGGGCATCTCGGTGACGGTGAAGTCCGCCGTGTGCGGACCGCCGATGGCGACGAATGGATTGCCCGTGAGCACGAGATCCGCGTTTCCGTTGTTGGTAATCGTGAAGGTGCGCTCGAAGGTCACACCCAGGCTGGGGACGGCTCCGAAGTCGGTGGCGTCCTCCGGGGCAGGGCTGAAATCGCCGGTCGCGATCGAGCGTCCGAAGCCGGCGACGTCGATCTCGCCGGATTGGAAACCGATGCCGCCGCCGACGATCCGAATCGCATCGCCCACGACGTAGCCGTTGGCGTTGTTGGCGAGCCGCACGCGGAGCGTGTTCGACGTGACTTCGAACGTGCCGATGCTCTGCCAGGCCACGCCATTGGAGAAATCGCCGACCGGTGCGAGCTGCTGGTTGACGAGCGTGGTGCCGAGTTCGCTATTGCCGCCGAGTCCGCTGTAGACCGTGAACGGCGCATTGGTGGCCCGATTGCCGAAGTGGCTCCAGCGGGTGAAGATCTGATAGGAGCCGTTGGGAATGGCCGTGAAGTTCCAATTGGCAAAGGCGCTTCCATTGCCGGCGCTGGCGTAGTCGAAGTCCTGGTGGTAGGCGAGCGTGTTGGTGAGGGTGGTCCAGCCGGTGAACGAGCGGCTGTAGCCGGCAGCGCCGTTGTCGATGATGAACTCGTTCTGCGGTTCGTCGGCATAGACGATGTAGCAGTCGCCGCGCGAGTCGCCCATTTCGGCATTCGAAACGCCTGTCATGTTGAGCGAGAATCGCTTGTTTGCGCCCGGCACACCGCTGGTCATGACGTCCACGGTGACGAGCTGGTTGATCACGCCGGGAGCAAAGGAGAGGACGCCGCTCTTGGCGATGTAGTCGACGCCGGCGATGGCCGAGAAGTCGGCGGTCGAGTAGTTGACGTTCACCTGGCGGCCACTGGCCACGTCCAAAGCCACGCTGAACGTGACCTGATAAGTTCCGGCCTCGGTGGTCGTGACCTGGGCATCGCTCACGTAGAGCGACGGCAGTGGATCCTCGTCGATGATCGTGGCCTGGCCGAAGGCATCGGCGATGCGTGCCCCTTGCGCGCCCGTGAGCGCCAGGAAGAACGTTTCATTGTCTTCGTCGATCCGATCGCCCAGGACGGGAACGGTGATTTGCACCGAGGTGTTTCCGCTGGGTAGTGTGATGACGCCGGCCAGCGGCAGGTAATCGCTGCCGGACTGCGCCGTGCCATTGAGCGTCGAGTAGCTGAAGGAAATCGGCCGGTTCGCTTCGCCGAACGCGGTCACGGTGAAGACCGCGTTGCGAGTGCCGCTGTTCCCCTCGGCCACGATCACGTCGCTGACCGAGAGATCGACGTCGTCGTTGAGGATGGTGCCGACAACCTCGTCGCGTACGATGATGCCATTCACCGGCTCGCTGAGACGAACGAGGAACGACTCGTTCGACTCGACTTGCTGATCGCCGATTACGTTGACCGTGATGAACTGCACGGTGGGGCCGCCGACCGTGAAGGTCAACGTGCCGCTGACGGCGAGGTAGTCGGCACCTGCCACCGCCGCGCCATCGACGGTGGCGTAAGCGACGCTGACGGGCTCGACGGGGGTTCCAGTGTAAATCACCGCGAACACAAAGTCGGTGAAACCGCTGTCGCCTTCGAACAGCGTTACGTCGTCTCCCAGCGACAGGCCCGAGTTGATGGCCTGCAATGCCGCGACGGCGTCGACGAGGCCGTAACCGCTGAATTCGTCGAAGCCTTGTCCGTTGGGAATGGGAATCAGCGTTTGGCCGTCCGTGCGGTTGGCGATGTCGATCGCGGTTTCCATCATCGCGTCGTAGATATCCTGGGGCGTGACATTGCCTGGGCCGCCGGTAAGCTCCATCATCAACGCCGCGACCGCTGCCAGGTGGGGCGCGGCTGCCGAAGTTCCAAAGAAGTTTGGGAAGTTGTCGGCATCCTCGGGCGTATCGGTTCCGAAAAACGTGGTGTTGCCCCCATCGACACCAGTAACCTGGGGCGCGTTCGGATTGAACGGCGTGACCAACCTCTGTCCGGAAGCGTCGAACAGGATGCTCGTCCCGCCCTTCGACGAGTAGTCATTCAAGACCGGGGGCGACTCGCCGAACTCGGGCGTCTGGAAGAAGGCCGAAGCCGCAACCCCGAGCACATTGGCCGTGTTGGCATGCCCGACGCTCGTGCTGCTGTCGGTGGCAAACGTGATGATGGTCGAAGACCGGCCGTAATCGACGTACTTGAGGATGCCAGGTTCCGGCCCCGAAACAAGCTCGATTCGCACGAAGAACTTCGTGTCTTGCTGACCATCAATGTCAAGGTCGAAACCAGTATTGTTGACCAGCAACAACTCCAGGGCATCGCCATCAATATTGTTCGTGCTTGCCGTGGAAATGACGGTGGTGCCGTCGGCCCCTAATAGCGAAATGTCTAAATCGCTTTGCGAACCTGCGCCGCCGAGCGAGGCGAAAGGCTGATCCCATTGGAAGCTGAATCGGACACCGCCCCCGAGCGGAACATTGATCTCCTGCAGCGTGGAGACGCCAGCACCGGGATCAAAATCGTGCAGTCGAGCGCCGCTTTCCAGCGTGACGCCCGAATCGACGAAGGCGCTTTCGTAAGAGCGCACGCCCTCGTTGAAGGCGGCCGAAAAGAACGGAATGCCCTGGGCGACAACCTGCTGAGCCGCCCGAGCGACAACGCCATCCTGAAAGAATGGTTCCGCGAAATAGCGAATATCGTCCGTGATGATGTCGGCGCCGGCGGCGGCCAGGGCCAGGATGTTCTGGGCGAAGCCAGCCTCGCCCCCAATGAAGGCCGTCGCAAATAGAATGCTCGCCTCAGGCGCCAGGTCGTGAATGTGCTGGGCCATCGCGCGGCCCTCATCACTCGCGCCGGGCTGCAGATAGTCCTGCAGAATCGTGGTGTCGACGGGAAGGTCGTCGGTTTCTATATCACGCGTCAGGGCATCAACACCGCCGGGGTAGGTGAGCGCATTGAAGCTGTCGCTGAGCACACCCACCGAAACTCCCGCGCCGGTGACACCGAACAGCGAACGCGCAACGTCGGCGCCAAGCGCGGAATCGGCCTGGCTGGTGGTCAGACCCGCGGCCGTGATGGGCGTGTAAGTGGGGCGTGCCAAGCGCATCGAATCAAGCGCTGCCAACTGGGCCAGATTGCCAATCGGAAACATGCCGTTCACGAGCGCTCCAGCCACGGCGATGTTGCTGGCCCCCAGGCTCGTCAGTTGCGTGACCAAAGTATCAACATTGCCGGTGGCGGCCACGTCGATCTCGATTAAATCGCCAGTGATTCGAACCGGCAGATCGTTGCTGCTGACGTACGGCGTACCTGGCTGCAATGCCGCATGAAACAGCAGCTCCTGGTGAAAGTAGGCGAGATCCAGCCCAATCTTGACCAGCGGTCCGTCCTTGCCGACGAGATCCTCGCCATGAAAGGACACGAGCGCAGCTTCCATCGGTGTCGCGTGCAACAGCCGGCGATCTTCCAGCGGTTCGAGCGACAGCGTTTTCCGCGGATCGCGCCGTTGAGGGTTGCGATGGAGCCGGCGCTGCGTGGGATCGAACATGGGTGTGCCTCTTCGGTGGGATGCCCTCGGACGCCGTTGTCACCGGGATCTCCGCAGCGTGGGTTCGGGCGGAAATCCTGCGTGCTGCGGCGGATTGATGTCGCCGAGGGCGAGTCCCATCCTAGTTACCGCTTCGGGGGGTCGCAACAAGCAGAATCCGCTGAATTTCTGGATATTTTCCGGCCAGGACGAAAAAGAACCGGCACCGACCTCCCCTGGGAAGTCGGTGCCGGTTGGAAGTTGGACTTAACTGCCAGTTGGACTTACGATCCGAAGCCCGGAATGGCTCCCGACGCTTGCGCGTCCTTCAGGGCATTACCCAGCAGTTGCAGGACGCCCTCTTCGGCCGAAAGCCGAATCGTGCCGCCATTCTCCTCGGGCACATACTCCAGGCGGACGTGGTCTTTGCCCGGCGTCTTGGCCAGATCCTCGGACATGGTTTTCAGGTTGCTCTCGGCACCCTCTTTCTGGAGGGCGCTGGCGAACTGGAAGACCTGAGCGAGCGAGACGTTGAGCTGGAACGGCGGAAGCTGCTGACCCGTCTGAGAGGCCGAAGCGTCAATCAACTTCTTGCACAGCTCGAGGCTGTCGTTGCCCAGGGCCAGGTAGACCGACTTCTCGCCCAGTCCGATGGCCACGTCGAGCTTGTCGCCCACGACCTTGTGGATCGTGTGGTCGGCGGGAACCGAAATCGACGTGGTGTGGAACTTCACACCGGCATGCTCGGTGGCATTGAACGTGATGGGCGGGAAGTTGGGCTCATTCTCGGCCAGCTTGGCGAGCTTGCGCAGGGCTTCTTCCAGGCTCTTGGTCTCGACGGCATAGGCGCCCACGACCAGGGCCATCGACTTGTCGCTGACGTTAAGCGTCGCGCCGGCGTCGATCTTGCCGCTTTCGAAAGTGGCCTTCACGGTGCCGAAGACCTGGTCGACCATGTCCTTGGCGAGCTTCTTCGCGTCGTCGTTCGGCAGGCGAGCTTCCGTATCGATGTGCTTGAGGATCTGGTCGCGGATGGCTTCCAACCCGGCGACATACTGAGCTGCGTCGCTCGCGGCGATTTCCGACGAAAGGCTCAAAGAGGCCGCGGCGTCCGGCTGCAGGAAGCCGGCAAAATTCGAATTGGTCGCCTTCGCGCGGCTGAGTGCCTTGGCGGTTTCCGTCTCGGGCAGAGCCTTGAACGCCAGCTCGAGCTGGGCGGTCTTGGCTTCGGGATTCAGCGACACGCCGAGCGTCAGCGTATCGAGGTCGTTGATCGCGGTGGTCAGACCGTCGATCTGCGAGTCGACCAGCTTGCGGCGCGATTCGTAGGATTCGTCGCTTTCGCCTTCCTGACGCTGCAGGCCCGCTTCGACGCCCACGCGAAGCTGATCGATGATCATCGTGCGGAAGACTTCGGGCACATTCTGAATGTGCAGGCGACCGGCGATGTCGTATTGCTTCTCCAGGCCGGTGAACAGATCGCCGCCATTGGCCGGGAGCACCGCCAGCGGTTCGGGCGCGGTCGACATGTAGGCCCAGGTGTTCTTCTCTTTGATGTAGATCTTCTGATTGAAGACGTCGAGCTCATAGATGCCGTCGCCGGCGTCCTGCGCTGCGCCGACGAGACCCTCGAGCGCTGCGAGCAGTTGCTTCAAATCGGTGACGGGCAGAATGATGAGCGGCTGGAAGGAGAGTCCATCAGTGTTGAGCGCCACACCCAGAGGGCGCGTGCGGTCGAGGCCGACGAGCCCTTGCCCTTGCGTGAAGAGTTGGATCATGCCCTCGATGTTTTTGTCGAGGTCCGGATTGCCGGTCAGATTGCCGATGAACGCCAGGTCGGTCATCAGCCGGTCGTAGCTGGCGATGGCCAATACGGCGACGGGCTTCGACTCGCCCTCGGCGTCCTGAGCAAAAGTGCGCGCCTGCGGCAGGACGACGAGCGCCGCGGCCAGCAAGCCAAGTAGAATTCGTTTCACGTGGGTGGTCTCCTGAGGAAGCTCAAGCGGGGCATAAGCACGCGCGACTGATGGACCGCACCGCGCGGCGTCAGCGGCTTATACCTCTTGAGTTGGCGCCGAGTTTTGGAAGTTTAGCGGTTAGGGGGAGTTTGCGCGGAGGGACCGCTAGTGTGCCTGTAAAGTCGCCCTAAATCGCCCAAGGGTGAGACTAAATCCTAGGTTATGTCGCGGTTTGCGCCTAGAAACATCCGCGCGGATTCGTGCTCCGGCGGCGGTCAAATCTCGGGCGACTGGACAGGAAAGACTCAGGGTGAGCGCGCACCGGCAGCGCAGCAAGGCCAGCTAGCAGAAAGTCCAAGCAGAAACCGAAGGGCAAAAGAGCGCCCTCGGGCGGGGACTAGCGCTCGCGGAAGGTGATCCGGCCCTTGGTCAGATCATAGGGGGAGAGCTCCACGCGAACGCGGTCTCCCGGCACGATACGGATGAAGTGCTTACGCATCTTTCCGGCGACGTGGGCGATCACCAGGTGGCCGCCGTCCAACTGCACGCGGAACCGCGTGTTGGCCAGGGCCTGAGTGACCACGCCTTCGACTTCTAATGCTTCTTCTTTTTGCTTTTGCGTCATACGCAACTCTTAAATGGATTTCCGGGGAGTTTTCCCCGCTATTAGCCACGTGACCTATCATCATAACTTTTGCTACTGCCGAGTCTATAGCAGAGAAATCGGCGATTCTGAATACGCGGGTCGAGCTTCCGGCAAAGATTGCGGGTCGCGCAAGCGATGCGGCCTGGTGGCTAAATGCCGGGAAACTTGCTGGGAAATTGGGCGCAATCCACAGAACCGGAACTCACCCGGCGGCGGCCAGCCCCTGGCGAACCGCCGCGATCACGGCCTCGCGCGACTCAATGCCCACGGACAGACGGATTGTGCCGCCGGTAATGCCGAGCGCCTCGCGGGCGGCCGGGGTGAGTGCCCGATGGCTGGTCGAGCCCGGGTGGCTGAGCGTGGTGGCCAGTTCGCCCAAAGAGGGGCAGAATGCGATCTGCTCGGCCGCCTTGATAAATGCCGCGGCGGCTCCTTCCCCGCCGGACAGGGTAAAGGTGACCATCGAGCCAAAGCGACCTGCGAACTGCCGCTTCGCCAATGCGTGATCCGGATGCGCGGCGAGGCCCGGATAGTGGACGGCGGCGACGCCACTGGCACCGACGAGGCTTTCGGCCACGGCCTGGGCGTTGTCGCAAGCCCGCTCC
>JBGSKX010000042.1:0-3660 GCA_041741015.1 Pirellulales bacterium
GGTGATCGTGGCCGGCATTCAGTCGGTCTACAAGCGGGCCTGCGAACTCGATGCGTTCGACCTGGTGATGGTCGACGAAGCGCATTTGATTCCGCAGGAAGGGGACGGCATGTATCGGCAGTTTCTCGCCGATGCCAAAGTCCTCAACCCGGCGATGCGGATCATCGGGTTCACCGCGACACCGTTTCGGCTTAAGACGGGCCCCATTTGCACGCCCGAAGGGTTTCTCAATCACGTTTGCATTGAGGTGGGCGTCCGCGAGTTGATTCGGGATGGATTCCTGTGCCCGTTGGTGACGAAGGCCGGCATCAACAAGATCGATACGGCCGGCCTGCACATTCGCGGCGGTGAGTTCGTGGCCGACGAGCTCGAGCACCTGATGGATGAACCGCGCCTGGTCGCGGCCGCGTGCGGCGAAACGGTCGGCTACGCCCAGGACCGCAACGCGGTGTTGATCTTTGCCAGCGGTGTGAAGCACGGTCAGCATATCGTTCGCACTCTGGCTGACACGCATGGCATCGAGTGTGGCTTCGTGACCGGCGACACGCCGACGAAAGAGCGCGATGCGATTCTCGGCCGCTATCGGCGCGGCGAGCTGAAGTACCTGTGCAACGTCAACGTGCTCACGACCGGCTTCGATGCGCCGCACATTGATTGCGTTGCATTGGTGCGGCCGACTCTGTCACCAGGCCTCTATTACCAAATGGTTGGTCGTGGCTTTCGGCTCCATCCCGCCAAACAGAACTGCCTCGTCCTCGATTTCGGCGGCAACGTGCTGCGGCATGGTCCCGTTGACGACCTGAAGATCAAACCGGCCTCGATGGGTGGTGGCGACGCACCGATGAAGGAATGCCCCGAGTGCTTCTCCATCATCGCCGCCGGCTACGGCCGCTGTCCCGATTGCGGTTACGAATTCCCGCCGCCCGAGCGCCAGAAGCATGACGCCAAGGCAACCGAGGCCGGCATCTTGTCGGGCCAAGTCAACGACGTCGAGTACGAAGTTCACGACATCGCCTACAGCGTCCATACGAAGCGCGACGCTCCGCCTGATGCGCCCAAGACGCTACGGGTCACATATCGCGTTGGCCTCAATCACTGGCAGAGCGAGTTCATCTGCGTCGAACACCAGGGCTTCGCGCGGCAGAAAGCGGTCGCGTGGTGGAAGAAGCGTTCGCCCGATCCGGTGCCTGATACGGCCGAACGCGCCGTGGAAATCGCCGCCGGAGGTGGCCTGGCTCACACCGAGCGGATCACCGTCCGCAGCATCGCTGGTGAAAAGTATGACCGCATCGTCGCCTGCAAGCTGGGCCCGCTTCCCGAGTCCGTGCCGGTGGGGCCGCTTGGCGGCTATGACCCTGACGACATTCCCTTTTAAGCGAGGAAGGAGCGTGCGTTTTGAGTGAGACCGCGATGTCCTACCTCCGCGCAGGGTTGTGCGTGCTGCCCGCGATTATTGCGGAGAAGCGGCCGGCGCTGTCGGGCTGGAAGCAGTATCAGAAGCGGTTGCCCACCGAGCGGCAGGTTCGTACCTGGTTTGCCGAAGACGTGCCGCTCTGCGTCCTGGCCGGCTCCGTGTCGGGCCAGCTGGAAATGATCGACTTCGATCACGGCGGCGAACTGTTTGAGCACTGGCGTGAATTCGTCGCTACTGAAGCGGCGGGCCTCGTCGAGAAGCTGTTGATCGAGCGTTCGCAATCGGGTGGGAGGCACGTCGTTTATCGCAGCGCCGTGGCCATTCCCGGCAACCGCAAACTCGCGCAGCGCACCGTCATCGTTCCCAGCGCCGAGCCGGTGGTGATCGCCGGCAAACGCTATGTGCCTCGGAAGGTAGGCGAGCGGTACGAAGTCACCTGCACGTTGATCGAAACACGGGGCGAAGGGGGACTCTTCCTCTGCGCCCCATCGCCCGGTTATCAACTGGAGCAAGGGACGTTTGAATCGTTGCCGGTGATGACCGAAGCGGAACGAACCATCCTCATCGAAGCGGCGTGTGCCCTGAACGAGGCGATCCCGCCGGCGGAACGGCATCGCGCCAGTTCTGCTGCCAACGGTCGACCGGGCGATGACTTCAATGAGCGAGGGGAAGTGCGCGAAGTGCTGCGCCGTCACGGTTGGGAATTGGTGCGTGGCGGGGAGAACGAACATTGGCGTCGGCCCGGCAAAGAACTGGGCTGGAGCGCGACGCTCAAGGACCGCGTGCTGTTCGTCTTCTCGTCGAACGCCACGCCATTTGAGCCGGATCGTGCCTACGCCCCGTTTACGGTCTATGCCCTGCTCGATCATGCCGGCGATTTCGCGGCTGCCGCTGCGGCGCTACGACTGGAAGGTTACGGCGCTGCTAACGATCCGGATGTCGATCTCTCGCGACTGGTTGCAAACGGCACCGCGCGCGAGGAACCGGCTCGTCCCACCGGCGTGCCCGACCCAGGCCCGTTCCCCGACGCGCTCTTGGCAGTGCCCGGTTTCATGGCCGAGGTCATGGCATACGACTTGGCCACGTCGTTCCGTCCCCAACCGGTGCTAGCGCTGGCCGGCGCAATCAGCCTGCAAGCCGTACTGGCCGCGCGGAAGGTCCGCGATGAGCGTGGCAACCGCACGAACCTGTACCTGGTCGGCGTGGCCGTCTCCGGCGGCGGCAAAGATCATGCTCGCAAAGTGAACCGCAACATCCTGTTCCAAGCGGGCCTCGAGGGACTGGAAGCGAACGAGGATGTGGCCAGCGATGCCGGCCTGATTACCGCCGTCGAACGCCAACCGGGCGTGCTGTTCCAGTTCGACGAGTTCGGCCGCTTCCTGCGGACGATCGGTGATCCGAAGCGCGCGCCGCACCTGTTCAATGTGCTGACAGCGCTGATGAAGCTCTATTCCAGCGCCGACACCGTGTTTCGCGGCAAGGCCTACGCCGACGCCAAGAAGAACAAGACCGTTGATCAGCCGTGCGTGACCGTCTACGGCACCACCGTCCCCGAGCATTTCTACGAGTCGCTCACCGCCGATGCTCTGCAGGATGGCTTCGTCGCTCGGTTGCTCGTGCTGGAGGGAAGCTGTCATGCCTTGCGGCAGCGTGTTCCTCAGCAACCGCTGCCCGAATCGATTCTCGACGCGGCGCGGTGGTGGGGCGAGTTTACGCCTGGCGGCAATCTGCGTGCTGAGCATCCCCAACCGATTCTTGTGAACTACACGCCGGAGGCCGGCGGGATCTTCGACGCCTTCGCAGCGCAGGTCGACTTGGAACTGGCTCGTGACGAACTCGAAGCCCGCTCGCTGTGGGCGCGGGCCGAAGAGAAGGCTTGCCGCTTGGCATTGGTCTATGCCTGCTCGGCCAACCGCGAAGCGCCGGTGATCAACCAAGCCGCCGCCGAGTGGGCCTGCGCCGTCTGCGATTACATCACGCGCCGCATGCTCTTCCTCGCCAGCCAGTGGGTCGCGGATGGGCAGTTCGATGCCCGCCAGAAGAAGGTCGTGCGGGTGATCCGCAAGGCCGGCGGCGAGATCTCGCACAGCGATCTGTACCTGCGAACGCGGTCGCTGGCTCCGCGCGAACGCCAAGAGGTGATCGACAACCTGATCGAGACGGGCCAGCTCGAACGCCGCGTGACGCCCACCGCCACCAAACCGAAGGTGACCTATGTCCTCCGCTGAATCATCGAATTTTAGTAA
>JBGSKX010000043.1:0-5422 GCA_041741015.1 Pirellulales bacterium
CGTCGCGCTGCTGCAGTTGTGGCGAGTCGAGCGCGCGCACCAACGCGGCGACTTCGGCCGCGTCGGGCTCGGCCAGCAGCAGGCAGGCAATCACGAGCAGCGAAATCACAGCGGGGCTCTGGAGATTGGGGGGCGAAGCAAGCGAGTTTTTCTGCTTCCTCGATTGTATGTCGCGCGGCCGGCGCGTGCCACGACCGTCCTTCCGACATCCCCGCCCGGTGTGGGCTAGGCTTTTAATGCAGCATTTCACACACGAAGCATTTTCCGAGCGACACCCAATGACGCGCACCATTCTCGCTGCTGTGGCGGTTCTGCTGGTCACCGCCTCGTTCGCCCCGGCCGCAAATCGGCCAAATTGGACCATGATCGTCGACATTGGCGACGAGCGGGTGGAAGGCACGCCCCTGTCCTGGTCGAAGCAGCAGGTGCTGCTGCTGGGTCGAGACGGCCGGCTGTGGGATTTCTCTCCCAAAGACAGCCGCAACTTTCGCAAGGTCAGTTCGACGTTCGCCAGCTATTCGGCCTCGGAGATGCGCGCCGCGCTCGAACGCGAACTGCGCGGCAAGCTGGTCATCACCGGCACGGGCCATTACCTGGTTGCGCATCCCAAGGGCAAAGAGGCCTGGGCCCAGCGGTTCGAGCAACTCTATCGGTCCTGCATTCACTACTTCAGCATGCGCAACATGCGGGTGAGCGAACCCAAGTTCCCGCTGGTCGCGATCGTATGGGGCAACCATGCCGACTTCGATCGCTATGCCGCGCAAGACGGCTCGCACGTCCGCGAAGGCGTGCTCGGGTTCTACTCGCCCACGACCAATCGCGTGATGCTTTACGACAACGACATGGGCAACAGTCGCCTCAGTTCGCTGTTCAACGACGCCACGATCATCCACGAGGCCACCCATCAGGTGGCCTTCAACACGGGCGTACACAACCGATTTTCGCCTTCGCCGAATTGGCTGGTTGAGGGGCTGGGCTCGATGTTCGAAGCCAACGGCGTGTGGGACTGGCAGCGCTACCCCGACCGCCGCGACCGCGTGAACCGGATGCGGCTGGCCCAGTTTCGCGAGTGGCAGAAGTCCGGCCGGGCGGCCGGCAGCTTCGCGCAGCTCTTGAGTTCCGATCGGCAGTTCGCGGCGAATCCGACGGCCGCCTATGCCGAGGGCTGGGCCTGGGTGTTCTTCCTCACCGAGCGGCATCCGCAGAAGTTCGCCGAGTATGTCCGCCGCGTCGCGGCGCGAGGCGATTTCGAGACCTATCCGCCGTCTCAGCGGATCCACGATTTCAGCGCCGTCTTCGGCTCCGACCTGCGGATGCTGGAAAAGCACTGCTTCAACTTTATCCGCGAATTGTAGGTCCGTTCGCTGCCGCCACGCTTCGCACCCCAACGCAAGCGCGGCCGTCACACGGGTGTACCTCGCTTACGCGTCGGGTTACGATGACGGGCTCTATTGCCCCACGGTACCTTTGCCCCGCGTCACGAATCCCTATGCCCAAATACCACGTTCTACTCACCGACTACGCCTGGAAAGACCTGGACATCGAACGCCAGATTCTCGGCGAGATCGACGCGGAACTGATCGTCGCCCAGGAATCCGAGCGCGATGCCGCTTCGCTGGCCCGCCTGGCTCAGAATGCCGACGCAATCATGACCAACTGGGCCAAGGTTCCGGCCGCAGTGATCGACGCCGCCCCGCGGTGCAAGCTCGTTTCGCGGCTCGGTATCGGCCTCGACAATATTGACGTCGCGGCCGCCACTCGCCATGGAATGTATGTCACGAACATTCCGGACTACTGCCTGATTGAAGTGGCCGAACACGCGCTGGCCTTGATCCTCGCGCTCGGCCGCAAGGTGGCCTATTACCATCACGCCACGCAGACGGGCACTTACGACCTCCAGGCGGGCGCCACGCTCCGCCGCATGACAGGTCAGACCGTCGGGGTTGTGGGCTTGGGGAACATCGGCCGAGCCCTCGCCGAGCGAGCCGCTGCCTTGGGCTTTAGAGTGCTCGGCTACAACCGTTCGCCACGCGACATTCCGGGCGTCACGAACTGTAGCCTCGAGCAGCTTCTGGCCGAGAGCGATTACATCTCCCTGCACATTCCGGCCACATCCGAGACCCGGCACATGTTCGGCCGCGAGCAGTTCGCGAAGATGAAGCCCACGGCGTACCTGATCAACACGGCCCGGGGCGGGCTGATCGATCATGCGGCGCTGGCCGAAGCGCTGGCTGCCGGGGAGATCGCGGGCGCGGGTCTCGACGTACAGGATCCCGAGCCGCCGGACCTGTCGACCGCTCCCTGGAACGATCCGCGGGTGATCGTCACGCCGCATGCGGCGTTTGTGTCGGTCGAATCGCTGACCGACCTCCGCACGCGCACGGCGCGGCAGGTGGTCGATTGTCTGAGTGGCCGCGAGCCGGCCCACGTGGTCAATTCGGCGGCACTTGCCGAGCGTACGGGAGCGTGATCGCGCCCGGGCTTCGTGTCGAATCGCTCCGCGCGGTCAGACCGGCGGCGTAATCCGCACAAGCGGCAGTTCCCTCAACTTCGCCAAAGCACGCTCGCCGCGTGTTTTGACCCCTAACTTCCTATGGCCTATAGCTATTTAGGGCCGCGGGGCGGCAAACCACGAGTGGTGACGGCGATCCTTCGCTCGCGCCGCCAGAAGAGCCATTCCCTTTGCGCTGGCAGGCGCAGCGGGCGGGCTTGAGACTGGCCGGTCGGCGGCGGAACTATTCACCGGTGGCGCGGTCCTTCGCTCGTCGAGCGACAGCGCGTGGTAAGCGCGCCGCACGTCGGGTGGAAGCGGACAGTTGCAGTGGGCACAACATCGAAATGGCAACCATGGAAGAACGAAGCCTCGGCACTGGAGCGGAACACGCTCTGCCGCTGGAAGGTCCTCACGGCGAGCGCCGCCGTCGCGCGCAGGACGTGCTCGCAGCTCAGGATGCGTACCTCGAGCGGCTGGAAACCACGCTGGCCGAACAGCTGCAGCACCTGGCCAGCGAAGTCGCTCAATCGGTAGCCCTTGCGGAAGCCGCCGGCAGCGGCCGGGGCGATACCGACGCCGTTGCCGCGATGCAGGCCCAGTACGAATCGCTCAAGCAGCAGTTCCACGCGCTCGATGCCGAAAGCCAGGCCCTCCGCCAGCAGCTCGAACAGGCCCAGGTCGCCCGGGCCAAGAGCGAGCAGGAACTGCGGGTGCGCGACGCCCTGCTCAAGGAAGTCCAGTCGCACGACGAACAGCGCCGCGTTGAGCTGGCCACGCTCCGTGAGCAGCTTGCGGACTTGCAGGCCCAGCTCACGGCCGCCCGCGCGCGGATGCAATCGCTGGACAAGGAAACCGAAGAGCAGCGCGAGCAACTCGAAGCCCAGCTCGAAGATACCAAGGCTCAGCGCCGGCGCATTGCCCGCGAGTTTAAGGCCCAGCGGGCTGCGCACCTAGGCGAACTCGAAGAGCGCAAGGCCGAGCTCGATCGGCTGTCGTCCGCTCGGCATGCCGAGCTCGAAGGCGAGCTGGAGCAGCTTAGGGCCGAACTGCAGCGTGCCCAACAGCGGCACGCCGTGGAGCTCGATGCCAGCGAAAATAACCCCGTGCGTGGGGCCGATCCGGCCGAGGTTCGCGAGCTCACGCGTCAGGTCGAACTACTGGAAACGAAGCTCGCGGCGGCCGAAGCCAAACTCGCCGAACGCCCGGCTGGCGAAGGAGAACCGCGTAAGCGCGACGACTTGCAGCGACGGTTCGAGATGGCCGTCGAGGAAGTCCGCGAACTGAAGCGGACGAATGCCGAACTGGAAAACAAGCTCAAGCATCGCGGCGGCGGCGGCTCGCCAGCCGCGGCAGTCGGTGGCGGCGGACTCAACTGGGAAGCTCAGAAGCAGAAGCTGCTGGCCTCGCTCGAAGCCGATACCGATGACGACGAAGAAGCACGCGAGGAACGAGCCAGCATCGAGGGCACGATCCAGATCACCGATCGCGTCGTGGCCCAGAAGGACCGCGAGATCGAAGCCCTCCGCGAACAACTCGAACAGCTCAGCGGCGGCGGCGGGACTCGCTCGGCCGCGATCAATGAACTGCTGGACAGCGACGAGATCATTCGCCAGGAGCGCGAAAAGCTGGTCGCCCTGCAACTGGAATGGCGGCAGAAAATCGGCGAGGCCGAAATCGAAATCTCGGTGCAGCGCGCGAAGTTGGCCCGCGAACGTGCCGAGCTCGACGAGAAACTGCGCGTCCTGCAACTCGATCAGGACAGCCGACCCTCCGGCGCCGCCGGCGAAGACACCGTCGAAATTGCCAAGCCCGCGCGCGGCAAATGGCTGGCCCGGCTCGGACTCAAGGACCTCGACGACCAGGACAAGAAGTCGTAGACCTGAAGACTGGGTGCCACGCGCTTAAGGCTAGTCACTGAGCCTGCGGCACCGCGCCCGTCCGCGAGAGAAGCTCCTCGGCCGCGGCGACTCCGCCCGGATCGATCGAACGTAGATCCGCCAGCGCCTGCCTGCCCTGCGCCTCGGGACAGGCCAGCAGATAGCCCACGATCGCGCGGCGGATGGTCGGCTCGGCATAGGCCGGCTCCGCATACAGCCCCGCGATCATTTCGAGCGGCTGCCAGTCGCTCCAGCGAGCCAGGTCGATGATCGCACTGGCGGCAAACTCGGGCCGGGCTAGTAAGTGCCGCGTCGCCTCGCTGAGCCGCTGCTGCGGTATCGCGCGGCCGTACTCGTGATAGAACCGCAGCGCCGTTTGCGCGTGCCGCACGTCCCCCACCGCGGCCTTCGTGTCCGACAGATAACGCGACTCGATCAGCTCCAGCCCCGGTAGTGCTTCCAGCAGCAGGTATCCGCCCAGAATGCCGTCGAAACCGGCTCGGAAGTCGTCGTCGGGCGCGACGATCAACTTGCGAAGCAACTCGGCGTTGGCGGTCTTGTCGCCATCTTCACGGGCGAGTCCTAGCAGCAGGCCGTAGAACCCCTTGCGGTGCCCCGGCACTTCCGGTGCTGTGAGCCACCTGCGGACCTGCTCCATTTCAAACCGTGGCGACACCTCGGCTACGACGTCCAGCGGTGCGTGCCCAAATTCCAGGTACGCATCCTCGGCCGCCAGCTTGTTGGGATGTTCCAGGAATTTGGTGAAGTACACCAGCCGCTCGGAAGCCGGTCGATCGGCGCTCGGCGCGCGAGCCAGATACGCGGCGCTCGTTTCATCGACTGCCACGGCATGCCATTCGCGCTGGCCGTCCGCTGCGTCACTGCCGAACAACACGACCAGCGTTCCAGGCTGCACGGCCAGATCGAGCGGCGCGGAAAGCTGCGACTGGGCCAGTAGTGACTCGTCGCCCGACAGCACCTGGTGCACTTTCAGCCTGGCAGAGCCACCGGCCGAAGCCGTTTCGACTTCGGCCAGCAGCGTGACCGCGGC
>JBGSKX010000044.1:0-23102 GCA_041741015.1 Pirellulales bacterium
GGTGTAAAAACTGCAACCAAACGTTGAGACATGTGAGCGACCTCCGTGAAAATGAAATTCCCCGGAAGGTCTATCTGCAAATCTCTTGCCTTTTCCCAGCCAACCGCAATAGTACGAAATTAGATGCGATTGCCGTGGGGACGGTACTTCGTCGGCAGCATGGTCATCACGAAGCCGAATTCCAGCAGCAGCCACACGTCCGCGCTTCCACGGTGGTCGATGACTGAGGTGTTTGAATCGATCATTCCGCCCGATGACAAGCATTGCTCGCCTTCTTGTCGTGGCCGTTTACTATTTTTAATTTTAAATCCGGGCTCAAACTGCGAGATCAGAGGCTCAAATGTGAAGTGGCGTTTTGCTAACAGTCAATTAACCGCGGAAATCCAGCCGATTGCCCCGCTTGAAGCTTTACCCACATAGTCGAAAGTCCGACGCATAACCGGACGATTGGCTGCTGGTACTCGCAACTGCGGTTCAAATTTTGAAAGGTCAATCTTCATAAGGATCGCGTTTCTCTTCGACTTCAGCTTTGCGTTCGTATCGCTCAGCAAACTCACGCATTACCGTCGCAAACCGCGTGTAACCCTTTGAGTCGAGTGATTCAGCCTTCTTCCGATTATCGCTCGCCAGTTTGCGTTCCTCTTGGCCATGCGTAAATCCGTGAACCTCCCCGAAGCCAACCCTCTTCGAAACAGTGCTCTCTTTTTCTGGCTGCGTAAGTGCTTTCTAGACAATGACTTGCTGATTCCGAGACTCTTTCGGTGTCCAAACCGAAACCGACCCTCTTCGAACTTTTGGACTCGGAAGTTAACAGCGGCGGTGCCAACCGAATTGAGCATAACGCTCGTTTTTGGGTGGCGAGAACTCGCGCGAAAAGTCCCGAATGTCGTGACACACCGCAACGCTCGCAGTTAATGTTTGATGGATTTCTTGCCATTGTCAAACGTAACTGTACGGCACAGCAAATCGGGCAATGGGGGGGTGAGTTCCGTTTGGCGGCCCCCCCCATCGCTCCTTCAGTCCCAGCCTGGATTGATAGTGAGCGGCTGTTGAGACCGTTTAGCCAATTCTTCGTTTCTCTATCCGAATTCGGTGCTTACGCATTTTGCCGTAGAGCGTGCTGGGCTTGAGACCCAGCGCCTCGGCAGCGCCGCCACAGCCGTAAATCTTCCCACCGCATCGCTCCAGGGCCTCTAGGATGCCGCGCCGCTCGATGTCAGCCATCGTGAGTTGGCCGTCCGGCTGGGCGACACTCGCACCTTGGGGGCTCAGCCACGTCGGATCAATTTCCAGCGTGTCGCCGGAAGTTACGATCATCGCACGCTCCAGGATGTGTTCGAGTTCGCGCACGTTGCCGGGCCAATAGTAGTTCATCAACAGCTCCATGGTGCGGCGGTTTACGCGCGTGATCTGCTTGTTCATCCGGCGCTCAAACAGGCGAATGAAATGGTTGATCAGGGCAGGGATGTCTTCTCGGCGCTCGCGAAGCGGCGGAACCTGAATGGGAAACACATTGAGCCGGTAGAAAAGATCGTGACGGAACCCGCCCTCGTCCACCACCGCCTTCAGGTCGCGGTTGGTGGCCGCGATGACCCGCACATCGACCCCGATTGGTTCGCTGCCACCCACACGTTCGATCACACGTTCCTGGAGCACGCGAAGCAGTAAGACTTGGGTCTCCGGCGGTATCTCGGCGATTTCATCGAGAAAGATGCTACCCCGCTGAGCCACCTCGAATCGCCCCAGTCGCCGTTTGGTCGCTCCCGTGAAGGCACCCTGTTCGTGCCCGAACAGTTCGCTGGTAATAACCCCCGGCGACAGAGTGGCACAATTTACCTTGACCAATAGATGATCGCGGCGGGTGCTCAGGTCGTGGACGGCCCGCGCGATCAGCTCTTTGCCGGTACCCGTCTCTCCCAGGATCAGTACCGTGCTGTCCGTGGTGGCAACCTGCTCTACAGCCTTGCGTACTTCTTGCATGGAGCGACTGTCGCCGATGAGGTTGGCGAAATTGTGTTCGGTCTTGATTTCGTCGCGCAGGTAGACGTTCTCTTCTTCGAGTTGCGCCTTCAACCGAGCGATTTGCGTGTAGGCCGATGCGTTATCCGCCGCAGTCGCCAGCACGTTGCTGAACTCTTCGAGCAACCTCAAGTCCCAGAGGTCCAACTGATCCTTCTGCCTTGAAGCCAGTCCCCAGACGCCCACACACTGGTTGTGGCAGACCAACGGCAGGTAGACGTAGGCTTGAAAGCCCAATTCAAAGAATTGGCGATCTTCCACAAACGAACCGGCTTGATCGAGCTGCCGGGCGATCCGCGGCTGGCAGTGCTGCATCACCCACTGGGCCGCCGAGTCGGCCAGCGTTTGGGTCGGGATCTCAGCCCAGCGCGTGGTCTCCCCGAACTCCAGTGCGAATCCGCCCCGTGAATTGTGTTCGGAGTCAAGCAGGATCAGGCTTACCCGATCGCATCCGATGAGCTTGTGGATCTCTTCGGCCGCGCGCTGAAACACCTGCTTCAGCTCCAGGCTGGAATTGATGATTTGGCCCAGACTTACCAGCAAGCGATAGCGCTCTTCGGAACTCTTCAGTTCCTGCGTTTGGCGTTGAACCTCTTGCCGCAGCTTTTCGAGGAATTGGTCCTTGAGTTCGTTCGCTTCCAGCAGTTCCTTGTTGCGTTCCTGCAGGGCTTCAATGAGCCGCGCCTTTTCGACGCTGATTGCGATATGACCCGCCAACTGCTTGAGCAGGTGGGCGTGGTGTTCGTTGTAAGTCGCCGTATCCCGGCTGGAAAAGAAGACCACCCCGATTGGCTTGCCATCGGCCAGCAGGGGCAGCGTCAGATTCGAACGCATCCCCTCCTTAACGATGAGCATGGTTGAGACCGATTCTGGTTTTTTGGCCAGATAGTCGGGCAGGTCGTTGATGATGCGCGGCTTGCCAGTGAGTAGCAGTTCGTGCAATGTCGAGCCCTCGACGGGGGCAGCGTAGCCGACTTTGAGCCAAACCGGTCCATCCGAGCGGCACGACACCAGTTGGAGCCTGGTTCCAGCATCCTCCAGCAGCGCCACGGCGATGCGGTCGTAGGGGACAATTCCCTGAAGGCGGTCGAAGATCGAATTGAGCAGATCCTCGTAGGTCCGCCCAAGGTTGATCTGTTCAAGGAGTTCCGCAACAACTTCTTCGTATGTTCCCAGATTGGTCAAGGTAATCGACATCGATGGTCTCGCCGGAGCCAGTTGGTTACAGCCACATTTGGTTGTTTCGTCAAGATCATGGTATCGAGTCAGGCGTCGGCTGACAACGGTTCGCAGAGAAGGCGAATCGAGATCTGAGGGTGTAGCCAGCTTAGAACGACGCGACATCCGAACACAGTTTTGTCGTAAGTGCCAGTAAATTATTAACTTACGAAGTTAAAGAATCCAGGCTGCTGGCTCGTGTAGATCGCACGCCGCAAATCGTTTCCGCGCAACTCCGAACCAGCGCACTCCGCGACTATTCGACTTAAAGTCAACCAAAATAAGATGAACATTCACATTTGATTGGATGCCGGCAGATCAAGTGTTCCTCACATGCCGGTTATCTATAATCGCAAAACATTACAAGGTAAGCAGTTACGTCGCTCAATACTGCGATTTCGCGCCAATGGCATGGTTCTTGCTCAAGAAGGTTTCATCGGATGGAGCAATTTGTAGGTGTCGGCCATCCACAGCGCCGCAGGGCCTTCGCGGAAGGGGAAACAATGACGACCGCTACCAACACGATCGAGGAACTCGCGAACCGGGAATACAAGTACGGGTTCGTCACGGAAATCGAGACGGACTCAGCCCCGCGAGGGCTGAGCGAGGACACCGTCCGCCTCATCTCAGCCAAGAAGAACGAGTCGGACTTCATGCTGGAGTGGCGGCTGAAGGCGTATCGGCACTGGCTCACGATGGACGAACCGACGTGGCAGAACGTGCATTATCCGCGGATCGACTACCAGGACATCATCTACTACTCCGCGCCGAAGTCGCAGAAGCCGGGACCGGCGAGCCTCGACGAGGTGGACCCGGAAATTCTGCGAATGTACGAGAAGCTCGGCATCTCTTTGGCGGAACAGAAGGCGCTCAGCGGAGTCGCGGTGGACGCGGTTCTTGACAGCGTCTCGGTGGCGACCACGTTCAAGGCGGAGTTGGCGAAGGTGGGAGTCATTTTCTGTTCCTTCTCCGAGGCGGTCCAGGAGCATCCGGAACTTATCAAGAAGTACCTGGGCTCGGTGGTGCCCTATAACGACAACTACTTCGCCGCCCTCAATTCCGCGGTCTTCAGCGACGGGTCGTTTTGCTACATCCCGAAGGGCGTGCGCTGCCCGTTGGAACTGTCCACATATTTCCGCATCAACGCTTTGGACACCGGGCAGTTCGAGCGCACGCTGATCGTCGCTGACGAAGGGAGTTACGTGAGCTATATGGAAGGTTGCACGGCCCCCATCCGGGACAAGAACCAGCTTCATGCGGCGGTGGTCGAGCTGGTCGCCCTCGGTAACGCACAGATCAAGTACGCGACCGTCCAGAACTGGTATCCGGGTGACAAGGAGGGCAAAGGCGGCATCTACAACTTCGTCACGAAGCGAGGAAAGTGCCAGGGAGACAGCTCGAAGATCTCGTGGACGCAAGTGGAAACCGGCTCAGCAATCACCTGGAAGTACCCCGGCGTCATTCTGCAAGGGGACAACTCGATTGGAGAGTTCTACTCGGTGGCGCTGACGAACAACTATCAGCAGGCCGACACCGGCACCAAGATGATCCACATCGGCAAGAACACCAAGAGCACCATCGTCTCCAAGGGCATCTCGGCTGGGCACGGCCAGAACACCTATCGCGGACTGGTCAAGATGCTCGCGGGGGCCAGCAAGTCGCGCAATTACTCGCAGTGCGACTCGTTGCTGTTGGGCGACAAGTGTGGCGCCCACACGTTCCCGTACATCGAGGTGAAGAACCCCACGTCGCAAGTGGAGCACGAGGCTTCGACTTCGAAGATCGGCGAGGATCAGATTTTTTACTGCCGGCAGCGCGGCATCTCGCCGGAGGACGCGGTCAACCTGATCGTCAACGGCTTCTGCAAGGAGGTCTTCAAAGAGCTGCCACTGGAGTTTGCCATCGAAGCCCAGAAGCTGCTCAGCGTGAGTTTGGAAGGAAGTGTCGGCTAGTAACGCATATCAAGAGTCGCACAAAATAGTGAACGTGAATCGGCAGAGAGTCGCCGATCAAGATCAAGATGTATTTCGTAAGGAAAAGGAACCATGCTCGAAATCAGAAACTTGCACGCAAAAGTCGGTGACAAGAAGATCCTTCAGGGAATTCACCTCAGCGTGAAGGCCGGTGAAGTCCACGCCATTATGGGCCCGAACGGTTCGGGCAAAAGCACCTTGGCCCAGGTTCTCGCTGGGCGCGAGACCTACGACGTAACCGCCGGCGAGGTGCTCTACGAGGGCAAGGATCTGCTGGAGCTCTCTCCGGAAGATCGGGCCCGCGAGGGAATCTTCATGGCCTTCCAGTACCCGGTCGAGATTCCAGGCGTGGGCAACAGAAACTTCTTACGCGCGGCGGTCAATGCCATCCGGAAGTATCGTGGCCTTCCGGATCTTGGCATCAAAGAATTTCTGGCTATGGTCCGGGAAAAAATGAAGTTCCTCGAAGTTGACGAGGATCTTTTGAAACGCTCGGTCAATGAAGGGTTCTCGGGTGGCGAGAAGAAGCGCAACGAGATCCTCCAGATGGCGGTGCTCGATCCGAAGCTGGCCATCTTGGACGAGACCGACTCCGGTCTGGACATTGACGCCCTCAAAATCGTGGCTAACGGGGTCAACGCGCTGCGAACCAAGGACCGCGCCATCATCGTGGTCACGCACTACCAACGCCTGCTGGACTACATCGTCCCCGACTACGTGCATGTCCTATCGAATGGCCGCATTGTCACGTCGGGTGATAAGGGGTTGGCTCTGGAACTGGAAGAGAAGGGCTATGCGTGGATCGACGAACAACCCGTGGGCAGTGACGCGTGAATTCCAAAGAACGAGGCTCAAGTGATGATTGAAGTCATGCAGGAAAAAGAGACCTACCTCAGCCAGTTTGCGCGGCTGGAGGAAAGGTTGACAGGCAACCGGCAGCCCTGGTTTCACCGGACCCGCAAGGCGGCGATCGCCCACTTCGCGGAACTGGGTTTCCCGACGACTCGCCATGAGGAGTGGAAGTTCGCCAACGTGGCCCCGCTCACGAAGACCCCCTTCCAATCGGTGGCAGGCTCCGAGCTAGACGTGGTGACAGCCGAGTCGCTCAAGCGCTTCACTTTCGGCGGGCTTGACTGCACGCAGCTCGTGTTCGTGAACGGCCGTTTTGCAGAGGAACTGTCGACGATCAGGCCACTGCACAACGGCATGAAAGTAGGGAGCCTCGCCGCCGCTCTGGACTCGGATCGCGAGCGGGTGGAACCCTACCTCGCCCTTCACGCCGGCTACAAGGACCAGGCCTTTGTCGCGCTGAACACGGCGTTCGTCGAGGACGGGGCATTCGTCTTCGTTCCGCCGGGTAAGATCGTCGAGCATCCGCTCCATCTGTTGTTTGTCTCCACGTCGCCTGGTGAACCCACGGTGTCGCACCCTCGGAATCTGATCGTGGTGGGCGACAACAGCCAGATCACGATTGTCGAAAGCTACGTCGGACTGGATGACAGCCTCTATTTCACCAATTCAGTGACGGAGATCATCGCGGGCCAGAACGCCGTGATCGACCATTGCAAGCTGCAGCAAGAGAGCGAGAAAGCGTTTCACATCGCGACGCTGGCCGTCCATCAGGACCGCGCCAGCAACTTCACGTCCCATTCGATTTCCCTGGGCGGTGCATTCGTCCGAAACGACGTGAATGCCAAGCTGGACGCAGAAGGTGTCGAATGCACCCTCAACGGCCTTTACGTGGCGGGCGGCGACCAGCTCGTGGATAACCACACGTTGATCGACCACGCCAAGCCGCACTGTAACAGCCATGAGGTCTACAAAGGCGTGCTCGACGGCAAGTCGAAAGGCGTCTTCAATGGAAAGATCATCGTCCGGCCAGATGCGCAGAAGACCGATGCCAAGCAGACCAACAAGAACCTGCTGCTTTCGGATAAGGCGGTCATCGACACAAAGCCCCAGCTCCAGATCTACGCCGACGACGTGAAATGCACACACGGGGCGACCATCGGGCAACTCGACAACGATGCGATCTTCTATCTGCGTTCCCGCGGCATCGGCCCGGAGGATGCTCGAAATATGCTGACCTACGCATTCGCCAACGACATCCTGTCGCGGATCAAGATTGATAAGGTGCGGGCACACCTGGACGCGGCGCTGTTGAGCCGGCTGCCAAAAGGTCAAGAGATAAAGGAAGCCCTATGTTAACCGCCAGTAATGTGCTTGCTGGGGATGTGACCATCGGCCCCAAGTCGTCCTTCGGGGGCGTGCATCACAAACTGTATAACAGCGATTCCTGAGAGGTTGTAAGCCATGGCCGATCGCACACACAGCTACGCCGACAACGTGCCGGGGGCGTTTTACGTGGATGATAGTTGCATCGACTGCGCCATGTGTTTCGCGACGGCGTCCGAGAACTTCGAACGCCATCAGGGGCGTCGCTACAGCTACATCGCCAAACAACCTGAAAACGATGAGGAGTGGGCGTTATGCCTTCAGGCGATGGAGGAATGTCCGGTAAACGCGATTGGCTGTGACAAAGATGTTGCGCATACGATGAAGATGGCGGGGAGTTCCGGGTGATCGACGAACAAGCAATGACCTTGGCGACACAGACGACGATCGAGCCGGTTGAGCTCAAGGCAGACGGGCCGGATCGGCTGCTCATCGTGTGGAGCGACGGACGGCGCAGTGTGTTCACATGGGGATTCCTGCGGGAACACTGCCCGTGCGCGATGTGCCGTACCGAAGCGGAAAAACCTAAACCACTGCTGATGGTCCTGAAACCACAGGAAGCTCAGCCGCCACGACCGGTGTCCATGGAGCCGGTCGGGCGATACGCCTACCACATTACATGGAACGACGGGCACACCAGCGGAATTTACAGCTTCGAGCGTCTGTTAGCACTGGCGCAGCAGCAAGATACTCAAAAAGGACTTTAGACGATGTCGACGAACCAACCAGGTCCGAGTGCGAGTTTCGGCTCACCCCCGCCGCCAAAGCTGCTGAGCGGTGTGAAAAACATTATTGCTGTGGCCAGCGGCAAAGGTGGTGTGGGCAAGTCCACGGTCGCCGTCAACCTGGCGATGGTGCTCGCCGAAACCGGTGCCAGCGTCGGGCTGCTTGACACGGACATCTATGGGCCGAGCTTGCCGCTGATGATGGGTATTTGCGAGAGGCCGACCGGAGATCCGCGGACCGGCTTGCTGACGCCGCTGGAAAAACACGGCCTCAAGTTGATGTCCATGGGATTCATCAGCGACGAGAAAACCGCGGTCATTTGGCGGGGGCCGATGGTCCACAAGATGATAACCACGTTCATGGGCCAGGTGGACTGGGGCACGTTGGACTATCTGGTGATGGATCTTCCGCCAGGCACCGGCGACGCCCAATTGACCATCACGCAGACCGCGCCGCTGACGGGTGCAGTCATCGTGACGACCCCTCAGGACGTGAGTCTGATTGATGCCCGCAAGGGCCTGCTGATGTTCCAGCAGGTCAACGTCCCCGTGCTGGGCATCGTGGAAAACATGAGTTACTTCGTGTGTGACGAGTGCAACAAGCGGCACGAGATTTTTCGGCATGGCGGCGGGCGGCGGGCGAGCGAAGAACTGGGCATACCCTTCCTCGGCGAAGTGCCGTTGGATCCCAGGGTTACATTGGGCGGCGATCAGGGCGCTCCAGTCGTCACTTTCGCGCCGGACTCGCCGGCCAGCCAGGCACTCCGCGACGTTGCCCGCAACTTGATCGTCCAGTTGGAGGCCACGGCCGCACAACGGGCACCACTGCCGACACTGGATCTGACTGGGATCGGCAAATGAACTTTAACCTCATGACACACCTTTAACCTCATGACCCAAGGAGAACGACACATGGCATTGACACTGACTGAGAAGGCTGCAGGCGAAATCAAGCGAGTCATCACGGAGCAGAAGCTTCCCGAGACCTCCGTGCTCCGCATTGGCGTGAAGGGCGGGGGATGTAGCGGCTTCGAGTACTCACTGGGCTTTGAGACGGCGACCGACGAATTGAACGATCTCGTCAGTGACTGGCACGGCGTGCGAGTGGCCGTGGATAAGAAGAGCGTTCTATACCTCGACGGCATGGAAATCGACTACTACGACGGCATCGAGAAACGAGGTTTCGTGTTCAACAACCCCAACGCGACGAAAACCTGCGGCTGTGGGACTTCGTTCACGGTATAGCGCCGCTAGAGCATTGCAATGAGCCAGCTTGAACCACTGATCGACACCTTTGGCAGGGTTCACAACAACCTGCGAATCAGTGTCACCGACCGCTGGAATATCCGCTGCTTCTGCCCGCTTCGTGCAGCCGTCGCGGCCGATGTACGCGATCGGAGGATGAGTAATTGTTGAAAGGATCTTTTTGGAGGTACACGCCATGACAGAATTTGTTCATCCCGAAGTGCTCGTCTCGTGCGATTGGGTCGAGCAGAACCGGTCTCAGACGGACAGCATTCGCATTGTCGAGTCAGACGAGGACATCCTGCTGTACGAGCAGGGACACATTGCGGGGGCCGTCAAGCTCGACTGGACGACCGATTTGCAGGACGCGGTCGTCCGAGACTATGTGAGCCAGGCGCGATTTGAAGAGCTGTGCGCCGAGCGGGGCATCTCGAACGAGACGATCGTCGTTTTCTATGGTGACAAGAACAACTGGTGGGCCTGTTATGCGTTTTGGGTGTTCAAGTTGTTCGGCCACGAAAAGTGCCTGATCATGAATGGCAGCCGCAAGAAGTGGGAACTGGACAAGCGGCCGATGACGCGCGAGGCGTCGAAGTATCCACGCGGTATCTACAAGGCCAAGGAGCCAAACAACTCGATCCGGGCCTTCCGAGACGAGGTGCTCGCACACATGCAGGCCCGCAAACCGCTGGTCGATGTCCGCTCGCCGGGCGAGTACACCGGCGAAATGCTGCACATGCCGGACTACCCACAAGAAGGCGCACTGCGTGCCGGACACATTCCCGGCGCGGTGAATGTTCCCTGGAGCCGGGCGTGCAACGACGACGGGACGTTCAAGAGCCGTGACCAGCTTGAACAGCTTTACCTCGTCGAGCAACAGCTTAAACCCAGCGACGAGGTCATTGCCTACTGCCGCATCGGCGAGCGATCGAGCCTCACATGGTATGTACTGACGTACCTACTCGGCTTTTCCAAGGTGAAGAATTATGACGGCTCGTGGACCGAATGGGGCAACCTGGTCGGCGCGCCAATCGAGAAGACGTATGCCTATAAAAAGTAGTGTGGGTGCCTTTGGAGCAAGTGCCTGTCGGCTGGACTATTTCGCAGAGCAGAAGCGGAGAAGTGCATGAGTAAACTGGACGCGATCATTGAGGAGTTCCAGGATCTGGACGCGCGCGACCGCCTCGAACTGTTGCTCGACTTCGCCGAGAAGCTTGCGGAGTTGCCGGCGGCCTACGAGGCGGAGCGTGATGCGGGGTTGCACCGGGTACCGGAGTGCATGACCCCCACGTTTCTCTGGGTCGAGTGCATCAGCGGCCGCGTGAGCATCCATGCCTATGTGGCCCCAGAGGCCCCGACCGTCAAGGGTTTCGTCTCGATCTTGGTTGAAGCCTTCAACGGCACGCGGCCTGACGAGGTCGCCACCGTGCCGACGGACCTCCTCCACCGCTTGGGGCTAGCGGAACTGCTGGGCATGAACCGACTGCGGGGCCTCAATGCGGTGCAGCAGCGGCTCAAGAACGAGATCGGCAAAGCGTCTGTTTTGGCCGTTAAAGGTTGAGTTGCTCGAACGGAGGTTGATCCATGTCACAGCGTGCCGTCTTATTGACTAGCGATTTGATCTTCTCCACCAAGGTGGCGGGAACGGCTCGTGCCCTGGGGTTGGAGATTGCCGTTGCCGCCGACGTAGAACAGGCTAGCGAGCTGTGCCGCGGTGAGCCACCGGGCTGCGTGTTCATTGACCTGGGCATACCGGGCCTGGAGATCAGTTCGGTCGTGTCGCGGCTGCGCAGCGCGGCCGGTCCGGTACCGACCGTGGCCTACGGCTCGCACGTGGACAAGGCCCGGCTCGACCAGGCGCGTGCCGCGGGCTGTGATGAAGTGCTGCCGCGGAGCAAGTTCAGCGGCGAGCTACCTGAGTTGCTGAGCCGCTACCTTGGGGCCGCGGAGCACGCTTGATAACGCAATCGCGAGGATCGAAATGACCACTACCGCAACCGAAATGTACGACATCGAGGGGCTGCGGCTCCGTGCGCTACGGCCGCTACAAAGAATGATGGAACTCCCGCAACCAGAATGCAAACATGATTGCAGGGATTCCCAGGTTTGGAGATTACGTCCGCGATAAAGCCGGCAAGACCTTTGCTTAGGCCGTCGCTCTTGAGGAGTTAAGTCATGACCCATGTAGTTGCTCAACCATGTTTTGATTGCAAATACACCGACTGTGTCGTCGTGTGCCCTGTGGAATGCTTCTACGAGGGAGAACAGATGCTCTACATCCATCCGGATGAGTGCATCGACTGCGAGGCGTGTGTGCCCGAGTGCCCCGTGGAGGCGATCTTCCACGAGGACAACCTGCCCGAGGAGTGGAAGGAGTTTACGGCGCTGAACGCGGAGATGGCTCCCAAGTCTCCGGTGATTACCGAAAAGAAGACGCCTCTTGCCAAACAATAGGTTTGTAGAGCACGTGGAGAACCGACGATGAAAACCAAACCTCGCAAGAAACTGCCGAAGGAATTGGCCGTTATCAACGCCGACAACTGCACCGGCTGCGAAGCATGCCTGGAAGTCTGTCCGGTCGATTGCATCGAGCTGCGCCGCATTGACCGTGGCGTCGTGAAGGGTACGCAGCAATGGTGCGAGATCGACCTGGAGCGGTGCGTAGGCTGCGAAGTGTGTGTCCATATTCCACAAAAGAAATCAAACCCGTATGAGCTCACAGTATGCCCCTGGGACGCCATTGTAATGGTGGCGACAGAACAAGTGGCCCAAGTCGTTGCGCAGATCGGCGGCCCGCCGGACTACATCCGCGAGAATTGGGATCGATTAGTCGGCACAGCTCAACACCTGGCGGAACTCAAGAGCGCTTCGTAGGCCGGTTCTCCTGTCCATTTGGAGACCAACGACTCAGAAGGAACCACACCCATGACCCAACTTGAAGCCGCCCGCAAGGGCACCATTACGCCTGAAACGCATCGGGTGGCTGAACGGGAGAATGCCACCCCGGAATTCATCCGTGACGAGATGATCTCGACTAAAGGCTCCATCGAACCGCACAGCAGCGAACAACTCCCCAACTCCCAGCGCGTTTACGTCGCCGGCAAACTCCATCCCGACATTCGCGTGCCGATGCGCGAAGTCCAACTCGCACCGACGTCTTTCAACGACGCCCTCAAACCCAACGAACCAGTACGATTGTATGACTGTTCCGGGCCTTGGGGTGATCCGAATTTCACCGGCAATTCCCAAGCCGGCTTGCCCGCGCTGCGTGCGCAGTGGATTCGCGCGCGCGGCGACGTCGCCGAATACGACGGTCGCGAAGTGAAGTCGATGGACAACGGCTATCTCTCCGGCAAGCTCGCCGAATACGCCAGCCAGGCGGAGAAGAATCGGCTCGTCGAATTTCCCGGTCTCCAGGGCCAGCGGCACCGCCCGCTCCGCGCCAGCCATGGCCATCCCGTCACGCAACTCTGGTATGCGAGGCAGGGCCTCATCACGCCGGAAATGGAATTCATCGCGATCCGCGAGAACATGGGCCGCGCCAAGCTGGCGGACATGGCGAACGACATCGTTCGCGACGACCTGCACAAACAGCACGCCGGTTCAAGTCAGCTCACGAGCAGCGAGTATTCGCCCTCCGTCTTCCGCCGGTTCCCGCAACGCATTCCCGCCGAGATCACCCCCGAATTTGTCCGCGCCGAAGTCGCCGCCGGCCGCGCCATCATCCCGGTCAACATCAATCACCCGGAGAACGAGCCGATGATCATCGGCCGCAACTTCCTCGTGAAGATCAACGCCAACATCGGCAACAGCGCCGTCGCGTCGAGCATCGAGGAGGAAGTCGAGAAGATGCGCTGGGCCACCAAGTGGGGCGCGGACAACGTCATGGACCTGTCCACCGGCAAGAACATCCACGCCACGCGCGAATGGATTCTCCGCAACTCGCCCGTGCCCATCGGCACCGTGCCGATTTACCAGGCGCTGGAAAAAGTCGGCGGCAAGGCCGAGGAACTTACCTGGGAAATTTACCGCGACACCCTCATCGAGCAAGCCGAGCAAGGCGTGGATTATTTCACCGTTCACGCGGGCGTGTTGCTGCGCTTCATCCCGCTCACTGCGCGGCGCATGACGGGCATTGTTTCGCGCGGCGGCAGCATCATGGCCAAATGGTGTCTCACGCATCACCAGGAAAGTTTTCTCTACACGCACTGGGACGACATTTGCGACATCATGGCCGCCTACGACGTGAGCTTCAGCATCGGCGACGGCCTGCGCCCCGGCTCGATTGCCGATGCTAACGACGAAGCGCAATTCGCGGAACTCAAGGTGCAGGGCGAACTCACCGAGCGTGCCTGGGCCAAAGGCGTGCAAGTCATGAACGAAGGCCCGGGCCACGTGCCGATGCACATGATTGAGGAAAACATGGCCAAGCAACTCGAGTGGTGTCACGAAGCGCCGTTCTACACCCTCGGGCCGCTCACCACCGACATCGCACCCGGCTACGACCACATCACCAGCGGCATCGGCGCGGCGATGATCGGTTGGTATGGCTGCGCCATGCTCTGCTACGTCACGCCCAAGGAACACCTCGGCCTGCCGAACAAGAAAGACGTGAAAGACGGCGTCATCGCCTACAAAATTGCCGCCCACGCCGCCGATCTCGCCAAAGGCCATCCGGGCGCGCAATATCGCGACAACGCGCTGAGCAAGGCGCGATTCGAGTTCCGCTGGGAAGATCAATTTAACCTCAGCCTTGACCCGGTGACCGCCCGCGAGTTCCACGACGAAACGTTACCGCACGAAGGCGCGAAGACCGCGCACTTCTGCAGCATGTGTGGCCCGCACTTCTGCTCGATGAAAATCACGGAAGACGTCCGCAAATATGCCGCCGAACTGGGTATCGCCGAGGAACAAGCGTTCCAACGCGGCATGGAAGAAAAGTCGAAAGAATTTGTGGAACAGGGCGGGGCGATTTACGCGAAGGCATCATGTTAGATTTAGATCACGAGTCGGCCGGCAATGTAGAGCCCCGGCGTCAGCGACGAGGGGCGGAAACTGCTCCGTCAACGCGCCGCAGCGAACAGGTAACCAACACAATGCGTCAACCAGGCTCGATAGTTCTGATCTCCTGCTACGAGCTGGGCCACCAGCCGCTGGGGCTTGCTTTGCCGCTGGGATTCATCGAGCGCGCGGGGTTTACACCGGTCGCGCTGGATATCGCGCGGGACAAGCTCGACGACCAGTTACTCGCCCGCGCGGAGTTTGTCGGCATCAGCGTTCCGATGCACACGGCCATGCGGCTGGGCTTCCGCGTGGCCGAGCGGGTGCGGCACATCAATCCCCGGTGTCACGTCTGCTTTTACGGTCTCTACTCGACCCTGAATGCAGACTACTTGCTCGACAACCATGCGGACTCGATTGTGGGAGGCGAGTACGAGGCCGCGTTGGTCAGCCTGATTGAAGCTCTGGCGGCCGGCCTTCCGTGGCAGACGGTCGAAGGCATCGTCTCCCGTAGCTCAACGGATGGAAACGTTCGTAGTGAGCTGATTCAGATTCACCCCTCGTCGCCCGACCTTGCAAAGGACGGGATGAGGGAGGCTGAACGTCAGGTGGAGACGTTCGACAATCGCGAAAGACAGTTTGAACCTGCGAAGCGCGTCAGCGGTGACCACCAGCCAGTTTTGCGGCGACTTGATTTCACGCTACCGATCCGGGCCGAGCTGCCCCGACTCGAACGCTATGCGCGGCTGCAGCGGAACGGCCAGCTGCGGCTGGTGGGCTACGTTGAGGCGAGCCGCGGCTGCTTACACCTTTGCCTGCACTGCCCGATCCCATCGGTCTACGGCGGACGATTTTTCGTGGTCCCGCAAGACATCGTGCTAGCCGACATTCGCAACCTCGTCCGCGCCGGCGCGGAGCACATCACGTTCGGCGACCCCGACTTCTTGAATGGGCCCAAGCACTCGCTGGGGATCGCGCGCGCCTTGCACCAGGAGTTTCCCGAACTGACCTTCGACTTCACGGCCAAAGTCGAGCACATCCTGAAACACGCCGGGATGATGCCGGAACTCGCCGAGCTGGGTTGCGTGTTCGCGGTGTCGGCCGTCGAGTCGCTCAGCGATACCGTGCTCGCCAACCTGGAAAAAGGACACACCCGCGCGGACGTGTTCGGGGCGCTGGAAATTCTCCGCTCAGCCGGCATCCCGCTGCGGCCGTCGCTAGTCTCCTTTACGCCCTGGACGACGCTCGACGATTACCTCGACGTGCTGGATTTCGTGGAGACAGAGGGGCTTCACGACCAGGTGGATCCGGTGCATTACGCGATTCGCCTGTTGGTCCCACCCGGCAGCGGGCTGCTGTCGCGGCCGGCAATCCAGCCCTACCTGACCGGACTGGACCAGGCCAAGTTCAGCTATCGCTGGACACATCCCGATCCCCGTATGGACCGAGTTTATAAGGCGGTCTCGGCCTTGGTCGAACAGGCGAGCCGGGACGGCGAGGATTCGGCTCAGACGTTCGGCCGGGTGCGAGAGCTGGCGTTCCGCATGCACGAACATCGTCGGCCAGCTCGCGAGAGCCGACCGTTGCGTCCCGACCGACAGCGACCGCCACGCCTGACAGAACCTTGGTTCTGCTGTGCAGAGCCGACCGAGGACCAGTTTGGTTCGCTGTCATCGTCCGTTTAAGCACTTCACAAAATAGTTGAGGAGATTCCGATGACCGCAGACATCAAAATTACCGGCGAACCGGTTTCCAACGTGATTTGCAAGTTTACCGTGGACCGTCCGGTCTACCCCGACAGTTCGTTCTACTTCGCCAACAAAGAGCGAGCGCTGGGTTCGCCCTTGGCCGAGCGCTTGTTCGGGATCCCGACGGTGAGCAGCGTGCTGATCTCACACGACCGAGTGGTGGTGAATAAGACCGGACGCGAAGAATGGCCGACGACTGGTCGGCAGGTCGGGGCGGCGATTCGGGAACACTTGGCGACCGGGCTGTCGGCTGTCTCGGATGAACTGCGGGCCACCATTCCGCCAGCCGAGGTGATCCGTAAGCGAGTGCAAGAGGTGATCGACACGCGGATCAATCCGTCGGTGGCAAGCCATGGCGGCCATGTGGGGCTGATCGGCGTGCAGGGCAACACGGTCTTTCTCAAGCTGGGCGGCGGCTGCCAGGGCTGCGGCCAGGCCGACGTGACGCTGAAACAGGGCATTGAGGTCGAGATCCACGCCGCCGTGCCCGAGGTCGGCGACATCCTGGACACGACCGACCACGCCGCCGGCCGCAATCCGTATTACTCGCCATCGAAGAAGTAGACCCGACCAGTGAAAGACGATCCGAACATGAGACAACAAACCGATAAGCTGCAAGAACTGTTAGGGCTGCAGTTGCCTGCCGTGGCGATTGCCTTTCGCCCGACGGCCCCACCAGGAGTTTCCCGAATCAATGGTGCCGCGCCCGCTGGGTGCGCGTACTGGAAACTGGCGGCAGAAGGGCGGGTGTTCTACACCCAATCTGCCGACCACTACAACTGTCCCGTCGGAGCGTACACCCACGGCATCGACCTCCCCGCAGCGCAGCAAGCGGAACTTCAAGGCCTGATGGGAACCATGCTGGAGCTGGAGTATTTGCGCGAAGCGGAGATTCCCAACATTCCCCGCCGAGCCGAGCAGTTTGGTGTCGCGATCTATTCGCCTTGGGCACTAGCGCCCTGTGACCCGGATGTGGTCCTGGTCAGATGCGATGCCAAGCAGTTGATGCTCCTGGCCGAAGCGGCCGGAGCGGCTGGGATCAGCGACACCGGCGAGCTGATGGGCCGACCCACATGCGCCATGATCCCGGCGACGCTCCAGCACGGACGCGCCACCTTCAGTCTGGGTTGCATTGGGAACCGAGTCTATACCGGGCTGGCAGATGATGAACTGTATGCGGCCCTCCCCGGATGCAGTCTGGACAATGTGCTAGAGCATCTGGACGTGATTATAGAGGCTAACAGTAAGCTGGAAACTTTTCACCGACAAAGGTTTCTATTGCTTGCTCAGTCCTGAACTTCGCGGTTGAGCTGCCAGGAATCATCCATGCCTCGCGTTTTGTTATTACTGCCCACCACCACCTATCGGACTCACGCCTTCATGGAGGCAGCGCAACGGCTGGGCGTGGAACTCACGGTGGCCTCCGAACAGGCGAGTGCTGTCACCAGGCTGAATCCCAGCGGCCTGCTGCGGCTCGACTTCATTGATCCGCAACGGGCGGCACGCCAAGTGGTCCAGTTTGTTGAAAAGCATCCGATCGCCGCCGTGGTTCCAGTCGATGACCAGGTGACCGTCTGCGCCGCGACCATTTGCGAAGCTCTTGGACTGCGTCATAACTCGGTCGAGTCAGCGCATGCGGCGCGAAACAAGCACCGCATGCGCGAACTGCTCGGGCAGGCCGGAGTTCCGCAGCCGCGATACAAACTGTGCTCGCTGGATGACGACATTGTCAGCATCGCCGATCAAATACAATACCCGTGCGTGGTCAAACCACTCACACTTTCTGGAAGCCGGGGAGTGATCCGCGCCAACACGGACCTGGAGTTTGTTCAGGCTGTCGTGCGACTGGATCACATTCTCCGGTCGGAATTTAGCGAGTCGCATTCCGTAGCCGGTACACGCAGTCGGCCAGAGCATTCGCTGCCCGTCGTCGCTCGACAGTTCTTGGTCGAGGACTTCGTCGCCGGACCAGAGGTGGCCCTGGAAGGAATGCTCACGCGGGGCGAACTCCGCGTCCTCGCGCTGTTTGACAAACCGGATCCTCTCGATGGGCCGTTTTTTGAGGAAACCGTCTACGTCACTCCCTCGCGTTTGCCGGTGTCGGTCCAAGCAGACATCGCACGCTGTACGAGCCACGCCTGTCGGGCGATGGGGCTGACTGAGGGACCGGTACATGCGGAGTTGCGGATCAATGGTGGCGGTCTGTGGATCATTGAGATCAATCCCAGATCGATCGGCGGCCTCTGCTCGCGAGTGCTGCGATTCGGCACCGGTCTGTCGCTGGAAGAGTTGATCATCCGTCATGCTCTCGACGGGGACGATGCCGCCCCACCTCGTGAAAACCAACCCGCCGGTGTCATGATGATCCCGACTCCTCGGGCAGGGGTGCTGACCGAGGTTCGAGGGTTGGATCAGGCCAGGGCCGTGCCCGGCATTGAAGAGGTCGTCATTTCGGCCCACCTCGGTCAGGAACTGGTCCCGTTACCAGAAGGCTCCCTGTACCTCGGCTTTATCTTCGCCCGGGCCGCATGTGCCGAGGATGTCGCGGCAGCGCTGCGAGCCTCGCATGGGCGGCTCGAATTCATCATTCGTCCCTCGGCGGACTGGGGGCCAAGTGTTGATGCTACGGAAGGAGTATGAAAGCAGGTGTCCGATGGGTCGTACTTCGGAGCTACGCGAAATAGCACGGCTGGTGCATCCTCGCGGCAACGGTGGACGCGCGAACGCGTGATCCAAGAACTAAAGACTCGCTATCTCGTCACCAAAGATCTGAGGAAAGGCAATGATCGTCTGGTCGCTGCCGCGGATCGTTACTTCGGAACGTGGAGGCAGCCCTACAGCGAAGCCTAGCGATGGCGAGTGATCCAAAAGAAATCTTGATCCGTCTTCGGATGGAACCTATCACGGATCGTTGTTTCTCCGATGGAAAAAGCTTTTCCGTTAGCAATGAAAGCGTCCCGCGTTTGCAGCTCCCAACTCGTTCGTCGCCACCCACAGCGTCCGATGATTCGCGCGATACCACTCCGCCGTGCGGCTGTTTTCGCCAAGCTCATAACCGATGTTCTGGATGCGGCTGAGCACGGGGAATAGTTCCTTCCGCGTTCGCTGGTACTGCGAGCGAAAGCTGCAGGTAAAGCACTTCGGGTTGCGGGTACACCAGTTGGCCATGAGCCATACCAGGCGCTTGCGGTCGACGCCCCAGCCCCACGGCGTCCAGATCGGTCGGGTGTCACAGAGGTGACTTTGCTCGGGCGTCGGTTCGGATTTCGGCTTGTTGTAGCCGGAGACGAGCAAGATTGTATGCTTGGGATCGTGTTCGACGAGATAGTCGATGCCCCACTCAAAATATCGCAGCGCATCGGGACTCGGCACCGTATCGTCCTCGATGTGAACGATGTGGTCGGCCTTCAAGTGAAACGCCCGCATCAGCGCCGCTAACGTGTTGCGGTTCAGGCCGAGCCGCCGCTCGTTCACGACTAAGCGGCATTCGCAGGCGTGAAAATCGCGAAAGGCCGCGATCACCTCCTCATGACCCGGCTCGACAGTGGGCAGCAGAATCCAATCGCTGATGCTGTCACAGCGCGCGAGTGCATCCAGTACCTGGCGCGTGTAAGCGGGGCGACGGTAAGCGGTCATGGTAATTACGCGGAGCATGGTTTCTTCTCCTCGAGTGCTTGAGCTTGTTCGTGCAGGTTCACCCAGTCAAATGACCAGCGGGGCGCGATTGTCGGCGCGCGGCCGGCGGCGATGCGTCCGAGCCGTTCGTAACCGTCCTGGCCCAGCGCCGAGAGGTGGTGTGAATGCGCCGTGTACCAGCGATAGACGTAGCTCGGGCGGTCGTCGAACTGGATCGGATCGCCGCGCCGCAGCTTGGCTGACTTGAACCGCTTGAGTAGGCCTTGGTCCTGCCCGCTCTGAATGAAGGGATAGCCACAGACTTGGTCGAAGACCGACCGCCGAAACGCCCAGGCCCCATGAAACAGGTACTGGTTCTCCTTGCGTTCGAGGCGAGTTCGCTTGTCGACGTAGAGCGCAGTGGGAATCGAATAGTCCGCGTCGGCCAAAGCCTGCGCGGCGGCGCTGAGGTGCCACGGCAGATAAATGTCGTCGTCATCCCAGACGCAGTAGGCATCCACATCGGGCGACACGAGCGCCGCCGAGGCGTTGCGTTTCTCACCAAGGGTGCGGAATCGTTGCGACACGGAGACGATCTGCCAGCATTTGCCGCCTTGCGGTGCATACTGGTCGGCGTCGTCGAGCACGATTAATTCACGCAGTTCAGCGGGGTAGTCCTGCCGCAGGAACGATTCGATAGCCTGGGCCAGCAGTTGTGGTCGTTTATACGTGCAGCAGATCGCGGCGATCTTCATGAGAGTCCTCCCGAAGCCAGGCTTCGCAGGCGCGAAGCAGGCGGGTGCGATGGTTGATGTGGGCTTGCCAGTTCCGTCCGTGGATCGAGTGGGGCGCGGGGAGTTCGGTAACGCCCACACGGTGGACCCGATTGAGTCGTCCTGAGGTGCGACGGGCGGTGTAACTGAAGAGGATGTCTTCGCCATTCCCTGCGGGCCGACCGCCGCTCTGAATCTCCGCGAACTGTGGTGCGAACTCGAAGAAGCGCGCGGCATAGCGCCGGTGGGCGAGCAGCACCCGCGTCAACACGACGGGAACTTCCACATCCCCTTGCACGTTGCGGGCGTAAGAACCATCGGGCTTGGGCGTTCGCCCAAAGACACCGTGGATCACAGCGGGATCGGCTTGCCACGCGGCGCGGAGCGCGGCCAGCGAGGGTTGCGGCAACTCCAGGTCGTCATCCTGTATCAGCACGCACTCGTGCTGCGCGAGGCACGCAGCTGCGAAGCGTGTGTAGAGCCCGAGGTCTTGCCCCGCGTTGATCACCTTCGCGCCTGCAATTGGTCCGAGCGGCGCGTCCGGATTGTTGTTCCAGACAATCACCTCGGTGACGAGACCACCGGCGAGCCAGCCCGCGACGATTCGCTGCACGTTGGCCGGCCGTTTCCAGTTGAGAATGACGCCGGTAATCATGCCGCCACCTCGCTTTCGGAAGTGGTGCCGTGAAACGTGTGGGCGTGCGGAATGCCCGGCACATCGCTCACATGCTGGCCGATCGATTGAAACAGCCGCTTCCACGCCGACCAGATCACGTCAGGATTGGCGAACTCGGTCTTCATTCGCTCACGGGCCTGGCGCGCAATCCGCTGCCGTAGCGGCTCGTCGTAAGCGAGCACCGCCGCCCAATGCGCGAGTTCTTCATCCGACGAGCCGAGGAAACCGGTCTCGCCGTGATCAATCATTTCGCGCCAGCCCCAGTCGTTTTGAGCGACGACCGGCACACCCGCCGCCATCGCTTCGAGTCCCGCGCGGGGCCAGTTCTCGCGAGCGCCGCCGTTGATCGGTAACAAGCAATGCAGGCGGGTATAGAACTCGCGCACCGGAATCGCCATCGGCCGCAGGCAATCGGCCCACCACGGCGGCTTGCCCAATTTGTTCTGGGTGCGGTCATCGACGCCCAGCAAAATCGCTCGCTTGCGGCGGATCTGGATGCGCTCGTAAATGGCGAAGGTATTGCTGGACCATTTGTCGAGGTCGGGGCGGGCCACGCGGCCGACGAAGAACTCTTCCCCCACGCCATGCTCGCGCGGCCGGAAGTCCCACTCGGCCAGATCGAACGCCCCTCGGATCAAATGCCCCGTTTCCGGCTTGTAACCGAACTGCGTCAGTTGCGGTTCGAGTTGGCTCCGTTGAAAGTCTGACTGATAGACCATCGCGTCGGCGGGTCCATGCTGGCGAAAGAAGTCGGATTCATGGTTGAACATGAAGGTCATGCAGTTGACCCAGACAATGGGGCAGCCAAGCGCGCGAAAACGCTGTGCGTTGCGAATGAACTCCGAGTTGCACATGCCGACCACCGGCGAGCCGGCCAAACCGGGGACACGTTCCAGTTCGTCGGCGGAGGTGTGATGCGTGGTACAGCCGAGCGCATCGAGCTTCGCTTGCCAAACCGGGTCGCTGCCCCAGGTTGGAATCAGATGCACTTCGACGCCGAACTGCCGCCACAGCCGAATCGTGTGCCAAGCCTCAGTGTTGGCTCCGCCCATCTCGCCTGGATAGCCAATGAAATACAGTCGCATGGATCGTTAACTCCCTTAAGGAAAACCACTGCTGGAATTCGCGCCGCCGCTGGAACCACTTGAGCCACTGCTTGCCGGTGGCGAAGAACTGCTCGCCGGCGCTCCGCTCGACGACGAACAGGTGGGAACCGTGATCGTCACCGGCGCACTGGCCGACGTCCCGCACATATTCACGGCATCGACGCGGTACACATACGACTCGCCGCTGCTGACGCCGTAGTCGTAGAAGTAAGTTGTGTTCGGACCGGGCCAGCCGATCTGCACGAAGCTGGTGTCGGGCTCGCTCGCCAGACGGCGGTAGACAATGAAAAGGTATTCGTCGAACAAATTGTCGTTCCAGTACAGGTAGACATACGGCGTCGCGCCGCTGCAGAAACCGAACGCACCCAGAGCGCTGGGGGCTGCTGGCGGCGAGCAATTCGAGGAACTGCCTGAACCACTTGGCGTTCCCGACCCGCTCGACCCGCTGGAACCCGAGGAGTGCGGTGCCGAAGAACTATTCGCTGAAGAACTTGATGAGTCGGGTAGCGAACTGCTCGGGACGCTTGATCCACTAGAGCCGGACGAAGTCGCGGACGAGGAAGACGGCAAGCTCGAACTCGATACCGGCGTACTGGAACCGCTGGAACCCACGGCGCTCGACGATAACGCGGCCGATGAGCTGGATGAGTGCAAGTGCGAACTGCTCGGGCCAAGCAAACTACTCGAACCCGACGAATGGGCGGACGATGAGGGCGAGCCGGAAGAGCCGCTTGAACTGGACGATGAGCTGCTGCTGGAGGAGGAGAG
>JBGSKX010000045.1:0-3780 GCA_041741015.1 Pirellulales bacterium
ACCTTGACTTTGGTTTTTTTGTCGCCGCAGGTCGGGCATTCCTCGCGTCGCAATTCCAGGCCGCGACTGCGGCAGGGCCCGCGGCGCGGCGTGAACGTGGTCGAAGCGCCGCACTTTCGCACCAGGGACGGTCGCGAAAACTCGCGCTCGAACGGGCAGGCCGTGCACTTGAGCCAGTAGCGTCCGCTCGGCAGACGTTCCGACACGATTTGGCAGAACTGGCTCATGGCTCCGGATCATCCCCAGCGTGCAATTTGATCATGTTGGGGACGGTGCAGTAGAGTTCGTGAAACTTAATCTCAGGGGGACCGATCTGGTAGATAGGGCTGTCAAGCACAACCAGAGTTAGGTCGTGTAGGCCAGCGTGATTGTGTGGGGCTCCACTGGAGGGCAGGGTTTTGATCCACATGGCGAACACCTTTGGATTTCCAGTCGGTGTTGTACAGCCGGTTGGCGAAGTGCAAACCGTGTCCCAGTAGCCCCAAACCTCGAGTGTCACCGTCCAGATCAAGTCGTGACCTACAGGGATATATCCGAGAGCTAGGTTTCCAATGCAGTTGCTGCCGTAAGGATAATCACAGTCACCGCACGCAGCTCGTAGCACTGCCCATGTTTCATCCTCTTCGAAACAATTGTGGCAGGGAATGCAGGTCGGCATGAACATGCCGGGTTGATTGTCGAATTGGGCCCACTCGAGAGCGGTGGCCGTGTCGTAGTCTCGAATTGGCAATTCGTAAATGTCATTGAGAGCCAGGCAGCACTCCGCACCTGCTTGAGCTGCAGTGAAGTGATCTTCGGCTCGTTCATCCCAATCCGTCATCTCGACCCAGACGTAGGGATCGTGCGTGTGTTCGTCTCCCGCTTCGGCGACCCCTCGAAAGCGCTCGCAGTCGACGACGTCGCAGCAACACGCGTTGGCCAGCGCGCCGCTCGGCGCGCGTAGCAAGCGGATCCCGTCGGGGTGACGCGTGAGCGGCGCGTGCCAAGGCAACCACAGCGGCAGTTTTGGCTTGATGAACACCGGCTACTCCTCTTATTCCGTGTCGCAGGGACCAATGATCGAGATCCCTTCGGTGAATCCCTCGTCGACGCGCCACACGTAAACGTCGACGTAGGTTTGGACCAGCGCCGTGCCGATGTCTTCCACCTTCTCGACAACGCGCTGCAGCGTGGGCGTAAAGATAGTTTCGGTGGTTGCGCTGCCGATGCCGAGCGCCAGACCGTTGCGGTAGGTTTGCTTGAGCACGCCGCTCTCGACCGCCACGTCTTCGATATACAGGAAGTTCTCAAACTCGACGATGTCGACGTTGGCCGGACCCGTGAGGGGCTCCAGCAGCCAGGCGGTGGCGCGAGAGTACACCAGCGTGTCGACTTCGAGCGAGACCGCCGTGACGAGCAATTCGTCCACAGCAGAGTGATAGATGCTCCAGGCGGTGTCCTCATCGGCTTCCCACATCGCGGTGATCGGCGTCCGCTTGAACTGGAACTCGTGATCGTCGGTGCTGTAGCGCTGATCGGTAATCGGTTCGACCTTGTAGTGCCGCACGTCGGAGAGGATATATTCCACGCCTTCGCCGGAGCGATCTTCATCAATCAAGATGAAGTCCCCGGCCTTGCCGCTCTTATGCAGATGATTCTGCAGCGTTACTGGGCCCACAATGGGGCCGGAGCCATCCAGGGCGACGACCGAGACCCCGATCGTAGTTGCATCGTCGGTCGAACAATTGGCATTGAGCACGCCTTTGTAGCGGCGGGCGGTTTTCCCGCCCGGCCTGAATGCAATGTATTCGCCGTCGGCCTGATCGAAGAGCAAGAGCAGCTTGTCATTGTCGCTGCCCGCCAGGTCATAGTAATTTTTGACGACACTCAGGGCCGGTGGCACGCCGCCAAACGGGAACGGGGTCAACAGGGCCACGTTGTCGACCGTGAGCGTCGTATCGTCCGCGGCGAAGTCCCCAGCGGCCCGGGCGGTCAGCAGCAGGGCCCGCTGATCGATGACCACGGGGATATAGAACCCGCTAAAGTTGTCGAGTACCGAGATGCCTTTGGCAGCGTTCTCGCAATACTTGAACAGGTCCTGATTGGCGACCGTCACGATCGCCGGCGGCTCGAGAATGTCCTGTTGCGTGCCCCAAAACAGGATCGGCTCGGCGTTAATGCTGTCGACCGCGGGGGTCAGTTCCTCCATCGCTTCGAAGCCCACGAAGCCGGCCCGGGTCTTGGCCATCACCGTGATGTAGCGATTATTGACCGGATCCCGAAAGCCAATCTGCGGGCCATCGTCCTTGAATGCAAAGAACGTATCCGGGTCCGCGACGTCGAGCGGGTCGGCGGGTTCCACGCCCCCATAGCCCACGGTCAACGTGCCTTCGTTGCCAATCAGGTCGTAAACGTAGCGGGCCCAGGGGGCGATGGGCTCCATCCACACGACTTCGTAGGCGTCGCGATCGGGCATCTTCTGCGCCCACCCGCGCGATCCGTAGGGGGTCACGGCGTCGCGGCCCTCGAAGAAACGCTTCGTGTAATCGAAGACGGTAATGTCGGGCGTTTCGGGCAAGGCAATGTAGGCGCTGGTGCCCGTGTCCCAGATCATAATCTGGGCGTTGGGCTCCGTGGCATCGACGCCATACACCAGGTCGTCGGTGAGCTGAAAGCGAACCAGCCGGCCGCCGGCGGACGTATTGCGAATCGCATAGATCCGTTTGGCGGGCTCGCCGATCGCCCCGATCTTGTGTCCCAGGTAGAGCTCGCCGGCGACCAGATCATCCTTCTCCGCATCGGTCGAACCGCCGTCGCTATCGAGCACCAGCAGCCAAATATCTTCGCCGTTGGCAAACTGATCGGTGCAGTAGCCGGTGGCTTCGGGATTGGCGGTGGCCAGTTTGCCGGCCCACAGGCAGGTGGTTTCGTTGGGAGTCGGGCTGATCACGCGCACGATCGCGCCGTCGTCCTCGCCCCCCGCACCGGTCAGCAGCTTCCAGCCGCGATCCGCTTCGGGATAGGGCAGGTAATACGCGTTCAGCTTGTCAGTCGGCTCGACGTCCCCCTCGGTCACGTTCTTGGCTTCGAACGACACGCCGTTGATTGTGATCGTCCCATCCGCACCGCTGGCGATCGGGTCGACCGCCACGCAGGGGCGCAGCAGGCAGCCTTCCATGCTGGTGACTTCCCACTGCTGAACCTCGGCGCCTTCTTCGTCGCCCACTCCGTTGTCGACGTGCAGCTCGGCCCAGCCCTCCTCGCCCGAGAAGCCGAAGGCCCGCCAAAACGTGGCTTGCACCAGAATCCGATCGTCGGAGTCGGGCAGCGGCTGAAACTCTTCGTCGGTACCGCTGTAAAACAGGATGTCGGCGAGCGCCGTCTCACCAGGTTTGAGCAGCTCGCGCAGCCGGAAGCGAATCTTGGGCAAATCGCCCGCCTGTCCGTGGCGAGTTGAGGTCCGCTCCGTCATGTCTTATTACGTCCCTGTTTGCCGGCTATTTGAGCCGCTTGGTTTTCTGTAACAGATTGCCCACGTGCTCGGTCGCCCCGCGGTAGTCATTGAGCACCAGCGTCAGGGTTTGGCTGGGGATTTCGTAGTGCACGCCCACGATTTGCAGGAAGCGGCCAACTTCGCCGCCGGGATCGTTCGTGAGGCCGAAGTTGATCTCGCGGCCTTGAATCCCCACGACCAGGTCCCCGACCAAGTAGTCATGCTCCAGACCATCGAGCTGTGCGGCGCCGGCCGCGCCGGCCTGATCGAAAGCGCTCCGCATCGAATCGGCGAAGGCCTGCAGCGCG
>JBGSKX010000046.1:0-9500 GCA_041741015.1 Pirellulales bacterium
GGCCAGACGACGACCAGCGGCCCCGGACTATGGCGCGCAAGCGAGGCCGCCACCAGCGCGCAGCTTGAGCCCCAGACTCCGCCCAGCGTGGCCGCGTGCCCGGCTTGCAAACTCGCGAGGACGCCGGCGAAGCCTTGCTGCGTTTCCAGCCTTCCGACGAGCTCGTTGAGCTTGTCGGACGGTGTGACGACGGCGGGGGCTTCAGCCATGTTGATGGCGAAATTTTATGCCGCCCAGGCCGAAGCGGAAAGGTCGATTGTCACGCGGCGTCAGACGTCTTGCTTGAGACCGCGGAGCTGATCTGCTTCGGGCAATGCTTTGTAATACGGATCGAGCGGATAGCAGCCCGAGATCAGGCCATTTCGCGGCGCCGTCGTGCAATCGCTGAACGTGCGGCAAACCTGCTTGCGCGACCACGCCCGGCCCTGCAAGGTGTCGGCGGGAAGCTGCGGGTAGGAAAGCACCATCCGGCCAAGGCCAACCGAATCGATCCAGCCCGCTCGAACGACGGCCTGCGCCACGTGCGGCAGATACTCCTGCAAATAGGTGTAGCCGGTGCCGATCAGCGGCATCTCGGGGACCGCCGCCTTGCAATCACGGGCAGCGGCAATCTGCCGGGCCACGCCGACGAGCGGATCTTCGGGCGGTTGGTAGCCATCACTGGGCGGAAAGATGGCAGGCCGCTGGATATGTGGGCAGTAGTAGGGACTGCCGCAAGAGACATTCACGGCGATCACGCCCAGCGAGTGCAGTCTGCGGATGAGTTCGATCGGCTCGGTGAGGTCGAGTTGCATCGGATCGGACTGCGAGACGCCAAAACCGAACCGGTACGGCACATGCGCGGCATAGTCGAGCGGTTGGCCAACCTCTTGGCTCGTTCGGTACGGGACGGTGTCGAATACACTGAGCCGTACGCCCACGCCGAGCCGAGGGCATTCGTTGCGGACTCGCTCGATCACGGTGGTTAGCAGCCGCGAGCGGCCCGTCAGGTCGCCGCCGAAGTTACCGGGTCGAGTATGGGCGCTGAGGAACTCATGCAGCAGGTAGCCGTGGCAAGCCTTGACGTCGACGAAGTCGAAACCGACCTCTTGAGCAAGACGGGCCGCGGCGACGAACGCGTCGATCAGCTGCTCGATCTCGACGTCGGTTAGTATCAAAGATGCGTCGTGCGGATCGATGTGGAACTTCTCGTCGAGCAGCGGATGGTGATAGGCGAGTCGAGGCTCCAGTCGTTTGTCACGCGGTCGGCAGAACCGACCCGAGTGCGTGAGCTGGAGGCCGACGCAAAGTCCGTCCAGCGAGCCGAACTCCTCGCGATGCGCGGATTGAAGCTCTTGGAGCAGCGCCGCCAGTCCGGCTCGATTCTCCAGCGTCGCCAGCGTTTGATTGGGATTCGCCCTGCCCTCGGGCACGACGGCCGCGGCTTCACCACCCCAGATGAGCTTCGCGCCGCTGAGGCCAAAGTGCCGCCACCGGCGCAGCGTGAATCGCGAGGGGGAGCCATCCGAGTTCGCATCCCAGCCTTCCATCGGATGGATGCACCAGCGGTTGCCAACCTCGAAGTCACCCAAGCTGAGCGGAGCAGCCAGGGGTGAGCCCTCCGAGGCCGATAGCACGCGATCATCGGCCGGTAAATCGATGCCTAAATCAGCCAGTCGCGCGCGAAACTGGTCGATCGACTTGAGTTGCGCGATCTTGGGATAGGTGTTTTGCATGTGGGGGCAGGCGTGCCGTTGGCGGGATCATTTGCTGGCGCTGCCAGTTTACCCGCTCTGGCCGCGTGCCCGCTAGTTTCCCTTGGCGGGGCGTAGATCGCTGCGGGCCAGCATGAACTTCTTTTCGCCCGCGCCCGAGGCGAACGCGACGGTGGCGGTTCGCCGGATTCCGTTTCCGCTGAGGGCGAGCACCTTGCCCAGGCCGTATTCGGGGTGGCGGACGACCATTCCCAGCACGAACATTTCGGGCGAGACCTGAGCGGGCTTTGTCTCGTTCGCTCGCTGCAACTCGGCAGCGGTTGTGAGTGGCGCGAGCTTCACCGGTGAAACCGCATCGGCCGCCGGAGCAGGCGCATCGGCCTCGAACGACTCAAGCTGGTCGACGTCCCAGGTATCTACGTCGGACGCGTCTTCCCAAGGAACTTCCGCTTCCGCCTCCTCGAACGCTTCGCCGTGCTCCCACGGCGGGGCGGGCGCGGTGACGCCAATCACGTCCATTTCGCCGCGCGGTAGCTCCATCAAGAACTGGCTTGGAACGGTGAACCGCCGCTGGCCGCGAAACTCTCGCTTGGTCGCCAGGCTCAAGTGCAACTCCTCGCGAGCGCGCGTAATTCCGACGAAGAACAACCGCCGCTCCTCCTCGAGCTCATCAACATTGTCGCGGCTGCGCTCGTGCGGCAGTAGTCCATCCTCGATGGCGATGATGAAAACCACGGGAAACTCCAGGCCCTTGGCAGCGTGCATCGTCATCAACGTCACGCGATCGCTGTCACTTTCGAAGGCGTCGGTATCGTTGACCAGGCTGGATTGCTCCAAGAACGCCTCCAGCGCGCCATCGCCGAAATGCACTTCGTCAAACTGCCGTGCGGCGGTTACGAGCTCCTCGACATTCGCCAGACGCTCCTGATCCTCTTCATGCTCGGAGTCCTGCAGGAACTGCCGGTAGCCGGACTCGGTCAGAACGTGGCCAATAATCTCCTCGACGGGCGCTGCCCCATGCAGTGCAAGACGATCGTAAAGTGCCACGAATTTGGCTACTGCCACCGCAGCCCGCTTATTGAGCGACTCGATCAGGCCGCATTCGCGGGCGGCATCGAGCAGCGGTGTTCGGTGCCGCGCGGCGTGCTCCGCCAGTTTCGCGATCGTGCTCTTGCCGATGGAACGCGGCGGATTGTTGATCACCCGCAGCAAAGCGACGTCGTCGCGGGGGTTGTTGATCAACTGCAGGTACCCGAGTACGTCCTTGATCTCGCGACGCTGGTAGAACTCTTGGCCGTTGACCATCTGATACGGAATTCCCAGGTCGCGCATCGCGAACTCGAGACTGCGAGACAGAGCGTTGACGCGATAGAAGATCGCAAAGTCGCGCGGGCGACGGCGGCCGGCCCGAACCTCGGTGGCAATGTATGCCGCGATACCATCGGCTTCATCCCGCTGGGTGGGATAATTCACCAGCCGGACGCTCTGACCTTCGGCGTTCTCGGTAAACAGACCTTTTTTCTTGCGGCGCTGGTTATAGCCGATCAGGTGATCCGCCACTCGCAGGATCCGCTTGGTGCTGCGGTAGTTCTGCTCGAGCTTGACCACGCGAACATCCGGGTAGTCGTGCTCGAATTCAAGAATGTTGCTCAGGTTCGCTCCGCGCCAACCATAAATCGACTGATCGGGATCGCCCGTCACAGCCAGATTCGGAGCGTCGATCGACAATGCCCGGGCGATTGTGTACTGGGCGAGATTCGTATCCTGGTATTCGTCGATCAGGATATATCGATAACGAGCGTCGAGCATCATCCGCGTTTCGGGGCTTTCGCGGAGAAGCGTAGCCACATGTAACAGCAGGTCGTCGAAGTCCACTGCGTTGGATTGCAGGAGCAGCGACTGATAAGCCGGGTAGACCCGTGCCACGATGCTGCCGAGCGGATTGCCCGGCCGGGGTTGATACTGCTCGGACGTGAGCAGGTTGTTCTTGGCCCAGCTAATGGCCCCGGCAATTCGATCCGGCGTATATAGTTCGGCGTCGAGTTCGGCTAACTCGAGCGCTCTTTTGAGGACCTGCTTCGAATCGCCGGTGTCGTAGATCGTGAAGTTCTCGGCCAGTCCGACACGGGGAGCGTACTCGCGAACGAGCCGCGCGCAAAAGCGATGAAACGTGCCCATGACGACACGTTCGCCTGGGGCGAGTCGCTCGACACGAGCGCGCATTTCGTCGGCGGCTTTGTTCGTAAAGGTGAGCGCCAGAATCTGCCGCGCGGGAACCCCGTGCCGGAGCAGGTTCGCGATCCGGTGCGTGATGACGCGGGTTTTGCCGCTGCCAGGACCAGCCAAGACAAGCAGTGGGCCGTCGATGTGTTCGACCGCCTCGCGCTGGGCCGGTGTAAGCGCTGCGAGCTGTTCACTCCACAATGGCGGTGCGTCCTTCCTACTCCGAGAAGCTGGTGCCGTGCCACGTTATAGTATACGCATGTGCGGTTCGACCAGGAGCCAGCTGGCAGGCTTGTGCTAGCACCGCAGAGTGAAAATCTTGCCCAATCGGTACCAATTTCCAGACAAGTTGCTATATTACCCGCCAACGAAGAGGCCAATAGGAGTGGCCCGCAGGTACGTCATCCGCCACGACCGCGTGACCTGATTACGTCCGTATCTTCATTTTAGGGAGGGACCCCGATGACCCGCATTCCTTTGCCGAAGACCAATAGCCAGGCCGAGGATCTGACCACCCGTCTGGAGATGAGCACCGCCGAAATCGGCCTGTCGGTCCGCACGACCAACTGCCTGGAAGAGCGCGGTATCTTCACGGTCAATGACCTGCTTCACTGCACGCGCGAAGATCTGCTCAGCATCTCGAATTTTGGCGAAAAGACGCTGGAAGAGGTCTACAAGGCCCTCGAGGGCGTGGGCTTCTATCGCAGTGCACGTCGGCAGCTCGTCGAAGTCTAAGCTGCTCAGCTTGACCAGAGCCAAGCACGCGAGGGTGCGCCGAGAAGAACTCGGGGCACCCTCGCGTTGTGTACTCGAGCCCCATAAACCTCGGTCAGCGGGCCGGCGCGGGCTTCCCAACCTGCACACATTTGAGCGTCCGCGTATCACGGGCGAAGAGCCGCCCATCGGCCAGTGCCGGTAAAGCCTGCACCGTTGTCTGGAATAGCTGCGTCTCGGCCAGCGGCTGATAGGCCTTGGGTGACGGTGAGAAGAGCACGAGCGTGCCGTCGGTTTTCAGCACCAGAATCCTGTCGCCGGCCAGGATCAAGTTGCCGGTGCCGAAGCCCTCCTCGGTCCAAAACACCTTTTGAGACTTCGGGTCGAACGCACGCAGTCGGGCGACGCCGATGTCTTGTCGACCATCGATGCCATACAGCACGCCGTCCTTCTCGACGCATGTGGTGTACTGGCTGGACATGATCTCGTCGCTATCCCATTCGACTGTGGGGCCGCTCTTGTCGAGCTTTACCCAGCGTGCGCCGACACCATAGCTGGACGAAACGAACAAGTGATCGCCCAGCACCAGCGGCGTCGCGGCGTTGACCGTGGGGCCCCGCTGCCCGAAGGGAAACTCGAACAGGACCTTGCCATCGCGCGGATCGACGGAGGTAACCGTGAGCCTGGTAATGAAAACGACCTGCCGCTGGCCGCCCAGCGTGGTGATCGTCGGAGAGGAGTAGCTGGCATCATCGTCAACTGCGGTCCACAGTGTCTTTCCATCGGCCAGGGCAAATGCCACGATGCCGGCGTCGCGGCCGCCGACGTTCATCAGCAGCTTATCACCATCGATGATGGGCGTACTGCCAAATCCGAAGTACCCGTCTTGAGCCTTAAATTCCTGTGGCAGATTGCGCGTCCAGATCGTTTTTCCGCCGGCCAATTCGACGCACGCCAGCTCACCGCCGGGGCCCACCAGATACACTCGATTCTCATGGACCAGCGGCACGCAGCGAGGGCCCACATCGGGCGAAATCGAGCCCCGGAAGCGTGTGGCAAACTTCGCCTGCCAGAGCGACTTGCCAGTCTTCACGTCGAGCGCCTCAGCCACGAGTTCCGCGCCGGGGCGATGGAACAGGATCGCCCGCTGGCCAGCCACGGCGAGGCCGGCAAACCCTTCGCCGACATCGCGGCTCCAGAGGAGTTCCGGACCGGTCTTCGCCCAAGCTTCGAGCTGTTCGCCGTCGGCCTTGCCGTTGCGATGCGCTCCGAGAATCTGCGGCCAGTCACCGGCGATCGCGGACGGAGAGAGCAGCGTCGCCATCAGGCACGCGAGAAGCCCAAGCCGGCCGAATCTGGCGGTAATTTGCAAGTAGTTCGCTTTCGCGACGCGCATGGCGTTGTCCTTTCGCTGTCTCGCGGGCACAATCTTCAGCGACGAGTGCAGATTATAATCGCTCGACTGGCGGCCGATACTCACAGTTTCAGCAGCTCGCATTCCATCCCGTTGTTCATCTTGCGTTCGAGGAACCTCTGTTGTCACGCTTCTTCAGGCTTTATGAGAAGAAACGCGGCAATCGGCGCACCGGCTCGCAGACGGTCGGTAGCCTGGGCGAGGCCATGTTCTTTGGCATCTTCTTCGTCGTGGGCTGCGCCGCGATGGCCTACATGCTCTTGGCGCTGGTTTGGCCCGAATGGCGGGCGAACCGACAATTTGACGAGACTCAGGGGGTGGTTCTCGAGAAGCGAGTGGGGAGAAGTGTCAGCTCGGATCCTGGTGGACTACAGGCAACGCAGTATCGACCGGAGTTTAAGGTTCGCTATCAAACACCCGACGGCACCTACGAGGCGGACAACGTCTACGACGCTACGAATTTGTACTCGACGGACGAAGCGAACGTCCGCGAGATTCTCGACCGCTTTGAAGCCGGCGTCGAGTATCCGATGTGGTACGACCCGCTCGATCCCGGACGCGTGGTGCTGGTGCGTGGCTACAGCCGATGGCTGTACATCTCGCTGCTGATCCCGCTTTCATTTATCGTCATCGGTGGCGGGCGAATGGTTTACGCGCTGGTGAACTGGAACACCTCCGAGGAACTGCGGAGCGTGATCGGCCAGCGGGCGGCAAAGCGCGACTTGTTCGAAGGTCCGGCCAGCGACGACGCTTTTCCGACTGTGCCGAAGGACGCCAATCTAACCAATAGCCCTGGCACGACGCTGGCGTATCGACTGCCGATGTCGACGACGCCGGGCTGGCGCCTGTTTGCCACGGCAGCGGCCTGCATTACCTGGAATGCAATCGTAATCCTGTTTGCGATCATCGCCATCGGTCGGTTTACGCGTGGTGAGCCGGATTGGTTGCTGTTGGGCGTGCTGGCGCCGTTTGTGATTGGTGGCGTGTGGCTAGGAGTGTACCTCGGCCGACAGATCGTGCTGGCAACCAGCGTGGGGCCAACTCGGATCGAGATCTCGGCCCATCCACTGATGCCCGGCAGCTGCTACGAGGCGTTTCTCTCACAGGCTGGCCGGCTCAAGATGAAATCGCTTGAAGTCTGGCTGGCCTGCGAAGAGCGAGCCACGTTTCGTCAAGGAACCGACACGCGGACGGAGATCCGGCGAGTCTTTCAACAACGGAGCTTCGTTCGCAGCGATTTCGAGATTGCCCAGGGGTTGCCGTTTGAAAGTCGTTGCGACGTTTTAGTTCCGGCGTCCGCCATGCATTCATTCCACGCCGCGCACAACGAAGTGAGCTGGAAGTTGATCGTCAAAGGGGACGTGGAAGGCCGGCCCCCGTTCGAACGTGCATTTCAGATTGTGGTGAGTCCCGCTCGTGCGGGGGAAACCGACCAATGACGCAGCCCCGACTTAGCCTAGCGCTGTCCGATCACGCGCGACTGTACGCGCCGGGCGAATTGCTGTCGGGGCAGTTCAGCGTGCATGGTGCCCCGGAAAATGACTTGCGCGCCATCGAGATCTCGGTGCTGTGGCATACCGAAGGCAAAGGCGAGGAGGACATGGCGGTGCATTTCTTCGAACGCATCGAACCGCACGAGGAAGCTCCACTGGTTCCCCACCAGCCGCGCAAGTTCAGTACCGTGCTCCCCAACAGTCCACTGAGTTATACAGGCCAAATTGTGCGGATTTGCTGGTGCGTGCGGGCCCGCGTGTTTTTCTGGCAAGGACGCGAGCTCACACTGGATGTGCCGTTTCAGTTGGGATCCGTGCCCGCGCCTGGACCACTGTTGGCGGAGTAAGCTTGCGATGAACGAGCCGGCCGATCTCCCGCGATCGAATCCGTTTTCGACCAGGTTCATCCGACCGGGCGCCGTTCCTTTTTTGTTTGACGGCGATGAATCGGCGGAAGGGCTTGTGACGAAACTGGCCAAACAGCGGTGGCGCGGCCAGATTATCGGCCCGCACGGTTCGGGGAAATCGACGCTGCTGGTTTCGCTGGAGCAGTCATTGCGCGCGGCGGGCCGGCAAGTGTGGCAAGTCTCACTGCACGATGGGCAGCGGAGGATGCCGCGCGGCTGGTCGAAGGATGCCGGTTCAATTCATGCGAACCTGATCGTTGTGGACGGCTACGAACAGTTGGCTTCCTGGCAACGCTGCCTGTTGCGAGCGACGTGCCGGTACCGCGGCTGGGGCTTGTTGGTCACGGCGCACCGCGATGTCGGACTTCCGCCACTGCATCAAACGACGTCGAACTTCGCTGTGGCGAAGAAGGTGGTCGAGGCGCTGCTTGCGGAGGAGGCCGTCCGATTGACGCCTGGGCATGTTGTGGCCGCCTATCACGAGGCGGGCGGCGACATCCGTGAAATGCTGTTCCGACTCTTTGATGCCTGGGATTCAAGGCGTCTACCCGCCGCCGACTAACTGTCCAATCCTGCTGCTAGCGACGATTGTGACGGAACTGCTGATAGCAGTAGTTAGTCCGTCCGGCCACGGCATTTATCCATCGAACACCCGGAGTAATCGCGCGCCGCTGGCGCAGGATTTCTCGCGCACTCTGGATTACACGTCCTAGAGTAGTTCAGCCGGGGAGGATGCCGCGCGGAGGGCTTTTATGCGTCCGCTGGCATCGCTGCTGGCAAGGCATTGCCGACCTGGCCGCGCGACAGGGTTTACGAAGGCGCTACAGGCTTCGGCATCGCCCGAGTCTTCGCAACTGGAAAGTTCAACCAAATGAAACTCGACGTTCGTTAGTCGCTTGCACACGCGATGGACGCCGGGTAACAAGAAAGAAGCACATACAAACGCGTCGGAGTTTTTCAATTATGAATGGCCAAAAAGTTACTGGTGCGCTGCTGGGCCTGGTCCTGGTAGCGGTCCCTGCGACCCCGACGCAGGCGTTCTTCAACCACTGCAAACGCTGCGCGCAACCGACCACGACGTTTTACGCTCCGGTGGCCATGGCTCCCGTTGCCGTGGCACCCGCGCCGACCGTGGTGAACTACATGCCGCAAACCGCATTTCGCTCGGTGGTGGTGAATCGTCCCGTGACGACGATGGTCGCTCAGCCGGCGTGCGGACCGTGCGGACAACCGACCACGGTCATGCGCCCGGTCACGACTTTCGTTACCGAACAGCAACTGGTTCCTTACACGACATTCCGCCCAGTGGTCACCGCGATGCCGGTAACGGTCGGATTTGCTCCGGCGGTTGCGGCACCCATGGTTGCTCCGGCACCCGCCTGCTGCGGCGCCACACCGGTTCCGACGCTGTCAACGACGAACTTCGCTCCCGCTCCGATTGCGGCCCCCGTAGCTGCTCCGGCTCCGGCTTGCTGCGGCAGCGCGACCCCAACGCCGACGCTGTCGAGTTACTCGCCGGCGCCTACAACGACGACGTTGGCGCCCGTGACGACGA
>JBGSKX010000047.1:0-37601 GCA_041741015.1 Pirellulales bacterium
GCGCTCGCCGCCGGCCTGCCGCTGCCCGAACCGCCCACGGTGCACGAGCAGCGAGAGGTGATCGCGGAGCACTACCGGCTGTGCGACGATCTCTACGGCCCCGAGCTGTGCGGCCGGCAAATGCGGAAGTTCGGCATCAAGTACTCGCAGCTTCATCCGCAAGGCAAAGAAGTACGCGACGCATTCATCAAGGTCGCACGGCCCGGCGAGTGGACCACCGTGCTCGATCGCTGGTATTCCGAAGACGCACCCGGCGTGCATGCTGTTCCTGAAGAGGAGCTGGCAATGAACTGTTCGGATTCGGCAGATTGATGTGCCGTGCGATTAGCCCGGAGGCATCGCCGACGGCGTGTGCTGTAGCGCTCGCTCCAGCTCGCCGCGAACCAGTTCATCGCTTTCATCGTTCAATCGCGAGCGAAGAGCCAAGACGGCTGATTCGTTGTCAAATCTCCCCAGCGCCCACGCACACGCCCCGCGCACCAGAGGCTCGGCGTCATTCAAACCACGCACCAGCGCCGGGATGGCCTCCACCGCCCGCTGGTTCCCCAATACGATCGCCGCATTCCTTAAGATGCCCCGCCGCTTTGGCCGCCACAGCGGCGTCTCGCGATACCGCCGCCTGAACTCCGCGTCGTCCAGCTCGAACAGCTCCAGCAAATCCAGTGATGTCCCCGTTTCCGCGCGGGGTTGTAGTGCAGGCTCCTCGGTCAAACGTGGCCGATGGTTCCAGGGACAAACGTCCTGGCAGACGTCGCAGCCGAACACCCAATCCTGCATCCCGCCGCGCAGCTCGACGGGAATGGGCGTCTTCAGCTCGATCGTCAGATAGCTGATGCACTTGCGGGCGTCGAGCACATACGGCGCGACAAACGCCTCGGTCGGACAAGCATCGAGACATGCCCGGCACGTCCCGCAGTGATCCATCTCGTGCGGCGCGTCGATCTCCAGTTCCACATCCGTAAGCAGCGCCGCCAGAAAGAAGTAGCTCCCCTCGTGCTTGTTGAGCAGCAGCGAGTTCTTGCCGATCCAGCCCAAGCCAGCCAGCTCGGCGAACTCGCGCTCCAGCAGCGGCGCGGTATCGACGACCGTCCGTACCGCGGCCTGCGGCTCGCGCGCTTGCAGAAAATTCTCCAGCTCCTTGAGCTTCCGCCACAGCACTTCGTGATAGTCTTCGCCCCAGGCGTAACGCGCTACCCGACCGCGCATCGGTTGAGGAGGCTCCGGCTCAGAGGTACGATACGGGAACCCAAGCACGAGCAGGCTGCGAACGCCGTCGAGCACGTGCCGCGGGTGCGTGTAGGCTTCGGCTCGGCCGGCCAGGTAGTGCATCTCGCCGGCATAACCCGCCGCGAGCCACTCGCCGAACCGCTCGATCCCCGTGGGCTCGACCGCGGCGCAGACGCCCGTGAGCGAGAACCCCAATCGCTGGGCTTCGTTCTTGAGCTCGGCGGTGAGGGCGGTGTTGGCCATCGGCGGTTGCGTTCCCAATCAAACAACACTCTGCAAGACAGGCGGCCCGATGTCCTTACAACGTACCGTGGCCGCCGTTCTCATGGCGGGCGCGCTCCTGGGCCTCTGCGGCTGCGGAGAACCCTCGCTCGATTCCCCTGAGTACGGCGAGATCATTCGCCGAGTACCACCCCACCTCGACAAGCCTTACCCGCTGCCAGAACTCGAGCCACCATCCACGACCCCGGCCCCTGGCCCGCAATCCTCGGGCGAAAACTCGTCGGCCCCTGACCCAGCGCTGAAATAGGACCTATTTTTCCTATTTTACCGATTGCAACATCCGGGGCCGCTAAATACCCTGCATGAAAGGTAGACCATTCGTCCGCTTTGTCATCGTGAGGTTGCGGGTCATGTTTCGTCGCGTAAGTCTGTGGATCGGTTGTGGCGTCCTTCTGGCAGCATCTCTGCAGGCTTCCGAAGCTTCGGCCCAGTTCGGTGCCGGTGGCTATGGACTCGGCTTCTTCAACTACGGCTCGCGCCCCTACGCGAATGTCTACCGCGTGCCGTATTACTCGATGTATCCCCCGGTCTACTATAGCTATCCGGTCGCTCGGACCTACGGCTACAGCCCGTTCGCCTATCCGCCCGGAACGATGACGCCGGCCGCTGCACCCAAGGTGGCCGCGGTCGAGTATCAGAACCCGTTCACCGAACCGGTCACCACACCCGCTGCGCCGGCTGAGAATAAGCAGACCTCGATCCCGGCCCCTGTGGCTGCCCCGGTCGACCAGACTGCTAGCTTGCCGCGGATGTACTACAACCCGTTCGTCGAAACGGCCCAGACTGCCAGCAGCAAGTAGCCTGCCGCCACATCCGCTGTCAAAAACGGTGCCAGGAACCTTTTTCGAGAAAAGGTTCCTGGCACCGTTTCCGTTTTGAAACCGCTCTGGACCCGCCGGCGGCATTCGCTATCCTATCCGCCCCTCGGCGGCCTTGCGCTTCGCGCACGCGCCGAAAGGTCCCGTCGATAACTTGCGTTCGCACGTTCGATCGAACAAGTCGGCTGCTCTAGATCAAGGCGTCTGTCGCATTTACGCGTTTACGCGCGCGGTTTTCATGCGCAGCGGCCTTGTGACTCAGCAGCCCCGACGAAAAGGAGTTCGTCCGATGAAGCGGTACTGGGCGGTCCTACTGACTGCCGCCACGTTGGCGAGTTGCCGTAGCAACCAGCCGGCGACCAACCCGTTTATGCGGACCACGGTCCCACCACCCGGCACGACCGGCGTGATGGTCACCCCTGGAACGCCCTATGCGCAGGGCATTTCTCCGCCGCTGGTCACCCAGCCTGCGCCCGTAATCACCACGCCGGCCCCGGTCACAACTCAGCCGGTGCCCGTCATGCCTGGACCGCCACCGGCAGCGCCGATGGCAGCACCCCCCAGCGTGGCGCCGCAAGGCGATCAGTTCCGCTATCCCGGCGGATCATACATCTTCCACCAGAGTTCGAACGACCCGCCACCGGCAGCGCCCGACGTCGGTGCCGTGCAACTCGCCAGCGCGAACCTGCCGGTGACCGAGTCAGCCGCCAGATCCGGCGTCACGCAAGCGACTTACGTCGAACCGGCGCCGATTCGCGTTTCCGGGCCCATGTCGCAAGCTCCGATTATCGAAAACCCCTACGTGACTGCAAAGAACGCGTCGCTGCCAGCTACGACCGCCGAGCAGCCACGAGTGCTCAGCCCCCAACCTGCCGCCCAGCCGTTGGCCGCCATCCAAAATCAATCGGCAAGCCAGCCTCGGACCGTCGCGCCGCCGCAACCAATCGCTCGGCCTGAAGCTGTCGCAAAGGTCAGCCCTCCGGCGCAACCCACCGCACCGACGCGCATCAGCCTGGGCACCAGTCGAGGAGATCCGCCCGACACGCCGGGCTTCGTTTCGGTCGAATCCAGCTCGGGCAGCAATACACTGCGGATCGTCGGCGAGTCTTCGCCGCCGACCGCATCCGCGCTGGTGGCTGCGAATCCAACGACGCAAGTGGCCATCGCGCCTCCTGCCCCACGGCCAACGTCGACCGGCTCAGTCATGCGGATTACCGCCGGCAACAACACGCCGGCTATTCGCTCGTCCATCGAAACCACGACGGCATCTTCGACCATCAAATCAAACCCGGCCGGATCGACAACGGCCCGCATCGTCAGTCCGGCAGCGACTGAGGAGCAGGACGTGCTTCAAACATCCTTCGAGCCGGCCCGCTCAAGCTCCACCATTTCAATCTCCCCTTCTAGCCGCTAAAAGCTCTCCCCTGACGCGATCTTGGCCGCCCGCCCCGCTTCTCCCGGCATCCTTCCCTTAGACCGCCTAACCGCACGCAGCCCTCCTGCTGAGCGGCCCAGAATTCCGCGGGATTGCCGCAATATTTGCGTACCCTAAGATAGAATAAGTCGGTTAGCGGACAGTCGTTACCTACGGGCCTCCGCTCACCCGCGTTCCGCTGTGCTCGATCTCCCCGGTGCGTTCATGTCGATTGTCGATAGCCTGCGTTCCAGTTGGCAGTCCGTCTCCAGTAGCGTGGCCCGTCGCCAGCTTGCGCGCTGGCAGACGATCATCCCCAAGGTGGCCAGCTTTGAGGAAGAACTGCAAAAGCTGAACGCCTACGACATGCGCAAGCGGAGCCTTTCACTCCGCTACCGTCTCAAGAGCCACGAGCCGGCCGAACGCCTGCTGCCCGAGGCCTTCGCCCTGGTTCGCGAGGCCGGCCGCCGCACGCTCAACATGCGTCACTTTGACGTCCAGATTCTGGGCGGCATCGCGATGCACAATCGCTCGATCGCCGAGATGCAGACGGGCGAAGGCAAAACGCTGACCGCCACGCTCCCTTTGTACCTCGCCGCCCTCGAAGGCAAAGGCGCTCACCTGGCCACGGTCAACGACTACCTCGCTCGTCGTGATGCCGAGTGGATGAAGCCGCTCTATGAAAGCCTGGGCATCACGGTCGGGATCGTCGAAACTCAGATGAATCAGAACCAGCGCCGCAAAGCCTACCAGTGCGACATCACGTACGGGACGGCCAAGGAGTTCGGCTTCGACTTCCTCCGCGACCGCCTGCTGCTCCGCCGCATTGGCGAGGGGCAAACCGACTTTCTCGGCGGCATGCTGGGCATGGTCAGCGAAGGAGGCGAACGCCCCGTGCAGCGTACGCCCTACTTCGTGCTGGTCGACGAGGCCGACAGCATCCTCATCGACGAAGCACGCACGCCGCTCATCATCAGCGCGCTGCCGAGCGAAGCACAAATCATCGCGGTCGAGTGCTACAAGTGGGCGGCCGGCGTTGCCAGCCAGTTCATCGAGGACGAGCACTACGACTACGATCACGAACGCAAGAGCATCGAGCTCACTGCCGAAGGCCGCCGCCTGGTGCGGAATCTTCCCAAGCCCGACGAAATGCACGCCGTGGGCATGTTCAGCATCTACGAGTACATCGAACGCGCCGTCAAGGTGAATCGCGAATTCTTCCGCGATCGGCAGTACGTCGTCCGTGAAGGTGAAGTCGTGATTGTCGACGAGTTCACCGGCCGCGCCGCCGAAGGTCGCAAGTGGCGGGCCGGCTTGCACCAGGCCGTCGAAGCCGCGCAGGACGACGTCGAAGTCACGGCCGAGGCGGGCCAGGCCGCCCGCGTTACCGTGCAGGATTACTTCCACCTTTATCCGCACCTGGCGGGCATGACCGGTACCGGCATCACCTCGGCCGGCGAGCTCAAAAAGATCTACAAGCTGCGCGTGGTGCAGATTCCCACGAATCGCCCCGCCATTCGCCAACGGCTCGAAGATCGCGTGTTCGGCACCGAAGAAGAAAAGTGGCACGCCATCGTCGATGAGGTGGTCGAAGTCCATGCGACGGGCCGACCCGTCCTGATCGGCACCCGCACTATCGACAAGTCCGAGATCATCTCGCGGATGCTCAAGCAGCGCGGCATCGAGCATGAAGTGCTGAACGCCAATCACATTGAGGAAGAAGCCGAAATCGTCGCCAAGGCGGGTCGCCAGGGCCGCGTCACGGTTTCCACGAACATGGCTGGCCGCGGTACGGACATCAAACTCGGCGAAGGTGTCCACGAGCTCGGCGGCTTGCACGTAATCATGACCGAGATGCACGACTCGGCCCGCATCGATCGCCAGCTCGTCGGCCGCTGCGGCCGTCAGGGCGATCCCGGTTGCTACCGCGTGTACCTTGCGCTCGAAGACGAACTACTGCTCGGCCTCGGTCCCGACAAGGCCAAGTACTATCACGAGTATGGCCGCGACAATCCCGGCCGCTATGACGAGCTCGCCAAGCTGTTTGTCAAAGCCCAGCGGAAGCTCGAAAAGCGGCACTTCCTCGACCGCAAGGTCCTGATGTACCACGAAAAGGAGCGCAAGAAACTGCAGCTCCAAATGGGCCAGGATCCGTATCTCGACACCCCGGGGTAGCATGGCGGTGCCACAGCGTCGGGTGGCCCAGGTGGCGTCGGGTGGCACAGGTAGCGTCGGGTGGCACAGTTGGCGTCGGGTGGCACAGTTGGCCGCGCCAGCGGCTCACCTGTGCTCGAAACCTCGTGGCCCTGACCTGAGCTCCTGGACCGCCTCGTGCCTATTTTGCCGTCTTTGCCGAATGTCAGCCGTAGCGCCGCGCCAGCCCGCCGGTTGACTCTCCCCGGGGCTCAAACACAATAAAACTCTAGAGGCTCCGCCCGCGATTTGGACAGCTCGCCGGCGTACAATCCCAGAGAAGAAGTGCATTCTGAAAAGTGCGGACGCGTTTCGTCCGCTCGCGTCGCGCACTACATGGCGCTCGCGTGAGGCATCCGCCTCAGAAAGCCTTGCATGAAATATTCCCGTTTCCAGGTCGGGCTGATCGTGACCGTCGCCGTGTTCGCGTGCGCTACGAGCGCGCTCGCTTCGAACATCATCATGAAGGACGGTCGTCGGCTGCACGGACGCTTGGGCAAGACGACGGGCCTCGCCGCCGCCGCAGGTGTCCCAGCGGGCGCGCCCGCCACGATCACCCTAGTCGATGACGACTTGCGCCGGGTCTTCGTCCCCACCTTTCAGATCCAAGCCGTCGACGAATTGAACGCGGGCGACATTCCCGAGAAAGTCACGATCCACCAGCGGACCGCCATCGGCGGCAAGCGTGTCAACCGCGTGGGTCCGATTATCAAGATCACGCCGTTCGACGAGTACGGCCGCCGTGTGTTCACCATGAACACATCCGATGGCCCAATTGAAGTGATTCAGGGCATCACGCTCGTCACGCCGCGCTGGACCAAGGTGGAAGGCCTGTTGACCGCGCAGCTCACGCCGCTGGTGTGGGACATGCGAATCGCCACCAGTTCGATCCCGCGCGAGACGCTGCACAAGATCCTGATGAAAACCGGCTCGCGCAACAGCATCGATGCGCGGCTCCGCGTGGTACGGCTGTTCTTACAGGCCGAACGCTACCAGGACGCCCAGCAGGAACTGGAAGACGTCATCGCCGACTTTCCCGATCAGAAGGACCTCGAAAAGGAGGTCCAGTCGCTTCGCCAGTTGCATGCCCGCAGCATCGTCCAGGAAATCGAGCTGCGTCGCAATTCGGGCCAGCACTTTCTGGCATACAGTCTGCTCCAGAAGTTTCCCAGCCAGGATGTGGCCGGCGAAACCCTGGCTCAAGTCAGTGAAATGCTCCGGCAGTACGAAGAGGTTCGCCAGCGCCGCGAGGAGGTGGCCGCCGAGTTGGCGAAGCTCGTGAGCACGCTGCCTGATGGTCCCGATCGCACGACTTGCGAGGCGATCGTCAAAGAAATGAATGCCGAAATGAGCCTGGGCAACTTCGATCGCCTGGCCGGCTACATTCGCCTCCGCGATGACAAGTCGCTGTCCGACAGCCAGCGGCTTTCAATCGCCATCAGCGGCTGGCTGCTCGGCGCCGATTCGGCCGAAACGAGCCTCCTGGTCACCGCCTCCACGGCCCGCGTCCGCGAGCTGATTCGCCGCTACATGAACGAGCCCGTGCTGCTCCGTCGCAACGAGATCGAGCAGGAGCTTCGCACGATGGAAGGCGCGTCGCCGCCGCTGGTCGCGAAGCTGATCGCCAACATGAAGCCCCCGCTCGAAACGCCCGCCGCCGCCAAAGAAACGCCCGGTAATTACACTTTCAACGTCCCGATCGGCATGGACAACGAGCCCGACGCGACCTACCACGCCCAGCTTCCGCCGGAATACGACCCTTACGTCCGCTATCCGACGATCGTCACGCTCAACGGCGTTGGTTCCTCGCCCGAGCAGCAGGTCGACTGGTGGGCCGGCGCTCGCGCAGAAAACGGCCAGCGGCTGGGCCAGGCCAGTCGCTTCGGCTACATCGTGATCGCCGTCGACTGGCTCGCCGACGGTCAGCGCGACTACGGCTACACAGCTCGCGAGCACGCCACGGTGCTGGCCAGTCTGCGTGACGCTTCTCGCCGGTTTTCAATCAACACGGATCGCGTGTTCCTCACCGGGCATTCTGCCGGCGGCGATGCGGCCTGGGACATCGGCCTCGCGCATCCCGACCTCTGGGCCGGCGTGATTCCCATCGTCGCTCGCACGCAAAAGTACTCGTCGCACTATTGGCCCAACGCGTCGATGGTGCCGTTCTACGTCGTGGGCGGCGAACTCGACGGCGACAAGCTTAAGGAGAACGCCCGCGATCTCGACCGCTACATGGTCCATCGACACGATGTCACCGTGGTCGAGTACCAGGGGCGCGGCCACGAGGACTTTTACGAGGAGATCAAAGACATCTTCGACTGGATGGCCCGCAAGCCCGACCGGAACTTCTTCCCGAAGGAGTTCGAGGTCGCCACGATGCGCACCTGGGACAATTACTTCTGGTGGCTGGAAATCAATAAGCTGCCGCCGCGTGCGATCGTCGAGCCAGTGAACTGGCCACCCGGTCGCGGCACACGTGCGGCCGAGATTCGCGCCAAGATTCAAGCCAACGGCGACATCTATATCCCCGGTACCGGCATCGCTGCCACGATCTGGTTCGCGCCCGAGATGCTCAACCCGGGCCGCGACAAGATCGACGTTCACCTCGGTGGCCGCCGACACACGGCCGACGTCACGCCGAACCTCAGCGTCCTGCTCGACGACGTTCGCACCCGCGGCGATCGCCAGCACCCGTTCTGGGCGAAGTTCGAACCGTAAGTGGCCGTAGGACTCTCGCCTCGGGGTGGGTGCTGCGACGCAATCACCCGTGCACTTGGCACGTTGCTGCGAGAAGACTCTTGGGCCAGAACAGGTCCTGATTCGGTTCGAAACAACAGGTGAGCCGCGTCGCGGCCACCTGTGGCACCATCGAGTTCGCCGCAGCGTCCTACTTCACGCTGGTCTCGGCGTTCGCACCGCTGGTCAGCCGTTCGTCTTCCGCGGGGGCGCCGCTCGGTTCAACTTCCTTCGTCAGCGTGAAGCCGGTTAGCAACCAGCCCGTCGGCTCGGTCGTCATCGTCATGCCGGCCGGGCCCAGGTAGCGTCGCACCATGTCGTACTCGGGCAACTTGCTGCCGTCGAGCCGCTGCGGACGCAAGACGCCTTCCTTCTGCTCACCCATCAGAGAGTTGAGCAGTTTGCCCATCATCGACTCGCTCTCGGGCATCTTGCCGGTGCGAAGCAGCTCATACGTCCCACGATAGGCTTCGTCGGTCCGCGTGAAGGCTTGGCCGAACTGCTCCGGCTGGGCGATCCCCGCCAAGTCCTGGGCCACTCGCTTGTAGTCCGCGCTGTCAGCCAACTTCGGACCGTTTTCGAACTCGGTGAGCACCTTGGTCAGAATGTCGATGTGCGTGGCCACCATCAGGTAACCATGCGCCACGGTCACGGCCGAGTTCGGCGGCAGCGCCCGCTCTTCCTCTTCTTCCATCTCCTCGTCCACCGAAGGCCGATCGAGCGGGCTGTTCTCGATCGTGATCATCGGCAGCTCGGCCTGTTCGTCGACGATTTCCCACACCACGTGCCCGGCGATTTCTCGCTTACGCGTGTCGGGGTCGGTTTCCATCCAGTCGCGAATCACGTCGGCCAAGTGCTTTTCGTCCTTCGTGTCAACCGCGATCAACAGCCGTTCGCTCTTCGGAGTGATCGGCACCTGCAAATCCGAGATCACCGTGATCCGGTCGCCCAGATACGCGATCAGATCCTTGCGGATGTCGATCATCGGGCCGTTTTCGTCGGTCTTGATCGACTCCAGCACGTCCTCAAACACCTCGTCGCCCACAACCTGGTTGACCAGGGTCTTCGAATTCTCAAAGGCGTTCTTCGTGTCGACGTTCACCGCGATGTACGAGGCCAGGTCGCGCGGCACCCAGGCCGGCGGAGTGAACTCACCACCGTTGGGGAACTTCAGCATCCGGGCCGAAAGCTCGAACCGCTCAGCCCCTTCCGCCTGGTTGCCCGGGGCATGAATAAACGTGCGGTGCACGAGTTCGTACTTATCCGTTGCCAGGTTCACAAACCCGCCGACGCCCTGAATCGCGGTGAAGCCTTCGGTCCGCAGAATCTTCAGCATGTCGGTGCCGCGCTTCTTGGGCTGGTCCAGCCGCATCGCGTCGGCATAGCCGAACGGCTCCAGGAACCAGCGAGCCTGCGGCTTCATCTCTCCGGCGGCTTGCTGGCATCGTTTCATGATCGCGTCGTAGGCCGAGAGCGTCGCCAGCGTGTCGTCCTGCTTGGCGCCTTCCGTCCGAATCAGCACGCTCTCGAGCACGGCCAGATCATCCGACGCCGCCAGCAGGTTGTCCTTCACGAAGTAGCCGACCTGACGCTCCGGAATGTCTTCGCGCTTCGGAATGTTGTAGATCACCAGGTTCGTGCCGCGTACCGCCCGCTCGCTCTTGACCGCCTTGCGGGTGGCCATGTTTTCGTCGATCTTCTTGAGCAGTTCGGCGGTCTTGGCGTCGCGGCCCGTCACGTCGGCCAGCACCACCACGGCGTCTTTCGTCTCGCTAGGTAGCAAGAGGGCCATCGCCACTTCGCCCGACGGCACGCCTTCCAGATCTTCCCAGCCGATGCCAAGTTTTTCGTGGGTCTTGGTCCACTGTTCGGTGAGCTGCCGCTTGAGGTCGTCAACGAACGGCTTCATGGCCGGATCGTTGGCCAGCTGACCCATCTGGGTCTTGTCAAACGCGGCCTGGAACTCCTCGACGTTGGCGACCGAAACGTAAGCCTTCGTCGTATTCGGGAGCAGCGTTTCCGATGCGGGCGTCGCGCCATAACTGGCGACTTGCGAGGTGAGGACAACGAGCAGCGAGGCACAAGAGGTCCAACAGAATCGCGTCACGATCATCCTCTCCTTGGCCGTCTCGGCGGCGAATGTGCGAGCGGAAGCTTGCCTGGGTTGAGCGGTTGGGTTGCGGTTGGCGCGGTCAATCTAAAGGCCGAGCGCTGGCCATACTAGATCGGCAATTGCGCCGGGGCATAATCACTAGCAACAAGTTGCGCGCCAATTCTTGCCATCGTCGCTGGCAGTTTCCAAAAAGCGCATTTCAGTACGATTGAGGGTCACATCGTGCCGGCCTGGTAGTCCTTGCGGCCTGTGGATGTGAAACTAGGGGAATTGTATCGACTGACCGGCCGCGCGTCGTCCCTCGCTCGGCGTCCCGATTGCGCGTTTTCCGCCTCGCGAGAATTTAGCGGCCAGGCCCACAGGCAAGGGTTCGATCGCCCGCGCATGGCTGCTACACTGCCAGCCAGATCGAGCGGCGCTTGCGACTCCGCGTTTCTGCACCCCAATCTCGACTGAATGCATGCGCGACTTCCTTGCCGAAAACCTCTGCCACGACGCCGTCCACGGCTACATCCCCTTCACCAGCCGTGGCGCCCCGGGCGAGGCCACCGAACGCCAGATCATCGACCACCCCTGGGTCCAGCGGCTTCGCCAGATTCACCAGCTTCAGACCGCCTGGTGGGTCTTCCCCACTGCCGAGCACACCCGCTTCCAGCACGTCGTGGGGGTCATGCACCTGGCCAGCCGCGCCGTCGCGCGGCTCTACGACAGCCTCAAGGAAAGCTGCCCCGACACGCCCAGCCGCGGCTACGTCGAGTCGCTCATGCGCCTGGCCGGCCTCCTGCACGACGTGGGGCACGGACCCTTCGGGCACTTCCTCGACGAGCACCTGCTCCGACACCACGGGCTCACGCACGAGACGCTCGGCAGCACCATCATCACCCGGGAGCTCGGCCCCCTGCTCTGCCGCGTGCGCCGTAATCCGAACAGCCAACTCGAAACAGACGAAGTGCTCGACCCACATCAGATCGCACTCTTGATCACGCGGCCGCGCCCGGGCGACGCGCCCGATGCGCCGCACTGGCTCAAGCTGCTCCGCAGTCTGTTCAGTGGCATCTACACCGTCGACAACATGGACTTCGTCCTCCGCGATGCGTACATGTCCGGCTACAACAACCGCGCCTTCGACCTCGATCGCCTGCTGCACTACAGCTTCTTCACGCCGCAAGGTCTCACGATTCATTCCCGCGGCGTGGCGGCGCTCGTTCGCTTTATGGGCGTCCGGGCCGAACTCTTTCGCGCGGTCTACTTCCACCGCACCGTTCGCGCGATCGACCTCACGCTTGCCGATCTTTTCGCCGACAGCCGCGACTATCTCTTCCCCGGCAACCCGCTCGAGCAACTCGACCTGTATCGCCAGTTCACGGAGTTCGCGCTTCTGGTCGATGTTTCGCGTTGGAGCTCGGCCGAAGATCCGCGCAAGCGCGAGCTCGGCGTGCGCTGGCAAGGACTGCTCGAACGCCAAATCCCCTGGGTCATGGCCTGCCAGCGCAACCTGGTGTTCGACGCAGCCGGGCTTGAACGCAGCAGCATCTTCTCGCGCCCGGACTATGTCGAAGCCGAGCTCCGCGCGCAGCTTCCCGCGGCGCTGAAGGACCTGCCGCTGCGGATCGACCTGGCCCGGCACATCCATCGGCCCGACACGCGCGGCCCCAGCACGGGGCAGAATTTCCTCTGGGACCCCGGCCGCGGCGAACCTCGTCCGCTCACCGACGATCAACTCTTCAGGCAGCTACCGCTCGCGCACCGCATCTGCCGGGTGTATGCCCACGACCAGGCGCACGCGGCGGAGCTATCCGCAGCGCTCGATGCCGTGGTCGGCTCGAGCGCCAGCGACGATCTGACGAACATGTGATGAATACTCGTAGTTGCGTTCCACTCCACCTAAAGCCGGGGGAATACTTTCCCCCGGAATTCTTTGCTTTGATTTCACCTCTTAAGCCCAGGGAATGCTTTCCCTGGGTTCGCCTTCGATATCATGCGGCGGCCAACGTAACCTTTAGTCTCCAACCCTGGGAATGCTTTCCCTGGGCTTTACCTCCGCGAATTGTTAACTTAGTAGTTTCGCCACGCACGCACACTTTCGCCCACTGACGAACCCTCATGTCCGACGACTCCGTCTACTCGAACCCGCTGATTTCTCGCTACGCCTCGCGCCAGATGGCCACGCTCTGGGGCGCTCAGCGAAAGTTCAGCACCTGGCGCCGGCTGTGGGTCGCGCTCGCCGAGGCCGAGGCGGAACTCGGCCTCTCGATCAGCAAGGCTCAAATCGCCGAGCTCACCGCCCACACGGACGACATCGACTTCACGAAGGCCGCCGACTACGAACGCAAGCTTCGCCATGACGTGATGGCTCACGTCCACACTTACGGCGACGCCGCCCCCAGCGCTCGGGCGATCATCCACCTGGGCGCCACGAGCTGCTACGTCACCGACAACACCGACCTGATCCTGATGCGCGAGGCGCTCGAGCTGGTCCGCGATCGTCTCGTCGGAGTGATCGCACAGCTCAGCGAATTCGCCAAACAGAACCGCGACCTCGCCTGTCTCGGCTACACGCACTTGCAGCCCGCCCAACCCACAACGGTTGGCAAACGCGCCACGCTCTGGATCTATGACCTCGTGCAGGACCTCGAAGAGCTCGAGCACCGCATCGCATCGCTCAAGGCCCGCGGCGTCAAAGGTACGACCGGCACGCAGGCCAGCTTCCTGGAGCTCTTCCACGGCGATCACGCCAAGGTCCGCAAGCTCGACGAGCTGGTGTCCAAGAAGCTCGGCTTCGACAGCAGCTACGCCGTCACCGGGCAAACCTATTCGCGCAAGGTCGACGTTCAGGTCGTCGACGTCCTGGCCGGCATCGCGGGCAGTGCCCACAAGGCGGCCACCGACCTGCGCATCCTGCAAAGCCGCAAGGAAATCGAAGAGCCCTTCGAGAAGCACCAGATCGGCTCCTCGGCCATGGCTTATAAACGCAACCCGATGCGGAGCGAACGCATCTGCGGACTCGCGCGGTTCGTGATCAGCCTGCAATCGAGCGCCGCTGGCACGCTGGCCACGCAGTGGCTGGAACGCACGCTCGACGACAGTGCCAACCGCCGGCTCGTGCTGCCGCAGGCGTTCCTGGCCGTCGACGCTTTGCTGTTGCTCTATGAAAACGTCGCAAACGGGCTGGTCGTCTATCCGCAGGTGATCGCCCGGCACCTGGCTGAAGAGCTTCCGTTCATGGCGACCGAAGCGATCCTGATGGCGGCCGTCGAATCTGGCGGCGATCGCCAGGACCTGCACGAACGCATCCGCCAGCACAGCCAGTCGGCTGCTGCCGAAGTGAAGCAGCGCGGACTGGCGAACGACCTGATGGATCGGCTGGCCGGCGACGACGCCTTCAAGTCCGTCGACCTCACCGAAATGGTCGACCCGGCCCGCTTCGTCGGCCGCGCGCCCGAGCAGGTCGACGAGTTCCTCACCGAAGTCGTCGCGCCGATTCTGCAGCGCTATCCGCAGCGCCTCGCCGGCGAAGCCGAGATCACAGTCTAGCGACGCCTCTCGCAGTCGATTTCTCACCTAAAGCCAGGGGAATACTTTCCCCTGGACCCGCCGTTTCTCAGAATTCGCGATCCATTACTCTGGCTATTGACGACATTCCAAACGGGTGGTATCGTTCAACTCGCGACTAGTGAACATTTGCTATCATCCTGGAGTCGTGACGATGACCACCCCGCTTCCCGCCGATGCTCCCTCCCCGCGCCGCGCCTACCCCCTCGTTACGATTCTGATCATCGCGGTCGTGGTCCTTGGCAGCCTGCTCCTCTTAACGGGTCTCCTCCTCTATCCGGCCATTCGAGCAGCCCGAGACGCTGCCAAGGCCTCGCTGTGCCAAATGCATCTCAAGCAGATCGTGATGGCGATCCAGACATATAACGACGCCTACCGCAGCTACCCGCCCGCTTACATCGCCGATGCGGACGGCAAGCCGATGCACAGTTGGCGCGTGCTCATTCTCCCCTATCTCGGTGACCCTGTTGGCAACGAGGTCTACGAGAACTATCGTTTCGAGGAACCCTGGAACAGCGAACACAACGCGGCGCTGGCCGCCAAGATGCCGGACGTGTTTCGCTGCCGCAACGATCCAGCCGACACCGCCGAGACGCACTACCTCGCACTCGTCGGCGAGGACACGATGTGGCCGGGTGATCAGCCGACGTCGTTTCGCGATCTGCGCGACGGCGTTGCAAATGTGATCAGCGTTGTCGAGGCCAGCGCGACGGCAGTCCCTTGGCTTGAGCCGCAGGACATTGCGCCGGAAGACTTCCTTGCTGTACTTTCAGAGCCACGACATTGGCAAGGAACAACGGTCGCCACAGCGGATGGCAGGGTGTTTCGACTTCGGCCCGACGCGCCCAGTTCTCTGGTCTACGGCATGACGACTCGCGCCGGCGGCGAACGGATCGACGAGAGCGAAGTGATGGACTTTTAACCGTAGCTGCATAGCCCTACATCCTCGCCAAGCCCAGGGAACGCCTTTCCTGGGTTCGTCGCTCCCGGCACCAGTCCCCCACCACCATCACCTCCGCGAGCCAACACCATGTCGCAAAATACGAGCCAACCTGCGTGGCCATTTCGAACGGCGGTTCGCTGGGCAATTCTCGGCCTCTGTTTACTAGCTTGCTTGTGTTTCACACAGTTGCTGGGGTGGGCACATCTAGGTGCAGGGGCGAGCACTTGCGTCGTCAATCTCAAGCAGATTGGAATTGCGCTCATGATGTATCACGATCAGCACAAATCCTATCCGCCGGCGGTCATCAACGACGAGCATGGCGTCCCAATGCATAGCTGGCGGGCCATCTTGCTGCCGTACTTCGAGGATAAAGAACTACAGAAACTAGGAAAGCAATATCGTTTTGACGAACCCTGGAATGGCCCCAACAATCGCCAGCTTCTCCAGAAAGCTCCCGCGATTTTTCGCTGTCCTAACGACAGCGATAGTCCAGGCGAAACAAGCTACCTAGCTGTGATTGGGGGCGAAACGATGTGGCGCGGCACGAAACCGATAAGGATTCGTGAAATCGACGACGGAATCCATAAGACAATCGCCGTCGTCGAGTGTTCCGATTCTGGCATCAACTGGCTGGAGCCTCGCGATGTGACTTTCAACGACGCTACGGACCGGATCAACAAGTTGACCGACCGCCCCGGCGTTCGCAGTGATCACGTAGGCGGAGCGATGGTCTTGATGAGTGACGGCGCAGTCCATTTCCTCTCCGACGACATCAAACCCGAGACGCTCCGCGCCCTGCTCACGCCCGCAGGCGGCGAGGATGTGGACATCCCAGAGTGATCTTTCCTCTGCGCTTTCTGCTACGATAGACGGTAGTCACGTCGTTCTTGTCGCGGTTCCCCCATCCCTCCGCGAGCCAGTGCTATGTCGGAGTATACGCCGTCGAAGGATCGGCCTTCGTGGTTCAGCTGGCTACACGTTGTCGGTCTCTTCACTATCCCGGCGCTATTCGCGCTCGTCGCAATGTTGCCGAAGGTGCTGAGCTACGGTAACCGCACGGATGCAGGACCGACTCTCTGTAGGAACACTCTCAAGCAAATCGGCATCGCCCTGCAAACGTATCACGATGCGCATCACTGCTTCCCGCCGGCCTATTTTGCAGATGAGCACGGCACGCCAACGCATAGTTGGCGAGCGATCCTGCTCCCATACTTCGAGAGTGAAGAAGTCGATCGTCTTGCTAACCAGTACCGCTTCGACGAACCTTGGAACGGACCTAACAATCGCAAGCTCCTCGACAAGGCACCTTATCCTTACCGCTGTATGAGCGATGGGGGTAATGAGAGCGAAACAAGCTATCTGGCCATCGTCGGACCCGACTCGATGTGGCGTGGAACGCAGCCCATCGCGATTCCCGAGATGATTGATGGTACCTCGAAGACCATGGCGATCGTCGAATGCTGTGACTCCGGGGTAAACTGGCTCGAACCACGCGACATTACGTTTAACGATGCGATCGCCGGCGTCAATCGCGTCACCGGCCGTCCCGGCATCCGCAGTCCGCACGGCCGCGGCGCGAACGCACTATTTGCAAGCGGATCGGTGCAGATGCTGGAATTTCTAATTGATCCCAGCGTAATTCGTGCCGCACTAACACCCGCCGGCGGCGAGAGCGTGCAGTTCCCCTACTGAGTGAAGACGCTTCAAGCAACTTTCGCTCGCACGAGGTCGAAACAATGACCACAGATTCAGACTCTCAACAACCGCCAGGCGATCCTGAAGCGAAACGCGGGCATTCCTGCTTCGGATATGCGCTGATCACTTTTGTTGTCCTGTTCATCTTAGCGGCTCTGCTGCTGCCCGCGATACAGGCGCCGAAGACGCCGGAACCTCGCAACGACTGTCGCAATCGAATGACGACGTTGGCCATCGGACTTCAGAACTACCACGAGGCAAGGGGCCACTTTCCACCGGCCTGCACATACGATGCGGATGGCAATCCACTGCATATTTGGAGGACGCTCATCCTGCCATTTCTGGAAGAAGGCGTAGCCTACTCGAAGCTCGATCTCAAACAGCCCTGGAATAGTCCGCGCAACTGGGCAGTCCTGGCGGAAGTCGACGTTTACCCGTTCCGCTGCCCACTCGGCGGCGGCGAACCATTCGAAACGAACTACCTTGCCGTGCTCGGCCCCGATGGCGTGTGGGACGCGAAAACGGGGCGCACGGGAAAAACGATTACCGATGGTCCCGAGCAAACGATTCAGATCGTTGAAGTTCAGAACTCCGGCATCCATTGGGCCGAGCCGCGCGATCTGCCCTGGGAGCAAGCCATCCAAGGCGTCAACCCGCCCCACGTGAAGTTCGCGATCAGCAGTGGGCACCGAGGCGGTGCGAACGTGGCCTTCGCGGACGGCGATATTGAGTTTCTGGAAAACTCCACACCGCTGGAGCGTATTCACGCACTGCTCACCCGCGCTGGCGGCGAGCCAATAGCTGAACAAGAATGACAAATCTCGCGGATTTGCAAGGCCAGCCGGCGTTTCGCTAGACGCCGACTAGACGGGTGTGCCAGAATGTGGATAGGAGCCATATCGCCATGACAGAAGACGAAGCCCTCAAACGAATCACAGTGAATCCCGCCATCTTCGGCGGCAAGCCGATCATTCGCGGCATGCGCATCGCGGTCGAGCACATTCTTGGCATGTTGGCCGCAGGCGATTCGCCGGAAACACTCCTCGCCGAATATCCGTTTCTTGAGCCCGCAGATATTCAAGCGTGCATTGCCTATGCCCACCGTTCGGTTATGGGCGAACAGGTGCTTGAGCGCAACGCTCCCTAGCGATCGGCACAGGAGCGACATACGATGCGATTTCTGCTCGACGTCTGCGTTTCATCGCGATCGTTGATCGCATTCCTGACCGATCAAGGCCATGACGTGCTTTCAGCCGTCGAAGTCGATCCACTTGCGAGTGATGAAAATCTGCTCCTGCTCGCTCAACAGGAAGACAGAATCCTCGTAACGGAAGACAAAGACTTCGGCCGGCTCATTTTTCTCCGAAAGCTACCGCCTGGTACCATAGTCAGACTTGTCGAGATGACAGTCGAGGGCCAGATCAAAGCAATCACCGAACTTCTGGACCAGCACCCGGATGCCCTGGCGTCACCCGCTTTGATCACCGTTACCGCGAAGCGCATCCGAATTCATCGCTGGATTTGAGAGGCGAAATCCCACCCCTAGCCCCCGCCCCCTCAATCCGCCATACTCGATGGTTCCATTCCACATGGCTTTGGGACCACTCTCGCACCGATGATTGACACGCCGCCACTGGGTCCGCTCGGAGGCACCGCCCTCCCCGCTTACGTCTTCGATTCGCACGAACAACTCGCCCGCTATGTCGCCGGAATGATCGCCGGCGTCATTCGCGACCGCGCCGCCCTCGGCCAGAAGGCCGTCCTGGGCCTCCCGACCGGCAGCACCCCGGTCGGCATCTATCGCGAGCTCGCCCGGATGCACAAGGAAGAAGGCCTCGACTTCTCGAGCGTCGTCACTTTCAACCTCGACGAATACCTCGGCATCGGCGAAGACCGCCTGCAAAGCTACCGCCGCTGGATGCACGAGCACCTGTTCAAGTACATCAACGTCCGGCCGGAAAACATTTACATCCCGGACGGTCTGACTCCGCCCGAGCGGCTCGACGAACATTGCCGCTGGTACGAGGCCAAGATTCGCGAAGCCGGCGGCATCGACCTGCAGATCCTCGGCATCGGCCGCAACGGACACATCGGCTTCAACGAACCGTTCAGCACGCGCGACAGCCGGACCCGCGTCTGCACGCTCGACCCGCTCACGCGCCGCGACGCAGCCAGCGACTTCTTCAGTGAAGAGAACGTGCCCACGCAGGCCATCACGATGGGCCTGGGCACGATTCTCGACGCCCGCAAGATTCTGCTGATCGCCCAGGGGGAGCACAAAGCCGGCGTCGTGCGTGAAACGGCCGAAGGCCCCGCCACGCCGCGCGTGCCGGCCTGCTTCCTCCGCGAGCACGCCAACGCCACGCTGCTCTTGGATTCCGCGGCGGCCAGCAAGCTCACCGCGACCACCACGCCCTGGCTGCTCGGCAAGGTGGAATGGACCGACGCCCTCATCAAGCGGGCCATCCTCTGGCTCTGCGAGCAGTCGGGCAAAGCCCTGCTCAAGCTCGACGACGACGACTTCCGCAAGCACAACCTGCACCAGCTCCTGCGCCATCACGGCCCCGCCGAACGCGTCGGGCATCGCGTGTTTCGCTGGATGATGGACACGATCGAATATCACCCGGCCGGCCGCGATCACAAGCGCGTGATCTGCTTCAGCCCGCACCCGGACGACGACGTGATCTCGATGGGCGGCACGCTGATCCGGCTCGTCGAGGACCAGCACGAAGTGCACGTCGCTTACATGACCAGCGGCAACATCGCCGTGTTCGATCACGACGCCTGGCGCGTGGCCGACATCGTCGCCGAGTACAACCGGCTGTTCGGCATCGACAGCGACCGCTCGAAGGCGCTGGAGCAAAATGTGGCCAAGGCCCTGGCCTCTAAGGCTGCAGGCGAAAGCGACATTCCCGAGGTGCTCAAGATCAAGTCGCTCATCCGCTGGAGCGAGGCCAAGGCCGGCGCCGTCGTGGCCGGCTGCCGCGAAGAACATCTGCACTTCCTCGACCTGCCGTTCTATCAGACAGGCACGATCGCCAAGAAACCGATCACCCACGAAGACGTGGCGATCGTTCGCGGGCTGATCGAACGCGTCCAGCCGGCGCAGGTTTACGTCGCCGGCGACCTCTCCGATCCGCACGGCACGCACCGCGTCTGTGCCGAGGCGATCTTCCGGGCCCTGTACGAACTCGAACGCGACACCGGCTCGCGTCCCGAGGTGCTGCTCTATCGCGGCGCCTGGCAGGAATGGGCTCCGCACGAGATCGAAATCGCCGTGCCGCTCTCGCCGCGCGATCTGCGGCAAAAGCGGCAGGCGATCTTCATGCACGAGTCGCAAAAGGACTCGGCCTTATTCCCCGGCCCCGACGACCCGCGCGAGTTCTGGCAGCGCGCCGAAGACCGCAACCGCAACACGGCCGCGGTCTACAACCAGATGGGGCTGCCCGAGTACTTCGCGCTCGAAGGCTTCGTTCGCTGGAACGGCAAACCGCTGTAGCGAATGGCCGCATCAGCCTTCCGGCTTCGGCGGCTGCTTGCCGTACATCGCCTCGTACTGCGCGGCGAACCTGGCTTCCAGCTCCGGATGGCACTTGAAGCACTGCGTGTCCGGCCGATCGTGATCGGCGCACCAATCGCCTTTCTTTTGAAAGTCGGCCGCCAGCTTCGTGCTGCACAGCGCACAGACTTCTTCCGGCACGCCGTGCGCGTCGCACCACCAGGCCCCGTGCTCATGGCCGCCAGCCGCATGGCCTTCTTCGCCGGATCCATGTTCGTGACTGGCCGCGGTCGCTTCCACGGCATGCCCCTCGTGGTCTCCGTGTTCGGTTGGCTCGCCCTCGCTCTTCGCGCAGCCGACTGACAGAGCCATGACCAACCCAAACAGCACCAAACTCGATCCAACAATCCGTAACATCAAACCGTCTCCTTAGGATTCAACCAACTCGCCCCCCGGCAAAGCCGAGGGCTGAAATACTTATGTGCCGCTTGCGACAACCTCACGCTCTTCCGACGCAACCAACTCATCGCTGCTGCCAGACACTTTGCTGAACACCATGTACAGCACACGCAGCACCAGAAGCGACATAATCATCGATCCGATCACACCGCCGATCACCACCGTGGCCAGCGGACGCTGCACCTCGGCGCCAACGCCCGTGCTCAGCGCCATCGGCAGAAAACCCAGCGCCGCCACCAGCGTCGTCATCAGCACCGGGCGCAGCCGCGTGATCGCCGCCTGGGTGACGGCCTCATCCAGCGGCAGCCCCTTGCCGCGCAGTTGCCGGATGTACGACACCAGAATCATGTCGTCGAGCACGGCCACGCCGGACATCGCGATAAACCCGATACCGGCCGAAATCGAAAACGGCATGTCGCGCAGCCATAGGGCGAAGATCCCGCCCACCCACGCGAACGGAATGCCCGTGAACACACGCAACGAATCCACCACGTTGTGATACGTGAAGTACAGCAGCATGAAGATCAGCACCAGCGACAGTGGCACCACGATCATCAGCCGCCGCTGGGCTCGTTCGAGATTTTCAAACTGCCCGCCGAACTCGACGCGATACCGTCCCTCGGTCGGCAGGGACACTTCGGCAGCGATCCGCCGCTCGGCCTCCGCCACGAAGCTCCCCAGGTCGCGCCCGCGCACGTTCGCTGTCACGGTGATCCGCCGCTGGTTCCACTCGCGCGTGATCGTCGAAGGTCCCTCGACGATCTCAATCTTCGCCAATCGCGACAGCGGAATCCGCTCACCTGCGGGCGTCGCCACCAGCATCGCGCCAATCGTCTCGGGACTCTCGCGCACGTCTTCTGGCAGCCGGACCACAAGCGGAAATCGCAATTGACCTTCGACGATCTCACCCAGCGGTTTCGAACCGATCGACTCCACCAGTTCCAGCACCGTCTGAGCCGAAACGCCGTACCGGGCGATCTGTTCCTGGTCGACCTTCACTTGCAGCACCGGCTGACCCGTGATCTGCTCGACCGCGACGTCGGCCGCGCCGGGAATCGAGTTCAGCACCGCTTCGATCTCGCCGGCCTTCGCCACCAGGGTGTCGAAATCATCGCCAAACAGCTTCACGCCCAGATCGGCCCTCACGCCGGACACCATTTCGTTCATCCGCATTTCAATCGGCTGCGAGTAGCTGAGTCGCTGGCCCGGCAGGTCGCGCAGCAGCTTGTCGATTTTGTCCGTCAGCTCGGCCTGCGTCGTGGCCTTGGTCCACTCGTCGCGCGGCTTGAGCGTGATGAATGTGTCGGTCAGTTCGACGCCCATCGGGTCGGTCGCCACTTCGGCGCTGCCAATCCGGCTCCAGACGTGCTCCACCTCGTCGGGAAACTCGGCCAGAATCGCTTTTTCCATTTCGGTGTTGTAGCGGATCGATTCGTCGAGGTCGGTGCCCGCCAGCCGCACCACGCCGATCGCAATCGCCCCTTCGCTCAGCCGCGGCACAAACTCCGACCCCAGATGCGGCGCGATCATCCCGAACGCCACGATCAGCACCGCCGCGGCAAAACCCAGCACGGCCGCCTTGTGATGCATCGCGAAGTTCAGCACCGGCTTGTGAATCGCATGCGCCACGCGCATCAAGAATGGCTCGCGCTCGGCGATCTTCTTCGGCAGAAATAGGCTCGCCAGCACCGGCATCAGCGTCATCGACACGATCATCGAACCGACGAGGGCGAAGATCACGGTCAGCGCCATCGGCCGGAACAGTTTGCCTTCGATCCCTTCCAGCGTGAGGATCGGCAGGTACACGATCATGATGATCAGTTCGCCGAACAGCGTCGGCCGCCGAACTTCGACCGCGGCATCGCGAATCACTTCCAGCCGGCTGCGGCCGTCCGTGTTGTGCGCCAGATGCCGCACGCAGTTCTCGATCATCACGACCGAACTGTCCACCACCAGGCCAAAGTCGATCGCCCCCAGGCTCAACAGGCTCGCCGCAATCCCGAACCGCCACATGCCCGTGAACGCTGTGAGCATTGAAAGCGGAATCGCCAGGGCCACCAGCGCCGCCGCCCGCAGGTTGCCCAGAAACGCGAACAGCACGGCAATCACCAGCAGCCCGCCCTCGAACAGGTTCTTCCGCACGGTGTCGATCACATAGTTCACCAATTGCGTGCGATCGTAAACCGGCGTCACTTGCACGTTGGCCGGCAGCGTGGCGGCCACTTCGTCCAGCTTCTGCCGCATGTTCCAGGTCACGGTGTGGCTGTTCTCGCCCATCAGCATGAAGCCCAGGCCGAGCACCACCTCGCCTCGGCCGTCGGCGGTGACCGCGCCGCGGCGAATCTCGTGACCGATCGTCACCTCCGCCACGTCGCTCACGCGAATCGGCACGCCGCGCACGGCCGTGACCACGATCTTGCCGATCTCGTCGACGTTTACCGTCCGGCCGACACCCTGCACCAGCAGCATGCCGCTGGGCCGGCTGATGTTGCCGCCGCCGACGTTGAAATTGTTCTTCTCGACCGCCGCGACCACCTCGCCAAACGTCAGGCCATGCTTAATCAACCGGTTCGGGTCGATGCGAATCTGATACTGCTTTTCATAGCCCCCCCAACTGTTGATCTCGGCCGTGCCCGGCACCGTGCGCATCGGCGGCTTGATCACCCAGTCGTGCACGGTCCGCAGGTCCGTGATGTCGGTCCCCTGCCCGCTCACCACGTAATGAAACACTTCGCCCAGGCCCGTGGCGACCGGCCCCATCTTCGGCCGCTGGACTTCCGGCGGCAGCGCGAGGGACCCCAGCCGTTCGTTGATCAGTTGCCGGGCGAAGTAAATGTCCGTGCCGTCTTCGAACACGGTCACCACCTGCGACAGCCCGAACTTCGAGATCGAGCGCATCTGCTCGAGCCCCGGCAGGTTGCCAATCGCCTGTTCGATCGGATAGGTGATCAACCGCTCGACTTCCTCGGGCGCGAGCGCCGGGGCCGTCGTGTTGATCTGCACCTGCACGGGCGTCGAATCGGGAAACGCGTCGATGTCGAGATTCGTGAGCGCGAAGCCGCCCACGGCCACCACGGCAATCGTCGCCAGAATGACGATCATCCGGTGCCGCAGCGAAAGATCGATGATCAGATTCAGTGGATCCACGGTCAGCTATCCTGATCCCTGTCTTGTCGAGCGCCGCCTACTTCGCCGCCAGCGGTTTCGCCGGCTTGGCGACCGGTTCGTGGCAGCCGCAGCCGGCGCCCAGGTTGCTCCGCAGCAGTTGTGACAGAATCACGTTGCTTCCTTCCGTGGCGATCACCTCGCCAGGCAGCACGCCAGCCAGAATCTCGACCGAGCTCTCATCGGCCGCGCCGGTCCGCACCTGCCGCACGTGAAACACCTTCGGCGACTTGTCGGCCAGGAAGTTCTTGTCGCGCACGAACACAAACGTAGCATCGCTCGCCGCTTGCACTGCCGAGCGCGGCACGGTCACGGCGTTCGGCTCTTCGCGCAGCAGAATCTGCCCGCTGCCGTAAGCCTTGTCTTTGAACCGCTCGTCGCCATTGTCCAGCACCACCCGAGCTTCCAGCGTTCGCGTGCGGGGATCGATCGTGGGGCTAACCCAGGCGATTTCCCCGCGCAGCTGCTGCCCGCTGTTGTCGGTGCGGAATTCGACCGGCAGCCCGCGCTTCACATACCGGGCGTCTTCCTGCCGCACGGCCAGCGTGAGCCACATCCGCCGCGGATCGGCCACGGTGTACAACACATCCTCAGCGGTCACCACTTCGCCGATGACGCTCTCAGAAGTTACAACCATGCCCTCGAACGGCGCTCGCACCGCATACAGGTTGGCCGATCGCGTCCCAGCCGGCAGCGCGGCCAGCGTCTCGGCCGGAATGCCCAGAAACCGCAGATCGTCCGAGATCTCTCGAGGATCTTCCTGCTCAATCTCGTCGGGCACTTCAAGGCCCAGGTTCACGAGCGCCTGCCGCGCGGAGATCAACTGCACGTCGGCCTCGGCCAGCGCGCTCTTGGCTTCGGTAATGACCGCCCCGGCCACGCCGATCCCGGCCGACTCCACCCGTTTAAGACTTGTCTCGCGAAGTCGACGGGTGACGATCGCGGTGAGCAGATCGCTCTTGGCCTGGCCCACGGCGGCCACGTCGACCACAGCCAGCACGTCTCCCGCTTGCACATGATCGCCCACGATCTTGAACACCTGCACCACGGTCCCTCCGCTGCGCGGCGAAAGGTGCGCGACGCGGGTCGGATCGAACTGGATCTCGCCATTGGCGCTGATCGCTTCGCGCATAGGCAGCTCGCTGGCTACATTCACGCGGACGCCGGCTTTCATCGCGCTTTCGGCCGATGCGAACTGCACGCGCCGCTCGTGCAGCGTGTTGCGGCTGTTGTTCGTGGGCCGTTCGACCAGCGCGAGCGCCGCGACCGTGTCGTAGGCCGGCAGCTTTGGCTCGGTGCGGACCTGGGCCAACTCGGGATGACACGTGACGCACTCCGCCACGCCATGCGTACGGCAGAATCCGAACGGCTTCCCCTTGGGCATCAAATCCGCCTGGCACTCGACGCAGATCTCCTCCGGCACCAGGTGCTCGCCGCACCAGGGCTGCTCGGGCGCCGCGACGGCGCCCGTCAATGAGCCCAATGCCGGCAGCTTCCAGCCCGTGTGATGCCCCATCCAGAACACGCCGCCCAGCAGGGCAAAGACGACGGCCGTCGGTCCGTGTTGCCGCACCATGGGCAGCCAGCCGCGGCCGGAAGAACTCGGCGAGCCGTGCGACGTAGGCCGCAACAGGTCCGTTTGCGAGGGGGTTGCGCTCGACATGGTAAGTGCCTCGTGTGAAGAGCCTGCTCCGCGCGAACGATCAGGTTGCGCGCGAAGCCAGTTAAATTGCTGAAGTCAGAAATTCCGTCCGCGAGAGTCGAGAACGCGAGTGGCCGTCGAGCGACGATCAAGCGCGTTCAATCGGCGGAATCAGATGCGCAGAACGATGCCTGCGCGCGCAGCGAGCGCGCTGGAAGATGACGATTGCTGATTCGCATTTACGAACAGCTCGCTCGGCGGCGAAACAAGAGCCACGTCAGACAGCGTGGCAACCGCCGGAACGCTCGCCGTCAGCTCGATGTTCGAGCGGTCCTGACTTTTCACGGCGACCTGGGCATCCGAAATCTGCTCGTGCTCGCAGCCGCACGGCCCTTCGTTGAGCGAGTGCTCGCCGGTGACCAGCCCGTCGTGCCCAGGCTCGTTACACTCACCGCCTCTACAGTCGTGCGACGATTCGCCGCTCTGGCAACAATCGCAAAACGCCGGGCCGCGATCGACGCAGGCCGAGCCATCGGCCTCCAGGCACAAATACACCGGGGCCGCGTTCCAGGCCAGGACCTGAACGGCTGCTAGCATCAGCGACAGAATCGACTGGAGCATTTGCCCGTCCATATACGAGGTTCTACGTCTTTATTGTCGGGAGGGGTCGTCGATGGGTCAACGTGGATTTGCAGGCCAGCGGAAACACCGTGCAGAAACGGGCTAAAAACCGCCGATGGTGTACAGATGCTATTGATTATGTACACCCGTATATTATGATTGAGAGCGCGACCAGGTCCCACCAACCGATTTTGGCCAGCCACCGATGCGGCCAACCAACGCGGGGACATCTGGCGTCCCTCAACCTCAGGAAGGCACCTACCATGTCCGTGACGGATCAACTGACCGATCGGCAAAAGGACGTTTACGAGTTCATCCGCGACAAGATTCGCAATCGTGGATATGGACCCACTGTCCGGGAGATTGGCGACAATTTCCAGATCAGTTCACCGAACGGCGTCATGTGCCACCTCAAGGCCCTCGAAAAGAAGGGCCTCATCACTCGCGAAAAGAACATGTCGCGGGCTATCCAGCTCTCCGCCGAGCCGATCGAAGAACGCGGCCTGGTGCTCGCCGGCCGCATTGCTGCCGGTGTCCTGCACGAAGCCATCGAGCAGGACGAGCGGGTCGACTTCGGCAGCATGTTCGACCACAAGAACCAGTTCGTCCTGCAAGTCACGGGCGAATCGATGATCGACGCCCAGATTGCCGATGGCGACTTTGTGGTCGTCCGCAAGCAGCGAACGGCGCGTGATGGCCAGATCGCCGTGGTGCAAACCGACGAAGGCGAAGCCACGCTCAAGCGATTCTATCTCGAGAAGAACCGCATCCGCCTCGAGCCGGCCAATGCCACGATGAAGCCGATCTACGTCAAGCAGGCCAAGGTGCTCGGCGTGGTTGTCGGCGTGGTACGGCAGGTGGAATAGCGAGAGAGTTGTTCGCCAACGCACCTAAAGCCAGGGGAATACCTTCCCCTGGAATCCTCCTCGCGCACTCATTGCTTCAAAAGCTCATCCGCCGCAGCTCTTCGTGCCACTGCTGCATGCGCTGCGGCAAGTCTTCGGAAAGCTTCTCAACGGAAATCGACTCCGCGAGATACGCGAGTCGTTCCTTCGGCAATGGTTCTTTCAGAAACGCACCCGTATGAATCGAATACTCGGGACTGCCAGGAGGAACGCACAACTCTCCCACCAGAACCTTCGCTTGCTCCACGTGGGGCAGCACCAGCGTCACCTGACGCACAGATCCATCGAACCGATGCATCTCCGGCCGGCCGACGTACGTGATCGGCAAGTCGGCACTCGCCGCGAACGTTCCCATCAGGCAGAAAGCGGCAGTTAGCAGTGCGGTTCGCATCGTGACTACTCCTGCAATCATGAATCTCGTCTACGCTGACCGCTCCAGCGAGGCACTCGACTGGTTCAGCTTGTTGTACAGCGTCTTCAAGCTAATCCCCAGCTCTTCCGCGGTCTTCGGCTTATTGCCGCCCAGACGCTCAAGCGTCTGGTAGATCACCTGCATTTCGATCTCGCGCAGCGTCTGCGGATTGGAACTCAGCGCCTTCAGCGATCCACCGCCCGACATGCTCGCGACCGAACCACTCGATACTGCGGCGCTCATCGCTCGGGCCTTTCGCCCGTCGAACCGTTGCGGCAGGTGGTCCGGCCCGATCGGTCCTTCCTCGCATAAGATCGTGGCATACTCAATCACGTTCGCCAGCTCGCGAACGTTGCCCGGCCACGAGTATTCGGTCAGTGCCCGAATCGCCTCGGGCGTGAACGACTCCTCTTCCGTGCGAACGCCCTTGCGAAACCGCTTCAGCAGATGCCTGGCAAGCAGCTCGATGTCGCCCGTCCGCTCGCGCAACGGAGCCAGATGGATCTCGAACGTGTTGATTCGGAACATCAGGTCTTCGCGGAAGTCTCCTTCGTCGACCATCATTTCCAGGTTGCGGTGCGTAGCGCAGACAACCCGCACGTCGACGGTGAACGAATCGTTCTCGCCCACGCGGCGAATCTCGCCACATTCCAGCACGCGCAGCAGCTTGGCCTGCATCGGCTTGGGCAGTTCGCCGATTTCATCCAGGAACAACGTCCCGCCGTTGGCCACTTCGAACAGCCCCACGCGGTGCTCGTCGGCCCCGGTGAAGCTGCCGCGGCGATGCCCGAACAGTTCGCTTTCGATCAGGCTTTCCGGCAGCGCGCCGCAGTTGATCGCCACGAACGGCATGTCCGCCCGCAGACTCTGGTCGTGCAGCGCCCGGGCGACCAGCTCCTTCCCGGTGCCCGTTTCACCCAAAATCATGGCCGTGCTATTGGTCGGCGCAACTTTGGCGATCAGCTTACGCACGCGTTCCATCTGCGAACTCGTGCCGATGAGCTGGCTCTTGCCTTCGACGCGTTCGAGCTGCCGCTTGATGGCCAGATACTTGTTGGTTAGCTCGCGCTTCTCGGCAACCCGCCTGAGCAGCGACTGCAGCTCGACCAGCTTGCAGGGCTTGGTCAGGTAGTCGAACGCGCCGTAGCGGAGGGCCGAGATGGCTGTTTCCATCGACGACTTGCCGGTGAGCACCACGGCCTCGGTCTGCGGCGACAGCTCCTTGGCCTTGGCGATTACTTGGATGCCGGTCAGGCCCGGCATGTCCAGGTCCACGAGGATGCAGTCGTACGTATTGCGTTCGAGCGCGGCGACGGCGGTCAGGCCGTCGGGGCAAACGGTCACGTCGTGCCCCATCCGCGGCAGCTCGATCTTCATCAGTTCCTGCAGCGAGCGTTCGTCGTCGGCGAACAGCAGCTTCAGGCGGTTATGCGGCTTGGTTGCGATGGCCACTCTCCTTCTGTTTCTCGGCCAGTGGCAGCGAAACGCGGAATCGCGATCCCTTGCCTGGCCCGTCGCTATGTCCGTCGATCTGCCCGCCATGATCGGCGACGATGCGATAGGTAATCGAAAGCCCCAGCCCGGTCCCTTGTCCATTGCGGCGGCGCGTGAAGAACGGTTCGAACAGGTGTTGCAGCACCTCTTCGGTCATCCCGCAACCGTTGTCGGTAAACGTGATCTCGGCCGTGTTTTTGGTGCGCGAGAGGTCAACCACCAGCAGCCCGCCCGGCGAGAGGCTGTCCAATCCGTTGGTGATCAGGTTAAGCACCACCTGCTTCAGTTCCTGCTGGTTGACCGGCGCGATCACGCCGTCGCCCGGCGCCAGTTCGATCCGCTTGTCCTGGTAGCGGCCCAGGTGCCCCACCATTTCGATGACGCTCTGGATCAGCTCGCGCAGATCGGTGCTCTGCCGGGTGATGTCCCCCATCCGCGAGAAGTCCAGCAGCCGCTCGGTAATCCCCTTCACGCGGAACGACTCTTCCTGGACCATCCGCAGATAGTTCCGAATGCACTGCCGGTCGGCGTCGGCCACCGTGGGCGCGGCATCAAGCACCTCTTCCACGCGGCTCTCCAGCGATTCGGCGCACAAGGCGATCGAGGCCAGCGGATTGTTGATCTCGTGAGCCACGCCCGCCGCCAGGAAACCCACGCTCGCCAGTTGCTCGCTCCGCACGACCTGCTTGGTCCGCTCGCGAACCTGACGGTCGAGGTCGTCGCGAATCGCCTCGAATCGGGCAGACGTGTCGTTCATCGCCGCGGCCAGTTCGCCGATCTCGTCGTTCCGGTCCAGCCTGATCCGGTAACCGAACTCACCAGCCGCCACACGGCGGGCTCCTTTCACCAACTTCTTCAATGGCGAAAACACCCACGAGTAGAACAGCCGCATGACCAGGAACAGCAACAGGGCCGCCAGCACCGTGGTGACCCAGGTAATGCCGATCAGCGCCCGGTACTTGCCTTTGACGTCGTCCGCGAAGCCGTGAATCCGTTCGTGCAAAAAGCTGGGCAGCTCAAATGTCAGTTGCTGGAGACGGTCCAGGTCGCCGCCGAGCTTTTCGATCTGCTTTTCGTCGCTCGGCCAATTCAGGTCCAGTGCCGTGTCCTTGACCTGGACGAGATACCGTTCAATCTTGTGCACCGTCTGCCACTCGGCGCTCGAATCATTGATTGTCGAAGCCTTCGGGTTATCCTTCGCCAGTTCGATCAACTGCCGCCGGTAGTCTTCCAGCGTGCCGCACACGCGAGAGAGACTGTCGCTGAAGCGTTGCACAAGCAGTGGGTTCTCGAAGTCCTCTGGCGACATGAACGGCGCGCGTTCCAGGCTCATGCTCTTCACGTGCACCGAGTGCAAGCTGCGGGCCTCGCCCACCACCACCCGCAGTTCGCTCACGCCGCGCGCCAGCTCACCGGCCAGGGGCAGTTCTTCCGCACGACCGCGCAGACTGCGCACGAGGGCCCGGTACGAGTACACGCTGAGAAAGCCGCTCGCTGAAAGCGTGGCCACGATCACCACCAGGCAACCGACGCCGAACCAGAGCTTATTGCGAATAGGCCACTTAGAAAGCAACGGCGACCTCCTTGTCGCTGGCGCTTCATAACGCGTGCGGCGGGCAAGTTTGAAGAGGCCGACATGACCGCCTGTCGTTCGTCGACCCGTGGGCGTGGAAGTGTATCACCGCGCCCCCGATCCTACCAATAGAAGTGCGGCTCGTTTCGTGCGTGTCAAAAGTCTGCCAGCATCGGCTCTGCGCGGGTTCGCCAATCTGTCTTGACCCGTCCGACGGGGCAAGTTAGGGTTCCGAGGTTGTCGGGGCCCCTTGTCCCTGCCGCGGTGGTTTGGCAATGAGAGTTCCAACCCACCGCGCTTGCTTCGCCCACTTTCGTTTCTCCGCGCGAGACGCATGGAAGCAGTCGCGAGCCCGAGCGAAACTCGCAAGCGGCATTGGCTGTGGCCAACGCGCCGCCGGTTCGTGATTGGCTTTCTCATCGCGCTCGTGATCTGGGGTTGGTTCGACGTTCGCAATCGCGGTCGATACAACCCCGCCGATCACTACGGACACAAGACTGACTTCACGGTCTATACCGAAGCCGGCGCCGCGTTCTTCGACGGCCGGCCACCTTATGAAGTCACTAACCCGCGCGGCTGGGGCTATCTTTATCCGCCGCTGTTCGCGATCTCGGTCGCACCGCTGCACCAGCTCGCGCCCGAGAATCAGGTCTACATCTGGTTTCTCATCTCGCTGGCCGCCTGCTGGGGATGCTTCCTCGAGCTGCGCCGCATCGGCCGCCTGGTGTTGCCGGCGACATGGTGCGAAGGATCGTTCGGCCGCATACCCACCTGGCTCGGAGCCGTCGCTTCCAGCGCTGCTGCCATTCCCGCCCTCAACTGCCTGCAGCGCGGCCAGGTGGGCGTCGCCAAGTTGTATTTGCTGCTCTGGGGATTTCGGCTGATCGTCGAGAATCGAGCGCTCTGGCAACCGTTTTGCGGCGCGTGCCTGTTGGCACTCGCGGTTACTTTAAAGGTCACGCCGCTGATTCCCGCCTGTGTCGTCGCGGCCGGACAACTGCTCACCGCCTGCCACGATCGTCATCCCGAGCGCAAGCGCGCGGCCATGGCCACTAGTGCCGGCCTGGCCTTCGGAATGGTCGCCTGGCTGTTCCTGGTGCCGGCTCTAGCAGTCGGTTGGCAATCGAACTTCGCACAACTCGGCACCTGGTGGAAGACCGTTGGCGCCCATGCGGAGAGCATTAGCGACGACGACTTCGCTGGCAACTCGACCACGGTTCGCAATCAAAGCCTGGCGAACGCCGCGTATCGACTCGGCAACTGGTCGCACTACATGTTCGCCGGTGGACCAAACGACCTGGGACCCGAGCAGCGTCGCAAAGGTGGCAGCGGCCTGCTCATGGACTCCGCCTGGGCGGACCGTGCAATCCTCGCACTCCGAGCCACCGCCGGCCTGCTGCTGATTGGCGTCTGCTATCGGCTCTCGCGGACTGGCAACCCGCTCGATCAAGCCGCCCTGTTCGGGATGGCCTGCCTGGCCACGCTCGTCGTGTTCACGATCGCCCGCGGCCACTATTACATGCTGCTGCTGCCGGCCAACGTGTTCGTACCGTTGTGGCTGGTGCGGAGCGGCCGGGTGCGACTCGCCCTGGGGATGGCCCTCGCGCCGCTGATTCTGGTCTTCACGCACTACTTGGCGCTGGACTACGCCGGTCGCGTCGGCGTGCTGGGGCTCGGTACGGCCCTCTGGTACTTCGCGGGCTGCGGATTACTGCTCACCGCTCCGCTGGGAAATCGGGCGGTGAGTGCCGCGCCGAATGTGCTATCGCGGCTGGCCGAATCCGAACGTCCGCTGGCGGCGTAGCCGCGCCCACGTCATCCGCTTTCTCGCTACATGTCGAGCACGGACTTATCGCGCTGGTCCGTTTTTTTTTGACTGCGGATCTCGTTCATCATGAAGCTGATCGCGAGCATATAGTTCCGCACGGCCGAGCGAAAGTCTCCGTTCGAGGCGGCCCGGCTCGCACTTTCGCACAGGCCGTTGAAGTGGGCCCAATCCAGCGTCCAGTGCTCGTTGCGCGTGGCCTCGCGCAGTTGCGCGGCAAGCTGCGCGGCACTCTGTACGACTTCGGCATTGGGCATGCAGTCGAACGTCGCATAGGGCCCCTTGCCATAAGGTCCCTGCTGGGCCGCCTGCGGTGTCGTCTGCGGCCGGCTCAAGCCTTGCAATAGCGCCGCCACGCCGCTGGCCGCTCCCACCAGCACGCTGATCAGCGCGCCCGCATAATACCGGGCGACCGCCAGCACCAGCGCCACCAACAGCGCAAGCGCCATCAATCCCCACCAGAACGGACTGACCTGGCTGGCCTTCTCCGGTTCGACCAGCGCCACGTCGTTTGCCTCTCCCGCCGGCACCGCTTCGACGCGCACCACGATCGCCGTGATATTGTCGGGGCCGCCGCGCAGATTCGCGACATCCACCAGCGTTCGCACCGCTTCGCTCGGCGAAAGGGCCGACAGCAGTTCGCCCAGTTCCTCGTCCTTCACCTGTCCGCTCAGGCCATCGCTGCACAGCAGAAACGTATCGCCCGGCTCCAGTGCCAGCGGACCTTCCAGATCGACCTGCACGTCCGCGTGTGGACCCAGCGAACGGGTGATGATGTTCTTCGGAATGAAATTGGCCACGTCACCCTTGGGCATCTGACCTGCCGCCATCATTTCCCACACCAGACTATGATCGAACGTCAGCTGTTCGAACTTCCCCCTGCGCAAGCGATATACCCGGCTGTCGCCCACATGCGCGACGATCGCCTGCCGCGGCAGTAGCACCAGCGCGCAGCACGTGGTTCCCATTCCCTGGAACTCGGCGTTCGCTTGCCCGCGGGTGTGAATGCTGGCATTGGCCGTGACGACGGCGTGCCGCAGCGCCTCGGCCGGCGAACGATCGAGCGACTTGCGATAGGTGTGCGGCATCGATTCGCAGGCAATCTTGCTGGCCAGCTCACCCGCGGCGTGGGCTCCCATGCCGTCAGCCACCATGAACAAATGCCCGCGCCGCCGCCAATCGGCGTCGTCCGCGGCCAGGGCCACGGCCAGCGAGTCCTGATTGCTGCCCCGGCGCAGCCCTACGTCTGTAAGCGAGGCGTGCGCAATTGACTTGCGAGCATCGCCAGCTTTGGGGGCCGCTTCGGTCATCGGGGGATTCGCGCGATGTTTGTCCGCTTGCTCCAAAAGGCCCATTCTAACCCACCCGGAAACGGCGTAGTAGTGGTCTGGCCAGCCGGAACGGCGGTTCGTATACTCCCGCCCCGGCCCGATTGGCCGCTTTCCTGTCTCGTAGCTATTCAGCCCGAATCGCGTTGAACCCCTGTATCGCAGTGGACCCCGTGAAACATTGCGCCCGCCATCGACGTTTCGTCGGCGGCAGCTCGTTGTGGCTGCTGGCGCTGGTCCTCTGCGCCTGCCAGTTCGGCTGTGTGCAGCGGCGGATCACGATTCGCACGAATCCACCAGGCGCCCTGGTGTACATCGATGACTACGCGATCGGCACCACCCCCTGCTCCACGGACTTTATTTACTACGGCACCCGCAAGGTTCGGATCGTCAAAAGCGGGTACGAAACGCTGACGGTCATGCAGCCGATCCCCGCGCCCTGGTATCAGTATCCGGTGCTTGATTTCGTGACCGAGAATCTCATCCCCGGCGAGATTCGCGACGAGCGAACCGTCGAGTATCAGTTGCAGCCGCAAACGGTCATTCCCCCGCAACAACTTCTCGAGCGCGCCGAGAACCTGCGTCACGCGGCGGCCGGTCCACCGCTTCCCGTCCCGCCGGCCGGCCCGGTCTACAACGGACCACCCAGCGCGCGGCCCGGTCTGCCAGCCTCGCCACCGCCGGCCTCGCGCCCCGGCAGCATCTTTCCGAACTGATTGGGGACACTTGCTCTTGGGTGCCACGGGCGGCCGCGTCGCGGCTCATCCATGCGGAGTTGATCCCCAGCTTTCAGCGGCCCGCCTACTCAGCTCGCATCCTGGCCCACGCGCGCAGCACGGCCCGGTACGCCTCTACTAATGATTCGCCGCCACCAGCCAGATCTTTGCCGTGGCGGATTTAGCTTCGCCCAGAATTGGCCTACCGCATTTGCGATTGCTCGCTGCCGGCCGCGGGCCACTTGGTGCCAGGATTGCGTTGGATGGCGCCGCGCACGCCCAGCAGCTCCGGATGGCGCGCGATTCGGTCGGTGAAGACCCGGACGTCCGAAATGATCGGCTTCAACTCTTGCGTCACGCATTCGACGTTCTTGGCCGAGGCCACCAGGCTGTTATACAGCTCCGGATCGGTCATGAATTTGCCGAACGACCCTTGCCCGCTGTTCAGCTTGCGGCCGAAGTCCGACATGATGCCCAACAGTTCATCCAGCGAACTGGTGGTCCGATCGATTCGGGCAATGATCTCCTCGCCGCGTTCACCGAGCGGCGCAGTGAAGCCTTCCAGGTTCCGCATATTGCGGTCCACCCCTTCCAGCGTCGACCGCATGGTGTTGACGGTCGCGCGGCTGTCCTCGAACAGCTTGGGCAGGTTGTCGACCACCTGTTTCAGGTTCTCCCGGACCTTGGGATCGCCAATCACGTCGTTGATGTTGTTCATCGCGGTCTGGAACGTCGAGATCGCGGTTTCGGTCTCGGTGATGATCCGGTTGATCTGGTCGTCGTTGCTCTCGAGCACCTTATTAACGTTGCCAGCCAGCTTGCTCACTTCGGTGCCGGCATTCGAGAGTGCCTTGATCGCCTCGCCCAGGTCTCCCTGCATGTTGCCAAGCACCTGAAACGGGTTGGGAGCCACGGTCCCTTCGATGTAGTCGCCCGGCTTAATCTCCTGGTCCGGCGGGGGCAGTTGTCCCGGCTGGCCGCCTTCTTGTGCCGCCGTCAGGACGGTCTCCGCCCCTTCGCGAGCGCGCATTGCCGCCTCGGCCGCCGGAGCGGGGGACTGAACTGGCTGTGCCGCCGAAGTTCGAATGAACTGAATCACGACGTCGCCGCCCAAGAGCGAACCACTGACCTGCGGCACTTCATTGTGAAAGAGCTTGATGTCGTGCTGAATCTCCCCCTCGACGATCACCCCGCCCTGGTCGGCAAACCGCACGTTCCGCACCCGGCCGATCAGAATGCCGCTCTTGCGGATCGGCGTCCCCTCGGTCACGCCGGGCGCATCGTCGAAGTGCATGTAGATGATGTAGTCATTGCGCACCAGCGACGGCGTATTGCCGAACAGCAGCACGAGAATGCCCGCAATGAACAGGGTGGCGATGACCATCACCCCGACGCGGAATTTGATGACTCGTTCGTCCATAGCTGTTCTGCCGGTTAGCTCGCCGCGGCACCTGCATGCACCGCGTAAGCGATTGTCTCGACTAGTACTTCCTCAAACTCTGCGAGCTCGAAAGCTGCCTGAGTTCCATCAGCCGCTCGCCCGCCTCGCCATTCACAAACTGACTTACCCGCGGATCCCGCGAGCGGTCGAGTTCCTGGGCCGTGCCGTCAAAAATCGCCTGCGGCTCGTCACCCTTCAGTCGGCTCAGCGGATAGAGCATGATCACCCGGTCCGAAACCTTGCGGGCCGTGTGCATGTCGTGCGTCACGACCACGCTCGTCACAGGGTTCGCGGACCGCGTTCGCAAAATCAACTCGTTGATCACGTCGCTCATGATCGGGTCGAGACCCGTCGTCGGTTCGTCGTAAAGCATCAGTTCCGGATTCAGCGCGAGCGCCCGGGCCAGGCCCACTCGCTTCCGCATACCGCCCGACAACTCCGCCGGCTTCTTGCGCATGACTGCCTCGGGAAGTCCCACCTCGGCCAGCCGCGTAAGCACGATCTCGCGGATCTCCTGCAGCGACTTCTTCGTATGTTCGCGGAGCGGAAACGCCACGTTCTGCCCGATCGTCATGCTGTCGAACAGGGCCGCCAGTTGAAACACGAATCCGTACCGCGTCCGCTCGCGGGCCAGTTCCGCCTCGCTGAGCTGGGCGAGGTCCTTGCCGTCGAACAATACCTGGCCTCGTGTGGGCCTGGTCAGCCCGATGATCGTCTTGAGCAGCACGGTCTTGCCGCAACCGCTTTCCCCAATGATCACCAGAGTCTGCCCGCGCGGAATCGTCAAGTTAATGTTGCGCAGCACGTGCCCGCGGCCGAACGTCATGTCGACATTGCGCAGCTCGATCATCGGCCGATCGGGTCGGCCGGAAAAGTCGCTTCGCGACGTGCTGCTCAGGTCAACCATAGGAAAAAGGGGACGGGAGTCTTTTTTCGCTACAACAGGCTTTGGCCTTCGGGCCAAAACATCAGGTACACATTGTCGAGCATGATGCCCAGGAAGAAATCGAGCATCAGAATCAACACGAACGAGATCACAAACGCGCTCGTCGCGGCCCGGCCGACACCTTCGGCGCCCGGGTCGCAGTGAAAGCCGCGATAACAGCTCACCACCGCGATCGCCGCGCCGAAGAACAGGCTCTTGAACACGCCCGCGAACAGGTCGTACGTGCCCACAAAGTTGCGAGAGTTTTCCAGGTAATGGACCCGGTCAATATCCAGCACGTAAATGCTATAGAAGTAACCGCCGGCGACGCCCATGAAGTCGGCCATGATCGTCAGGCAGGGAATCAGCACCAGGCAGGCGATAAATCGCGGCACCACCAGGTAATAGATTGGATTCGCTCCCATGCAGGAGAGCGCGTCGATCTGTTCGGTGACGCGCATCGTGCCCAGTTCGGCCGCCATCGAACTGCCGATGCGCCCGGCGAGCATGACCGCTGCCAGGACCGGGCCCAGCTCCTTCACCAGCGTGACGTTGATGACCGCCCCCAGCTGGTTTTCCATGTGCATCATTTTGAACTGGTCGTACGACTGCACGGCCAGCAC
>JBGSKX010000048.1:0-28568 GCA_041741015.1 Pirellulales bacterium
CGTCGTAAAACGCGGCGGGGATGTCGCGGGTGAGTCCCCAGAAGTTGCGGGTGCGCTGCTCTCTTCCATGAGTCAGATACACCAGCCGAACGAACTCTCGCCAGCCCACAACCTGACGGACAAAGCCTTCTAAAGAGTTGATCGGAACGTGTTCAGTCTGAGTGAGCGCAGCTTCGATCACCTGGCTCGGCGAAAGTAAACCTACATTGAGCATCGGCGTCAGTACCGAGTGGAACAGGACGTCGTGCGCCATGCTGATGGAGTCTTCGTAGTCGCCGAATGATGCCAATCGCTCGTGAACGAAGGCGTCAAGCCAAGCGGCGGCCCCAGCATGGTCGGTCGGATAACCGAACTCCGTGTCCACACCAATTGCTTTGGAAAAGTTCGCCCGCACATATTGCTTAGCTGCGCCGACGGATCGCCCCTCCCGAGGGCGTGGCAGCGTCGGGATGGGGACGCCCTTCGGCAGTTTCTTGCGGTTGTCTGGGTCGAAGCTCCATTGACCGCCGGCCGGCTTTCTATCCTTCTCCAGCAGGAGTCCGAGACGCTTGCGCTGGGCAATGTAGAATCCGGTGAAGTACAGTCGCTCTTTGCCGACCGTGAAGTCACGAATCACCGACGGGGGAGTGAGGAAGTGCGGGTCATCGAGCACGGACGCTGCTATTCCCTGCTGCTCTAAAGCCGCTGCGAGTCGGGTCGATAGCCAATCGTCGCACGGATCAACATATTGCACCGAACGAATCTGAAGCCGTTTCAGCCGAGGGGCAATCGCTGCCGTGTCGGTCAGCGTGCCCGCTTTGATGTAATGAACCTTGATTCTCCGCTTTCGGAGAGCTGCCGCGAACTGCATCATTGTAGCGCGGTGGAAGATCAGCTTCTGGCGATGGAAAGAGTATTGATTGAATAGTAGCGGTTCCTCGACTAGCACTGCTTGCGACGCATTGACAAGTGCTGGGTGGTCGGCAAACAGCTGATGCGGATAGATGAACGCGGCCCGGGTCATGAATCAGTTTTCCTGGCCGGACTTTATGGCGGCAGGTACTTTTCTGCGGAGATACCGAACTGCCGAAGGATACGTCAGCGGTTGTCGTATTCTACACGCCGTTTGTGTTTGGCCTGCTGGTCGTCGTCATCGTTCCCGGCCTGGAAATCGGTTCAACGAAACCGCCGATCCTCGGAACTTCTTGATCACATCTGCGACGTACGACCTGATCAACCTAGCACGGTCAAAGAATAGCCTGGGAGCGCGACCATGGCGAATTCGTCAATCGGAACGTTTGAGCCGCCTCTTTCGAGTGCTGACCTACATTTCTGGTTCAGGGCACCGGGATGCCGACGCCCTGGCGAAAGAACTCGAATGTTGTCACCGCACGATTCACCAGCCCTTACAGATGCTGTCCCAAGCTGGAGTCCCCTGGGCGTCGGCCACTTGGTAGAATATCTAGTCGCCAGCCATTCCTCGCGAGGGCACTTGGAGTCACGCTCGATGGTCCGTCAGGAGAAATCTGGATCGGCTAAGCGGCCCTCATGGAGAGGAACACAGAACCGCGAGTGCTGTGCATCGGTTTAAGCGGCTCGCTCAGATCCATCCACGGCTACTCTGAGAATTGGTAACGCATGCCGCACCCAGTCATTATTGACGCCGTCCGCTCGCCGTTTGGCCGCGTTGGCGGCGCGTATCGAGAAACTCGCCCTGATGTGCTCTTGGCCCAAACGCTGGCCGGGCTGATCGAACGTATTGGCGTCTCTGGCGACTGTGTCGAGGACGTGGTGGTTGGCTGCGTATCGCAGGTCGGGGAACAGGGCGCGAATATTGCCCGGCTGGCCGTGCTGCAGGCCGGCTTCCCGGTCGCCGTTCCGGCAGTCACCCTCAATCGCTGGTGCGGTTCCGGTCAACAGGCAATCCACAGTGCGGCGCAGAGCGTGGCGGCTGGCGACACAAAGTGTTGTATCGCGGCTGGAGTCGAGAGCATTTCCCGAGTCCCCGTTTACAGCGACATCGGCGGACTTGAGAAGCTAAACCCAGCGGCTTGCGCAGAGTTTGGTTTGGTACATCAGGCCGAAAGTGGTGAGCGCATTGCCGAGCGATGGAAGATTAGTCGGGCCGAAGCCGATGCGTTCGGGATGGAAAGCCAAAGGCGGGCATCCCTAGCCGCGAACGAGCAATTACACCGCGAATTGCTCTCTTTTGAAGGCCTAGACCGCGAGGGAAATAGGGTGTGCCTCACTCGCGATGAGGGCATCCGCGATACGGTCGACGCGGAGAAAGTCGCCAGTCTAAACCCAGCCTACCGCCCGATTGGTCAAGGAGTGCTGACCGCAGCAAATTCAAGCCAATTCGCTGATGGTGCGGCGGCCGCAATGCTCGCCGATCGGGAATGGGCCGAAACGCAGGGCCTTCGCCCGCGCGCTCGTTTCCTGTCACGCGTCGTCGCAGCCAACGACCCCGCGCTGGCCTTGATGGCCGTGGTGCCCGCCACGCGGATGGCGCTGGAGCGAAGCGGACTGCGAATCGAAGACCTGGACTGGATCGAGATCAACGAGGCGTTTTCGACCGTCGTCTTGGCTTGGGCGTGCGAGACGGGCGCCGATTTGAGGAAGGTGAATCCCTGGGGCGGTGCCATTGCTCATGGACACGCGCTCGGGGCGACCGGCGTTGCCTTGCTGGCAAAAATGCTTGTCGGCCTGGAAACAACCGGCGGCACACTAGGGCTACAGGTGATGACCATTGGGCATGGCCAGGCGACGGCCACGGTCATCGAGCGCATCTAACAGTATTCTGCAGTTGCCGAGAACTTCACTGGGGACTTATTGGACGGCCACATCGATAGGCCCGATTGTGATGTCGACAGAACGGCTCTGGATTCAGCGTGATGGACAACCGCGACTGCAAGGCGCTGACTGCGGTGACTGTGGTGCAGTCACCTTTCCTGTGGGGAATGGCTGCATTGTCTGTGGTTCAGCAGTTCAAACGATCGTGGATCTCTCGCCCCGGGGGAGGATAGAGAGCCGCACTCAGATCGGCGAACGAATAGTCTGCGAAATTCGCATGGACAGCGGACCACGTGTGATGGGCTGGCTAGAAGCTCGCGACTCAGTTGAAATTGGCTCGTCCGTGAAGTTTGCGCCGCGCGAAAACGAACTGAGGTTTGTGCCAGATGTCTGAAGTCGCCATCCTTGGGGTCGGCATGACCCGTTTTGCGAAGCAAGCTCAGCGAGGCTACGAATCGCTGGTGGCCGAGGCAGTGCGTCAGGCGTTTGAGCATGCCAACGTGCAGGCATCCGAGATTCAGGCTTCGTTCTGCGGCGCTGCCGCCGCACCGCCAGGAATCGGCCAGAGAGCACTCAAGAATATCGGGCTCACGGGCCGGCCCATCGTCAACGTCGAAAACGCCTGCGCGTCAGGCTCGACAGCCATCGTCGAAGCGTGTGCCTGGCTTCGCGCCGGCTTGTGTGATGTGGCGCTTGCTGTGGGCGTCGAGATCTTGTCGGAGATTTGTGGGCCGCTGCCCACGCAAGATGCCTGGTTTTTCGACACCGGCCTGAATCTGCCAGGCTGGTACGCCCTACAAGCCAGCAGGCACATGCAGCAGTACGGACTGACCAGAGAGCAACTGGCAGCGGTAGCAGTAAAAAATCGCCGGCTGGCTGTAACGAATCCCCGGGCCTATTTTCAATCGCCGGTAACGGTCGAGGACGTCTTGGGCTCGCGGATGATTGCTGACCCACTAACTCTGTTCCAATGCTGTCCGAAGGCGGACGGTGCGGCAGCGGTTATCCTGTGCACGGCAGGCTACGCCGCACGCTGCAGCAGTAGACCGGTATGGATCCGCGGAATGTCTCTGAAGTCAGGGACGGCCGTGTTCTCCGATGTCCAGCGTCCTGTGAGTGCTGCGCGACGCGCGGCGGTGGCGGCCTACGAACAGGCTGGCGTGGGGCCTCAAGACCTGGATTTGGTGGAGTGTCACGACGCGTTTACCATCGGCGAAATCTTGTACACGGAAGAATTAGGATTGTGTGGTCCGGGAGAGGGAGGCGAGTTGGTGCTTTCCGGCGCGACCTCGCCTGGAGGTGGTGCGGCCGTTGTAAACGTCAGCGGTGGACTGTTGGCTAAAGGGCACCCGCTCGGTGCAACAGGTATCGCGCAGGTCGCGGAACTCGTCTGGCAACTACGGGGTGAAGCGGGCCCGCGGCAGCAACCCGAAGCTCGACTGGCCGCCGCATTGACCATGGGGGCCGGCGAATTCGAGCTCGACGCCAATGCCTGCACAATGCTGGTACTTGAAGGTTCGTGAGGCTGCCGTTATTCCATCATTCCAGGAACTTTCGCCAGATGACCGTTGACTACGATCCACGCCGCCCCGAGGTCATTGCCGACCCTTTCCCCGTGTTTCAAGATTTACGTGAGCAAGCTCCGCTGTATCGCAGCTCGGTCCTCGGCGGTTGGGTTCTCACGAGGTACGACGATGTAAAGCTGGCGATCTCGGATCGGCGATTTTCCGCCGACCGAATGCGGCCTTTCTTTGCGCAGTTGCCTGTCGACAGGCAAACGGCCTACGCCACACTGCGTGATTCGATTTCTCGCTGGGCCGTGTTTCACGATCCCCCAGACCACACGCGCCTGCGTGCACTGATGAACAAAGCGTTTACTGCGCGGGCCATTGAACGTTTGGAGCCTCGCATTCGCATCCTAATCGATCGGCTGCTTGATCAGGTCGTCGACCATGGAGAAATGGACCTGATCGCCGACTTGGCCTACCCGCTGCCCGCCTCGGTCATTCTCGATATGCTGGGGCTTCCCTGCGACGATTTGGATCGCATCAAAGTCTGGTCGGATGAGTTGGCGCTGTTCGTCGGCTCGTCGGTGAACACGCCAGACAAGTACCAGCGTGCTACGGATAGCATCACGGCCATGAACGAGTATTTTCGCGCGGCCATCCAGCGGCGCAGGCACACGCCCGGTGACGATCTGCTGACTGCTCTCTTAGCCGCTCAGGAACAAGGGGACTTGCTCAGCGATGACGAGTTGGTGGCAACCTGCGTCCTGCTCGTATTTGCGGGGCACGAAACCACGACGAACCTAATTGGTAACGGCATACTGGCCTTATTGCGCCATCCGGCAGAGCTTGCGCGCCTACACAATGAACCTGAGTTGATGCCCTTGGCAGTAGAAGAATTATTACGGTTTGATGGGCCGGCCGCCTCGGTGGTTCGCATCGCGACCGAGGAGATTCTGCTGCACGGTCAAACAATTCGGCCCGGCGAGCGCGTGTTTGCGTTGCTCAATGCGGCGAATCGCGATCCACGGCAATTCGCGAATCCCGAAACACTCGATATCGCGCGAAAAGAGAATCGCCATCTCGCCTTTGGCCAGGGAATTCACTTTTGTATAGGAGCACCGCTGGCGCGAATGGAAGCCAAGCTGGCAATCACGGCGATTCTTCAGCGATGCCCAAACCTTGCGCTGCAATCGATGCCGCTTAGTTGGAGCAATTCGCTGGTTCTCCGAGGCGTCCGGTCCTTGCCAGTCTCTTTCATTAAACAGGCAAGGACCGAACGCTCAGCATCGCTGGAGCAAGGCACGGCAGGCTAAGTGAGTCGGAGTTGTCCGGCCGGTGCGCCACTATTTCGGAGCCATGCGAATGGCGCCATCCAGGCGTATCGTTTCGCCATTGAGCATCTGATTCTCGACGATGTGCTGAACAAGCGCAGCGAACTCGCTGGGACGTCCTAATCGCGGCGGGAATGGAACCTGCTGTCCGAGCGAAGCCTTGACATCTTCCGGCAGGGTTTGCATCAGCGGTGTGTCGAACAGACCAGGTACGATTGTCATGACCCGAATTCCCCAACGGGCCATTTCTCTGGCTATGGGCAGCGTCATAGCAACGACGCCACCCTTCGAAGCGGAGTAAGCTGCTTGGCCTATTTGGCCGTCGAATGCGGCCACTGAAGCCGTATTGACGATCACGCCACGCTCGCCGCCTTCTAATGGCTTTTCGGCCACGATTACTTCCGCCGCCAATCGAATGACGTTGAACGTGCCGATCAAATTGACCTGAATCATACGGGTGAATGCATCCAGGCTGTGGGGACCGTCTTTGCCGACAACCCGAATCGCCGTGGCGATGCCCGCACAGTTCACTACCCCGCGAAGGCCGCCGAAGGATTCGACCGCAATCTCGATCGCATTGCGGACGCTAGCCTCGTTGGTGACGTCGGTTGTTATGAAGCGGGCATCCGTCAACTCTGCAGCCAGTGGGCGACCGAGCTGCTCATTGATGTCGGCGATGACGACCTTCCCGCCGGCCGCGACCAATTGTCGAGCCGTCGCAGCACCAAGACCTGACCCTCCTCCAGTAACAAGAAACGTTTGTCCAGCGATGTTCATGAGTGGCTAATGCGAGATGTCCGATTTGGGAAAAGCCCGAAACCGATTCAGAGCAGTGTTGGCCCCTATTCTAACGCCACGCCAGACCGTGTTTGTAGGTAGCACGGAACTTCTTCGTATCTTCCGGATACCCATTTTCCAACAGAGGTTATTGCGGTCCTTCGTTTAGCCACCCGACTCCACGGGTGAACAGGTCAGGAGCCGCGGCGGAGGGCGCAGCAGGGGCCGCTTGATAAAACACGCTGTAGTCACATTCCGCCCGCGAAAAGACCTAACGGTGCCCCGGCGCCCCGACTATTGTTTTCGCAGACCCGGCAGGCGCCAAACAATTGAGCAGCAGGCGAAGAGGTGAGCGCCGCTTTCGCATCAACCCAGCCGATTTTCCGCGACGCAACTGTGAGATCAGCAACTATCGCGACACGAAAGGTGCCCCGGCGCATTCTGTACCGCGGTACAGAATCGGTTTGAAACCATGCGGGAACGCCGTAGGGGCCGGCAACTTGACCATCTCAGACTGCGGACTCGTCGCCACACATTACGGCGAAGTCGGACAATAAGAGGGCTCGAGCGGCACCGTAAACGTGTCTGGTGTCGGATCGATCTGGCGAGATTCAGGCGAGCTTACCGCCGGCTTGTCCGGCGCTGGTTCCCATAAAGATCGAACTTGGCGGCGTGGTTGACGCCGAGCGAAGATCTGTTGTTCAGGGTACTGGGAAACCTGACCGGCGACGGTGCACCGTCATCGGAGACGTTTCCAACGGCCGGATCGCGCCTGGTAACTCCACCGGTGACTTTGCGATCGAAGGGGACTTGCAAGGCCCGGGAACCATCGCCTTCGAGTTGGCCGGCACAGCGGCATACGATCAGCTATTGGTTTCCGGAAGCGCCAATCTGGGCGACGTGCTCGAAATCGATCTGATCAACGGCTTCACACCAGCATTGAGTGACTATTTTCAGCTCTTGACGTTCGACACCTTGATCGACAGCGGCTTAACCTTTGAGCTGACCTGCGAACCACTGCAAGCCGGCTTGAGCTGGGACACCACTCATTTAGCCACAACCGGTGCAATCAGCGTCGCGCCAGAGCCGACGACATGGCTACTCGCAGCGCTGGGTAGCCTAGCACTTTTTGGAGTCGATCGCCGATGCTGCCAATGAACGCGTCTCCGAACTTGCCTTTACCATTGGAGTACGTCAATGGCCCACCGAATTCTATTTTTCACGCTGCTCATCGCGCGATGCGCGCCAGCTTCGCAGCTCATGGCGCCAAAAGCTATTCACACATTAATCTCGGAACGCTGTGCGGCTCGTCCAGCTATGGTAAGGCGATCAACGACCACGGCTACGCGACCGGATGGTCTACACTGGTCGGCGGCGAGACCCACGCGTTCTTCTGGCATGGTACCTCGATGCAAGACCTTGGAAGTCCCATTGGTCGCTGTCGTTGATCCAGCAAAGCGTTGCCTAAGCTGTTGACACAAATCTGACACGGGGTATCCCGTCCTCGAGCCCCGCGGTTGCCTTCTAAGATCGACCCTCAGAGCGACGTACGGCGCCCCGCGATTCGGCAATCCCACACAACTCGTGCCGCTTCTTGGCTCAGGTGCGTCTAAGAGCCCTTAACGAAGCGACCCATCATCGAACGCGTTTGCCATCTCACTGACGCCACCTAGAGCACCTCTTAGCGTCATGCACGATGTCCAACAACTCGATCAGAGTTTGCCAGTAGTCGTTGAACCGCCAATTCGGCTCCCAGCGGATCGTCCGGCGCAAGGAACCCATGGTGAACCCAATAGCGGGCTCCTTTGCGGCCCAGCTTCCACTCGCCACCGATGGCGATGTCACGCCCCCGGCGAACAACCTGGTAATCTCGCACCTGGTCAAGCGTGAAACTCTGAACGGGGAGATTCCTTCGCGACATCTCGACCCGCGGACCCCATGCCAGCGGACCGATGACCAAGGCACGTTCAGAGGTCACCGCGTAGGCCACGCCCCGCAGCATGCGTCGAAAGCGCCAAGGAGCGGCCATGCACGCCACGCCGATGGCGGTGAAGAGCCCGGTGACTATCACGATCACGAGTGATCCCCATTCGCCGCGCGGCAAGGCATACCGTACTACGACCCACGTACCCAGCGCGCCGGGAAGGCACAGCAAGAAGCCGAATATCACCGATGCGGTCGTTTCGTTCCAAAGCTTGCTGTATTGCGGCCCGGCGAGCCAATACACGGTCTCCTCCTTGGCCAGGTGAGGTTCAATCAGCGGCCAAAGGGGATGCGCTGCTGTGATCGTCGCCGGCTCGATTGACGTGGTGGGCAGAACTCGGCGCAGCACTTCATGGTGGAGGGCACCGCGCAGAGCGGCAGCATTCTGAAGTATGCCCGGATGAATCTTGAATCGGCCGCCGTCGCGAAATTTTACCGCCACCCAAATTCCCGCCTCGGCCTGCCGTGAGTCGGGCCGATGAACGATCACGGCGGCTACTTCATCCATTCTCCGCACGCGAATTGCACGCGAGAGTACCGTGCGAAAGCGAAGACACTCCCCATCCAACTCAAACCAGCGGATGCATCCGATCCAGTACCGTATGACCAGATAGTAGAGGCCCGCGACCACAAGTAAAAAAAGGATGCCGGCTAGTACCACAAACATCCATTGGTTGGGAAATCTTCCGGGATGAAAGCCGACCGCCAGGGCCAACCATCCCACGGCGGCCAGGGCAGCCAGCAGACAGGTATACAAGCCCTGGCGGATCAACGTGCCGGCCACGGCATTGCCATTCAAACGACCGGTCGATTCTGGCAGCGTCGCTGCCACTGCAAAGGTCGCGGCTAGTGTGCGAGCATTGGGTAAGTGCGCCAGGTGAAAGTGCAACGAAGTTCCGTCGCGCAACCAGAGGGTCGCCCATTTGCTAGCGGCATCGACGCGGCTGACCCAAAGGACCTCGGCAGGCGTCGTCGTACGTCGGCGTCGACCGATTCGCGAAAACGAGAGTTCATCGGCTGAGAGCCGAAACCAAGTGACCACACTGGCCGATTCAACCAGCACGTAGCACAGTCTCGCCGTCCCAGTGAGCAGAATAAAGCCGGACGCGATGTACCACGTCTGAAAACCAACCCACAGCGACCACGCCGCCGCGAGCGGAATAGCTGCGGCGACTGCCAGCGGAAGTCCCCGGCACAGCAGCAGCCCGGTCAATGGAAGTCGACCTTCAATCGTTTTCATAGCGGACCCAGGTGCGTTCAACCACTATCCCGGCCTCGAATCTTCGATAGCGGAGGCCTGATGATCTTGAACGCTAGCGCTAAATCAGCCGCATTGGCCCTGGGGCGATGCCTGGACTCCCGCCTCGAGCGCCGCCGCGAAAATGGCAGGGCCCCCAACATCGCCGCTGCACACAACATCGCTCCCGATGGCTCGGGCACCGGCGTGAGCAAAAAGGCCCGTGCCTTGCCGTCGATCAAGCCGACGCCGGTAATCTGTCCGTGCTCATTGATGTCACTGGCCGAGTATAGATTCCAACCAAGGACCGGATCGATCAGCGAGTTGAGGCTGACCAAGCCATTCACGGCATCATAGACGAAGGCGCCTAAGCCCGCTGCGGAGCCGACGATCTGACCTTTGTTGTTGATTTCTTCAGCGCTGCCTGCGAAGCCCAAGTCGTGCATGGTACCGTCATACAAGTAAACATGTGGCGATTCATCGGCCAGATGCGAGTAACCAACGACATGACCCTGGTCATTGATGTCATTAGCGTAGCTTCGAGAGCCCCCAAGTGTGCCTAGATCGTGAAAAGTGCCGTCGTAAAGAAACGCGTGTGAATAGTAGTTGCCAAGGTCTGAATAATGACCGGCAATCTGTCCAAAGTCGTTGATGGCGTAAGCGGTTGTCGGAAAATCGTAACCGACTCGTCCGAGATCGTGCATTGTTCCGTCGAATAGGAACACATCTGATGCGAGGAACGAGCCGTCGTTGACTAGATAGCTCTGCGTGCCAGTCACTTGTCCCTGCGTATTGATTGCAGCGGCCTCGATTCCAGGTGTCATGGACAGTTCCTGCATGGTTCCGTCGTAGCGGAACGCACGCCACCAATTCAAAGAATTGTCGTCGTTGTAAGAGGCGACCTGTCCCACGATCACACCGGAATTATTGATGTCCCGCGCTTCGCTTCGCGTGCCCCCTTCCGACATTTCTAGGATCTGCTGCGTGCCATCGAAGAAGAAGGCACGAGTCCCCGTGGGAGTGTAAATCGTCCCGACAACATGGCCTTGGTCATTAAGTGCTGTTCCCACGCTCGAGAAGCCACCCAAAGCGCCTATTTCCGTGATGTGGTACGTGGGAGTCGCCGCTTGCGAGGTCCCGAACGACAAGAATGGGATAATGGCTGCAAGGATTAGAGTTGTCAGACGAAGCATCGAAGCGACTCCCAATGTTGGTGATTGCGGCTACACTCGCCTTGTCTTTGTAGAGATTGACGCCGCTTAACTCCGGAGCATTGCCGCACGCAAATGACCGCGAGGCATGCGAAACTCAGGCCCGCCAGCGCAAGTGCACTCGGCTCCGGCACCGCTTGAACCGTACCGGTTGACGTGTCGATCCCCAGCATCGCCGAGAGGTCTGGCGGAGGGTTCGACAGATCCACCGGGCCCGCGAATGCCGAGGGATCGGCAATGCCCGCTACCAGAAAAGTCGTGGCCACGGCCGGCCCATCGAAGAAGAACCCGCCTAACACGGCCCCGGGCAGGCACGGATCCACTGGGGCTCCATAGATATACAGCTCGTTCTCGCGCCCGTAGTCGACATAAAAGCCGTAGCAAGGATCGGTGGGTCTAAACATCTCATCGAACGCCTTACCCGTGAACTGCCGCCAGGTGTACCGATCCGCGCCGGCGCCTCCCATTGGCAGATCCCAGGCCGTGGCGTCCAGCGACTGGGCGATCCAACCCTGGTTCGTCGTCGTGGCGACTCCGCCCGGCTGCCCGGCACCCACGACCATCGCTGTGATGGACAGCGGCTGTCCCAGCGTGTCCGACAGATTGCTCAGCACCAGTTCGCTCGCCGTACCAGTCGGCTGCTGGGTGATCGTCGCCAATTGGGCCCTAGCGAGCGAAGCGCCCAGGCAGCAAACGGCGCCGGCCAGGATGAGGCAACGAATCTTCACCGGATTACCCCGCCTATTGTTGGACATTCGTGTGCTTCGCAGGCTAACCGCTCGACAATCGCGGTTTGGCTGAATCCCTAACTGCGAACGGTCGCCCGTTGGGGACTGACGGAAGGCGAAAATTTATGAAAAGCGTCAGAAAAGCCGCGCGCGGCCGGCGGAGCACCGTGCGAAGTACTTCAACCGCGCCGCCGCCGCATGAACTCTGCCCCGGCGCTTTTATCTCGCAATTCCTGGAATATGATGTCTGCTATGCACGAACTTCTGGACTCCAGCGAAACCATGCGCCTCGTCCAACGGGCTGCCCACGGCGACGACCAGGCCTGGGAGCGGTTGATGACCGAACACCGCGCGCGGTTGCGGCGGATGGTCGCGGTTCGGCTCGATCATCGCTTGCAAGGTCGCGTCGATCCTTCCGACGTGCTGCAAGAGTCATACATCGACGCCACGCGCCGGCTCGCCGAGTATGCTGAGAATCCCACGATGCCGTTCTTCCTCTGGCTGCGGTTCCTCGCCGGCCAACGGCTGCTCGAGCAGCATCGCCGCCACCTGGGCGCAAAAGCGCGCGACGCCGGCCGTGAACTTTCGCTCTACCACGGCGCGTTTCCTGAATCGACCACCGCCGACTTGGCCCGGCACCTGCTGGGCAAGCTCAGCACGCCGAGCCAGGCCGCCATTCGCCTTGAACAAAAACTCCGCCTCGAAGAGGCCTTGAGCTCGCTCGACCCCATCGATCGCGAAGTTCTCGCGCTGCGGCACTTCGAACAGCTTTCCAACGGCGAAGCGGCGGACGTGCTGGGCATTGACAAATCCGCCGCCAGCAAACGCTACGCGCGCGCCCTGCTGCGGCTCAAGGATGTGCTCCTCGCCTTGCCAGGTGGTCGCGAGGAACTCGCCCCATGAGCCTCGAATCGACGGGCTTCCGCCACGGAGTCGCTGAACTTGCCGATTCGTTTGTCGCTCGACTTCGAGCCGGCGAGCGGCCGAGCGTTGAGGAGTACGCGGCAGCGCATCCCGAGTTGGCCGACGAACTGCGCGCCCTATTGCCGACGCTGGTGCTGCTCGAGCAACATGCAAGGTTAGCCGATGCGCCGGCCGGGCATCTGGCGAAGCTAACCGACCCGCTGCCCCCGCGGTCGATTGGCGACTTCACCATCCTCCGCGAGATCGGCCGCGGCGGGATGGGAATCGTCTACGAAGCCATCGAAGAGTCGCTCGGTCGACACGTCGCCATTAAGGTGATGTCCGCGGCCGGGCTGCCAAGCGTTTCCCACCTCGAACGATTCCAACTCGAAGCGCGCGCGGCCGCCCGCTTGCACCACACGAATATTGTGCCCGTATTGAGTGTCGGCGAGCATAACGGGCTGCACTTCTACGCAATGCAATTCATTCCGGGGCAGAGCCTTGACCAGGTGATCGAATCCCTCAAACAGCTTCGGATAAATGTGGCGCCAGATACCTTCCGTGACCGCGCCACCGGCCAACCCTTGCATCGGATTGCCGAAAGTCTGATCTCCGGCAGTCCTGGCAAGGGCGGCACATCGCCGACGCCAACCGCTCAGGCGTCCGCCAACGAAGCCGAGCAGTCGCCATCTGGTTCAGCACATGCGGCAGCTTCGAACTCGGTACTCAATGGGACGCCCCTACCACATCGCCAGCGAACTTCGGGCTTACAGTCGCGCGAGTACTATCGCAACGTCGCCCGTCTGGGACTGCAAATCGCCGAGGCGCTCAGCTACGCCCACAGCGAAGGAATCCTGCACCGCGATGTGAAGCCATCGAACCTACTGTTGGACGTGCGCGGGCACGCCTGGATTACTGACTTCGGTCTGGCCAAGGCCGACGACTCGCACGGCCTCACGCAAAGCGGCGACCTGGTCGGAACCCTGCGCTACATGGGCCCCGAACGCCTCGAAGGCCAGTCCGATCATCGCAGCGATCTTTACGGCCTGGGCGCAACACTCTATGAGCTGCTGACACTGCGCCCCATTTGCGATGCGAGCGGACGCGGCAAGCTGATCGAACAAATCCTGCACGAGCAGCCAGTCAAACCTCGCAAGTGCGATCCCGCCATTCCCCGCGATCTGGAAACGATCGTGCTCAAAGCGGTCGCGAAAGAACCGAGCCAGCGCTATCGCACCGCCGACGAGCTGGCCGCCGATCTGCGCCGCTTCCTGGCGGATGTGCCCGTGCTCGCTCGCCGGGCAACCTTGCGCGAGCGAATGAGCAAATGGTGCCGGCGAAATCCCGTCCCGGCCTCGCTTGCCGCCGCGCTCTTGCTCGCCGTCGCCGGCGGGTTCGCGGCAGTGACCTGGCAATGGCGTCAGGCCGAGTCGGCACGCTCGGCCGAACGCGTGGCTCGACTCGATGCCGACGACAATCGCCGCCGCGTCGACGATGAGCTGCGCCGCCTACGAGAAGCCACCGCGCTGGTCGAACGCGGCAAAATGTTCTCCCAAGCGCGCCGCTGGGACGACGCTTACCAGGCGTTCAGTCAGGCCATCGTGCTACGCGAGGACTTGAGCACCACCTGGAGTGAACGGGGTCGCTTGCACGAGGCGCTGGGCTTGTGGGAGGAGGCTGCCGCGGACTTTCGCCGCGAATTCGAGATTCAGCCCCCCTCGCAATCGATCCATTGGTGGTCGCATGCCGTGCTCCTACAATTCATTGGCGATCACGAGGGCTATCTCCGCGCGTGCGCGAACATGCGCGAGCGATTTCAAGGTTACCTGGGCATGCCGCCGCTCGATGCTCTGCGCGCCTCCTGCCTGACGCCTTATCCCCAGGCTAGTGCGCCGGGTAATGTGTCCTTAATCGAGCAAGCAGCCCGGCCGAACACAACCGATACCTTGATCTCGTACATTTTGGGACTCCTCCATCTGCGCGCCGGCCGTGCAAAGCAAGCAATCGCCTGCTGCAGTGAGTCGATCGCCTTGGCTAACGGCCGGGAGGGAGCAGCGCTCAACTATCCCGTCCTGGTGATGGCCCATACCGAATTGGGCAACGTCGCCGCCGCCAGGCAGGCCTGGAACCAGGCGATCCAGGCGCGCGAGAACTGGCTCACCCTGCTCGATGGTAGCGAGGCTAATGAGTGGGTTGTGCACAAGGGAGCGCCCGCCAAGTGGAGCATCTCACCGTCTGAATGGCTCGAGTTCGAGATTCTGCTCCGGGAGGCCGCGCTGCGCACCGATCGAAAACCTCCGGCCGAAGGCGATGTCCGCCTGCCCTTGATGCGCGCACGGGCTCTGTCCGCGCTTGGCCAACCCCGGCAGGCGGTGGAAGTGTATGAGTCAGCTCTCGTGCTCGCGCCGGACGATCCGCGGCTGCGGGCCGAACTCTTTCGCACGCGGGCTTATGTTGCCGCTAGCCGCAGGGACTATCGCCGCGCCGCAGACCAGTTTGCTGCGGCGCTTGAGATCTATCCCCGCGACGCTGCCCTCTGGCGATTCCGCGCCCAGGCCATTCTCCAGGCTGGTGATGCGGACGAGTTTCGTTCGTTGTGCCGTGGCATGCTGGCGGCGTTTCATGGCGACGCCGATTCCTGGTCGGCCTTCCACGTCATCACAAGTTGTACCCATCTGCCCGACGCACTGCCCGACTTCTCGGCGCTGATGCCGCTGGCCGATCGTTCCGTGCATGCCTATCCGGGCGCCGAGCGATTTCGCGGCGCCGTGCTGGTGCGCGCCGGCCAGTATGAAGAGGGCCTCGCCTGCTTCCATCGCTCGGCCAAGGTACATCCGCCGATGGTCTGGGACTGGTGCTTTCAAGCGATCGCCCATGCGCGCCTCGGAAACCTCGCCGAGGCTCGTCGGTGCCTGACCAGCGCACAGCAGTGGTTCCAGCACGCCGACCAACGCGAGATGCCCGATGTCGATCTGGCAGTTCCCTCCTGGGGCAACTGGGCATGGCACGAACGGAACGACGCCGTGCGGCTGCTGGCGGAAACGACGCAGGTCGTCGCTGACGCTTGACCTTCACCGCATTTCCTGATCCGCAAGGAATGTTGGATTTTTTGGAATCTGGCATTTTGACTAAGAGGATTCAGGATCATGGGCAGGAAACTTTCCACCTCTCGCTACCCGGATATAGCTTGTCCTTTTTTTAGTCTCTGCATGACTCGAACTTGCTAAGAACACTCGAGTTATTCGCCTCTTACGGCACGTGCGGCGCACTTTACGGCGCACAGCATGCCGCATCTATCACGGGCATCTCTTGCTTTCTAATCTCAGCAAGGCATGTTGAGATGAATCTGGAACTAATCCAATCGCTAACACGAGGCCATGAATGACTCGCAGAACGCAAAGTGGCTCACCGAAGAAGCCAAAAGACACTGAGCAATACACTCCCGATCGACTGGAGACGATGGCGAAGTGCCTTAAAGAACTGGCCGATGACTTGGGAACGAAAGCAAACGCAATGCGATCTGACGAGATCGACTCGGTCGACCTGGGCGATGCTATGGTTCGACGCTCCTACAATTACTTCCTGCACTTTGCGGCGGCAGTAGAGCGCGCTGTCGATCGGCACCGCGAGGGGAAGACGGGACGTTCGCCGAAAGTGCCCTGGTGAATTACTCGCCAGTTGGATGCGCATTTCATCGAAAGCCCACCATACTGCTGAGCTAGCAGAGTCACGACACCGATGCTCGGCCGCTCAACGGTATCCACAGAATCAGATTCACACCCATGGTCCACCTTCACGGTTCACCACGATGAGAAAAGTCGAAGTGCACGGTGGAGCGATGTTTCGCTGCCCCAAATGCCAGCGACCTAACTATTGTCGCGAGATCAATATCGACAACGCGGGCGACGTCCCAGTGCCGGGCACTCCGGGCTTCTACGGAGGCGAGACCACATGGCCCGATGACTTCGACACCTGCAAACGCTGTGGCTACGTTCTCACGGATCAACAAATCGAGTCAGCACGACCGATGGCCGCGGGTGGTGGTTGCATGCTACCCGCTTGGTGGTTTACCTGCGAGAATTGCGGACGCGATCAGTTCCTTGAAACGACAATCTACTACGGCAATGGTGCCTCAGGGCCTCCTAATTCTTGTCGGTGCCAACACTGTGGACGGAAGTTCCGGGTAGGTTCTCTGGCAGGGGGCGACTCCTAGATCGCTGCATCGGCAAGAAACGTTCCCACAATTCCCAGAATTCGACCGCTGAAAAACCCTCTCGGATTTCTGAGAATACTGAGGACGCAATCCCCTCAGTCTTACGAAGTAGAGCCACCATCGCTTGAAGCAATCAACCATCACAACACGATCTGCGGCACACCTGAGTTCTGCGAGAATCAGGCGGGCGGCATCAATGGGCCGAAGATGCTCGCCACATGGGTAAAGAAAGCGCTCAAGACCGAAGCGCCGCATAATCACGCGGGGCATCACGAACTGGAGCTGGTCGAGCACACCGGACCAATCTACGCTACCTTCCCAACGACCGTGCGATTCAGTGATCTCTACTGCCAACCGCCGCCGACCATCGACCTGTTCGCCGGCGAGGAGCCGCCGCCACCATGAGCCAGTTCTGCCAGATCGTTGCCGAGCGCCTGCCCAGCGGCCGCTACCGGTTGAAGTGCTCTGCCTGCGGCTTCGACCGAGAGTTCTCGCGGCCATCGCTGGTCCGCCGCTGCGGGGCCTCGCCGCCGGCCAGCAAGCTCCGTGGGCCGTGCGCGCACTTGGGCGACGTGCTCCGGCTCCAGGAGTGCCCGACCTGCGGCGGTAAGCAGAAGGTGAGAATTAAGGTCTTTTCCTGCCCGCTGCACGGCGAATGTGTGCTGGGTACGAAGATCGGCCAGCTCACCCAGTGCCGAAACTGTGACGACTGGTCCGACACGCATCAGCCCGTCTGAGGCCGCGGTACGGCGCTTTTCCAGTGTTCGATTCGGGCGAGCTCCCTTTTCTTCCGGCGAGGATGTACATGCTTCATTCGATCGCGGGCAGGCCCTCGAGTGCCAGGCAGTTACTCCCCCGCTAAGATGCTTTTCCACACCTGCTCCGCGGTGTACACCTTCCCGTCATGAGCGAAGCTGTACTTTCCAATTGGAGTGTAAAGGAACAAGTCTTCCGCTCCGTCGTTTGACAATCTAAATACCAACTCTTTGTATCCTCCACCTGGTTGAGTTAGATAATCGTGCGGGAGCGAGATTATTCTGGAAGCTACCTGGCTATATGTACGTCGTCTTCTTTGACTCTGTTGATTTACCCAGCGCTGCACTTCAACTAGGATTTCTTTGTTGACCTTTTCTACAGAGTCCTCTAATTTAATCGCAGCCTGCGCATCTTCGTCGCTGCGAATGTCCCCGCGCCCTTGAGCCTCCTTCTTCAATGCGCGTGCAAGCTCTTGATGGGCGACCGTTAGGTCGGCCATAGGTAAAGTCACGCGGTCTCCATTGTGAAGCTCGACAATCGGGTTCTGGCCACGAAAATCCCAGTCAACGAGCTTTCCACGCTTTCCAGACAAAGAGGCGAGCAACTTTCCCTTACCGCGCCAGCTGTGGGCGATGTCGAGCTGAGAGACTTCCTTGTTTAGTGGCGATTTATTCGTGCCCGCAACGCTTAATGGTTCGCGGTCCACCCCCGACTTAGATAGACTAATTGCCAGAGCACGTGATTCAGTGCTAAGTTTAGAAGCCGGCACCTGAAGCACACGTCCATCCATTGTCTTGAGGATGACCAACTTGTCGTCCTGCCCAGGTTCCGACTTTAGCTCGACGAAAGCAGCGGTGATTGAATACGTCGCATCCGCGCTCTTCCAGGTGTGCCATTCGACTTCGGCACCAAGTACGAACGTCAAAACGCCACATAAAGTAATAGCAAGCGTAGTCATTCGGATTAACCTCGGCATTCGTCATTGGCTTGCAGGCGGACGAGACCGACAGCATGATCATTTACCCGCTAAGGGCAATCATGCCATTACGCTCGCTTCGCGGCGCGTGAGTATAATTAACTGCGATCACACGCATGCTGCTCTTCCTACACAGGTTCGGTGCCTTCGATTTTTGCGAGTTGACTCTGAAGCGTCTGAAATTCAGGGACATTCTTGAGTTCGCGTGCAGCGGCCTCCCGAGCCTTGATTCTCGGTAGCGCAATTGCTTTCAAGTATTCCTGGTCTCTTTTCGACAGTTGTGTCGGAAGTAGTGCGACAATCTTGCCGTCGGTCTTTTTCAAGTTCACTTTTCCCGACCTCATCCCGATCAGGGTCGCTGTTATGTTGTGCTTTTCTGTCGCATCTGCCCATGTTCGTTCTTCAAAAGCCGACGGAGTTGTCCGCCAGAAATATTTTGCAGGTTTTCATCGAGGAATTATCGCAGTCAAGTCACTAGCTTGAACCGGCACGGACAAATTCGATCTGTCCGAATGTCACATAGCTTGTTGCTTATCGATGCCGTAGTTCACGGCATCCTGCCTTCAGGAGCAACAAGTTATGGGAACGGAACTCCCTCCTTGGATCTTGGCCCTTCGGCCACGCGAGGCCGCGAAGTGTCTCGGAATCTCGCCACGGTTACTTTGGCAACTCACGCATGATGGCATCATCCCCTGCGTTAAGGTGGGAACTGGTAAACGGCGAACCGTGCTGTATCCGGTCGAGGATCTTAAAGCGTGGCTGGGCCAGCAGGCCGCGGCTGAGAAAGGGGGTAACCCTTGACCCCCGTCGAACTCGTGCTCAGTAGGCTGTCTAACTACAAAGAATCTGGGAAGGGCTGGAGCGCACTCTGTCCGGCTCACGAGGATCGCAATCCTAGCCTCTCGATCTCCGAAGGCGACGACGGCCGAGCGCTCATCAAATGCCATGCAGGGTGCTCCGCCGACTCAATATGCGCCTCTCTGAGCTTAAAGCTAGCCGATTTAATGCCACAGTCCGCCCCGACTGGCAAGGCTCCGAGGGATTCCGTTAGGTCCACGGTAGTGGCTGAGTACGACTACAAGGACGAGTCGGGCACAGTCATCTTTCAAGTCCAGCGGCTCGAACCGAAAGGCTTTCGGCAACGAAAGCCAAAGCCGGGAGGCGGCTGGGAAAACAATGTCTCGAACGTTCGTAAGCTGATTTATCGACTACCTGAATTGCTCGCCGATCCGAACGGATTAGTCATCGTCGTCGAAGGTGAGAAAGATGTGGACAACCTGCGGCAACTGGGCTTTCTAGCGACTTGTAATCCGGGCGGAGCGGGGAAATGGACCGGCGAACACTCTGCATTCTTGCGCGGCCGGGCCGTGGTCGTCCTGCCCGACAATGATGAAACCGGGAGAGCACACGCCGAGAATGTCGCCCAGTCACTCCAAGGCATTGCCGAGGCAGTACGTATCGTTGCACTTCCCGACTTGCCGCTGAAGGGCGACGCAAGCGACTGGATAGCGGCCGGCGGATCCAGAGATGCACTGATGGGTCTAGTTAAGGCCGCACCGAACTGGACTCCACCGGCAGTGCCACAGGAGTGGCCAGAACTTCAGCCTTTCGATGGAAATGATCTTCCTGAATTTCCGACTCACGTACTACCTGCACCATTAAGGAATTGGGTCGGCGCATTGTCACACGCCACGCAGACTCCACCCGATCTTGCGGGCCTGCTCAGCTTAGCGGTGTGCGCTGCGGCGATTGCACGCCAAGTAGTGGTTTCACCACGTGAAGGTTGGGAAGAGCCAACCAACCTTTTCGTTGCGGTGCTCCAAGCACCTGCGAACCGTAAGTCCGCCGTGTTTTCGGATGTCACAAAGCCACTCAAAGAAATCGAGGCAGAGCTCATCAATGAATCGCGGCCATTGATCGCTCGGGCCCAGTCTGAGCGGCGGCAATCTGAGAAACGGCTTAGAAAACTCGAGAAATCAGCGGGTGAGGAGTCGGGAGCTGATGAAAGGGCCGAGGCACTCGATCTAGCTGAACAACTCTCTCAGAAGCGCGATCCGGTGCCGCCACGCTTGATAGTTGATGATGCGACAAGTGAGAAGCTGGGAATCATGCTTGCTGAGCAAAACGGCCGCATCGCAAGCATGTCGGCAGAAGGGGGCGTGTTCGATTTGATGGCAGGCCTTTACTCAAAAAGTGGAATTGCTCAGTTCGACACGTACCTCAAGGGGCACAGTGGTGACGATTTAATCACCGATCGGGTTTCGCGCGGAACCGTGCAAGTGAAGGACCCTGCCCTTACTTGTGCCTATGCCATGCAGCCTCAGGTGCTAGAGGGAATCGCCGATAATGCGGCGTTTAGAGGTCGAGGTCTACTCGGCCGCTTCCTGTACGCAGCACCTAAAAGCTGGATTGGAGAGCGGGAGATCGCCCCCGCACCGGTGCCTACGGAAGTCCGAGCGGCATATAGCGCGCTCGTGCGAGAAATGTTCGACTCACGGCGAACGATGGGTAACGTCTTGCGACTGACTGCGGCGGCGGAAGAAAAGCTTCGCGATTGGGAGGAGGAGATTGAGGGAATGCTCGCAGACGGTGGTGACATGGAAATCATGACAGATTGGGGAGGAAAACTTGCTGGTGCCACTCTCCGATTGAGCGCTGTACTTCACTGCGCTGAATACGGAGTAAGTGGCGAGATAGGTGTCGCGGTCCTAATGGCAGCAATCGAGATCGCTCGCTACCTAATCCCGCATGCGGACTTCGTCATCAACATGATGCAAGCCCAAGAGAAGAATGAAGACGAGGACGCCAAGTACATCCTGAAGTGGATCCGTCGGCACGAAAAAAAAGAATTCACCCAGCGCGAGGTACATCAGCACGGCAAGCGCCGCTTCAAGAAGGCGGATGACGTCGGCTCCGCGCTCTTCAAACTCCAGGAGCGTGGCTACATTCGGCCGTTGACGGTGCAGCGAGCCGGCCCGGGCCGACCCCAGTCCCCTAAGTTTGAAGTGAACCCTCGACTCTTCGAGTCCGGCAGGGCTAAAGATCCTCAGAATTCTCAGAATCAACACGGCGAATCAGGCGGATCAGATTCTGAGATTATTGAGGAAGCGACGGTCCGAATTGAAGAAGGCGATCGCTTAAGGGTGTCTATATGATGGCAGCCAGTACTGGTTTTTTTAAGCTACTTGCAGAGTGCGAGGCTCTCGGAATCGAGATGCGAGTGGTCCATACTGACCGCCTAGAAGCCGACGGCCCTCGATCAGCATTGAACGAGGCGATCCTGGCTCGCATCACTCGCTTTAAGCCGGAGCTCCTGGTTTGGTTCTCAAACGCCCCCCTTGATCGGCGGGCGGGTGCTTTCGACCTGCCGCCTTGCCGCTGTGGATCGACGAGGTTTCGCTGCTTCCCAATCCATGCCGGGAGGTCAGTCCGGCGGGACTGCCAAAAATGCCGCCGATTCCTTGATTTTCCCGTCTGGTATGGCGACAATACTTAACATAGTGCAAAGCAACCGGAGCTACTGAGGTGTCCGAGAAATCCGTCCCACTGACCGAGCAGTTAAGGCGAGCGATCGCAGAAAGTGGCTTGAGCCGGTACCGAATCGCCAAGGAAACCGGGATTAGTGAAAGCACATTGTCACAGTTTCACCGCGGCCATCGCGGGCTGTCGATGCACGCGATTGACGCAATTGGTGCACTTTTAGATCTGAGAATCACGACGGGCCGGCGTTCAAAAACGGAGGCGTGAAACATGGCAAGTATCGCAACCGAAAAGAATGGGCATCGACGGGTGCTCTTCATCGCAGCGGACGGAAAGCGACGCACTGTCCGGCTGGGCAAGGTTTCGAAACGCGCCGCCGAGTCGTTCAAGTTCCGCCTGGAGCAATTGCTGGCCGCGCAGCTAACCAGCCACCCCCTAGAGACCGACACCGCAGTATGGCTGGCGAATCTGCAGCCGGCGATGTCGCAGAAGCTGTCGCGTGTGGGATTGATTCCAAGGAGCGAGCCGGTGACGGAGGTCACCCTCGCAGCGCACTTGGCGAATTACATCTCCCGTCGAACCGACGTGAAGCGCAGCACAAGAACGCACTGGCGCCAGGCTGAAAGAAGCCTACTGGCTTTCTTCGGTGCCGATCGGCCCTTGAAGTCGATCACGGCAGGTGACGCTCAGGATTGGGAGCGATGGCTTAAGGGCGGTGATGCTCGTAAGATCCGCTACTGCGATCGGAATGCCGACGAGGGGCTCTCCCCTAATACGATCCGCAAACGCGTGAGCGACGCGAAGCAGTTTCTTGAGGATGCTGTCGCACGCGAGCTACTGCTGAAGAATCCGTTTGCTGGTTTGAAAGGCGCCGTGGGAAGTAATCGCGAGCGGGATTTCTTCGTCGACCGGGCGACGGCGACTAAGGTCCTGGAAGCGTGCCCTGACATCGAGTGGCGACTGCTGTTTGCCCTTAGCCGCTATGGCGGCCTTCGCTGCCCCAGCGAACATCTCGCGCTAACGTGGGCCGATGTGAATTGGTCGGAGGGGCGGATGATGATCCGCAGCCCCAAGACCGAGCACCATGCTGGAAAGGGCACTCGCACTATCCCGATCTTTCCCGAATTGCGACCGTACCTCGAGCTCGCCTGGGACAGCGCGAAGCCTGGGGCGATTCACGTCATCCAGCGGTACCGATCTGCCAATGCCAATCTGCGGACCCAGCTAACGCGGATTCTCGAAAAGGCTGGGGTGGCCCCCTGGCCAAAGCTATTTCAGAACCTACGGGCCAGCAGAGCCACCGAGCTCGCCAGCGAGCATCCAGCGCACGTCGCCGCAGCCTGGCTTGGACACTCGACGCTGGTGGCAAACAAGCATTACTGGCAGGTGACGGACGCCGACTTTGCCAAAGCAATCGGCTCGGACGAGGCGGCGCAGAATCCGGCGCAGCAGGCGCACGCAGCAAGTCGCAGCGACCCGCACGCCCCACTACCCGCGCATAAAAAAACCCGGGAAATGCCGGTCCCCGCGTCTCTGTGCGAGAAACTGCATACCCGGGAGGTGGGCGATGAGGGACTCGAACCCCCGACATCCACGGTGTAAGTATGCCAACCGAGCATCGCACTTCCGTGCGCAACTCGCTTTCACTAAACGCATTGCGGCGACACCCACACGAAGCAAAGTGTCACAACTCGCAGTAAAGGAATGCACGAATTCACGGGAAAAACGAGTCACCGAAAACACAAAGGGGTCGAAAGGGGTCGTCACTTTTCGGCCCTCACCACGGCGCCCTGGGCGCCTCTCCACGCTCGTCGTGGATCTTCTCGATCGCCCGCTCGAGCGCCGACGAAAAGTTCGAGATGTGCTTGTAGCTCCGCCTGAACATTGCGTCGCCAATCAGCACCGCCTCGATCTTCTCACTCCGCATCGCGGCGGCGTGACCGGCGATCTCACTGAGCACGTCTCGAATGTTCTGGACGGCGGTATCTAGCCGCTCTGGACTGTAAGGCTCTCGCTTCAAGTCCCCGCCCGAATCTTTTGGTTCGTCACTGTTCTCTCGTGCGCCAGCCGAGGGAGGCTTACGGTGTTTGGCTGACATCCCGACTCTCTGCCGACTTATCGGCCGCATCGTGCAAGAGGTTAAAGGCCAGTCGCCATCGTAGCTTGCGTAAATCGTTGCGTAAATAGTTTCGTGACGTATTGCGCGAAATAGCCCCCCAACTGGAATAAACAGCCGTTGTGCAGGCTTTTGGCCGGGGGGCCCATATCTTGATTAAATCTTTTGTTGACAGTTCGATGTACGATTGGTTTAATTATGCGTAAGTGGTTTAGTTAATAGTTTCGTGAACAGATTCGACCATGAACGAGCACAACCATACGGAAATCGACCTCGCCACCGCTGCCGGGCACCTGCCAGGTCGCGGCGGACGCAGTCCCCACGTCCTGACGGTTAAGCGATGGATCATGAAGGGCGTCAACGGCGTGAGACTGCAAGCTAGTCGCTGCGGCGGTACTTGGTTCACGACGCTGGCTGCCATTGAGCAATTCAAAAAGGATTGCACCAGTGCCGCCCTGCCCGCCGCTGTTCAGACGGCCCGGGTCAGCAGCGGCAGCGAGATGACTAAGCGACAAATCGAGGCCAGGAAGTTTTTGCAGGAGAACGGATTCAATGGCACCCAGGACGCCAGCCAAGCAGCCAGCCAAGCAGCAGGTCGAGCGAAAGGGCACGAGCTGCCTGCTGTGCGCAAAAGACGGCGACGAAGTGCCGGCCGTGACGCGGGGGCTGTGCCGTCGCCATTACATGCAATTCCACAGGGCTAAGGAGACCGGAAAGATCACCGACAAAGCGGCAGTGCGAAAGAAGCTCGCTCTGCCCAAGGGAAAGGGCGGCAGGCCCGTGACGCCAGTCTGGAAAGGCTAGCGTCATTACTGGACGCCCGCGCTGGATGAACTAGGCGGGAATGGATCACGGCTATGACGGCCGGCGAGTGATGGAGCGTGTTGCGTCCCCCGACGCTGGATGCCGGTGGGGCCGCCTTTACAACTCATTCAAGACCGAGGTTCCAAATGGTCACCCTAGAAGCAGTCGAGCTACCGGTATCGACCTACACTGCGGCAGCGCCGGAGTTCCCGGGCACGATCTTCGACATTGAGACTGGCCCGCTATCGTGGAGCAAGATCGAGGCGTTCGTCGGCAAGTTCGACCCCGCCGGCGTCGACCTCAGCAAGATCCCGGGCGGTGAGCCGTTCGACCCCGCCGCCGTCAAGGTCGGCAATCTCAAGCCCGAGAATCGCGCCGCCAAGATCGACGAGGCTCGCGAGCGTCATCAGGTCGAGTCCGCTCTCTACGAGAAGCGGTGCCTGGAAGCGATCAAGAACGCGAAGATCGCACACAAAAACAAGGCCATCGAAAAGGCGGCACTGAGCGCCACGACCGGCCGCGTGCTGCTGGGCGGCATTCTCGATCACGGCCAGTACATGCTGATCGAGCACGAACGCAATGAGCCGGCCTTGATTCGCAGGACGTGGGAGGTGATCGAGGCCGCCAAGAGCGTCGTCGGTTTCAACATTTACGGGTTCGATCTGCCGTTTATGTTTCAGCGGTCGAAGATTCTCAATATCGCAATCCCGCGAGACGTGATTCACCGCTACGGCAGTCGCTACTACTGGAACGACAAGTTTATCGACCTGCTGGAAGTCTGGCGGGCCGGCGGCCGTGACTGGATCGACCTCGACAGCCTCGCGCGTCTGCTGGGCCTTAACGGAAAGAGCGGCGATGGTGCCGACTTCGCGAACCTCTACGCGACCGACCGCCCAGCCGCCCTGTCTTATGCCCGCAACGATCTCGATGTTACTGCGGGCATCGCGGGGAGGTTGCTATGAGCGGAGCACGCTGGTTCAACACCTGCCCGAAGTGCAATCTACGTCGCGGCTGGACGGGCGAACTCAGTAGCGACCCAGGTTGCCCGCAGTGCTCGCCGAAGAAACCCGGCCTCACGGTCGCTGCCGACGAGCTCGACGACGAAGTCCTCTCTGCGATCGAACTGGCTGATGAAGCACTGGAGATGATCGACGACTTGCCGGATGCGGCCTACGACTTCGGCGAGTCGGTAAAGGAGAAGCTCACCGACATTCGCAGCTCGATCATCCAACACAATCGCGTCAGCGACAAGCAACGCCAAGCAATCGAAAACATGGCGGCCGGTATCGGTCGCTGGGTCCGCGACTAACGTCCCCAACTCTCGATCACCCCAACTCTCACTCGAAGGAGCCAACCGTCATGGCTACTGCCACAATGCCGACCGCTGCGCCGGCAACAGCACTCACTAGCTCGACCACTCGCCCGCCGCTCTGGCCGATCCCCTGCGAAGTAATCGGAGCCTCAGGCGAATTTGCGTCCGGCAAAACGCTGCTCGGGCTGACAATCGCCCCTGGTCCCGCAACTCGCGTTTACGACTGGGAAGGATCAGCGACTCCCTACAAGGCCCTCGGTTTCGTGCATGTCGATGCGGCCCGCGCGATGCTCGATGCGTATCCGCCGTCGACGTTCCCGAACGGCGTGCTCCCCTACCATCGGCTTGAGTGGTGGCTGAACGACGTTCGAGTCAACTGCCCGCCCGGCAAGTATGACGTGATTATGGTTGACCCGATCTCGGAGCTCGAAGCCGGCATCACGGATATGGTCCGCCGGTTTCCTGACAAGTTCGGCCTCTCGAAGGCCCAGATCGAAAGGGGCGGCGGACTGTTCTGGGGTGCCGTGAAGGACTACCAGAAGTCGATTCTCGATGATCTCCGCGCCAGAGCCCAAACATTCTACTTCACCGCACACATGCGAGACGTGTTCGCGGGCGGTTCTCCGACCGGCAAGCGTGAGGCTAAAGGCAAGGACACTCTGTTCGAGCTGGCTTCGCTGTACTTGCATCTCGACCGCGACGCACCGCTGGAAGGCAAGGACAAGGGCGTCCAGCCGGTCGAGCCGAACGCCGTGGTGATGAAAACGCGCCTCACTGCAATCAGGATGGACGGTGGGAAAATCGACATCGTCCCGGTATTGCCGCCACGGTTCACGCACTGCACGCCAAACAGAATCCGGCAGTACATGGTGACCCCGCCCGACTACGCCAAACTCAAAAAGGAGGAGAAGCTACAAGAGCGGGTATTCACCGAGGAGGAAAAACTGCGGCTGCAACTTCAAGTCGCCGAGAAGAACGCCGAAACCGAGCAAGCCGCACTCTCGCGTGTCGAGCTCTTGCGACAGGCAGCGGCAACTTCTGCCCCCGCAGCGCCAGTGAATCCTGATCAGTCGGGTCAGGTCGTCGCCGGCATTCAACAGAAGGCTCAAGTCGCTGCGGCCAATCAGCCCGAGAAGCTCTCGCCTGAGCGGGTGCAGATCGTGCTCGACCTGGCTCGTGAAATCTACGCCAACAACCCTGGCGACTTCGTGTCGCTGCTGACTGAGTACGGCGCGGAGAAGGCAAGTGAACTCACCGCCGAGGATGGCAAGGCCGTTCTCACGAGAATGCTCGCCGTTCGCGATCAGCAGGCAGCGGCCAGAGTAGCTAACGCCGAGGCCCCCTTCGATGCTCCCGCGCAGCCAGCGGCCGAAGTGGACAGCATTGAACGCACGACGACTGAGCAGGCCGCACAGAATCCCGCGTCGGCCATCGTCAAGCAGATGATTAAGTCCGACTACGTGGAGTGCTTTGGTGATGCGGAGCGGTTTGCGGAATGGCTGCATGCCCGTGGCCTCTACACCATTGACGCCATGACGGTCGAGCAAGCCAACGCCGCCTACGCCGACATGAAGGCAATGCTGCTCGCTAATCACGGCCCCGGCATCCGAAAGTCGCAGCTGGATCGCATCAGGTCGACCGCGATGGAGCAGCTCAAGCTCAATGAGGATGAACTCACGGCCATCCTCTCGCCCTACGGCGTCAGTAGCTTCCGGTCGCTCACTGCCGAGCAGGCGGACCACGTCCTCAGCGAACTACTCGCCCGGGAGCTCGGCCTAAAAAACTAACGTGGCCTGCGATCCTCAAGCCGCTCGTGCGCAAGCACGGCGAGGAGAGGGTGTGGGCCGCTGGTCTAGCGTTGTTCTCGTTCCCGCCAACTTGGGAGCCCGACTGTAACGAGTACATCAAGTTGGCAAGTTTTCTTGAATCCGAAGGAGATAGTCATGGTCAAAGTTGATGCGTCCGAAACGAACCCCAACAGCTTGTACATCGGTCAGGGTGTGTATCACCTGATGGTTAACAGCGCCGAGGAAGGCGGCGGCGACGATGCCGGAAAGCTGCTGGTTAACGTGAGCGTGTTGGCCGGCACGAATCCGGCGAGTGTCGGCTTGTCTCAGACCGAGAAGTTCCAGCTCACCGGCAAGGGTGCTGGCCGCACCTGGATGCTGCTGATCGCCACTGGCCTCTCGACTCAAGAGCAGTGGGAAACGGCGAAGAACGCCGGGCAGGGCCTTGCCTTCGACGAGGCCGCCCTGGCTGGCCGGCAGTTCGGCGCTGGCTTTGAGCCCGAGCCGTACAACGGCAAGACCTATCACAAGATGGGCTTCCGTATCTATCGGCTCGACGCTCCCGAGATGGCACAGTGCCCGAAGGAACCGATGGCGTACCAGCTCTGGCTGAATGCCCACGGCAAGCAGCAAGGCGGCGGCGCGGCACCTTCGGCACCGGCACCCGCGCCGGC
>JBGSKX010000049.1:0-9907 GCA_041741015.1 Pirellulales bacterium
GCCTTACACCCGACCCAAGCAACACCTCGGAAACCGTACTCCCAATGCCACTCCTGAAAAGCCCCTCCTCAGCAAGGAGATACCAAACAGGGCTCGCGCCCAAGGTCTCACTTGACAGAGGACTTCCTATAGGTGGCACCCTGATCCGTACGGCACGCACGAATCTCAGCAAGGAAAGAGTTAACGGCGTAGAGTGCCACCCAGCGAAAGCAAGACAGCCACCCAGCGAAAGCAAGACTGAACCACAGATGGACACGAATGAACACAGATGAATGGTCGCCAGACACCGACTGAAATTCGCTAGTTCCTGAATGCCAGGCTGGACACTGCTGCGGGCCAACTCGATCAACGACGCCGGCTGGATCGTCGACAAGGGCTTACTCGGCTGCAACGGCCGGCATTTTCCCTGGTTAGTCCCACATCAAGAAGCTGTTTTCGAATCGAAGTCGAACCGTGTCGCATTGGGGGCAATAGTGTGGATCGTCCGTCAGCTTGCGACCAGACCACTCGGTAACGGTCTCGCCACTTCTTTCCGTGGAGAGTTCGGCTTCGTCGTAGGGCACAAGGTTTTGCCCATCGCATTCAGGGCACTTCGGCGGCTGTTCTTCGAGATTGCCGTCTACGATCCTCTTGCAGTCTCGACACAGGCATGGAAAGGAGAACATCGTTCCGCAGGATGCCATCCCACAACCGATCAGGAAGCCTTCTTCGTAGCCGCATTCGCACTTTGCGATGACTTGTTCGCCCACTGCATGTCCTCCGGCTAGTTGCTGAAATATGCGTCCTTCCCCGGCATCAAGTATCGAACACCGCCTGCTGGATTCTGCGAATCTCCGATTCGACGAGTTTTCAGTTCAAGATCGGTCGTCGCCTTCTGATTCTTCTGCCTCGTCCTCGGCTGAATCAACAATCCATGTCTTTGATACAGCTGTGTAAAGCGTCTCGTCTGGAACGAATCCCAGCCTACTGAAAAGGGCCGTTTTTGTCTAACAGCCACGACGCCGGCTGGATCGTCGGCAATGGGTTGCTCGACGGCAACGACGAGGCATTTCTGCTGGTGCCCGTGCCTGTGTCTCAAGCCCGAGCCGAATGCGGCAGTGCTGATGGCGATGGGAGCGGCGTGTGCTGGAATGGTGATGCGGAGGATGAGGCTCGCCCGCGACTAGCGGTGGAGGAGCAAGGCACCACCGACGACTGAAAAAGACTCCCGTCCCCTTTAATTTTCCCCAAGCGTCGATGAATCGCGGTCGCAGTGTAATGCTTCCAAGACCGGCACTGCGCTTCGATCTGCACATCGCCGATGAGGCAGGCCAGCAGATGGACATGATTCGGCATGACGACAAAGTCACCGAGGTGGTAACGCGTGCCATTGCCATAACGCAGATTCTCCGCCACGATCCGCGCCAGCTCAGGATCCTTCAGCGGGCACTCGCCTTCGCCACGGTCGAGATACTCCATGAACGAGCGCGTGAACGTCTCATGATACTCCCGCTCCGCGTCGGGCATCGCGCGCAGCGAGGCTTGCCAACCGTCGACACGAGGATCGAGTCCGTGCTGCTGTAGCCACGCTTCGCGTCGCGCGTGCCATGACCTCAGCAAGGCCTGTGGCACGGAGTCGGCAGTGCGAAAGGTGACGAAGTACGTGACGCCAGGCTGATACCAATGCGGCAAGTTGCCGTGGCGAATGACATGCTCACTCTTGCGATCGAAGAATTCGAAGGGCATGCGTGGGATTGTACCTGAAAGTAGCAGGCACACGCCGTGTGCCGTCGCAGCAGCCGACGAGAGCCCTCAATTGTCATACGATTACCTGGTCAGGACGTTTTCGATGCGGAGCTCTTAGCCGCTCCGGTTGCAGCACACGGCGTGTGCTTACTACGTTGGCGCGAAAGTAGCAGGCACACGCCGTGTGTCGTCGCGGGATTTGTGAAGATCCAACGATCTTAGTCGGCTGGCTGGTCAGCCCGTCCTCGATGCGGAGCTCTTCTCCGCTGCGGTTACAGCACACGGCGTGTGCTTACTACGTAGCACACGCCGTGTGCCGTCGCGGCAGCCTTAGAGAGCCCTCAATTGTCAGACGATTGAATCTCGAATGCACATGCCCCGCAACGATCAGGCGTCTCTGCTGGCGCCGCATGCACCCGTGCCCGGGCCGAATGCGGCCGTGCTGATGGCGTTCGGAGCGGCATGTGCGGCGGTTGTCAATGGGAAGGCGAGGCCGAAGGATGGCACGGCGGGGGTAGCGGCCCTATAAATGCAGGTGTCTGCAGCTTGCTCCACCAGCGATCGAGAGAACGAATGAAACCAACAATTGGGATGTGCCGGACGCCGTCGGCACTTCTATTGGCAGTCTTGCTGTTCTCGTCACTTGGAGGATGCACCAAGGCCGGAAATAAGAACCCCGCAGCCGCGCAGCAACAGGCCGGCATGGGCGGCCTCAGCCAGAAACTGAGTGCACTGGATTCAGCGAGCTGGTATCTCACCGCCGGTGATCTCGATAAGTTTCAGCCCGGTCGAGCCATGGACGAATTGCTCGATGATGTTCAGTGGCGTGGGCATCTCTATATGACTGCGAAGCCCCGCGGGCAGTCTGTGTCCTGGCTCACCTATGAGTTGCTTTCAGGCGATCCCAACGAAGAGAACGGCGTCTGGGTGGGGGCGATTTTCGTTGACGGAAAGTTCGTCAAGTTTGTGAACCAGCCGCCAAGACTTCCCGAGGACGAGGAAGTGGCCGTCACCAGTCGCGGACAGCCGTGGAGACGTCCCAAACCACTCAAGGCAGGCGACACTCGTTTTCTCGTTCGTGCAATGGACAGTGAAGCCGTAAGCATCGCCGACTTGAAACAGGAAGTGGAGTCGAAAGGCCCGCCGCCCAAGCAACGCGTCGACCCCGGCCTAACGGCTGCCTTTCTGGTTCTGAAAGCGATGGGCGCAGTGCCCGGGCCGAGCCCGCCGGCTACCGACCAGGACTTTGAAAGAAACGCCGCGCTGCGCGATCAATTCAACGCCGCCCGACTGCGTGTCGGAATGACGGAGGCGGAAGTCGAGGCCGTGCTCCATGACCAGCCACTCGAAGCGGGAGAGGTCGACGCGGGGCACTACCAGATCTATGGCAGTTATGAAGCGTTCAACATCAAGATGTGGCTGCACTTCTCGAACATTCTGGTGATCTTTCGAGAAGGGAAAGCGATTGCCATCAGCAACGTCTCCGCAGGCAATGACTGGCGCCTGAAACTTGGGCAAGCCACGGCTGATCTGCCTGCCCCGCCTGGTGCCTGATATTCAGAAGTATCGTTCGCCGGGAGAGTCAAGGCACGTGTGACTACGCCGCCACGGCGGTGGCAATCAATCCGGGCACAATGCGGAACAAGGATTTGAGTGATGTCCCCGTTTTCGCGAGCCCCGTTTCCGCGCCCCTTTGATGGTTGCGTGAATGGATAGCTACGAACAGAAACCTATTGGAGAAATTGGATGGACCATGTGTTTCGAATCTCCCGACTGATGCGACTTTACTATCGTCATGGCGGATGCCAGTCGGAAACTCAGCGTGTGTTTGCTGAGTGGCCAGCCGCCGTCCGGAGCGCCATGGCCAAGGAGGGGCGGCTTTCTAAAGATGACTGGCCCTTCCTAGCGCATTACGATGGGCCCGACAAGTGGACTGTCGTCTCGCTGCTAAGAATCGTCTGGAAAACGGCGCAAGGTGTGTGCGAAGCACGCTACAAGGATTTGCACTATGCCGACACAACTGCCGAATTCATGGCCGAACTCGTTTCGCATGCAGAGCGCGGAGATGACCGTGCCGTGGTCAAGCTGAAACGTGAAAACACGATGCTACTGCTCAAGGGGCGGACGGGCGTCGAACATCGCGTTGAGTGGGCGCCGGGAGGGCCGTTCTACGGATTCTGGAATGTCGTCAGGATGTTGATCATTTGGGGAGCTCCACGGGACGACGCGAATTAAAGGTCGCGATCCAAGGACGGGAGTCATTAATTCTCCTCTCGGAGCATCACACGGATCAAGTAAGTGACTCGGTTCTTGAGCAGCTCGTGTAAATCGCGAACGTGCGGCGCCATAAGGTGCAGTTCCAAATCATCGCCGACTTGAATGTCCGGCTCAAGGTCCTTGAGTGCGTCCGTTTGGCGACCTCCGTTGTGAACGAGGCAATTCCTCGTTTCTCGTGCAATCTGAACGTCCCGGTCTTGCCAACAGTACCTGCAGCCTTCGTCGCCGAAGGCTCGGGCAAAGTCTTCATTTGCCTTTTCCCCACGCTTGATGCGGTACTTGTTCACTTTGAATTGAAGCTTTACGCAGCGGATCAGAAAGTCCTCATAGGAGTAGTACAAGGCACCGTATGCTAAGCGTTGTGACCCCCAGACTGCGACCTGCATCTCGTACTTGTCGAGAAGGTTGTCCCAGAGCTTATCCCGGTCGATGTCCAACTCGTGATTGTCAACCGCTGACTTGGTCTTTTGATAGATGTCACTCAGGATCGACTGAAGCTTCTTGCGCTTGGTGGAGTTGAGCGAATCGCCCATCCGGCCAATGAGCGTTTCGCTCGTAAGCCTGAGCAATTGATTTCCGAATGGCTCGTGGGCTTTGGACAATCCCTTAGAGAATGCCGTGAACATCCCGACCGTGATGAACGGAAGTGCAAATGTGTTGGCGATGCCTCGCCATGCCACGCAGAGGTCGAAAATGAACGGATAAACGGGCGTGCCATTGGCACGCGTCATCATGCTGGCCGCCCACGCGTGGTCGAAGAAAGATCGGTACGAGTCCAGCCGGACATCGATTGTCATCTCCTTTACGAGCGGGGGCTCTTCCACTGCAATCACTCCCATTCAATGTCTGGACCACGAACCTGCTGCTGTGGTTCGCCCAAGCGAACTAAAGCGGACAGGAGTCGGCAGTCGTTAGTTCTACCCAAGCATCCGCTCCAGCACGTTGCGCGTGATTTGTTGCACGCGCGGGTTGGGGCCTTGCGGTTCGGTGTAGACCTTGGGACGCACATAGCCGGGGGGCGCGCTCATGCCGTCGGCCCACCAGCAGGTCGCGGCGTTGAAGACCACGTTCCCCTTCGGCCCGGGATAGACCGTGGCGGTGTAAGTGCCGCCGTTCGGTTTGTCGGGGGCCGTTTGCGTGGGGCCCGTGGCCACGACCTCGAGACCGGGAATTTTCGCCGGGTCGCCGTGCCATTCCCAACCGATCAGCCCTGCAATTCGATCGCCGGCTTGCATGCCGGTGCCCGCGTAAATCCAGTGATCGGGCGCCGTGCAGATCCAATCGGCGCCGCCGGTGACAGGTCCGGTGCTGTGCGCGCCGATCAGTTCGTTGGCGTACGGCCGCTTGTGCTCAAGCGACTTCATGTTGACGAAATCGCCCATGCCGCCCGGCGGTCCGAACACGCCGACGCGCTGGATGGAACGGTTCGCCTGGTCATAGATCACGCGGCCGCAGACGGCGTTGCCGGAGAAGAACCCGACGCTGACGCCGGCCTGGATCGCGGCCCGGACGTTCTCGAACATCTCGATGGTCCAGTACTCGTCGTGGCCGACGCTGAGCAACCCCTTCGCCCGCAGCAGGCCCTGGGGTCTACGATGGGTATCGAGGTTCGAGATGTAGGAGACGTCGTAGCCGTGCTGTTCCAGCCAGAACGCGAGCGGAAACTCCCACAGGAAGAAATCGCCGGAGCCGGTCGACAAGGGCGCGTCGAGAATCTGGCAGTACTTGCCGTAGGGACGATTGAAGCTGATCTCGACGCCACCGCCCCAGTACCACTCGTTCTTGCCGTCGTCGTAAAGTGAGAACTGCGACGGCCAGCGATTGTAGGCCTGCCAGGTGAAGTCGCTGACTTGAAAGAGCAAGTCGGCCGGGCGGTCGTCGCGGATGACGAACGTGATGTAGCTCTGCCAGCCGTCCTGCTCCGCGGTGAGCTTGCCGACGTAGACGCCGCTCGGCCAGTCGGCGGGGATCGCGAGTTCGGTGGCCGCATCCCACTGGCAGTTGCGCAGCCGCTTGGCGCCGGTGGGCGGATCGGGCTGGATGGTACCTTCGAAGGGGCCGAGCCGCGTCATGTGGCGGCCGCCATCGCCGCCATAGTAGACGAGCCGATAGACGTCGATCGTGAATCGTGAAGCAGGATTGGTGCTGACGAAAAACTGGATCGTCTCGCCAGGCTTGGCGCTGGCGTGGGAGCAATAGCCTTCGATCCACGGGCAGCGGTACTTAGTCGCCGGATCGATGCCCGTCTTGGCGAGCATCCAGTCGCGCGTGCCGGGGCGAGCGTTCTCCTGGCGAATCGCATTCGTGGGTTCGGCGGCGCGGGCGAGGAGCGGCAGATCAATCCAGGCCGCGCCCGCTGTGCCGGCGGCCAGTTTCAGAACGTCGCGCCGTGTGAATCGATCTGGATGCATGTCGGTAGTGATTCTCTTCGAAGGAAAGCGGATGCCCGGCTGGGCCGTCATGCTGGGAGGCCGGCGGCTGTTATTCTTGAGCGCTGCGGGCGGCCACACTATGATAACCCGACATTTGCCAGACGGGGTGAGACTTTCGGCGGCCTGCGGCACGGGTGACTGCTGCGCAGCACCCGTGGCACCCGCTGGCTACGCGACGTGGTCGACCGAGGCGAAGATGCGCCAGCCGCTGTCGGTGAGCAGCAGGTTGTACGACTCGCGCCAGGCGGTGTGAATCGCGCCGTTCTCGAGGAGCAGTTCCCAGGTGACGGTGGCCAGCGCGGCTTGTTGGCCAAGCGGGACGACTTCCAGGTCACGATAGCGGCACGAGCGACAGCCCTGCTGGTGATATGTCTCGACCACACCTTGGAAATACTGGCCGATGGCCGCGTGCTCGGTGAAGCACTGTGTCGAGCCATCGGCTTGCAGTGCGACATAGGGAGCCGTGTAGCGCTGGGCGATGAGCGGGCCGTCGAAGCGGCTGAACGCCGCCACGAAGTCGTCGAAGAATGCCGTGGCCGTCTCGCGTGAAAGGTTGGCCGCCATCGATTGTCCGCTCTTCCAACACAAAAGCAAAAAAACCTCGCAAGCGGCCGGGTGTTCGGCCGCCTGCGAGGCATTGGTTCTTGTGAGCTTCGGCAGCCACGCCCTTCGCCGAGGCTCTGGGGCGGGCCACTCTAACGCAGTTACTCTGGCGACGTTACGCCACGACTTCGTAGCCCTTGCGCGCCACGCGGCTTTGCATGGCCTGGGCTTCCGAATCGTTCTCGATCTGCTCGGTCTCGGGATTCCAGTGGATCTTGCGGCCGAGGCGAATCGCGATGTTCGCCAGGTGGCAGGTCGTCATCGCGCGGTGGTGCGAGTAGACGTCCGAGATCGGCTGCTTGCGGCTCTTCACGCAGTCGAAGAAGTTCGCCATGTGGCTGGTGGGCACGCCGCCGTAGAGCTTGGTGATGGCGTCTTCCGGCAGCGGGTTGTCCTTCAGTTCGTCGACCGGCTTGCCGAGCAGCTTGCCACGGCTGACGAAGATGGTGCCCTTCTCGCCTTCGAAGGTAACGCCGTTGTCGGTGTCATCTCGAATGGTTAGCTCGACGCCGTCGGCGTACTTGCAGGTGACGTTGAAATTGGTGGCGACGTTGTAGCCGTTGGGGATGTTCGGGTGCGTGGCGGTGCCTTCGACCGAGATCGGGCCGGTGTCGTCGGCGCCGATGCCCCAGCTCGCGATGTCGACGTGGTGAGCGCCCCAGTCGGTCATCTTGCCGCCGGAGTACTCGTACCACCAGCGGAACTCGTAGTGGCAGCGCTTCTTGGTGTAGTCGACGAGCGGGGCCTGGCCGAGCCACATTTCCCAGTTCAGTTCCGGGGGGACTGGCATCGGTTCGAAGGGGCCTTCGGAAGGTGCGGAGCCGATCGCGCAGGTGACCTTGTTGATCTTGCCGATGCGACCGTCGCGAATCATGGCCACGGCCTTGAGGAACCGCTGGTCCATTTCGGTGCGCTGCTGGGTGCCGACCTGGAACACGCGGCCGGTGTCCTTGAGCACTTTGCAGATCAGCTTGCCTTCGTCGATCGTGAGCGTGAGCGGCTTTTCACAGAACACGTCCTTGCCGGCCTTCATGGCTTCGATGGCGATCTTCGAGTGCCAGTGGTCGGGCGTGACGATCGAGACGACTTCGATGTCGTCGCGGTCGAGAATCTTGCGATAGTCTTCGTAGATGTCGGCCTTGCCGCCGGCCCGTTCGCGGCCCTCTTCGGCGTGCTTACGATCGACGTCGCAGACGGCCACGATGTCTCCATGCTGTCGCAAGGGGCCGGCGATGCCACCCTTCCAGCGATCGCCCGTGCCGATGCAGCCGACGATCGGCCGATCGTTCTTGCTCTCGGCTTCGTCGGCACCAGCCGTGCGAGCGGTGACCCAGTAAGGAACGGCAACGCCGGCAGCGGCGAGAGCAGTCGAGCGAGTGAGGAACGTGCGGCGGTTGGTACGTTGGCTCATGAGGGGACGCCTATGATTGCGGGAGGGATAACACAACGGTGGGGCCGGTCCTGTCGCGTGAAGTCCGCTGGGCAGCGGCCGGTACGGGTTTAGTGTAACTGGCGAGGGGCTGTCATGCTAGAAAGCCGCGCGGAGCGGCCAGAAGTAGGGGCGGACGCTGAGAGTTGCGAAGTCGCACGGCGCGATCCAGTGCAAGGTGAAGGCCTGGGGAGCACTGCTGGACAAGCCAGACAGTGGCACCCATCACATCCGTGCCAGCCGCCGGCTAGGCCGTGTCGAGGAGCTTCAGGTTGGGGGCGATTTCGCCGATCTGGTCGGCCATCAGCCGCTGGATGCCGGACATCGTTTTCAGGCAGAGCGCGCGTTGCAGGATAGCCTCGGCCTTTTCGCGCGTGAGGTGATGCGCGAGCTCTTTAAGCGTGGGGATGAAGGCCGGGCTCATGCTGAAGCTGCGGAGGCCCATGCCAAACAGCAGCACGAAGGCCCGCGGAGCGCCGGCCATCTCGCCGCACAGTGTGACAGGTTTGTTCGCCGCGCGGCAAGCCGTGATCACCTTGTTCAAGACCTGCAGGACAGGCGGGCTGAGCGGCTGGCAAAGGTGGTTCACCTTCGGATTATCGCGGTCGGCGGCCATCAAGTATTGCACGAGGTCGTTCGAACCTATCGAAACGAAGTCGACGTTCGCCAGCATGGTTTCGATCGTCATGGCCGCGGCGGGCACTTCGAGCATGAAACCGACCTGCACGTCGCCAAACGGTTTGCCCTGGTCGATCAGGCTTTGCCGCGCCTTGCGGACGATCTTGCGCACGCGGCGAATCTCTTCGAGCGTGGTGATCATCGGGAACATCATCCGCACGCGCGAGTTGGGCTCGGCCGCCGAGCGAAGGATCGCCCGGATCTGCGTGGTAAAGAACTCGGGATGTTCGAACGAAAGGCGGATCGAGCGCCAGCCGAGAAACGGGTTCGCCTCGCGGGCATGGCCGAGATAGGGAATCGTCTTGTCGCCGCCGAGGTCGAGCGTGCGGATCGTCACGTGGCGGTTGGGGCTGGCGGCGATGATCTCTCGATAGGCCGCGAGCTGTTCCTCTTCGTCCGGCACGTCGGCGTGCGTGAGGAACAGGTACTCAGTGCGGAACAAACCAACGCCCGAGGCGCCCATCGCCGCGGCCGCCTGCGCGTCGCTGAGGTTGTTGATGTTCGCCAGCAGTTCGATCTTTTCACCATCGGCGGTGACGGCCGGCTGATCGCGGTTCTCGGCCAGCGCGTCTTTGAGATGAAAGAACTCGCGCTGGAGCTTGAGGTAGGCGCTGGCGGTCTCCGGGTCGGGGTTGATGACGACGTGGCCATCGCGCCCGTCGACCACCACGGTATCGCCGGTCTTGATCGCGCGGAGGATGCCCTTGAGGCCGGTGACCGCGGGGACGCCGCGGCTGCGGGCGAGTATCGCGGCGTGGCTGGT
>JBGSKX010000050.1:0-7789 GCA_041741015.1 Pirellulales bacterium
GCCTTCCGCTCGGGCTTGCGCGTCTCGGCCGGAGCATTGCGCAGCTCGGCCAGCACGCGGACCATCACGGCCTCGGTCGCCAGGCTCACGATCTCGGTCTGGATCGCCGGATCGAGCTTCTCGCGCCCCTTCTGCACCGCCGCCAGTTCCCGGTGCACGATCTCCAGCGAACGAGCCCGGACATAGCCGCGGGCTTCGGCGTTGCGCATCGTACCGGCCCGACGCTTGACGCGTCCAAGCACCGGTCCAATGCTTCGCTGGGCCACTTCACTGGCCAGATTGGCTGCAATTCGGGCCGTCCGCCGCCGCTCGAAAAAACTCCAAATGCCCATAAGTGGCAAGCTCCTTTTGCCTTCGCTCGAATCCCTTCGAATAATGAATGCATCGCTTGGGGGCAGGGGAGGGCGACGCCGTGCGAGAGTCGTCGTCGTGCTGCTGCGATCAAGTTCCTGCTAGCGCCAGCACGCGTCTTGCGAGTTCTGACGAAGCTGCCATGCGATGCGTATGTAGAGGATCGTGCCGCGCTGCCGATAGTCTTCACTAGGCCGCAGAGGGCCGGGATGCTTTTACCGGAAGCGCCCAAAACCCCAGAAGGATGGCCTTGACCCAAACCCAAGGTTTTTTTAGTTTTAGCATTCGTTCAACCGGCGCCGTCGCCAAGAGGCTAAGGCAGCGGATTGCAAATCCGCCATCGTGAGTTCGACTCTCACCGGCGCCTTTTATCTTTCCTCGCCGGGCACCTCTGCCCGGCAGGGGGTCATCTCCGGACCCCCGATAGCATCGGTCGAGCTGCCCCCTTAGCAGATCGGCGTGCGGTTTAGCTCCGTGCCAATCGTCCTTCAGCGACTGGAAATGCAGGGCACCGTCAAGCCGGTTTCCTGCTGCGGGTCCCGGACTTCGGCGGCAGCGGAAAGTTTTTTCCCAGACTGCTGTAGGCAATTACCGCACAGCCCTCTATCGTGCCGACGAGCAAGTTGAGCCGCGCGTCGCCATTTTGACTGCGCGTGTTGCGTCAGCTTGATACCCAGCGCGCGATCTTCCAATGAGCGGCACTCTAGAGGTCATGGCGGAAGACGCCTCCGCCGCGCTGCCGCGTCGGACGCTCTCGATCTGCCTCATCAATCCCCGCTTCGAGCCATCCTACTGGGGCTTCGAATTCGCTCTGCCGCTCTATCCGGGCGACAAGCGCAGCACGATGATCTCCGGTTCGCTTTCGGCCGTGGCCGGGCTCTGTGGCGATCACCAGGTGCATCTGCTCGACGAGAATGTCGAGGAGATCGACTGGGAAGCCCTCGCCAAGTACGACATCGTCGGCGTCACGGGCATGACCGTGCAAAAAGAACGCATCCGCCAGATCCTGGTCGAGCTCCGCGCGCGCAAGATCTTCACCGTCGTGGGCGGGCCGTTTGTGTCCGTCAAGGAGTCGTTCTTCGACGACCTGTGCGACGTCAAGTTCATCGGCGAGGCTGAAACCACCTGGCCCAAGTTCCTCGACGACTTCGCCAGCGGCCAGCCCTTCGACGCCCGCTACGAGCAGGCGACCCCCACCGACATGACCAAGGTCCCGCGCCCGCGCTACGACCACCTGAAGGTCGACTGCTACGCGACCGGCGCGTTGCAATATTCCCGCGGCTGCCCCTTCGAGTGCGAGTTCTGCGACATCATCGTGATCTTCGGCCGCAAACCGCGCGTCAAAGATCCCGACCAGCTTGTGGCCGAGCTCGACGACATGCGCCGCGCGGGCTTCCACTCGGTCTTTATCGTCGACGACAACTTCATCGGCAACAAGAAGAAGGCCAAGGCCCTGCTCGATAAGCTCATCCCCTGGATGGAAGAGCACAACTACCCGCTCCGGCTCACGACCGAGGCCAGCATCGACCTGGCCAACGACGCCGAACTGCTCGACATGATGTATCGGGCAAACTTCCGCAGCGTGTTCATCGGCATCGAAACGCCGCGTCTCGATTCGCTTAACGAGACCAAGAAATTCCAGAACACGCGCGGCGACACGCTGGGTGCGAAACTCGGCCGAATTCAGGCCGCGGGGCTCGATATCAACGCCGGCTTCATCGTCGGGTTCGACAACGACGACCTGGCGATTTTCGAGGACCAGTTCCAGTTCATCCAGGAAAACGGCATCACGCTGGCCATGGTCGGCATGCTGCAGGCCATCCCACGCACGCCGCTTTACGAGCGCCTGCAAAAAGAGGGACGCCTCATCGAGGAGGATCCCAACTGCAACTTCATCCCCAAGCAAATGACGCGCGACCAGTTGCGCTCCGGATACTGGAAGCTCGTCGAACGGCTCTACACGCCCGAAGCCTTCTTTGATCGCTACTTCAAGGTTTACGACTCGCCCCAGTACTTGAAGCGGCGGGCCGAGATCTGCAAGAAGAGCGGCGAAGGAAAACAGATTCCCACGCTGCTGTTCGGCCTCGCGCTGCTCTGGAAACTATTCTGGGCGCTCGCTCGCGACGGCTCACTGCGCTCGGTGGGCAAGGTCTATCTCCGCTACTTCTTCACCCGCAACTTGAAGTATCGCCGCGACATCGTCGGCTTCGCGCAGTTCATGAATCGCTGCGTTACGCACTGGCATTTCTACAAGTTCACGCGTGAAGCGACCGCCGGCCGTCTGAAGACGTACAACAGCGGCTGACGAACGCAAACCTTGCGTGTCGCTTACTTACGAATGTTGTCGGCTTCCACGCGACGCCGGGCTTTCCAATCGAACTGCTCGCCTGGCGCCAGAAAGTAATACTTCCGGCCGTCGTGGTCGCGTCCGTCATGAACGGCCACCACGCCCCGGCCGATCACTTCGAACCGGTCTCCCTCGACGACCATCGCCGTCGACTCGTCGACCCCCAGCCCCAGCAGTTCGGGATGCGCGTCGATGACCGGCGATAGGTCGCCCGCTCGGCCGCGCGGCAGAATGTGCTGGTCGATCGCCACGCCGTCCATCAATCCGAGGCCCTGGGTGTAGTCCTTAGCCACCATGATCCAGTTCCCTTCGCGCGCGCCGCGCACCAAAAACGAACCCTGAATCGTGGCTCCGGCCGAGCTGCCTCCCACGACGCCGCCGCGCTCCAGCATGGCTTTGATCTCACGCTCGGTCCGCGTCCCCAGATAAGAATCGACGAGCCGCCATTGCCGGCCGCCACCGATCCAGACGGCGGTAGCACTTCGCAGCGGAGCGACAAATTCCTCCGAGTCCGCTTCCGCCCGGTCCTTGGTGTGCAGGATCGTAATCCGCTCGAAGCCGAACGTCTCGCGCAGCGATTTCGCCAATCGCTCGCCGGCGTCGGACACGTCGTGCGCTGTCGGTATCGCGACGATCTCGGCGTCTTTTCCGCCCGCCAATTCCACAAACCGCTCGATGATCGCCGGCCCAATCTCCCCGCCACCGACGACCACCAGGGCGCCGCCCGGAGAAGCTCCGCTGGCCTGGCCCTCGGAGAACACGCTGGCAGCCAGCGCCACGAACAGTGCCAGGAATCGATTGATTCGAACGCTCATAGTCACGTTCATCTCCCACCTTCGGAATGTGCGCGCGGGTCGCGCTCAACGCAACGCTGAGCGCGACCCGTGCTGTGTGAATTACTAGAGCGGCAACCCGATCGCTCGGCCGCATTGGCCTCAGGCCGGATTCGCCTTGGCCTTGGCCCGCGCCTTACCTTTTCCTTTGCCTTTGCCCTTACCCTTGCCGGCGGGCTCGTTCGGGAAACTGGGTGGCGCCTGCTCGGCATTCCAGCTCGCATACAGCGACTCGAGCTCCTTGAGCTTCTCCGGCTCGGCCGACGCCAGATCCTTAGACTCCGAGATGTCGCTCGCCAGGTTGTATAGTTCCGGCTGGCCGCTGCCATCGCGACCCACCACGAGCTTGTAGTCGCCATGGCGAATGGCACGCTGCTCGCCAAACCGCCAGTAGAGCGTCTCGTGCGGCTTGGCCGTCACTTTGCCTTCCAGGTACGGCAGCAGGTTCACGCCGTCGAGCTTCCAGGCCGGATCGACCTTTCCGCCCGCCGCCGCGATGACCGTCGGCAGAATGTCGAGCTGAATAATCGGGTTCGTATAAGTCTGCCCGGGCTGGATGTGCCCCTTCCATTGCACGGCGAACGGCACTCGCACGCCACCTTCCCAGGTCGTGCTCTTGAAACCCCGCAGCGGCTTATTGTTCGACGTGGTTTGCAGCGTCGGACCGCCGTTGTCCGAGAGGAAGAAGATCAGCGTGTTATCTTCCTCGCCTTGCTTGCGAACTTCCGCCAACACCTGGCCCACGGCGTCATCCATGGCCGACATCATCGCCGCGAAAATCTGCCGCTTTTGGTCCTTGATATGCGGAAACCGATCCAGGTACTTCTGGGGCGCCTGCAGCGGCGCATGCTGGGCATTGAACGGGAAGTACAAGAACCACGGCTTGCCTTTCTGGGCTTCGATGAACTCGACCGCGCGCTCGGCATACTGGTCCGTCGTGTAGAATTCCTCGTCCTCGATCTTCTGCACTTCCTTCGACACGCGGGTATCGACGAAATTCGTCGGATGGAAAAACGGGGTATTCGCCAGCGTGCCGTAGAATTCGTCAAATCCCCGCCGAAAAGGCCGATAAGGTGCCTTTTCTCCGAGGTGCCACTTACCGACCGCGGCCGTGGCATAGCCCAGGGTCTTCAGACGCTCGGCGATCGTCTTCTCTTCGAGTGCCAACCCCGCGCGACGCGCGACGCTGTTGAACTCGTGGCCGAAACGGGTTTGATAACGTCCGGTCATCAGGCCCGCGCGCGTCGGGCTGCAGTAGGGCCCCGAGACGTAGCCTTGCGTGAACCGGACGCCGTTGTTGGCGATCGAGTCGATGCTTGGCGTGGGGATGTCGCCCCCTTGAAAGCCGAACTCCGCCCAGCCGGTGTCGTCGCACAAGAAGACGATGACATTCGGCTTCTTCGCATCGGCCGCGGCCGCGCTGGACATCGTGGCGACAAGCGCCGTAAGCAAAGCACATCCTAATGAACTGCGCATGAGATGCTCCTCAATAAAAGTTCGCCCCGCGAACAAGCATTGAACCGCCAGAGTGGCTCTGAGTTTCGCTGACGAGCGGCGAAATGTCCAACAGCAACCGGCGCCAGCGACGTTTCCATCGCAGGCCGGAATCGGCGTGGTCCGAAGGCGCGACATCCAGTCTTTGGATGCGCGATGCGGGGCGGAGGAGTGAGTTCGCTCGCGGCTTAAGCGCTGGCGGCTGCCGCCGCGGCGCGCTTCGCCTTGGCGTTCGTGTCCGTCGTGAGCTTCCGATTGAGCGTGGCGATTTCCTTACGCAGCGATTCCCAGGCCGGGGTCGGACTCAGCACCGTGGCGCCGGTTTCACGAATCTGTTGGCGTAGCGTATCGAGTTTCGCATTGATCTCTTGGATCTCGATGTCGGTCAGGCCGCTCATGCGTTCAGTCTCCGAGGGGTTAAGGTAGCCCCAGTCTACTCGAAGCACAGGCCCACTGTCAGCGCAATTAGCCCGCGGCCGCCAGTTCCGGCCGATTTCTCGGGCAATTCCTCGCCGTGCCGCGGTTGTCGCACCCCTTGAATGGCGCTCTGCACACCGTTAACCTGAAAACTTGTCTGACTTCCCCTTTCGACATTCTCCACGGTCCCGCTAGCCCGACGCCCCTCGTCCATTTCGCTAGCTCTCTCGCTCGGACCGCGTTCGCGCCCGCTTCGGTTCGACTTCGCACCATGATTCGTCGCACGCTCCGCGCTGCGCACCTACCCCAGGACAACACCATGAACACCTGCCTGAAAATAACTTTGCTGTTCGGCCTGACATCAATCGCCGCGCCCGCCGCCGCCGAATCGCTCTACACGATCAACACCGCGGCCAGCACGTTGATGCGAATCAATTCCGAAACAGCGGCCGTCACGACCGTCGGCCCGATCGGCTTTCAGTTTTTCGGCGCGGATCTCGCCTATCTCGGCGGCTCGATCTATGCGATCACCGCCCATGCCGACGGCTTCTTCGCCAACGCCGGCTATTCGCTGCTCAAGATCAATCCGCAGACCGGCGCGCTGTTGCACAGCACCGAGATCCTCCTCAACGGCAACAAGCCGTTTTTCATGGAGAGCATTGGCGTCGCGAACGGCAAACTCTATGTGGGCTTTTCGCCCGGCGGAACGGTCAGCACCGATGTTGGCGAGATCAATCCCGTCACCGGTGCAATCACTGGCAACATCAACTACCAGGCCATCCCGGGCGTCGGCAACCTGTATGGCAGCTTCGGCGTCGACCTAGACGGAATGAGCGACCACCCGACCCAGCCTGGCAGCGTGCTGACCATGGACAACGACGCGGGACTGATTTCCCTGGTGCGGATCGACCCGGTGAATGTCACTGCGTCTTCCGAAGGGCAGTTCTACTACACGGGCGGAGGGATCGATGACGTGGCCGTGGGACTGAACGGGGTGTACGCCATCGGCGACGGACGACTGCACCTCTTCAACGCCGGCCTCGATGGCGTCATCGAGTACAAGAACTTTGATCCCCTCGGACAGTTCGTTGGCCTGACCGTCCCCGAACCGTCGAGCGTCATCATGGCGGCGCTTGGCTTAATTGGAGTTGTTGCCGCCCGTCGTCGCCGAAATCTGCAGTGAACCAACCGATGAACTGGGCCATCTACATCTTCGGTAGCGGACTGGCGCTATTCGTGGGCGTGTCGCTGCTGCTCGTAGCGGTCATTCCCTCGATAGGCGGAGCGAAGCGTGTCCGCCTCCGCACGCTGCTCGCCGTAATCGGCATCATCTTCTTGGCGCTGTCGGCCGCGCCGCTGCCGCTTTGGTCTTACGGTACGATCGGCGTGCTATTGCTCGCCTGGCTGACTACCGTTCGCGGCGGTAACCATGCTTGGGAGCGAGCCAACTTTGTGATTTCGATCCTTCTGTTCATTGCACTCGTTGCAGTCCTTGGCAGCGAATTGCGTTTTCAGTTTCCGAGTCCCCTCACTCCAACCAAGAACCGCCAGCTCTACTTGTTTGGAGACTCGCTCGCCGCAGGAATCGGCAATCGCGGGGAAGACAATTGGCCCGAGATTATGAGCCAGGCTCATCAACTCAAGCTGGTGAACATATCCTCGCCTGGCGATACCGCAAAAAAGGCGGCGGAGAAGGCGCGCACTACTCGATTGATAGATGGGCTGGTGCTGCTCGAAATTGGCGGTAATGACCTGCTCGGCGGAGCGAGTCTCGCGGACTTCGAACGCGACCTGGACGAACTATTGACGTTGGTTCGCGCAAATGGCCGGCAGGTCGTAATGTTCGAACTCCCGCTGCCTCCTTTCCACAACGGCTATGGTTTGGTTCAGCGCCGCTTGGCCGCCCGGCATCGAGTACGTCTAATTCCCAAACGCGTGCTGATGGGCGTAATCGCCACCCAAGGGGCGACGGTCGACTCGCTGCATTTGAGCCCGACGGGACACCAGCTTCTGGCCGACGCAACCTGGCCTGAAATTGCGCCAGCGTTCGATTGATCGCCCACTGATGCGCTTGCGCTTACCCGTCAATCTGCGTCCGTAAAACTCGTTCCGTCACCGCATCGGCCGCAAACATGTGCTCGACGCGCAAAGACGCCAGCGTGATGTCCTGCGGGGTGCCGAAGGTCGTAAACACGCTGAACAGCGACAGTTCTCCGTGCGGCGTCTCATAACGCGTCGTCAGCACCGGCGCGACGGGGCGGTGCCAACCCGGCTGCCGAGGATCGCCACCAACCCGGGCCATAACCAAGGCCGCGATTGCTTCCACCCGCTCGGCAAGCCGCAGATC
>JBGSKX010000051.1:0-2031 GCA_041741015.1 Pirellulales bacterium
CGGTCCAGTGCTTTCAATTCGCGCGAAGCACGCGCATCGTCGAAGTAGCCGTAGACGAACTTGATCGCCTTGGTCAGTCCGCCAGGCGCCTCGGCACTCCAGACTTCGCCGTAGCCGCCGACGCCGATCCGCTGCTTGACGACGTAGCCGGGGATCGGCTCACTGTTTTTGGTCTGGTGCGACATAACGTAAGCCTAACGAATGGTCTCGCGGGCGCGGCCGGGCTTGCGCGAAACGTGAATCAGCGATGCCACGGTTTGCGGTCCTCCGAACAGTTCACCCTGGGCCAGGGTGCATCCCAGGTTGCGGCACACTTCGAGATCGGCCTCGGTGTCGATGCCGGTCGCGATCACGGCGCAGTTCAAATCGAGGCTGGCGCGAACAATGAGCTGCACCTGCCGCTGGCGATCGGCCCCCGAATGGATGCTCTTGAACATCGACGGAGCCAGTTTCAGGAAATCCGGCGCAACTTCCTTGTGTTCGCTAATCCGCGCCTTGCCCGACGCATAGCCGTCGTAGGCGACTTGAATCTGCACATCGCGCAGACAGGCCAGCAGGGCCCGAAAGTCGGCCGTGCCGCGAACGGCGTTGTCTGGAATCTCGACGACGATCTGCCGGCTGCTGCCGACGATGTTTCGCAACTGGCAGAGATGACTGATCAGGGCCGGCTCCGCGCTCTCGGCCGCCGTGATGGCCAACAACAGCTTGCCGCCGTGGGGCAGGCTGACCGTCTCTTCCACGGCCAGCCGGCGGAACAACTGCCGCAGGCGGGCCGCGGCCCGGCATTCCACGGCCGGCACCAGCGTTTCGCAGCGTGAACTGGCAGGACCATCGGCACTGCCGGCAGCGAGCGCTTCGTAGCCAAAGATGTCGCTATTCGACAGATTGAGGATTGGCTGATAGAGAGTTCGCAAGCAGCGATGCGTCACCACCTCGTGCGTGCGCCGCACCGACAGGATCGTTTCCCATACGGTGTCGCGCTGCGTGCCGCCTTCGGGCGAGCGAGACATGACCTGCGTGGCGGTCTGGCGGCCCGCGCTACCTGCTCCGCTGTAGAAAGTCAGCTCGACGTCGGCGACCATGAGCAGATCGCCGTCGTTGAGTACGGCTTCGCTGATCCTCTGTCCGTTCAGGAACGTGCCGTTGGTGCTGCCCAGATCCTTGATCAGGTACTTGCGCCCTTGGCGACTGATGGCGGCATGCTCGCGTGAAACCTGGTGTGAGTCGACGCGCAAGTCGGTCGAGTCGTTCCGTCCGATCGTGAACGGAAGCGAGGCGAGCGGTGTCTTCTGGGTCGCGCCGCCCGGCGGATCGTGTTCCAGCCAGGCCGTGCCGACGCTGCTCTCCGGCAGGACTTGCGTTTGCATGGCAATTTCTTAAAGGTGTTCGGGGATCTTGTGAGATGGGAGCGCTGTGGGCAGCCGCGACCAAAGGTTGGCTGGCCAATCCGCAAATGGATTCCGCTATGTATTTGCATTGAAACCATAGCTCACTTCCGCCCGCAGAGTCGCCGTAAGCTACGTTCTCTGTGGCGAGATTTGCGCGCTCTAAGCGAGTTTCCCGAATCACTCGAAATAGCGAAGCTTCCAAGATGCACTACTCCTCCGCCTCTCCCACGCTTAAGGTTCTGGTCGTAACGGAAGATCGAGTCCTGCAGCGCCAGTTGTCCGGATTTTTCGACCTGGTTGGCTATCAGGTCTTGCAGGCTGCCGAACATGGCGCCGCGCTGGCTGCCGCAGCGGCCGAGCATCCGCAGATTGTGCTACTTGATGCCGAGCTTGCGGCCGCGGGCGATTGGGAGCTGTGCGGCTTGCTTACCGCCCGCCCGCCGGGCGCCGGGCCGTTCAAATTCCTGCTCGTCGATGAGCCCGACCAACAGCATCTGCACGAAGCACTCGAGGCCGGCATCGACGACTTCCTGGTCAAACCTATCGCCTATGGCGAACTGCTCAGCCGACTCCGCGCCGCGGCCCGCGTGCTCGAGTACGATCGTCGCGTAAGCCATCAGAGCCGCGTCGATCCGCTGACCGG
>JBGSKX010000052.1:0-12419 GCA_041741015.1 Pirellulales bacterium
CGGCGCGGGAGCAGGCGTGGGCGCGGCATCGGACATCGCACGCACTTCGGCCAGCACCCGATCTGTCAGCGCCAAGGCCGCCGCGCGACGCGGAGCAAACGCCTGACGCAATTCGGCGTCGATCGAATCGAATCCTTCGGCGGCCGCGCGGCAGTGCGAGCATTCGGCCAGATGCGCTTCAAGCTCCGCACATTGCTCTGCCGCCAGCTCGCCATCGTGACGGGCGTTCAAGTGAAGCAAGTACTCTTCGCAATGCATCATCGGTTAGTTACCTCTGCAATCCGCTGAGCCGCTCGCGGAGCATGGCTCGAGCTTTGGTAAGTCGTGCGTTAACGGTCGCGGCCGACACGCCGAGCACCTGGGCCACGTCGGCATAAGTTACGTCTTCGTAGTAGTACATCAGGATGACTTCGCGATAGGACTCCGGCAGGCCGGCCACCTCGGCCAGCAACCGGCGCTCGTCGTCGTGCTTGGCGGCCACTTCGTCGGGAGCGTCGCCGGAGTGTGCCAGCCAGCTTTCGGCATGGCCGTCTCCCAGGGCCTCGAGCGACACCTGGCGGGCTTGCCCGCACTTGAGCCAGTCGAGACACACCCGCACGGCGATGCCGCATAGCCAGGGGCCGAACTTGGCGGGATCCTTCAGGCTGCCGATGGCTCGCAGGCCCCGCAGCATCGCCTCCTGAGCCATCTCCTCGGCGGTGTGTGCAGACCGGACTCGGGCGTGGCATACGGCCAGGATGCGCGCGGACCAGCGGCGCACGAGTTCTTCATAGGCGCTCGTTTGGCCGCCTTGCACCAGGCGCACCAAGTCGCTGTCCGCGGTCATTCGTTCTTGCTCCGCCGCGCTCTGGGTTCGAGCGGATCCGCTTCGTCCTACTCAAATAAGACGAGCGGCGGGCGCGGGTTAATAGGGGGTCCTGCCAGGAGAAAAGATTCCCGGCAGTTTTTCGCACTATCTCGATATTAACCCGCCCCCGTTGGCTCTACCAACCAGGTGGCGTCTCCTAGCCCCACCCCCCGGGTTTTCTTTGCTGAAGGAGTCACGATCCATGAGCCAACGTACCCAAACCCTGTGTGCTGGCAGTATTATCGCCGCCTGCCTGGCAATTGCCGTCAGCTTTGTCCCGGCACTGGTCGGCGGCCGAGACGTAAGAACGGACCCGCAGCCGCCCGGCAAACTAATCGTCCATGAATGGGGCACGTTCACGAACTTCTCAGGCTCGGATGGCGTGAACCTGGACTTTCGCCCGTTGGGATTCGACAATTTGCCGTCGTTCGTCGTGAAGTCCGGGACGATTGGCGTGTTCGCCAAGCGAGAGGTGCTCGCCCAGCAGCGGATGGAGACGCCGGTCACCTACTTCTACACGGACGTGCCGCGCACGGTGAATGTGCGCGTCGACTTCCCGCTGGGCAGACTCACCGACTGGTATCCGGACACGACCACGCCGCTGGGCGACAAAGACTTCAAAGTCGATAGCGGCAGAAAGTTCCTGGACTGGGGACCAGTGCGACTCACGCCGCCCGAGGAGTTCGCCAAGCTGCGCGTCCGTACGCCGAAAGGAGTGCAACTGGCGCGGTTGCCGGAAGTCGCCAAGGGACATCACTACGGCGAAGCGCGCGAGACCGATTCCGCCATCGTTGAAAGGACTTTCTCGAACGGCAACAGCCACTTTGAAAAGTTCCTGTTCTATCGTGGGTTGGGAGACTTCGATCTGCCCATGAAACTCGAAGCGCTCGGCGGCGATCGATTCGAAGTGACGAACTCCGGTGCGGAAGCATCGGGAGCGCTGCTGCTGGTGCGGATCGAGAAAGGCCAGGTGCGTTTTGCACAGCAGGCGGCTGTCGGTACCAACGAATCGCTTGAACTGACGCTTCCGACGGAGGCATCGACGGTCGAGGAACTGGCCGAGGCGATGGTCAACGAACTGACGCAGGCGGGGCTGTACCAGAAAGAGGCGCTCGCGATGGTGAACACCTGGCACGCGAGTTGGTTTGGCGAGGACGGCACGCGGCTGTTATATCTCGTACCCGAGAAACAGACGAACGAACTGCTGCCGCTCACGATCGAGCCGGCGCCGGATGAGAGTGTTCGGATCCTGGTCGGCCGGCTCGAAACGCTGACGCCGGAGGATTGCCGGCGGCTGGTCGAGGTCGTGACGACGGCTGATGCGAACTCAGAGAAGGTGCAGGGAGAACTGAAGTCGCTCGGCCGATTCGCCGAACCGGCGATCCAGTTCGCGCTGAGCCGGGAGCAAAAACCTGCGCGGCGTGAGCGGCTGGAAGCGGTGCTGGCGACGCTCCGCCCGCAGAAGCCGATCGCCAGCGTGCCAGCGAATGTCCGCTAGCGGCGATAAAATCGGCAGAAGCGACAGCCTTCCGCTTAAGCGTAAAGCTTACGCAATCCGATGACCCCTCAAGGTCGGCAAAGTCTCGCGCGGTCGTAGCGCGCGGGCCGCCGGCCAAATCTGCGAAGTCAAGGCGTGCAGTTCGCTCGCCTGGTGAAATAGCTACGCGGCATTCCTTATCGGGGGGTACAGGCGATGCGCGGTCGAATCGTATTTGGAACACTCTGCGCGCTTGCGCTGGCAAGCTGGTTCGACACTCCGGCGGCGGCCAGAAATCCAAACGTCAAAATCATTCAGGGCTCGCAGTTCGCCGAACCGGCGAGCTACGAAGCGGACCACGAGAGCGACGCGCCCATTCCGCGCGAACCGCTGCCGGGCGAAGCTGATCTCGATGAAAACATCGAGCAGGATCTGGCCAAGGCCTGGGAGAACCCGACGGGTGAACCGACGTCGCTACTCGATACGAAGGGAGACATTACTTCGTTTGAGAGGGACAGCTGCTCGATGTGCGACGACGGCTGCGGCGAATGCGGTGGCGCGGGTTGCGACTTGTGCAGCCGGCCGTTTGGTTGGGCCGTGGGGATCGAAGCCACGTATCTCAAGACGGACTACCAGGAAACAGACGACGGCTTCGACGGGCCGAACAACTTTCAGTATGAGGCCGCCCCGCGCGTGTGGGCCGAGTACGTGATGATGAACGGCTGGGGCGTGCGCGGTGCGTACTGGACCTACGACGCGGATCAGACGCTTTCCGGCACCTTCAATGAGGATGATGCGGTCGGGGCCGTCGCCATTGCCGACAATCTCGATCTGTACGCCGTTGATCTCGAACTGACTCGCAGGTTCTCGATCTATCGCAACGATTTCTGGTTGTCGCTCGGTGTCCGTAACGGCAAGTTGCAGCGGAGCACCTTGCAGCAGATCTCGGTCTTTGACCTGGCCGGTGGGGGTGGCGATGATGCTTCGTTCATCCAGCAGCGGGGCGACCGCGATTTCAATGGCACCGGCCTGACCACCAACATTGGTCTGCGACGACTGTTGGGCACCTCGCGGATCGCGCTCGTTTCCAACTTTCGCAACTCGGTGTTGTGGGGCGGAAACAAGTTAAATCTGGATGCAACCGTCGGGGAGGTCGTGCCTGTAGGCGTGGGGGATCTCGATCTCAACGACTTCGACACACTCGGGTTCTTTGGCAGCAACAGCCAGGCGATGTGGATCGGCGAATTCCAGATCGGCGGCGAATGGATCTGTCCGCTGGCGGGCACCTGCGACGGCGGCTGGGCTTTTGCCCGGCTGATGTTCGAAGCCCAGTGGTGGAAGCTGCCGGGAGTCGATAGCTTCGGCGATGGTCCGCAGATCGATTCGAAGATGTACGACTTCATGGGCGTGACGGCCGCGGCGGGGATCTGCCGGTAGCCAAGCGGAAGAGATGAACCGCAGGGGAAGAAGCGTTTGCCGCAGAGGACGTGGCTGAATCCTGCTCCTCATCTGTGTTTATCTGGGTCTCCGCGGGTCTTTCTTCTCACTTTCAAGACAGAATTCAGCATGGTTCGCGTTCACGAAATCGCGCCGGACGTGTTTCAACTGACGGTCTTCGTCCCGGAGATCGACATGCAGTTCAATCACTTCCTGGTGCGCGACGATGAGCCGCTGTTGTTTCATGCCGGCCTGAAGGGCATGTTCCCGCTCGTGCATCAGGCCGTGGCCGAGCTGATTGATCCGACGAGCTTGCGGTACATTGCCTGGAGCCATTTCGAGTCGGACGAGTGCGGGGCGCTCAACGAGTGGCTCGCGCTGGCGCCGCAAGCCGAGCCGGTCTGCACGCTGGTCGGCAAGCTGGTGAGCGTGGACGACTTTTCGATCCGGCCGGCACGCGGCATGACGCCGGACGACGTGCTCTCGACCGGTAAGCACCAGTATCGGTTCTATCCCTCGCCGCACATTCCGCATGGCTGGGACGCGGGAGTGCTGTTCGAAGAAACCGACCGGACGCTGTTCTGCTCGGACCTGTTTCATCACTTTGGCAATGTCGAGCCGCTGGTCTCAGGCGACCTGGTTGACCCGACACGACGGGCGATGCAGCAGATGCAGCAGATGCAGGCCGGACCGCTGGCCGGTTACATGCCCTACACGCACGCGACGAAGACCGTGCTCGGACAACTGGCGGACCTCAAGCCGCAGACGCTGGCCGTGATGCACGGATCATCGTTCGCAGGGGATGGCGCAGGGCAGCTCATCGGGCTAGCCGGCGCAATCGAAGAAAGCTTTGGGGGCTGACCTGTGCCGCACAAATCCTTTGTAGGAAGCTCCATTCTCATGGTACCTTAGAGGCAGGAGCACATGATGGCCACCGACGATGTTCACGACATTCTCGACCAGATTAAGCATCTGTCGCTCGCGGATCAGAAGAAGCTCGCGCAGGGACTCGCGGAGGTGATCGCGCGTTCGAGTCAGCCACGTCGCAGCATTCTTGAGCTCCGCGGACTGGGTAAGGAGATTTGGGAGGGTGTCGATCCGCAGGAGTACGTTCGCCAGGAACGGGATGCATGGCCGCGATAGAACGCTTTCGAGGCAACATTGTCGCCTTGGACACGGCTCCGTTTATCTATTTCGCCGCTACATCCCCGCGCTGCCGGCCGGGGCAGGGGATTCGTTCACCAGCTCCAGCGAATTCTTGATCAGAATATCGCCGGTCATCTCGCCCAGCGACGTTTCCGAGATGTACTCGTAACGCGGGAAGCTGCCGAAGTCTTCCTTCGTCAGGATGTAGCCGAAGGCGTCGTTCGTCAGGCCGAACAGCAGGTTGTTCTCGCCCTTCATGTGCCGCTTCAGGTAATAGCCGATGTTCGGCAAGGCTTCGCCCGGGATGGTGAGAATCTGCGAGTTGCCGACGTTCACCAGGTTCAGCCGGGTGGTGATCGACTTGTCGTCGTTGTGCGGGTACTTGAGCGGCGAGCCGACGAGGATCATCCACATCAGTTTCGATTCGACCGGGAACTTCACGTCGCGCGAGTAGCAGGCCAGCGGCGGATCAACTTGCGGCGCCGCGTCCTTCACGATGCGCTGGGCTTCGGTCGCCATCAGATGGCCAATCCGCACGCACTCTTCCCAGGTGCGCGAGTCGTGCCAGCGAGCCTTGAGCGGATCGGAGGGCTCATCGAGGCGGCGGTTGTCGGCCGTGATCATGCCGCCTTGCGCGCCGTTCATGAACATGCCCATTCCTCCCAGGTCGGCCTCGAGCTGATCGCACAGCGGGCCGACGAGGTCGGGGCTCACCAGGCCGACGCCGTTGCCTAGCACTTCCGGATGCACTGCATAGTTCACCAGCGTGCAGATCGATTTGCCTTCGGGCGTGAGGGCCTGCAGCACGCTCATCCGCGGATCGTACAGCTCGGGAGCGTAGTAGTTGTATGCGATCTTGCCCTTGGCTTCGCCGGTAGCTGCTTTGAGTTGGGCGGGCTGCATCGCGTCGAGCGCGGCGTTGATGGCCTTGGCCGCCTGGTTGCAAACAAAGTCCATGTACTTCAGGTCGCCGGACGGCCGGCCATTAGGGCCGGGGAAGCCGTAGCAATCCGGCGCGCTGTGCGTGTGCGTTGAACCGATCAGGATGTTCTCGGCCGGAATACGGGGGACCTGCTTCCGCACCCGATCGCACAGCACGGAGGGGAAACCGAGCAGGTCGAGCTGCACGATCGCCACCTTGGTTTCGCCCTGCTGCAGCACGAGCGCGCGGGCGGTCAGGTCACCTTGCTTCGCCTTCGACGGTCGGCCCGGACCGACACCGCCAGAAACGGGCAGCAGCGGATCGGGGGTGATGATTTCTTTGCCGACACCAGCCCGGAAATCGGCGTGCGCGAGCGAGGCGAGCAAAAAGATGACGACAAGCAGCGCGAGCGTGGCGGTGCGTAGCATGGCGGAGTATCCCGAAACGTTGGTTTTAGGAGGAGGGATGATTTGTCAGATAGTGTACACCGCCGGCCGTTTGCGAGCGAGCAACGGGAAGCGAACCACGGATGAACACGAATTAACACAGATTTGCAGGAAGAATCGCGCCCTAAACTTGGAGCACGGGATAGTCCGTCCTAGGGATGGTCCACTGAGCGATTAATGTCCTCTTGCCTGGGTTGCTATGAACACCAATTTCGCGTTCTTCCGTCACCGGTCACTGATGCTTCTGTTGGGAGCGGTCGCGACCGCGATTCTCGCGCCTCTGGCAATAGCGGATCAATCGCCCCAGACGGTGACGCCCCAGCGCGTGCAGGCCGCGGTCGCACAGATCGAACAGCTGGCGAAGAAGACGATTGATGACGATGGCGCGCCGGGGATCGCGATCATCATCGTGCACAAGGACCAGGTGGTTTTCAAACAGGGCTTTGGCGTGCGCGAAGTGGGCAAGCCGGATGCGATCAACGCTGACACGGTGTTCCAGGTGGCGTCGGTTTCCAAGCCGATCAGCTCGACCGTGATGGCACTGCTCGTTGGAGAAGGGAAGATCCGCTGGGACGATCGCGTAACGGATCACGATCCGAGCTTCGTGATGTACACGCCGTATGTGACTCGCGAACTGCGGTTGCGAGATTTCCTCTGCCATCGCAGCGGACTGCCGGATCACGCGGGCGATTTCCTGGAGGACCTGGGTTACGACCGGCAGCACGTGCTCCATCAGTTGCGCTACCAGCCGCCGGACAGCAGCTTCCGCGCGGGCTATGCCTATACGAACACCGGCTACAGCGAAGCCTGTTATGCCGCGGCGCTCGCGCTGGGAAAGCCGTGGGAAGAGCTGGCGACCGAGAAACTGTTTAAGCCACTGGGTATGAAGCACACCAGCTACCGCTTTGCTGACTACGAGAAGGCTGAGAATCGCGCCCGGCTGCACGTGCGCGTGGATGGCAAGTGGACGGCGAAAAACACTCGGCAGCCTGACGCTCAAGCGCCCGCCGGCGGCGCGAGCACGACGCTGAACGACATCGCCCAGTGGTTGCGGCTGCAGGTTGGCGAAGGAAAATTCGAGGGCAAGCAGATTGTGGCGGCCGAAGCGCTCGCAGAAACGCATCAGCCGCAGTTCGTGTTCAACCTCGATCCGGCCTCCGGACGATTGAGCTCTTACGGGCTGGGCTGGCTGGTGAGCGTCGAGCGCGGCGGCCGGGTGTTTTACAAGCACTCCGGCGAATTCGCGCTGGGCGTACGGTCGGAAGCGGCGGTTCTGCCGAGCGAGGAACTGGCGATCGCGGTGTTTTCGAATGCCGCACCATCGGGCATTCCGGAAGCGATCACCGAAAGCTTCTTCGACAGGGTGCTCGACGGCAAGCTCGAGCGCGACTGGATGACATTCGCCAGCCAGAAGATTGACGAGCAGGAAGCAGCCGAACGCGCGAAGCTGGCCGACTACAGTCACCCGCCCGCAAAGCCGAACCCGCCGCTGGCGCTGTCGGCCTACACGGGCAAGTATGCGAACCAGTTCTTCGGCGAGATCGAGATCGCTGAGAACGGCGGTAAGCTGGTGATGCGGGCCGGGCCGAAGCCGCTGGAGTTTCCACTCACGCATTGGGATCGCGACCAGTTCATCTACCAGCCGACGGGCGAAATGGCCAGCGGTCTGTCTGGCGTGAGCTTTACGATCGAGCCCAATGGCGAGGCCGGCCGTGTGCTGGTTGAATACTGGAACATCAATGGACAAGGGACGTTCGAACGAACGGAGTAGATGCGTGGCGAAGCAACGGAAGCCCAAGTCGCTTAAGCTGCTCTTCATCGGCAACAGTTTCACGCAGCGAAACAACGTGCCGAAGCTGCTCGCAGAGTTGGCCGCGGCTCGCGGCATTCAAGTCGACCACGAGCTGATCAGCGCCGGCGGCGCTTCGCTGCGGCGGCATTGGAACGGCGGCCGCGCCACCGCAGCCATCGAGGCCGGCGCGTTCGACTATGTCGTATTGCAAGAGCAAAGCACGCTGCCGGTGAAGAACGCCACGCGGATGGCCGAGAACGTCCGATTGTTTGACGCGCTGATCAAACAGCGCGGCGCGAAGACAGTTTTGTACATGACCTGGGCTCGCAAGAACGCGCCCGAAACGCAGCAGGTGATCGCCGAGGCGTATGAATCCATCGGCAAGGAACTCGGCGCGACCGTGGTTCCCGTGGGTCAGGCCTGGCAGGCGTTTCGGGCGAAGCACGCTGAGCCGGAACTCTACGACCGGGATGGCAGCCATCCGACGCTCGCTGGCTCGTACCTGGCGGCGTGCGTATTCTTGGCGCGACTGCTTGGGGCAAATCCCGTGGGCATCGTGTCGGAACTGAACGGACTCGACGCAGAGCAGATCGCGTCGATTCAGAAATTTGCCTGGCGTGCAGGGAAGCCGTAGGGCCGCAAGTTTTCTGAAGAATCTGCTAGAACTCTGCCCGGACCCGAATTATCTTGTACCCCGGGCTCGGGGCAGAGCCATTCGGGGAGGCACTCGGAACACATCGCCACACGGCTGCGCGATTCTCGCGCGGCAGCATCCATTCACGGTTTTGCGCGGACTGACGTTGCGCGCTCGTGATCGCTTCAGTTTGCGCATCTCGGAACAACAACTAGAGCCAACATGCAGGGAGAAGGCATCCATGGATTCGCAATCGACAAACTGGCTGGCTGGGATTCAAGGCAAACGCGGTCGAAACAAACTCGCAGGCCACGAGCAGCTCGGTCTCGAGTCACTCGAGGACCGCATAGCGCTGGCCGCGAGCTACAGCACCGTGAACGAGTGGGGCGGTGGACTGCAGGGTCAGATCGCCGTGACGAACGATCAGGCAGGCACGCTCAATCCGTGGCGGATCGAGTTCGACTACGATCGCACGATTGCCAACATCTGGGATGCGCGGATCGTGAGCCAGCAGGGCAACCATTACGTGATCGAAAGCGCCCCATACAACAGCACGCTCGGCGTGGGACAGACCGTCTCCTTCGGCTTCGTGGCCAACGGCGGCAGTGGCACACCGCGCAACTACCTGCTGAACGGTCAGACCTCGCAGCCGCCGGTGATACCCACGATTACGATCGGTGACGTGAACGTCACTGAGGGGAATCCCTCGACCACGGCCGTCAGCGGTTTCTTTCACACGCAAGGCAATCAGATTGTTGACGAGAACGGCCAGAACGTGCGCGTTGCCGGCGTAAACTGGTTTGGGCTGGAAACCCGCGACTTCGCGCCGCATGGGCTCTGGACACGCGGCTACAAGTCGATGATGGATCAGATGAAGGCCACCGGGTTCAATACGATCCGCCTGCCTTACAGCGATCAACTGTTCGAGGCCGCCAGCAAGCCGACGAACATCAACTATGCCCAGAATCCCGATCTCGTGGGGCTCGCCGGCATCCAGCTCATCGACAAGATCGTCGACTATGCCGGGCAAATCGGTCTGCGCATCTTGCTCGACCACCACCGCTCGGAGGCTGGCAACAGCGCGAACGAGTCGGGCATGTGGTTCACCAGTGCGTATCCCGAGAGCAAGTGGATCAGCAACTGGACCATGCTCGCCGCGCGCTATGCGGGCAATCCGACCGTGATCGGCGCCGACTTGCATAACGAACCGCACGGTCCGGCGACTTGGGGCGACGGCAGCGCGAACGACTGGCGGCTGGCTGCCGAGCGGGCGGGGAACGCCATCCTGGCCGTCAACCCCGACTGGTTGATCGTCGTCGAAGGCGTCGAGTCGGCTTCGAGCGGCAACTACTGGTGGGGCGGCAACCTTTCCAACGCGGGCGCGCATCCCGTGCGGCTGAACACCCCGGGGCGGCTGGTCTACTCGCCGCACAGCTATCCGCAGTCGGTCTATGATCAGTCATGGTTCAGCGATCCGAACTATCCGAACAATCTGCCGTCGGTGTGGGACAAGAACTGGGGATACCTGTTCCGGCAGGGAATCGCACCCGTGCTGCTGGGCGAATTCGGCAGCAAGTTGCAGACGACGAACGATCAGCAGTGGTTCGCCAAGATGATCGAGTATCTGGGCGGCGACCTCGACGGCAACGGCACCAAGGATCTCGCGCCGGGACAGCAGGGGATCAGTTGGACGTACTGGTCGTGGAATCCCAACAGCAGCGATACCGGGGGCATTCTGACTGACGACTGGAATACCGTGCATCAGAACAAGGTAACGGCGCTCCAGCCCGTGCAATTCTCGTTCGGCGCGGGAGCGGGCACGACCACTGCCGTGTTCACGGTTTCGCTCTCGCAGGCGACCAGTCAGACCGTGACCGTGCGATATGCCACGGCGGGTGGCACCGCCGCGGCAGGAAGCGACTTTACCGCAGTCAGCGGAACGCTGACCTTTGCACCGGGACAGACATCGCAAACAGTGGCGGTGCCGGTCGTGCGCGACCTGGTGGCCGAGGCTACCGAAACGTTCACTGTCGGGCTTTCGAGTCCGGCGGGCGCAACGCTTGCCCGCACGAGCGCAATCGGCACGATTCTGGATGACGACGCGATTACGCCGCCCCCCACGCCGAACGTGACGATCAACAATGCCTCGCAGACCGAAGGGAACGCGGGCACGGCAACCGTGCGGTTCACGGTCACGCTCAGCGCCGCGGCCAGCAGTCCCGTAACCGTGATCTATGCCACGGCGAACGGCACGGCCACCACCGGCAGCGACTACAACGCCAAGAGCGGCACAGTGACGTTCGCGCCGGGCCAAACCGCGCAGACAATCGACGTCGCGATTCTCGGCGACACGGCCGTCGAAGCGAACGAGCGTTTCCTGGTTCAATTAACGTCGGCAAGCGGCGCGACAATCGCCACCTCGCAAGGCTTTGGAACGATTCTGAATGACGATGTCCAGCAGGTACTGCCCTCGCTGGCGATCACCAGTGCGAGCACGACAGAAGGCAATTCGGCAACGCGAAACCTGGTGTTCACGGTGAGACTCTCGCAAGCGGCGACTAGCGCCGTGACCGTCCGCTATGCCACCGCGAACGGCACCGCGACGGCTGGCAGCGATTACAACGCCGCGAGCGGAACGCTGACCTTCGCGCCGGGCCAGACGACGCGGTTGGTTACCGTCGCTGTGCGCGGAGATACGACTGTCGAAGCCAACGAGACGTTCAATGTCGTGCTGAGCAGCCCCAGCGGCGCGACGATCGCCACGAGCACCGCCGCCGGCACGATCACCAACGATGATCAGCCGCCGGCGCAATCGCAGGTCGTGTTTGCGGTCCGCGACGACTGGGGTTCGGGCTTCGTGGCGGACATGACGATCACGAACACGGGCACGACCACCACCGGCGGCTGGCAGCTCGAGTTCGATCTGGACGCCAACATCACGAACACCTGGAATGCCGAGATCGTGAGCCGCGTTGGTTCGCGCTACGTGATTCGGATGGCGTCGTGGAATGGCCGGATCGCCCCGGGCGGCAAGATCACGTTCGGCTTCCAGGCCGCGGGTGCGGACCGCACGGCGGAGAATGTGAAGCTGACGCTGCTCTGAGAGTGAGCAGCGTGATCCCCGTCAACTCGAAACCTTGATCACGATCTTCCCGGTCAGCGTGCCGGCTTTGTGGATCGTGTTGTCTTCCTGCAGGCGGTGGGCGGCGGCGATCTCGGAAAGCGGCACGACGCGGTCGATGTTCGCCTTCAGCTTCCCTTCGCTCAGCCAGCGGTTAATGTCCTCAGCCGCGGCCCGCTGCTCGTCCGGCGTGGCGTTGAACATCGCGAAGCCGTGCAGCGAACAGCCCTTCACATAGAACGGACCGACTGGGAAGGGCGGGCGCGCCTCGCGACCGGCCATCAGGATCATTCGCCCGCGCGGGGCGAGCAGGGCCACGGCGCGATCGAAGTCGGGCTCGCGGAGCGTTTCCCAGAAGACGTTCACGCCTTGCGGCGCGAAGGACTTGATCATGGCATCGACGTCGTCGGTCTTGTAGTTGATCGCCACGTCGGCGCCGAGCTCGCGGCACAGCGCCAGCTTCTCCTCGCTGCCGGCCGTGGTGATCACGCGAGCGCCAATCGCCTTGGCCATTTGCACCACGGTGCTGCCAACTCCGCCGGAGCCGCCGTTAACGAACAGCGTCTCGCCGGGCTGGAGCTTCGCATCGCGCACCAG
>JBGSKX010000053.1:0-15605 GCA_041741015.1 Pirellulales bacterium
GGCCCGGTTGCGGCCGGCGGCGCGGGCGCGGCGAGGGGCTTGAACGACCAGTGGTCGCGCCGGTCGACGAGCGATGCCAGATCGACTCCGTCTGGCCAGTTCGCGCCGTCTTCAACCCACTGCTTAAGGGTGGTGATTTCCGCCGCCGCGAGTCCTTCGCCTTCGGGTGGCATCCGCAGGTCGGCGTCCGCGTCGCTGACGAACTGAATCAGCGGACTATCTTTTGAGTTACCCGCCACGATGCTGGGTCCATAAACTTCGCCGCCCTTGAAGGCTTCGGACTTGATATCCAACCGCAGGCTGCTTTTCTGCTCCTCCGCGGCATGGCAAGCGTAGCAATGCTTTTGGAGGATCGGACGCACGTCGCGAACGAAGTCGACCGGATCGGCCAGCGCACCGGCGCTCTGCACCACGAGCCATGCGATCGCGGCCTTGAAGGAAGCCGATTTTGTTCGTGTGGGTCGCTCGAACATTCGCCAGTACATGCCGCAGCACAAGATCAGTAAGGGGTGGTCCGCGAACAGGGAAGTGTCGGAAGGCAGGGCTCTCTAGCAGGCAGGGACTATGATACCACAAGCAATTAAGCCTCGAGGGCCGTGTTTTCGGAGCGCAGGCTGGGACCGCAGCCTCGAAAAGTCGGCTTGGGATGCCGATCCCCTCGACGGCCAAACAGAATCCAGGAGTCGCGGCCGGATGGCCCTCGTGACCAGGTCGTCGGGCACCTCGTTGTTTGCCGATCGAACGACTCTTTGTCAGGATCGCTCCAGAAAAACGTTGACTGCCCCCCCACTTTGTGGTTAGAGTCGGTAAACCATCTGGACTTTCGGTGCAGCTTTATGCGATCGCATAACTTGACCCCTTCGTGGCCCCTGCGGCCATGGAAGCGGGCGCTCGCACCGACTGTTCTCCTATTCGCGGCCGCTGCGATACTGCTCGCGCCGACCGCGACTCAGGCGATCACCATCAACGCGATCTATCGCGGACCAGGTGAAATGCTCGGAACGTTCGGCACTGCCGAAGCCCAGCCCGGCAATGCCGTCGGTGGTGGTCATCTGACTGCCGCCGTTGACGCCGCGATTGCCTATTGGGAATCGGCCTTCGCTGACCCGTTCACGCTTACCATCGAGTACGGATGGTTCCCACGTGATGGCGGCACCACGGGCACGCATCGCCTGGTGTCCGAGGGTGGCTCGCCGCACCGCGAAACGGTAGGAACAATTGCACTCGATAGCGACGGCTCGACGATCTGGTTTGCCGATCCCACGCCGTACGAGGCCAGCGAGTATTCGACATTCACCGAGTATACGAGTGACCTCGGCGCCGGCCTGATGAACGTCGGCCGCGAGTTTACCGGTGCGACCGGCTTCGCCATCCGGCACGACCTGTTCTCGACCGTGCTGCACGAAATCGGCCACGCGCTGGGATTGTCATCGGCCAACAACGCGTACGTGGCGGAAGCAGCCGATGGCGATGTCGACGTTACCGTGCCCTTGCCGTATGCCGGTGCATCGCTGCCGCTCAATGCCGGTGACGCGCACTTGAACCTGGCGCGAGCGCTGCTCCGCTCGTCGCGTCCATCTGGCGTTCGTCGCTACGCCTCGGAGGCGGACATTCTGGCGCTCGCCGAGATCAGCCAGTTCACACAGGTGAATCTCATGCCGGTGATTCCCGAACCGTCGTCGCTGGTGATCCTGGCGGTTGGGCTGGCTGCTTTCGCGTGGCGCGAGCGTCGCCGCACTTGGTATCGCAAACCGCGCAGCTCAGCGGGCTATCCACCGCCACCCGACAATGAGCAACAGTCCCCACTCGGCCGCGGCCAGATAATAAGTCGTGCGCGGAATGTCGCTAAACATCAGGAAGCCCGCAGTGCGGAATGCGACCAGTGACGTGTGGACGACAAGGCACAGCAGCAGGGAATACGGCACGTACTCTTCGCGCAGCAGAGGTGCCAGAAATGCCAGTCCGAGTGCCAATTCCAGCCCCCCATAAATGGTCAGGAACTCCGACTGACCCGAGCCGGGGCGCAACTGAAAGCCGACAGTATTCGAGGTTCGCTCGGGTTGGACCGAGCACCAAACGGCCAGGGCGATGTACATCGCTCCGATCAGCCCGAGAATGACTTTGGTTAGAAGCATGGAGGTCGCCTTTTTGCCAGGGAAACGAAGGCCGCATGCCGCCATCATGCAATCGGCGCGCCTGTTTGCAGAGTAACCGCGAGCCCGCACGGATCTTCACGCAGAATTTACCGCGCTGCCGCGGCAGCCGGGCGGGGCAGGGGTGCGCGGTTCGCATTGCCGCCGAACCACAACGAGAAGTCGATCCGCCGCAGTGCGACATCGATCAGAAAGGCGGCCAGCGCCGCCATCAGCAGGTACGGCCAGAGTGGCGTGGCACGCTGCGCCACGCGCGTTCCCAGGTTGAATACTTCGGCGGCGCTCGGCTTGAATTTGCCGCCGCTGGCAGCCGCGATGCGTTTCATCAGTTCCTCATCCGGCGGGCCGAGTCGCAGTTCGTCGGGATAGCCCACCACAACGCCGCGCGTCTGGCGAAACGTCGTGGCACCATCCTTGGCCTGCGAAAGCTCGAGATGATAGGACCCGCTGCGCGGCGTCTTGAACTCAGCTTCGTAGCGGCCGGGTGCGGTTTGTACCAGCTTCAGATCCTGTCGCCCCAGGTTCGGTTCGATCAAAGTCATGTTCGTCTGAGCTTCGTTGATATAGCGGCCGGCTGCATCCACCGAGTCGACCACGACGCGGGCGTCTTCGCCGTGCCGCTCGACTTCGACGAACACTCCTTTCGATTCGCTCTTGCGCATGGCGTGACGAATAACTTGCGCCCAGAATGGTCCAAAGTTGGGCCACGTGAGCCATTCGGCGGCCCACTGGCTCTTGGCGTCGGACGTGAACGCGACGGTCATGCCAAGGCCATAGCGCCACCAGACGAGCACCGGATCGCCCGCCTCGCTGGCCAGAATGAACTCGCTGGTCGGCTTGGGCCGCGTCATTACATAACCGAGTAGGAAGGGCGCCGAGTCGAGTCCTAGCCCGGAGAGCACTTGCGTCGGACGTACCGTGAGCGGAACGAATGGCAGTTCGTTGATCGCCGACTTGCTGGCTTCGACCGTTTCCTTGGCGAAGATCTGCGGGACGCTGTTCGGATCGTCGCAGAAATAGTAGCGGCCCCCGCCGGTCTGGGCCAACTGTTCGAGCAACTCTTGATCGGCACCATCTCCCACGGCCACGCTGCTGAGTGTGATCCGGGCGGCTGCCATGTCGCTGGCGATTCCTTCGAAATCGCCTGGCGTGCTGTGACCGTCCGTGAGCAGAATCACGTGTTTCAGTTTTGCCGAGGCGCCGACCAAGGCTTCGTAGGCGTCGGATAGCCCGGGATAGATCGCCGTGCCGCCGCTGGCTTCGATCGTGCTGATCCGATCAATGATGTATCCCTTGTCCGAGGCGGAGTGCAGTTCGCTGATCCAGTAGCTGTCGCCATCGAAGGCGATGACGCCGAGCTGATCCTTGGGTCCCAAGAGTTCGGCGGCGCCCTTGGCGGCATCTTTGGCGAGTTCGATCTTTTCGCCGCCCATCGAGCCCGACTTGTCGATCACCAAGACCATCGCCAGCGAGGGTTTTTCTTTCTCTTTCTCGAAGTTGCTGCGGACGGGCAGGATTTCTTCGAGCGTTGTTTTGTAGTAACCGCCCAGGCCGTAGGACTGGTCGCCGCCGATCATCACCAATCCACCGCCAAGGTCTTCAACATATGTGCGGATGATTTCCATCTGGGCCAGCGACATGGCCGTGGCCGGCACGTTCGAGAGCACGAGGCAATCGAACTTCTGCAATTCGGCGAGCGAACGGGGGATGCCCTCGGCGGGGCGCACCTGCACGAGCATGTCCTGCTCTTCGAGCGCCCAGCGGAAATGATTTGTTTGTTCGACATCCGTGTCGACGACCAGGACGCTCGGCTTGCCCGCGGCATAGACCACGGCCGAAGCGGCGTTGTTGTCAAGCAGCGTGTCCTGGAAATCGCGGATCCGCACGGCGTAGTCGGTTTGACTTTCGTCGTCGATCGATTGGCGGAAGCGGAAGCGGTTCTCGCCTGAGCGAATCTTGAGAGGTTCCTTGCCCTCACTCACCAGAATGTCGCCGCGATAGACGTCGATGAATCCCTCGTCGTCGTGGTTCGAAGAAACGACGACCTCGACATAGAACGGTTCGCCTTGTCGAACTTCGGCGGGGGCCGTGGCTTCGGCTACCTGCACCTCGGGCTCATCGCGCACGGGGAGTGGCACCACGCTCACGGGCACGCGGCGATTGGAAGCGGCTTGCAGCACGTCGCCCGACGTTTGCCGGCCGTCGGTGAGCAGCACGATCTGGGGGACATAACCCGGCGGAATCGCGGCGGTGGCCACTTCGACCGCCGCGGCCAGGTTCGTTCCGCGGCGCGCATCGTCCACGAGCTTGGGAAGCTCGTCGCGTTTCTCAGTCACCTTTGAAGGAGCGCTGGCCGCGTCCATGTAGGCGATGGTATTCGCGCCCGCGGCCTGGGATGCTTCGGCCAGGTAGGCATTCACTTGCTTCTCGGCCGTCTCGTCGATGCTCAATGATCGATCGACCACGAACACCACATACTGCCGCGCGGTCGGGTTCAAGAGCGCAAGACCCGCGAGCGCGAGCACCAGCAGTACCACGACAACGGCGCGACACGCGAGCGACGCCAGCCGCTGCCAGCGCGGGAAATCGCTCAGGCTGCGCAGATAGTACCAGCCGAGCGGAGCAAGCAGCACCAGCAGCCACAGCATGTGAGGCCGCACGAGTTCCAGTGACCAGCTACTGGTCAAGGCAGGATCGTTCATCCTACGATCCTCCGCTGGTAGAGCCACCATTCGGAGGCGATCAACAGCGCCGCGACGAGCGTCAGATAAAACCACAGCGACTGGCCGCCAAGAATCGCGAGACTGCGGCCTTGCACCTCGGCGAGTTCACCTCGCGGTCGCAGATCGCTTTCGGCCGGGTCCACCAGGTTGCAAGCGATGAGAATGTCGCTCTCAGTGTTGGTTTCGTCGCCAGTGCTCTTGCTGGAGATCGGCGTGAGCACCACTGGCTTATCGCCCGCCGCGCTCGCCGATCGCACCGTCCACAGCCCCGTTTCCAAGAGCGGTCCCAACGTCACTTGTTCGCCGGTTCGCGCCAGCGGCGTAATCTGTTGCGAGGGGCTGACCAATTCCAGCGCTTGCGTCGTCGAGCGGATCTCGCCATCGACGGCCTGCACTTCGACCGCTTCGTCCAAGGGCTCAACAGGCCCCGCATTCGCGACGAGCGACTTGTTGCCCACCGTCGGGACATCGAGGGCCAGCATTTCGCCTGTTGCCATTGCCGGCCGAAGTTCACCCGAGTTTCCCTGGAACCACTCGATCGTGTTCTTCATCAAAACAGGGAACGCAATCCGCAGCGGCAGATCGCCCTGATCCAGGTTGCAGGCCAGCACGACCGCGTCGCCGCCCGGGCGCTCGAGCCGTGCAAACAGCGGGCCATCGAGCGGGTCTTGAATCAAGGGTTCTACTTCACCGGTGAACGACATCTGCCGCGCGCCGGGGAACAGCACGTTGTCGAGCCGCACGTGCTGCACCAGCGGCGATTCTTTATCGACCTTGGCAACGATCGGCTGTGAGAGCGGCTCGCCCAGCGTCCAGGCATCGGTCGCCGTTTGCGGATCGACGACGACGACGCGGCCCGAGGGGAGCTGGGCCGGCACGATCTTGTCCAGCACCAGAATGCCGCCCGGCGGCGCGACCGAGGGCGCTTCGCTGGTGATCTGCAAGTCCACCAGCGGAATCGATTCGAGCACACCTTTGAGAAACAAGTTCCCCTTGGTCACAAGTTGCACACGCACCGGTTTGCGCTCGGGCAGCACGGCCAGGGCACGATTGTCCGTATCCAGCGAGTCCGCGACATCGAGCTTGGCGTGCAGTTCTCCCCCCGTGGCGGAGGTGTGGTCAACGAATCGCGAGACGGTTTCGCCCGGCTTGAGGTCGAGTGGGAGGACGTCGACGAGTTCCTCACCCAGCGCCAGTTCGACGCGACAGCTCTTGTCCGCGTCGGAGAAGTTCGTCACGTCGAGCAGCACCTGGTAACCGACCGCGTCGAGCAGGCTGCGGCGAACCTGGTAGCGAGTGATCGCGACGTTATCCTGTTTGCTGCCAACGCCGTAGAGCGTAATCCGCGGGTTTGCTTTCAACGCATCGAGATCGGCGAAGCAGCCGTCGGTGATGACCAGGATTTCACCGTGCTCGTGATCCGCCAGCAAACGCTCGGCGGCGGTGACCGCGGCGGCAACGTCAGTTGGTCCGTCGGTAGCGGGAATGCCACCAATTGCGTTTAGCAGCGAACGCTGATGATCGGTCATGCCGATCACGACTTCCGGCCGACCGGCCGCCGAGAGCACGGCCATCCGGTCTTGGCTGCGGAGCGACTGCACGAGCGACCCGGCCGCCTGCTTGGCCTCGTCCAGCCGGGTTGTCCCCTGGGCTTCCGCGGCGCGCATACTGGCCGAGTTATCGATCACCAGCACGATCCGCCGAGCTTGTTCGCGTTGCCAACTCCACAAGGGATCGACGAGCGCCGCGACGACCAGGGCCAGGAACGCGAACTGCAGCAGCAGCGACAGCAAATGCCGCAGCCGCTGCCACCAGGCTCGCGGCTTTTTCTCGTCGAACAGTTGATCCCAGAAGAGCAGGGTGGGAACCTGTTGGCGGCGGAGCCGAATCTTCAGGATGTACAGCAGCAGGATCGGAATCGCCAGCGCGAGCCACCACCAGCCGCTCGGATTGGCAAATTCCAGAAGGTTCATGGTCCGTTCGCTCTGCGATCCGCTGGCAAAATCTGGTAACTAAGTAGTCACTCCGGCGGTCCGCATCATCCGCAGGATCAGTTCGTCGAAGGGGAGGTCCGTCGTCGTCCGCGTGCAGCTTAGCGAGTACATCCGGCAGTAACTGTCGATGGACGCGAGGAACTCGGTGAACAGCTCCCGATACTGTCGCAACTTGCGTTCGGTAATCGTGAGCTTGCGCAGATCGCCAGACTCGGCGTCTTCGAGCTCGATGTCGCCGAGCCAGGTAGGGTTCGCTTCGGCCGCGGTGTGCAGTTGAATTACGTGCGGCTCGAAGCGGTGATAGCGCAGCATGTCGAGCCCGGCACGAAAGCCTTGCTGGTCGTAGAGATCGCTGAGCACGATCACCAGTCCGCTGCGGCTGGCCCGATGCACGAGGCTCGTTGCCGCCGCTTGCAGTCGCGTGGTCGCGCCAGAGGGCTTGAGATTCTCGAGAAACCGCAGCACGCTCAGGATGCGGTCCTTGCCACGCGTCAGCGGCAGCACTTCGGTCACCGCGTCGCTGTACGCGTAGATGCTCACCCGGTCCATGTCGGCCAGCGCAATGTACGCCAGCGCCGCGGCGACACGCCGGGCATAATCAAGCTTCTCGCCGCTGCCGTGGCTCATGCTGCGCGAGACGTCGATCAGGAAGTAAACGTGCAGGTCCTCTTCTTCCTGGAACCGTTTGAGCAGCACGTCGCCGTAGCGTGCATAGATGTTCCAGTCGAGGTAGCGCAGGTCGTCGCCCGGCGAATACTCGCGATGGTCGGCGAACTCGATGCCGCCGCCGAGTTGCTTGGTTCGCCGCTGCGCGAGCAAGCGACCACGAAATACCCGTCGCGATACCAGCGAAAGGTATTCGAGCCGTTTCAGAAACTCGGAGTCGAACAGGGCCATGCCGCGAAAGCGCCTGAGGGGGTGACGATGCTGTAATTAAGGCGACCCTTATGCAACCGCTTTCAATTCGCCGGCATGATCGAGCACGTCTTCGACGATGGCGTCGGGCTTCACGTCTTCAGCCTGGCCTTCGAAGTTCAGCAGGATCCGATGCCGCAGGCAGGCGGGGGCCACGGAGCGAATATCCGCCCGGGCCACGTGATAGCGCCCATCGAGAATCGCCGTGATCTTGGCCGCCAGGATGACGGATTGTGCGCCGCGCGGGCTGCTGCCAAAGCGGACGAACCGCCGCGCCATGGGACTGGCCGATTCATGCTCGGGATGCGTGGCCATCACGACGTTGATCGCGTACCGCCGCACTTCATCGCTGATGGGGATCCGCCGGGCCAGCCGCCCCATCTCCAGCACGCGGGTTGGCTCGAACAACTTGTTGGTCTCGGGCGAGAACGACTCGGTCGTGCGATCAAGAATCGTTTCGATCTCGTCCGAAGTCGGGAACGGCACCAGCAACTTGAACAGAAAACGGTCGAGCTGCGCTTCGGGGAGCGGATAGGTGCCTTCCATCTCGAGTGGATTCTGCGTCGCGAGCACGAAGAACAGTTCGTTCAGCCGATGCGAGACACCGGCCACGGTCACACTGCGTTCTTGCATCGCTTCCAAGAGAGCGGACTGCGTCTTCGGCGTGGCGCGATTGATTTCGTCTGCCAGGACGACGCTGGCGAAGACCGGTCCGCGTTCGAAGCGAAAGCTGCGAGCGCCGCTTTCCGCTTCGACGAGTACGTTCGTGCCAATCAAGTCGGCAGGCATCAGGTCGGGCGTGAACTGGATGCGCGAGAACGGCGCTTCGAGCACGCTGGCCAGCGTGCGGACGAGCAGCGTCTTGCCCAGGCCCGGCACGCCCTCAAGTAGTACGTGGCCGCCGGCGACGAGTCCGATCAGCACGCCGTCGACGATCTCCTGCTGGCCGACGATGACCTTTCCGATCTCGGAGCGGAGGCGCTGGAAATCGGTGCGAAACTGATCGAGCGCAGCGCGCAACTCACTGTCGATGTCGGTCATGCGATCCACCTCTTGCTAGGCGTGAGCCACGGTGATTGCCGGAGACTTCTCTACGTTATCAAGTCGACGACAGGCGGTGTGTTAATATCTGGCACGCCAAACTTGTGTTAACAACTATTCGCGTGATTTGCAGCGCTCGCTCCGAGCGCAGCAGTGATTGTCGGGAGTGCGGTCGATGGGGAGTAAATCGCCACCTCGAAGGTGCACGTTAGAGGCCTCTGTGTTCTGTCGCCATTCAAGGTTCTAAGGTCCGCAGGGGCCAATGTCAATTTTCGTTGCTCGCGAGTTTGAGTCTACCTATGCTTAACGGGAACATTTCTTCTCGGCTCAAAGGGATTCGGAACATGTGCCGCCAGGAACTGGACCAGTGCGCTCGCTTTGTGCGCACTTCTGTCCTTGTCGTTTCGCTGGGATTCAGTTTCGCGTCTGCAGGGCAATCTGCCCGTGCCCAGGATGAGAATCCAGCCAGCCAGGCCAGCTCACAGGCCGTGGTAGACACCGCGGAAGAAAGTCCGGAAGTGGCCAAGGAACGGATCGCCGCTGAGCGATTTCTGGAGCTGCTGAAGAAGCGCCCACGCCTGGGCACGGCGCTCGATAAGGTCTACGGCTATCACGTGGCCCGCGGCTCGCTCGATGAGTTCACCGCGTCGTTGCAAAAAGAAGCGGAAGCCAAGGGCGATGGCAATTTGTGGCTCGTGTTGGGGATGGTCCAAATGCAGTGCGGTTACGACGCGCTCGCCGCTGCGTCGCTCGAGAAGGCCGAAGCGGCACTGCCCAAAGAGCCGCTGGCCAGCTACTACCTCGGCAAGACTCTCTTGATGGTGGGCGAAGTTGACCGCGCCGCCGAAGCTTATCGCCGGGCCATCGATCGCAAACCGGCGCGGGCCGACCTCTTGGCAATTTTTCAGGACTTGGGTCGCATCTACCAGCGTACCGGTCGCAACAAGGAAGCACTGGAGGTTTGGCAGCAACTCGAGAAGCAATTCCCCGGCGACTTGCAAGTCCGCGAACAGATCGCGGCGATCCTCGCCGAAGAAGGAGCGACGGCCGCGGCACTCGAACGTTACACAGAGCTGGCCAGCAGCGTGAAAGATCGCTTCCGCAAAGTGGAGCTGGCCGTTCGTGCCGCGCAGCTCAAGGCCCAGCTCGGCAATACCAAGGACGCACTGGCCGACTTCGAGAAGCAGCTCGCGCAGGTGAACCCCGAGAGCTGGCTGCATCGCGATATCCGCAGACGCATCGAGGAAGTATTCTGGTCCAGCGGCGACATTGACGGTCTCGTCACGTACTACACCGATTGGGTCAAGCGCAATCCGGACGACGTCGACGCCATGATGCGCACGGCGCGGATGCTTGCCGCGCAGCGCCGGCTGCCCGAGGCTGAGCAGTGGTTTCGCGATGCGATCAAGAAGTCTCCCACGACGCCCGAGCCGCGGTTGGCGCTGGTCGAGTCGCTGGCCGGTGACGATCGCTACGCCGAGGCCGCTAAGGAGATGGAGCAGCTTGTCGAACTGCAGCCCGACAATCCCGACTACATTGTCCGGTGGGGTGAGTTGATCTATTCCGACGACAAACGGCCGCAGGAAGAACGCCGCCAGGAGGCGGGCGAAGTCTGGCGCCGCATGCTCGTTAAACGCGGAGACGACCCTGTCACAGTCTCGCGTGTGGCCGACTTGTTGCGCTCCAGCGGGAACACGGACGCCGCGATCGAACAGTACCAGACGGCCATCAAACTGGCGCCGAACGAACCGCAATACCGTGAATACCTGGGTGAATTTCTGCACCAGCTCGACCGCAAGGAAGAAGCCCTGGCCGCGTGGCGAGAATTGGCCAGCGGAGAGCGTGAAACGCGCGACAACCTGGTCCGTTTGAGCGAAGTACTCGGCACGTTCCACTTCGACGCCGAAGCGCTCGAAACCATTGCCAAAGCCTGCGAGATGAAGCCCACTTTCGGGCATCGCACGCGGTATGCCGAGTTATTGCGCGACGCGAAGCGCTATGAAGACTCGCTCAAGCAGCTCGAGCTGGCCGAGCCGCTGGCCGAGGATCCCGAACTGCGCGAACTGGTAATGAGCGAGAGGATCAAGAACTATCAGGCGGCCGGCGAACTCGAGAAGCGGATCGAAGAAGCGCAAGTCGCGGTCAATGGCGACAAGGCTGACGATCCCACGGCCTGGAAGCTGCTCGCACTATTGCATGACGCGGATCGCAAGTTTGAAGTGGCCTGTGACGCGATCGATAAGGCCACGAAGCTGGCGCCGAACGACGTCTCGATCTGGGAAGCCGCCGCCACGCTGCAGGAGCGGGCCGGCCGCTTTGGCGACGCGATCGACTCCTACCGCAAGCTCTCCACGCTCGATCGCCGCTATCTGAGTAGTTATCTGACGCAGATCGCGTCGCTTGAAATGCGAATTGGCAACGTCGAGGCGGCATTGGAAGCTGGCGAACAGCTCATCGCCTCGGCGCCCGGTAACTCCGAGCACTATCGGTTCTTTGCGGACCTCTGCTTTCGCACCGGCAACGGCATGCGTGGCCTGGAAGTGCTTCGTCGCAACGTGCGCGGCAATCCCAACGATCCCGAGGCCGTCAGCTATCTGGCCCGGATGCTGTCCGAGGAGTTCGAAACGGACGAGGCGATCGAGCTCTATTGGCGGGCATTCGAACTTGGCAAGGATATTGATGAGCGGTCGACGGTAATTGCTCCGCTCACCGAGCTCTATTTGCGCACGAACCGATTCGAGGCCCTGGTCGAGCGGCTGCAATCGATCGGCCGCGAACAGAACAAGCCGCGCGACGCCGCGCTCTGGACTGCCGCCGCGCACCAGGCCGCCGGCGACTTGGGGATGGCCAAGCAACTGCTGGAAGGGCTGGCCCGCGAGGATACCCGCGATACGAAGCTCTTTGAACAGCTCGTGGCGCTGTCGCGGGCCGAGTTCGATTTTCAAACGGCCGTGGAGTATCAGCGCAGGCTGGTCGCCGCGGCACCGACGCCCGAGGCCGAGTATCTCTTGGGCAACTTACTGCTGGAGCTCGGCGAGATCGACGAAGCCGAGGCGATGTGGCTGAAACTTTCGCAGCGCGGCAACGATCGCAAATCGCTCGACGCATCGATCGGAACGCTGATCAACAAGGAACAATATGAGACAGCCGTCAAGGTGATTGAGCGGGCAATGGCTTCGGACCCGAGCAATTGGGAGCTACTTGGCCCGGCGATCATCGCTTATGTCAAGCTGAAGCGGAACGACGACGCGCAGCGGATTGCCGAGCGCGTCATGGCAATGAACGTCGAGCCGGGAGAACCAACGGCGGAAACGCGGGAGAACATCAAGAAGCAGCAAGCTCGTGGCGGCAAGAAGTTCAATCAGTACGACCCCTATGAGTACCTGGGTCAGCCGACGCGGATGCAGCAAGTCGTGCCGCAACTCAAAGCGGTGCTCACCGGCAACGCGAATCAAATGCAGTACGGGGCGAATGCCTTGCGAGCGCAATGCTTTCAGGACGTCCACGTGCTGGCTTCGCTCGTGCCGCTGCTGAGCGGTGGCGATAAATTCGATTCCAGCAAGTTCATCAGCGAGTATGTCGACGCGGCGCTCGAGTCGCGCGAAGTGAAGCAGCTGTGGCAGGCCGTTTCGTATCTTATCTGGGAAGATCAGCGGGTAATGTACTCTCAGACGCCCAGCGAGCAGTACCAGAAGTGCCTGGATGCACTCGTTGGGCGAGACGAACCCTACGCGGCGACCTTGCAAATTCAGAAGATCGTCAATCAGCGCAACACCGCCGCTCGAAGCGCCGGCGGAGAGGCCCCGCCGCTCGACAAGGAGACGGTCGAACAGGTCAAACGCCTGAACAGCATTGCGGCACGGCTGAACAAACGCGGAAATCCGAACTACCACGACATCTGGCTGGCCGGCGAACTGGCACGGGCCGGCGAGCAGGAACAGGCCGACAAGCTGATCGATCGCTACGTCGAGCAGGCTAAGGGGAGCTCCAACGGACCGATGGCCGCGATGCAGGCCGCCGCCATGCTGCTATCCGCCAACTTCGGCGGCGAACCTTCAGAGAAGACGATCGATCGGGCGATGGAGCTGTTGCGCGGGTCGATCAAGGAGATGGGGAGCAACCCTTCGCAGCTCTCGCAGCTTCGCGGCAACATCGGGCAGCAGTTTGCGGCCCTGGCCAGTGTGCTCGTCCTGCGTGATCGGCTCGATGACGCGCTGGCCATGATCGACGAAGTCCTCAAGCTGCAGGCTCTGCAGATCTCGCAGATGCGACCTTCGCAGCGGCAGCGAACGCAGAACTCGCAGAACGCCTTGAACTACAACGTGCAGGTTAACCGCCAGTACATGCAGCGGAGCGTCATGTTTCCCCCGGTCACGCCGGCCTTTGGCGCCGACGCAATTCTGACCGTGCACGGCGTGTACTCGGCCGCCAAAGAGGATGAAACCAAGCTGGCCAAGCTGATGACTCAGCTCGAAAGCTGGGCCGGCGAAAAGACGGACGATCCAAACCTGCGCGCCGCGCGGATCCTGGCCAAGGCCTCCGTTCACTACTGGCTTGAAGATCGTGCGGCGACGGAAGCAACCCTGCGAGCGGCCGAGGAACTGCAGGTCGATCCACAGGACATCGCCCTGATGCGTTCGCGCTTGCTGTACGAGTCGGGCAACATTGAAGAGGCCCTCAAGCTGATCGAATCGCTCAAGCCAACCAACCAACAGATCATGGTCGACCGCGAGCTGACGATCCTGCAACTCGTGCTTCAGCAGGGCGACCTCGAACGAGCCAAGTCGAGCGCCCAGCGATTGTTCGCGTTGCGACTCGATGCGAACACGGAGTTCAAGCTCGCGGATCTCATGTACCAACTCGGCATGCGCGAGCTGGGCGAGCGCATGATGGGACGTATCCGGCGGCGGGCCGGAGGCCAGCAGAATACGCTCAACCAGTTGATGAACCGTTATGTCGAGGCCGGCGACAATAAAGCCGCAGCCGAGATCGCCCGACAGATCGTTCGCCGCACCACGCCTCGCGGTTCTTCGAATCACTACACGTCGGACAACGTCCAGCACGAGCAGGCCGTTCAGGTCCTGGCCCGGGCCGGCGAGCTCAACGAACTGATCAAGCACTATGAAGGGCTTGTCGAGCGCTCTCCCAAGAGTACCAAGCTGATCGATCAACTGTGCGCTTTCTACGATGCGGCCGGCCGCCGCTCTGACGCAGATAAACTGCGGATCAAGTCGGCCGAGAACGCGCCGGACGATCCGCGGGCCCTGTACGCCGCTGGACAACAACTGGCCCGCTTGCAAAAGCATAAGGAAGCCGCGGAGAAGTATATCGCCGCGGTCACCAAGTCGCCCGAGCTCCTCAATAACAATTACTACGAGATGCGCGACACGTTCACCAATGCCAAGGCCTGGGGCCAATTGGCGGACAAGATTTCTGAAAGCGGGATCAAGAAGTTCACGCAGAGCTATCGCCTGAGCGAACTCTGCAACGAGCTCGGACAACAAAAGGAACCCGAGGCGCTGAACCGGCTGCTCTATGCGGCGATGTCGGAGCTCAGTTGGAACGAGTTGACACAGATGATGTATTCCTTGGGTTCGCTCAAGTTCAAGCCCGAGCCCAAGCTGGTGGCGCTGGTGGCCGAGAAGCTGACCGATCCCAAAGCCAACTTCGATCAGTTCGCGAACAACGCCTTCGTCTGGTCGCGGAGCCAGGATGGCCAGACCAGCGGGACGATCAACGGCATCACGTCGATCGTGATGAGCGATCCCGAACTGGTACAGAAAGTATCGACCGCGATGCAGGCCCGGCTGGAAAAATCAAAAGATGACCTGTTCCCGCGAGCGTTGTTGTGCATGTTACTCGTCAGGCAGGAGAAGTTCGACGAGATGGAGTTGCTGTTGCAGCCGCTTCTCGACAAGAAGGAGAAACAGCACCAGGATGCGCAGGCCGTCTGGTCGCTGGCTTCAATGCTCGCCCACGAATCCAAGCAGCCGGAGCGGGCGGCAAAGATCCTGGAAGCCACCGGTGCGGAGGTCTTCAAGATCAACGAGAGTTCCGACTTTCAGTACACGGCGATGTCGCTGCTGGCGTTCTCCTATGAGAAGGCAAACCGACCGTCGGACGCGCATCGTATCCTGATCGAGGAGCTCAAGAAGATTTCTCCCGTCGATGAGCGTTACGCGAGCAATCCCGGCTATGCCGAGTACCGCTACTTGAGTTCGCTCGTCGGACTCTCCGAGCGGTTTCTGAAGATGGGCTATCCCGCCGAGGCGTTCATTGCTCACCGCAAGGCGTTCGCCGACGAAAGTATCCAGCAGCGGGCAATGCAATGGGGCGGCAACAATTATGCCCAACAGAAGGACGCACTCGCCAAGCAGATCGCCAGCCGCAGGAACATCGACGCGATGACCAAGATTATCACGAGCACCCTCAACCAAGCCGCGCCAGAGGCCAGCAACGATTTGGCGAAGACCGAGGTTAAGGATGAATCGATTGCCACGATCAGTCAATTCTTAAGTGAGCCAATTATTGCCCGCAACTCGCTGCTCGATACACGCATCAGCATGCCGCTGGAAGAATTCATCGAAGGAGTCGCCAAGGAAGACCGCCTGAAAAAGGAGATTGCGGGCAAGCTCAAGGAAGTGCCACTGCCCGATGCTGCCGCGTCGGTGCCGCTGAAGCAGCTTGTCACGCGGCTGTTGGTGAGTGACGCCGTGGGCGAAACGGCCGAAGTCGCGGCGACCAGCAAGGCGATCATCGCCTGGGCCGCCGCGCACGCG
>JBGSKX010000054.1:0-10134 GCA_041741015.1 Pirellulales bacterium
GACCACGATCTCGCAGGCGACCATCGCTCGTGCGGGCGGCGGCGAGCACTTCTTGCAGTGCCTATTGTGATATGGGTCGACCCAGAATATCGGGTTGCCGCAAGTCACGCATGGTGCCGGGGCGGGTTCGGTGTTGGGCCCAGCGGCCGCTTGAACGGCAGCCTGGACGACTAAGTCGTTTGACTTGCGGCGGTTCCGCATCAGGGCCATGAGCTCGGACGCGGCCTGGGCGGCGGGATCGAGCCGGGAGGTGTCACAGTGTCCCGCGTTCTGGCTCTCCCCCGATGTGACACTATCGAATTTCGTAAGTGTTTGCATTGTCATTGTTTGCGTTTCCTAAGATACCCCCCGTCCCAGTGTCACAGCGATTTACAGCACCCAGATACGTTTAAGGAAAGATTTTCTGCCCGACACTCGGCCGCCCCCCCTCCACCCTTTTTCAACCCTCTCCTTTAAGCTCTAACCCCTGTGACACCTGTGACGCTGGGACACTAACCCCCTATCTCTATCTCTCTATCTCTCTAAACTACTACTACTACTACTCTTACTACTCTTACTCTTACGGTATCTACTGTCACATTTAGTGTCACACTACTGTCCCCAGTAACTGCGCAGTTAGAAGGACGTAGCCGGCTGCTCCTCTCCTCGATGGCCAAGGAACTCGGTTTCAAGGAGCTGTTTGCCGATCAAGATCACACGCTGCTTCTGACCACCGACCCGCCGCTGGGTCTTAACGGCCCCAGGAATGCGGCAGAGGATCTGGTCGATGCTTTGGTGCTCCCAGGGCGTGTTACGCAGCAGGTGCTTCGCTACGGACTGATAGGCGATGCTCAGGCACCGCTCGCCATGCCCTACCCCGTGGTGATTGGAGGTTCCGTTTAAGAAGTCGATCTTGATCCCGCACTTTGCCAGGTGGTTCTCTGCGTCATCAGCCCCCGTATCTTTCCTCAGCACCACGTCGATCAGCTGGCCGACTGACAGGGTCTCCCGCCCGGTGTGAATGTGGGCTGAGAGTATGCCGTGCATCAGGTCCGCCTCGTCCGCGATCTTCCCCTGCTCGCGGTCGACGCCCTGGAGCATCTCGTCCATCAGCTCCGCGGCGGTCGGGAAGTCGAGGTTCTGTAGCACGGCCAGGATGGCGGCCGGCACTGAATAGCTCTCGACCACGCGGTCATCGACGCCGTGGAATCGCTGCTCTTTGAGGGCAACCGCTAGCGGCCGAGCCTCATGGACGTACCGGATCGCCACCGCTAAGAGCCGTTGCCCCAGGTCGGCGAGCTGGGCGGACGTCGGCGGCTGGAAAGCCTTCTGCTGCTCCTCGCCCAGTTTGTCGAGTTCGAGCATGATGAACCGGTTGCGGTCCGGCGCCCGCTTGAGCCCAACTTCGATCGCGGCGACCCAGGCCATGTGCCGCAGGCCGAAGCTCTGGCCGCGCTGATTCGTGTTCCCGCGCAGAATCTTGTCGCCGCGGCCGCTGACGCGAAGCATCTCGAGGATTTCCACCCGATAGCGGCTGTCCTCGAATTCGTCGCACAGCAGCACGCGACTGGAAGTCTTGAGGGCCTGTCGGATGCCGGCCGCCGAGCTGCTCGACGACTTGAGCGCCAGGTTGCCGAAAATCTTGTCGAGCACGTTAAACAGCGTGGTCTTACCGGAGTTCGAGGGACCGATGACCGCGATCTGCGGCCGCCACTCCCATAGCGACTGGACCCACGTCGCCATCACGAGCCCGGTAGCTGTGACCGCGCCGGCCGGATGCTTCCAGCGGAACTGATCGAACAGGCGGATGGCCTCGTGCATCGTCTCGTTGGCAAACGCTTTGTCGCACCGCTCAATCAGGGCCTTGAGGTTCGCATAGTCGTACCACGGCTTGTCGCTGCTCTCGAAGTCGAGGAGATGACCCTTCGACCGTGGGTGGTCGATGCGTTCGAGCGTCATTGTGCCGTTCCATTCAGCCGCCTCGCCGCTGCCGACGATCACGACCGATGGGTACTCCTCGCCGATCTCGGTCATGCCAGGCCAGCAGCCGGCACCGAGCTCAGTCTGATCGCTAATGCGCTTGTAGCCGCCAAGTAGTGCGATAGCGTTTTTGACTTCGGGAAGCGTCACCATGCCCGGCTTCTCGTCCTTGCTGCTGAGCATCACTCGCTGCTTCACTCGCGGTCCGGCGATCCGCAGTAGATTCTCGTAGGACATCTTGCCGATGTCGGGGATCACGTCGGCCTTGCGATGGAACTCACTGAACACCTTCACTCCGCCTCGATCCATTTCGCCGAGCACGTCGAGCTGGATCATCGACACGATCTGCCGCTCGATCAGCGTGCTGTCATCGGCGTCACCATTCTCGTGACCAGGATCAATGACCGGCTGGAACTGCGGCGACGCGTGATAGAGCGTCAGTAGGGAGTCGTAGTTGTTCCCGTCCGCCACGAAGTCACGGAAGTCTTTGCCGTTCTTAGGAGTCACGTCGTACGGCAGCCGCACGTGCTTCACGCTCTTGGCGACCGAGTGCAGCGGCAGGCACCACTTTGGCGCACCGAGCTCGCCCGCATCGTCCGCGTCGTGGAGCACGGCCGCATCGAGGCCCATGAATAGCTCGGCGTTGTGCGAGAGCACGTCGCCGGTCTCGCTGCTGGCGTTGCAGGTGGCAATATGCGACGGTCGCTTCTCGGGCGGGATGGCCGTGAGCAGCGCGAGCAGATCGCTGGGCCCGGCCGTTTTCCAAACGAGCTCGATTCCCTCGCGGTCGCCGGCCAGGTGTTCGAGTGAGCCCTTGCCCATCATTGCGCCGCGAGTAGGACCGACCGACTTCATTTTCACGAAGTCGGGCTCGACGCCTTTGCCGCGATGCACTTTGAGCTTCTGCCCTGCGATGTCATAGATCACCCAGGCGACCGGCTCGCTGGACGTCAGTCCCTCGCCGTAGCATGGCAGGGCGATGCACTTATGCCGGCCACGCTTCTTCTCTTTCGTCTCGCGGTCGATCCAGCACGGGTAGTAGGCGATCTGACCGCCCGCCGCCTTGATCGCTTCGACCGACGTGCCGGGCTTGTGCCGCATGCACCAAAGCGTAGCCAGGGTGTCATTGCCTTCGGACCAGTCCTCGAACTGGAGCTTGTCCTCCCACTTGTCGTCGCTCTTTTTCTTCTTCGGTTTCGTGAGCTCGACGCCGGCCTTTTCCGCGAAGTGTGCGACTGCGGATTTGAAATCAGGTTGACCGCCGTACTTGATCGCGAAGTCAAGGAACGAAAGCCCCTTCTCGCCGCCCGGTCCGCTGTCGCCGTACATGCCGGTGTTGATGTCGATCCACGCACTCGGCTTCCGCTCGTCGCGGATCATCGAGTATGCCTCAGTCTTGCCGCTTGCTCGCGGCTCACCGGCGATCCGCAGGCCCATCTGCTGGTATTCGTATGAAATATCGAGCCCGGCGAGGATTCGCTCACGGACTTCGTTAAAGTCGCTGTTCTTGGCCATCACGTAGGTTCCTTCCGCTCAGAAAAATCAGCGGCGGTCCGGCCGATGCACGCCGAGGTTCCAGTTCGAGAGATCGAACCGAACCGCCGCTGGAGACCATCCTTGGATCAATCGCCCGCCGACACCCAACCCGACTCCGTGTGGTAGCCCCAGTCGCGAGATCGCCGGCCAACGAGCACGAGCGACCACGTGGGGCTGTTCATCGTGACGCGATGCGCAGCCTTCGCGGGGCGAACCAGGATCGAGCCAGGTCCGCGCCATCCGACCTCGTGATGCCCCGGCCGCAGCCGGAGCTCCTCCGTGTAGCCGCCCTTGAGAATGACGCTGACGAACGACCACGGATGGTCATGTAGCGAGCGGTCGCTGTCGCTGCGGTGGATGTGATGCAAGAAGACGCCGAACAGCGGGCAGCGGAAGATCGTGTACCTCGTTAGATACGGGCTGCCGTCGAGCGAGATGATCTTCTTGTGGAACAGGCGGAGAAGCCAAGTTTTCACGGGAAGTCCTTTTCGGGTGTGGTTGGTTCGATTGACGTTGTGAGAGTTGGGGATTCGTGGCGACTACTTTTGCTTACAAATCCTCCTGAGACGACGAAGATTGCCGGGCGTTACGCCGTCGAGGCGGATGTCGCGCTTGAGCTCGGCGACTTCCTTGTCCCACTTTTCCCGCACGACATAGGCGCGGCTTTGAGCCCGCCGAGCGGCTTGCTGTAACTTCCTGAGTTTGGCGGCGGCTGGACTACGCATCAGCCGAGACTCCTCCTTTTCTGCAAGCTTCCTGAGCTTGTCGGCGTTGCCATCAACCCCACGAAACTTACTCCAGCCCCTTGGGAGTTTGTTCAGCTCACGAATGGCGATTGTCGGCGATGGTATGTACTTAGGCACGATACGTGCTCCTGCGTGAATTGTGAGAGTTTGGAAGCGGATGCCGCGGACTATGACTGAATGCAAGGCGCGGCATCCGCTTTTCTGTGACCACTCTGGTTACACTTCGACCGCGATCTGTCCGATTCCGTCCGGTGACTGCCGCAGCTCAAAACCGGCGAACGATTCGCCATAGCGGCTGCGTTTGAGCTCTCCGAGAGCCTTGCACGCGATCTCGCGGATCTCGGCGTCAGCAGCCGCGCAGGCGCGCTGTCGAAGGATTCGCTTCCACTGGGCGACCGAGGCGGAGAAGATCATCTCGGTTTGCAGTGCGTTGCCGAGATAGCCGCGAGCGGCGCCGCGGGCCTGCTTGCGGGCGGAAGTGCGATCGACACCGCGAGCGAGAAGCCATGCTTCAAGCTCTTTGGTGCAGCGGTCGTATTGCTTGCGAGCCATTCCGATGACCGGATTCTCGTCGCTGAGATTAGCGAGCACCTCCGGATCGTTCGCGAACCTCTTGGCGTAATCTCGGCAGAATTCCGAGATCAGCGGATGCTCCACCCACGGCGACTCGCTCTCGTCGACATACCGCGTCGACCGCTGGCTGATGGCGGTGAAGTCGCCATGCCGGACCATCTCATGCGAGAAGCCTCGCGAGCCGACGAGGTAGAGGCTGGCCCATCGCTCCTCGTCATAGACTGGCTTGCTAACGCCAATCGGGGCTTTCAGGGTGATGCCGCTCGGGGTGCCGCAGCTCTTGGCAATTGCGGGGGCAGCTACATTCAAGGCCACGTTAATCGAGTCCAGCAGGTTCCTTGCCGTCTTGTCGTCGATGCGGCGGTCGTAGTCTGGTGTTCGGTGCCCCCAGTTACTCCACTCAACTGCGGATCTCAGGTTCATCGTGATGCGAACCAGTCCGCCATCGCCGGCAGCCCAAACGCCGGGCCTGTTGATCAGCAGCGGGTATAAGTCGCCAATCGTGTCAGGCACGCTGATCGTGAAATTGAAATGCTCCAGCACAGAGCCGTGACCGACCTTGGCGATATGCTCGTGATAGCCTTCGGTTTCTCCGTTCGTGAAACTCGGGCGGCCCTTGCCGAGCGAGTCATAGCACACGCGGCCGGCGAGCTCGGTCAGCTGCTCGGACGGCGTGCCCTGCATTTGATCTTCGCGCGGCATTCCCATTTCCTCGGGGATATGAACGTCGCCGCCGTCGTAAACAAGAATTGCCTTCATGGGTTAGTGAATCCTTCGTGTGAGAGTTGGGGTATGTTGCGGTGGAACGGAAACTAAGCCATCGCGGCTAGTCGCTGCTCCAGCTGCTCGCGATGCGGCAGATCGGGATCAAAGCCGCAACGGATCAACAGGCCGAGAATGTCAGGTGCCTTCCAATCCGCCGGCTTGATCCACTTACCGTCGTCGCGACGATGGCCGCCTGGACCGAACTTCGCGAGGTTCGAGCGGTCGATCTTCTCCTGTAAGTGAACGTCAGGGATCCCGAACGCCGACAGCGTGCCGGTGGTTACAACGGCGATGTCCGCACAGCCGTCAGCGACTTCAACGATGTCGCATTCGCCTTCAGCCGCATATCTGAACGCCCCTGAATCGGCGTGAGATACCTCGAGCCCGTGGACCCCGGTGCGGATCGTCACGCCCAGGGCTCTAATCGTTTCCATCGCTTCCTCGAAGATCAGCTTCGCACGAAGCAATCGCACATCGGCCGTAGGTATGCACGGCAGCTGGGGTGTGTCCTGCCCTGCCCGTTGCATGAACTCATCAATTCGGCGCTGGCTCACTGAGCGAACGCCCGGAAGTGCTGTCGTTGTCATAAGTCAAAATCCTTTCGTAAAAACTAAATCCAAACTTCATCCATCCAGTCGAAGCACTCCGGATGCTTTCGCTGGTACTCCGCAAACTTCTGCGCGATCACGCGACTCTGCCGGGCGGTCACGTCGCCCATCACGAAGTCGCCATTGTTTTTCCAGTACAGATAGAGCTGGCCGAGCGTGGCCGTCTCCTCCGCCAGCAGGTTGCTCTCGATGCGGCGACCGAGCTTGAGGACGCGAATCGACTGCTTGTTGAATTCGCTTTTACTCATCACACTGAACTCCATCGCCAGTTGGTTCATCGCTTGGCCCCTTCGGTGAATTGTTGAAATGCCTTTTCCATCAGCTTGAACGCGAGCAGCTCCGCCATGCGGCATGAGCCGGGAAAGAACCACGGCACGCGATACCTCAGGAACCACGACGCCTGAGTGCCGAGAATCACCTTGCCGCTGAGTCCGCTCTCCATCGGCGGTCGGAAGATCGCGTCCTCCTGGCCGGCTTCCACGATCACGCAACAGTAACCGCCGGCGTCGACGATCTCTCGCATGCGCTGGTGCTCTGCCTCGAATCGCTCGCGTCCCTGACCGACCGATCCATAGAGATCGGCCAGTGACTTCCGCTCGATGGTGAAGTGGTCCTCGAAGCCTTTGATCGAGTAGTCGCCCGTCTTGAGTCCGCGATTCTCGATCAGCGGCAGCCAGTCGCGTTCCTTGTCCGCCGCGATCTTGGTGAAGTACCAGGGCTTTTGCTCGCGAGTGTCGATGACGATCGTGAACGGGGTCGGCGTGTAGCCGGAGCTGTATTTCGGTTTGTCTGATCCGCCGCCGGGCGGGGCCTGGACGACGATCATGCGCCACCCCCTTGCGGCGGCCGTCGCTTGACGCCCGGGGCAAGCGCGTAGAGCGTGCGACGATTGCCGCTGTCGCTAACCGTGCGGCCAACCCGCGAAAGCATTCCACGCGACACCAGGAAGGCGAGCGTGCTGCCGCCGGGCCTCGCAGATCGCAACCGCCAATCACTCCAATCGAGGCCGATTGCGTCGCAAATCTGCTCTCCGGTGCGTGAGCCTCCGTCCGCCATGACATTCATTACAGCAACCTCGCGGGGCCGAAGGTCGCTCGGCCAGCCACTGCGGCGGGCGGCCTCGCGGTTTACTTCGGACTGCCGTCGCGGCAACTTACTCTTGCGCTTGGGCGGGTTTGGCGGAAGCAGTAGCAACTTGCCGCGACAGTACGAAACCGTTCGCCGCGACAACCGCACGCGGGCGGCTATCTCACTGTCGCTCTTACCGAGGCCGTGAAGCCGCCTCACACGTTCTGTAACGTCCGGTGACATTGTGCTTGCCCTCCCGTGGCACGTGGATTCAATTTCCGTATGTCGAACTCGATCAACTCCCGCAGGAACGTCTTGCGCAGCGGGAGTGCCGTCCGCCGAATCATCTTGAGGGCGGTTTCTTCCTTGCCGATACAAAGCGACAGATCGCGACCGCGAGTGATGCCCGTCGTGAACCATTCACGAGTACACACACCCCGCGAGCCGGTCGCTCCGGCATACTCGTCGAGCATGACGATGGCACAGCGGATCTCGCTGCCCTGCATCTTGTGGCATGTGGCGGCGTAGGCGAGGTCCATATCGCAGCCGGTGTCCGCTTCGCCGTCGGTCTGGGCGGCCCCGCGCGGAATCAGCACGACGCGATTGGGGGCCGAGAACTGGACGATGGTTTTCTTTTCCTGAACGTCAAGCACGCGGCCGAACTCGCCATTGCACACGAGAACCTGGCCCTTGCCGTTTGATTCGAGCTCCTCGTAGTCCGGCGCCCATCGCGGGTCGTCGACCACCCTGCCGAGATTGATGTCGTACAGCGGGAAGTACGAGTTACTGAGCTGCACGACTTTGTCATTCACGCGGAAGGGCGACTTCGCGACCGAGCGGCCGTGCGGATTGAGCTCGGCCTGCAGCGACTTATTGAGGACCTTGCGGGCAAGCGTCGATTTATCGTTGACCGCGACGATGATCTGGCAATCCCAGACGGGATCGAGGCCGAACGGCCGTGTGTCGCGGATCATCCGAATCAAATCAACCAGTCGCTGCGGAGCGTTCGTCGGCGTTGCGTGAATCAGCCGCAGATTCTTGCCGGCTTCCAGGTCGAGCGTATCGTCGTAGCGGAACGCCCGCCCTTCGCACACCGCCTTGCAAGTCTCGACGATGGTCCCCGAGTTGCGCTCAATGTCGATCAGCCGACCGCGCGGCACAGCGGCGGTGTCGAGCAGATCACGCAGCGGCGCGCCGTGACCGACCGGCGGAAGTTGGTTCGGATCGCCAACAAATAGGTAGTGTGTCCCCTTGCCGCGAGCCTGCATGATCGCCGCCATCAGCGGCGTGTCGATCATTGACGCTTCATCGAAGATCACGAAGCGGTAGGGAAGCGGGTTGCCGGCGTCAAACTCGAATTCGCCGGTCTCGAAGTTGGCTACCCGCAGCAAGCGGTGAATCGTGCGAGCTGGGATCGTGATGCCGAGATTGTTCATAACCTCCGTGCATCGCACGGCCGCCTTCCCAGTCGGAGCGGCGATGGCAACGCAACCGTACCCGTAGAGCTCGATCAGCTTGCGGACCAGGGCGGCGACGGTCCATGTCTTGCCGGTGCCGGGGTAGCCGGTGAATAGTGCGATCCGCCCCTGCAGTGCAAACGAAAGCTGATCTCGCTGGTGCGGCCTGAGTGTCGGGAAGTTGTCGGCGTCGACGAACGGCCAGTCGTGGCCTTCGTGCGTCAGTGCCTCCGCGACGTAGCGGGCAATGACCTTCTCAGCGTACGCCTTATGGGCCTCGGCCACCCACAGCCCGCCGCCAGTGCCGCTGCATTCCAAGCAAACCTCGCCGGTCAGCGACGACCTCTTGCCCTCGCACGCCGGGCAGTCACGGCGGATGGCGAGCATTGGGTTCCGACACCGCAGGGCGAGTTGCAGGGCCTTGTCGGGACGGATCTCCGCGCCGGCCACGCCCTCGCGGATGCCGGCCGCGAACGTGCTGATCGGCGTCCAAGTATGGCCGTGTTGGCTCGTGTGCTTCTTGATCGCCTCAAGACCGCAGTAGAGCTGCCTGCGGAGTTTGTTCGGCGACAGGCCAAGGTCGAGATACATTCTGTCGGCCTTGGCCCAGCCGATGCCATGAATCCTCATTAGCTTGTGCGGGTTGCTGCGGATGACCTCAGGGGCCTTGCCGCTCCAGAGTCGAAACGCATCGCGGGCCGCACCGCCAGGGAAGCCGCGTTTGTCGAGCAGGCCGATCAGCTCCATCATGCAGTTTTCGAGACGAGCGCTGTGCTCAAGAAACTTCGCAGCCTCGTCGGCTTTGGCCTGCGTGAACTGCCTGCCGCCTACAGCGGCCACGGCCATCTCGGGGTCAGTCCGAAGAATGCGGACGGCATTCGATCGAAATTTCTTCCAGAGCGCCGATGCCGTTGCCGGACCGATATGCGGAGCTTCTTGCAGGTAGCGGACAACTGCCTGTTCGCCGTGTGGCTCTGCCAGGACGAATGACTTGAACTTGAATTGTTCGCCAAACTTATCATTGGTTTCAGACTGCCCGTACAAGTGATATTCGAGTTGCGGTTTCAGCTCGTCAGGCTGGGCCTCGCCGAGAATCGAGAGCTCCCTGCCGTAGTCGTCGCCGTCGCGCACGCGGAACTGCCCGATGATGAAGTCGTCATTGCGATACTTCTCTCGAAGGAACAGTCCGGTGATCTCCTTGACGCTCATTGCATCGTGCCCCGAAAAATGTTGCGGAGGGTAGTTCCTTCACTGCCCCGCAATGAGTGAAAGAAAAGCCAGCCGCCCGGTGCCCGACTGTGGCCGAATCCGATGGCCCCGGGCGGCTGGTGTAGAGACAACTAGGCAAACCGAGCGAACGGATCAGGAGCGGCCGCTCCCGCGTTGCCGACCGGCGCCGGCGTCGGGGCCGGCGCGGGTGCC
>JBGSKX010000055.1:0-2390 GCA_041741015.1 Pirellulales bacterium
CCGGCGGTCGGCCGCTGCGCGCCTGGCCGTCGCACCAGCTTCCTGAAATGCGGAGCACCCGCACCAGCGGAGCGGCCGCGCGCAGCGCGTGCAAATCGCACTCGGTCCAGAGGCCGGGGCGGGCTTCCGAGAGCAACACGACCACGGGCGTCGGTCCGGCATCGCTTGCCAAATTCGTGATGGCGTCTGACAGACAGGTGACACGCTGCAGGCTTGCTCCGCGGCGAGCGAGGGCCGCGGCGACTGCCGTCAATTCAGCGGCGACTGCCTGGGGAGGTTCGACGATCAGGATTCTTGGCAAAGTCATAAGCAGTCGGCCGTGCCGCGCCCACCCGAATCAAATGGTGGAGGAATGGAGAGAGTGTACCGCATCCGGGCAAAGCCGCTGAACGCCAATCCGGGACCGGGTTGGATGGCATGGTTGGATGGGATTGCTTCGGCGCGCAAAAAAAGTGCCCCGCGCACGAGGCGCGAGGCACTTTAGTTGAACCCAGCGGACACGCCCGCCACGAGCCAGGCTCGCGGCGAGAGATTCGCAAACACTATTCAGGAATCTCGACGACTTCTTCGCCGGCGATGGTCGAAAGCTGCTGATAGATCGTCGGCGAGATGTCTTCGTTCAGGAAGTGCACCGAGCCGTCGACGAACAGGAACATCGCGCCACCGGAGTGATCGCTACGGAAGTTCGAGGTGCAACCCGAGGCCTGGCTGTTCTCCTGCCAAGCCGCACCGTTCGGGTTCGCGATGCCGGAGCCCACGCCGCCGCGATAGGGCTGGCCAGGAACCTCCTGGGGCAGGCTCACCGAGGTTGATCCCGCATCGGTATTGGCGGCAATCGTGTTGGTGACCGGGTTCTTGTTGATCGGCTCAATCGTGCAGGCGTAGGGGCCCGATTCGAAGAGCGCAACGCTCGTATTCACGACCGAGTCGAACGCCACCTGGCCGCAAATCCACGGGCACCAGGGCTTGTAGGGCAGGCCCTGATTGGTCTGGGCGACCGGCTTGTAGCGTGCGTCGATATTGGTAATCTGGCCCATCTGCATGCCGGTGATTTCCCAGCTCGAGCCGTCAGCACCTTCGCCCATGGCGATTGTTTTGCTGGTGCCGTCGGTGATCTTGCGAATGGGGACAGCCCAGTTGATGTCGAACATGCCGCGGAGCTGCTTGGGCACCTTCTGCGGATACCTAGTCCAGCCGTCGTAAATGCCCTTGCTCAGAATGTAGTGGGTGGTGCCGTAGAGCTGACCGTTCTTGTAGCTGCCGTCCACGCCCAGCAAGAACACGCTGGTGAGCTGCTTGTCTTCCTTCGGGTTTTCACCGTCGGCGCTGGGACAGTTGAACACCGGAATGACCGTGGCCGGCACGACCGCGAAGTTCGGGGCGATCGAGGGGTCGATGATCGAGTTCTGATGCTGCCAGTCAGTCTTCGGATTGATGAGCGACTTCAGGCCTTCTTCTTCGAAGTAAGGGAGCAGCATCGTGTGCAAGCTGGAGAACAGGTCGTTGTCGTCCATCTCGCTGGTGGCGGGCATGCAGCCGCCCGGCGGGAAGGTCTTGAGCGAGTCGTGATAGGTTTGCATCGCAATGCCGAACTGCTTCATGTTGTTCGTGCACTTGGAGCGACGCGCGGCTTCACGGGCCGCTTGAATCGCCGGCAGCAGCAAGGCCACCAGCACTCCGATGATGGCGATCACCACCAGGAGCTCTACCAGGGTAAAGCCGCGTTTTCTGCCCGTCATACCAAACACCCCCTTGTCATGGATGGGACACCACACACGCCGAAGCGGACTCGTGGTCGAAATAGAAGATCTGAAAGAATGGCGCACAGGGCTGCTCGCAGAATTGCAAACGCCCGACCATTAGTATCTGCATAATCCGGCGCCTTGTCAAAGGATTTTCGCAGAATCGCCAAGCGCATATTCCCGTGATAAATTGGGTGGTTTAAAGGTAAGCATCCGCTACGCTGCGCGTTGGCTGGCAATCGGCCTGGAACCCCCGGTGCATGTGCGTCGCCGCACCCCGCGAGTTCACGACAGCCGCGACTCGGCCTCGGCAATCAACTGCCGGACGGCGGGGGCATCGTCGGCCGCGCGGAGCGCCGCGAGAAACTCGGAATCGCCGAGTAAACGGCTGAGTCTTGCTAACACGCGCAAGTGTCCGCGGTCGTCGGTCGACAGGATCAAGAAGAAAAGGTCGGTAAGCGATCCGCGGGGACCGCCGAACGGAATGCCCGAGCCGGTGCGGCCGAAGGCGATCAGCGGCTGGGCCAGAATCGCCGAGAGCGGGCGGCGGGGATGCAAGAGCGCCATTCCGCCATCGAGCGCCGTGGGCATCAGGTCCTCGCGAGCACGGACCGCCTCGGCCATCTTGGCCGGATCCCACAGCCAGCC
>JBGSKX010000056.1:0-7499 GCA_041741015.1 Pirellulales bacterium
GCGGCGAAACCGTCGGCCGCGGACGGCACGCCGCTGATTCCGCGGCAGGTGCTGTTCGGCAATCCGGACAAAGCTTCGGCCCGGCTGAGTCACGATGGCACAAAGCTCAGCTATCTCGCGCCGAAGGACGGTGTGCTGAACGTGTTCGTCGGACCGGTCGACAAGCCCGATGAAGCCAAGCCGGTGACCAACGATACGCAGCGCGGCATCCGCTCATACTCCTGGGCCTACGACAACAAGCACATCCTGTATGTGCAGGACTCGAAGGGGGACGAAGACTGGCATGTCTATAGTGTCGACCTGGAGAGCGGCGAGACGAAGGACCTGACGCCGATGAAGGGGGTGGCCGCGCAGATCGAAGGGGTCAGCGAGAAGTTCCCCAGCGAGATCATCGTGGGGATCAATGACCGCGATCCGCAGTTTCACGATCTGTACAAGATCAACATCGCGACGGGTGACAAGGAACTGCTGGAGAAGAACACGGAGTTCGCCGGCTACGTCGTGGATGATGACTTCAAGGTGCGGTTCGCTTCCAAAATGATGCCGGACGGCAGCCTGCAGTTCCTGGAGCCGAACGGCGAAGGGGGCTGGAAGGATTACATCAACGTTGGCGCGGACGACACGCTGACCACGGCGATTGCCGGTTTCGACAAGTCGGGGCAAAAGCTGTACCTGACTGACAGCCGCGACCGGAACACAAGCGCGCTAGTTGAGATCGACCTGGCTGATGGCGCTCAGAAAGTGCTGGCCTCGAGCGACAAGGCCGACCTGAGCGGCGTGGTGGCGCATCCCACCGAAAAGAACATTCAGGCGGTGAGCTTTGACTACACGCGGCCCGAGTGGCAGGTGCTCGACCCGGCGATTCAGGGCGATCTGGACTACTTGAAGAGCGTGGCTGACGGCGAGCTGCAGATCGCCAGCCGGACGCAGGACGACACCAAGTGGATCGTCGCTTACGTGATGGACGATGGCCCGGTGCGCTACTATCTGTACGACCGGCCGAACAAGAAGGCGGACTTCCTGTTCACCAATCGCAAGTCGCTGGAAGGGCAGCCGCTGGCAAAGATGCATCCGCAGGTGATCAAGGCCCGCGACGGTTTGGAACTGGTGAGCTATCTGACGCTGCCGGTGGCTTCCGATCCCGACGGCGATGGCCGGCCGAACGAACCGTTGCCAATGGTGCTGGTGGTGCATGGCGGACCGTGGGCGCGCGACGCCTGGGGTTATGACACCGAGCATCAATTGCTGGCCAACCGCGGCTATGCCGTGTTGAGCGTGAACTATCGCGGCTCAACGGGGCTTGGCAAGGAATTCACCAACGCCGGCAACAAAGAATGGGCGGGCAAGATGCACGACGACCTGATCGACGCGGTCGATTGGGCCGTGAACGAAAAGATCGCCGATCCGGCGCGCGTGGCGATCATGGGCGGCAGCTACGGCGGTTACGCCACGCTGGTCGGACTGACGTTCACGCCCGAGAAGTTCGCCTGCGGCGTGGACATCGTGGGGCCGTCGAACATCTTCACGCTGCTCAGCACGATTCCGGCCTATTGGGCGCCAATGATCCAGATGTTCAAGGACCGCGTGGGTGACATGACGACCGAGGAAGGCAAAAAGCTGCTGGATGAGCGCTCGCCGCTGAATTATGTGGAGAAGATCAACAAGCCGCTGCTCATTGCGCAAGGCGCGAACGATCCGCGCGTGAAGCAATCCGAGGCGGACCAGATCGTGGCGGCGATGAAGGAGAAGAAGATTCCGATGACCTATGTGCTGTTCCCCGACGAAGGGCACGGCTTCGCCCGACCAGAGAACAACCTGGCGTTTTATGCCGTGGCTGAAGCATTTCTGGCCGAGCAACTGGGTGGGCGCTACGAGCCGGTCGAGGGTGCGTTCGAGGGTTCGTCGATCACGGTGCCCGAGGGTGCGGACCAGGTTCCCGGCGTGGCCGAGGCACTCGAGAAGAAGGAGCCGCCGCAGTAAGGTTGTCTTTACGGGAACGCGTGGCTTGATCCCTCTGGGGCCGGAGGCCCACTGACAAGCGAGTTGTCAGTGCTACCCAGTTTCCAGGTGGCCGACCCTGCCGGTTAGGCGAGATTTTCAAGATGTTCAGCTACTTCGTCGATAAGAAAGATTGCTCGCACCACGAGATCTTCCCGGGCGTGCACATTTACACCACGGCCTGCCAGCAGATGATGCTGTCACTCGTGGAGATGGAACCGGGAGCGGTGGTCGAGCAGCACAGCCATCCGCACGAGCAGATGGGATTGATGCTCGAAGGGGTGGCCGACTTCACGATCGGCGACCAGACGCGGCGCGTGCGGGCCGGCGAGATGTGGCGGATCCCCGGCGGCGTCGCGCACAAGGTGGTGGCGGTCGACGGCGCGGTGCGGGCGCTCGACGTGTTTAATCCGATCCGCGACGACTATCTGTGATCAAGGATGAAGGCCGAAGGATGAACACGACGCAAGTCAGATCGTCCTTCGCAGCAAATGCCAGGTGGCTTTGCGCGGCACTTCTGCCCGTTCTGCTGTTAACTTCTTGCGCTTCGCTGCCGGAGCTACCTTGGGCGCCGGTGACGCGCGACGTTTCGGCGGGGTTCTATAACCAGGCGAAGCTCGAATATCGCCTCGACGCGGGCAAGCTCGGTCAGCCGCTGGAGGTGCTCAGCATCGACGGCCGGCAGGTGAACTACGAACAGATTGCCAGCAGCCCGCTCGCGGGGCGCTCGATCGGCACGCTCACGGTCGAGAAGCCGCATCCGGCCGGACGCGAAGGTTTCGCCCGGGTGACGTTCTCGATCGACAGCGACGAGTCGGCATCGGAGGCGCGCTCGGGCTGGGATCTACTGAAGGTGCGCGAGAAGCCGCCGAGGATCGGGCATCACGAAGAGATTCACGAATCCTGGGCGCTGGACGTGCCGGCGGCCGAGGCGGATCGCCTGTTCGGGGTGCTCTCGAAGCAGGGTTTCTATGAGAACAATCTGCCGCCGGAGAATGCCGCCGCGTATGTCACGGTAACGATGGATGGCCGGAAGGTGCAAAAGCCGTGGAACTCGCAGGCCGAGCTGAACGGTCTGGCCCAGCAGGTGCGAAGCCAGGGGCGACTGGTGGCGTACTTGCGCCCCTCGGCCATCAGCGGCGAACCCAGCCAGGCGATTGCCAGCGTCCGGGCCTACCGGGATTTAGTGGCCAAAACTGGCGGCGGTCCGGCGGCGCAAGTGGCCGAAAAACCGCAGCCGTATGCTGCCCGGTAGCGCCTGATCAGCGAGATTCTCCTAACCCGATGCGTGAGCGAGGCGAGTAGCGTAGGCAGGTCTCGCTCACGCTTCGAGTTTTGATGGAGCCGGCGGAAAATGCTGCCGGGCACAATCTCACGCTCTTGAAATGCCGGAGGCCGCAAGCCAGAATACGGACATGAACAACTTCCTCCGCGCGTATTATTGGTTCTTTTTTAGCCCGCTGAGTCGCGGGGCCGGAGGAGGAACGTAAGATTCCATCCTGAGGAAGCGACGAACAAAGGCCCCGAGACTCACCAGAAGTCTCGGGGCTTTTTTTGTTGCTCCGGGATGAGTCCTGACGGTTACCAACTGGGATCGCTTCTGCCAAGCCAATCAACCTTCTACTTGTGACTGGAGACTTATCGTGATCGTGGTGATGAAGAAAGAAGCGACGCCCGCCGACGTCAACCATATGGTCCAGCGAATTGAATCGCTGGGCCTCAAGGCGCATGTGATTGTCGGCACCGAGCGGACGGTGATCGCCGCGGTCGGCGACGATCGCAAGACGCACAAGGAATCGCTCGAGAGCGGCCCGGGCGTGGCCGAGGTGATGCCGATCCTCGCGCCCTACAAACGGGCCAGCCTGGAACTGAAGCCCGAGCCGACCCAGATCAAGGCCGGCAGCCTGACGGTGGGCGCGGGGACGATCGGCGTGATCGCCGGTCCGTGTTCGGTGGAGAGCGAAGAGCAGATTCTGCAATGTGCGCAGGCGGTGAAGAAGGCCGGCGCGACGGCGCTGCGCGGCGGAGCGTTCAAGCCGCGCACGAGTCCGTACAGTTTCCAGGGGATGAAGGAAGACGGCCTGAAGCTCTTGGCCGCGGCGCGCGATGCGACGGGCCTGGCCGTGGTGACCGAAGTTGTGGCCAGCGAAGACGTGCCGCTGGTGGCGAAGTATGCGGACGTGTTGCAGATTGGCGCGCGGAACATGCAGAACTACCGCCTGCTGGAGGCGGTCGGCGCGACCGATCGGCCCGTGCTGCTGAAGCGCGGCCCCAGCGCCACGATCGACGAGTTGCTGCTCGCGGCCGAATACATCCTGAACGGCGGCAACCCGAATGTGATGCTCTGCGAGCGCGGGATTCGCACGTTCGAGACGCATACCCGGTTCACGCTCCCGCTGGCGACGGTGGTTTACCTGCACGGGAAGACGCACTTGCCGGTGGTGGTCGATCCGAGTCACGGCACGGGCCACACCTACCTGGTGCCGCAGATGGCCGCGGCGAGCGTGGCCGCCGGCGCGGACGGCTTGATCCTGGAAGTGCATCCCGATCCGGAACGGGCGATGTCCGATGGTTACCAGTCGCTGAACTTCGAGCAGTTCGCGGCGACGATGGAGATGTGCCGAAAGGTGGCCCATGCGCTGGGGCAGAAGATGTAAGTGGCTGATACTACTGACTGTTTTCGGCAGCAAGCGAGAATTAAATGGGCTCACTTGGGCCGCGTGCTTCCAGCGGGGAAGTACGCGGCCTTGTCTATTCGGCTGCCCAGGGTTGATCGCTTAGTTTCTGCTGGCGAGCGTCCTGTTAAGAGCCGTGTGCTCTCAAAGTTCGCGAATGACAGCGAGAGAAAAGGCCACGATAAACACAGAATGCGCGATAACCAATCCGGCAATCGTGCCAATCGCCGCTCCTCGAAATGGATGACTCCAGAGCGTGCCGACTCCGGCGCCAGCAATCCCCAGGATCAGCGGGGCAGCCATGATGAGGAACATCATTACGAGTGTCGGCTGGTCGGCCACGACGATTCGTGGAGATTTGGCAAGCGCTATGCAGCCGCTCACAACGCCCGCTGCGATGGCCATACATGTAACGGCAACCAGCAGCTTTCCAAGCGAAAAACGCGGTGCTGACATGCGACTTCTTCTCCCGAAACTAGCTTGCGCTGGCCGTCTCGCTGACGTTTTGCAATTCGGTCAGTTCCTTGCGGACGCGGGCGCGCTCACGATCGATTTGCTCACCACTGGCGCCGAGTTCCTGTAGCACCGCCGCCGTCATGGCCAGGGCGACTTCGCCTTCGCCGGAGAAAACCATGTCCGCGCCAGCCTGCTTCACGGTCCGCAACTCGCTGACGTAGCCGACGCGCGCGAGCACGCGGATCTTCGGGTTCAGTCGGCGGGCCAGCCGTGTAACTTCGGCAATGCCATGCATGTTCGAGGAACTCAGGATGAGCGTACCGGCGAGGTGGGTCTCGGCTTCACGCAGGATGTTAGGCTGCATGGCGTCGCCGTAGACGGCCGGAATACCCTGGCTCTTGGCAGTTTGCACGGCCTCGAAATTCAGATCGATGACGCTCGGCTCTACTTCGTTCTCACGCAGCAGCCGCACCAGCGTCCGGCCGATTGGCCCGTAGCCGACGATGACCGTGCGATAGGGCGATGGCTCGTCGTCTTCCTCCTGTTTGTCGGCCAGCCGGCGGCGCGGCTTGAACCACTCGCGCAGCCGTTCGTTCTGCAGGACCCAGAACGAGATTGGATCGACGGCGCGATAGAGCAGGGGGTTGATTGAAATGGACAGGATGGCCGCGGCCACGAGTGCCTGGGTGCCCTCGGGCGGCAGGAGTTCCAGATCGCGACCCACCGTCGCCACGATGAACGAGAATTCCCCGATCTGGGCCAACGCCACGGCGACTCCCAGGGCCGCTTTGAACGGATATCCCATCAGGACCACGATGACCCAGGCGGCCAGCGGCTTGCCCACGAGGATGATCGCCATCGTGATTGCGATCAGGCCGGGCGAATCGAAGACCGTCTTGGGGTTGAGCAGCATCCCGACCGAGACGAAGAACAGCACGGCGAAGGCGTCGCGCATGGGGAGGGCCTCGGTCGCGGCGCGAAGGCTGAAGTCGCTCCGGCCGACGATCATGCCGGCGAGGAAGGCACCCAGGGCCATGGAGACTCCGAACACGGTGGCCGAACCCACCGCGATCCCCAGTGCCACGACCAGCACGGTAAGCGTGAACAGTTCGCGCGATTGGGTGAGCGCGACGCGATGCAGCAGCCACGGCACGACGCGCCCGCCGATCACGAATACGGCGGCAATAAGTGCGGAGACCTTTACCAGGGCGACAACAAGGGCGAGCCAGAGCGGACCGCTGGCTTCCGGGCCGCCGCCGAACATCGCCGGCAGCAGCACGAGCACCAGGACGGTGAACAGATCTTCGACCACCAGCCAGCCCACCGCGATATGGCCGGTGGGCGTGTGCAGGTCGCGGTTGTCGGTGAGCACGCGCAAAAGCACGACCGTGCTGGCCACGGAAATGGCGAGGCCGAAGATCAAGCCGGCCGACCAACTCCAATCGAAGAAGTAATGCGCGGCCAGCACGCCGAGCAGCGTGGCCACGGTGCACTGGACGGCCGCGCCGGGAATTGCCACTTTGCGCACGGCCAGCAGTTCGTTCAGGTGAAACTCGAGCCCCACGCCAAACATCAGCAGGATCACGCCGACTTCGGCGAGCTGTTCGGCAATGCCCTGATCGGCCACGAGGCCGGGCGTTTGCGGACTGACGACGAGTCCCGCGAGCAGGTAGCCCACGATCGGCGAAAGCCCGAGGCGATGGGTGATGTAGCCGAGCACCAGCGCAATGGCCAGGCCGGTCGTGAGTGTGAGAATCAGGTCGATGTTGTGCATCGCGAAGGCATCCGTTCTTGGCCCTTAACAGGCCAGCGCCGCGAGAAGTCGAAGTGAGAAGCTGTGCCCGGCGCGAGCCACGCACGGGCGAGCGATTGGATACGGCCCAACTTATCCGATCGCCACGAGAGGACCAATCCCAAGGGAGTGTGCGCACGCCGGAGGCGTTTTGCACAGGAACTGATTGGGGGCCGCAGCGAGCGGCGAGGCGCTACGGGCCGCGCGCCGAAAGCGTGATCCGGCCGGGCTCGATTTTGTAGTCGAGTCCTGCCTGCTCTGCGGCGGCTTCGAGAATGGCAAGCGCGGTACCACCGCTGAGCTTCACCGTGACGGGCGTCTTGCGGCCCTTGCCCGACTTGGCAAGCGAGGTTTCGTCGAGCACGACCCGCGCACCGCTGACGTCGCTCAGGAAAGCAGCCAAATGCCCCAGCGGCACGCCGCTGAAGTCGACGCGTGAGATGCCTACGCCCAGACGGCGCTGGATCTCGGCCACCGGCAGCGGCGCGGGTTCGCCAGGCGAAGCGTCGACGGCTTCGGCAGGGTTTTCGTCAGCAGCCGGCTGCGGGTTGTCGCTCGGGGTTTCATCTGCCGTTGCT
>JBGSKX010000057.1:0-1535 GCA_041741015.1 Pirellulales bacterium
CCGCCGCGGCGTGCGAGACGTCGCTGGTCGTGATCGCGTCCTCAACCTGCACCCAGGTCCACAGGTTCGACGTCACTTCCCAACCGATGCTATTTGCGGTCGGCGAACCCTCTTTCGACGATTCGGCGATACCCAGCTTCACTTCCGCCAGGAGCATCGCGCTACAAACGAACGACCCGACGAGCGCCACCACCACCGGCAGATGGCTGTTTTCCTTGAGCACGTAGCGGCCGAAGATCGCCGTGACGATTGTCGCCAGCAGCGGCAACCCCGGTATCAGGACCAGCAGGATGGGAATCGTGTCGTTCATTCAGGTCTACAGTTCGCTTGGTCTCTTGTAACCCGAAGCGTGAGCGAGGCCGTTTCCGGCAAGGGCTCAGCCTCGCTCACGCGTCGGGTTAAGAAGAACTTGCTTACGCTTCGGGTTATGAGGTAGTTGTCCGTCTCGCTACACGTGCATGCGGTGAATGATCTCGTCCGGATCGGCCGTGGGCTCGATGCCCGAGGGCGTCAGCTTCGGCCACACGGGGTCTTCGTCCTTCGGCTCAGGCATTCTGGGATCGGTGAACGCCGGCTGATTGTCTTCGCGCAGCGTCTGCCAGAGCGCAATATCCAGCGACCCGGCCTTGTGGAACAGCGACAACACCACGGCCAGCGCGATCGCGGCTTCGCAGGCGGCGATCGTCAGGATGAAGATCACCAGCAGCTGCCCACCCCAGTCGTTGTGATACCGGCCCCAGGCCACCAGGCTCACGGAGACGCCTTGCAGCATCATTTCGATCGACAGGAACATCACGATCGTGTTCCGCCGGGTAAAAAACCCGACCAGGCCGATGCCGAACAGCAGCGCGCCGACCAGCAGATATTTTTCCAGCAGGGCGACCTCAGCCATGCATCGGTCCTCCCCGTTCGCGGTGATGAATCTGACCGACCACGGCCACCGCGCCCACCAGGGCCACCAACAGCAGCGTGCCGATCACTTCGATCGAAACCAGTTGCCGGCCAAACAGCCAGCGGCCGAGCGTCGCCATGTGCTGATCGGCCAGAACGCCATCGACCAGTTCCGCTTCACTTACTTGTGCCACCGGCCGCTCTTCCACCACCGGGTTCTGAAACACATCCGCCAGCACAAACGTCAGCAGGCCCACCAGCAGCGCTCCGCTCACGGCCGACAGCGGCGCTGCCCAGCTCACGCGGTCGTAAGGAGCCTGCCCCTCGGGCTGAGCCAACATCAGCACGAACAGGAACGTCACCAGAATTGCCCCGGCATAAACCACGATCGTGGCCACACCCAGAAACTGGGCGCCGTTGAACAGGAACAAGCCCGCCGTGCCCAGCAGCGAAAGTGCGAACCAGATGGCCGAGTAGACCGGATTACGGAACGAGATCGTCGCCACGGCACTGATCACGGTCAGTCCGGCGATCAGATAGAAGACCACGTCGGCAAGCGCGCTGCCGAGCGAAACGGTTTGCGCGGCAAACAGCCCCAACCCGGCGGCCACCAGCACGGCGCCCAGCGCCCTTCCCGGCGCGCG
>JBGSKX010000058.1:0-7311 GCA_041741015.1 Pirellulales bacterium
TTACACCCGACCCAAGCAACACCTCGGAAACCGTACTCCCAATGCCACTCCTGAAAAGCCCCTCCTCAGCAAGGAGATACCAAACAGGGCTCGCGCCCAAGGTCTCACTTGACAGAGGACTTCCTATAGGTGGCACCCGGACGTTTAAGTGAGCACTGTCGAGAGCTTCTCTTTCGTTGCGGGTGAACGGAGCTCGGCCTTGCCAAAGCCCGGCAGGGCCCCAGCGGCCACGGCTTCGGCCTGATACTCGGGATAGTTGCTGACCAGCATGACGGGCAGGTCGGCCAGCGCGGCGTCGGCCTTGATCGCACGAATCAGTTCGAGCCCATCGCTATAGTCGGCGTCAAACTTGCGATTCACGAGCACCAGGTCGAACTTGCCGGCGCGAAGCTTCTCAAGCGCTTCGCCGGACAGGTGCGCCTGCACAAGCTCGGCGCCGAGCTCACCCTCAACCAGGTGCTTGATCGACCAGTGATCGGGGCTGCATTGCCCGACGTCGAGAACTCTTTTCGTCATGATCAACCGATCCGTGTAAAAAGAAACCCCCGGCAGAGCCGGGGGCTACTTATGTTGCTGTTACGTTCGACGCCAACCAAAGCGAGAATTACTTCTCCTCTTCGTCCGCGGCGCTGTCTTCGCTGGTGATCGCGAACACGTGATCCTTGTTGGCGATGAACAGCGTGTTGTTCGCCACGACCGGCGTGCTGTACACCGAATTCTCCATCGTGTTCTCGGCCAGGATCTCGAGCTCCTTGCCCAGCTTGACGACGGTGATGTCGCCGTCTTCGTCACCGATGTAAACCTTGTCTTCGACGATCAGCGGCGAACCCCAGGCAGCGGCCAGCATGTCGTGCGTCCAGTAGGGCACACCCGTCTTGGCGTCCAGGCAGTGGAACAAGCCGCTGAAGTCAGCCACGTACAACAGATCGTCTTTGATCACCACGGTGCCGCAGGTGCGGTGCATGGTTTCCTCGAATTCGATCTTGCCGTTCTTGTTGGCGTCGTAGTTGGCGTAGTGCCAGACTTGTGCACTGTTGGGATTCGGCCGGGACACGTCGCCATCCTCGGCCACGACGGCCTGCATCCGCTTGTGCGGAATCGGCTTGGTGAGGTCCTTCACGTTGAAAGCCAACTGCGGGCTGACGTCGCCGCGCTTCGTCGGGTCGATGCAGTACAAGTGGCCCACACCCTCGCCGTGCTCGGGATCCTCGCCCACGCCTACGTAAACCATGCCATCATAAATGACCGGCGTGCCGATGATGTGATTCCGATCGGCGCGGCCGCCAAGCACATACTTCGATTCCTTGGGGTTTGCGTCGAAACTCCAGAGCATGACGGGCTTGCCCGTCGCGGCGCTCTTGTCGGCGTCGAAGCTGTAGATCCAACCGTCTCCGGCGCCGAAGATCACCTGGTTCACTCCGCCCAGACTGCCATACGCGGGCGACGACCACTGGCCGTGCAAGACATTTTCGCCCGGAGTGTTGTCAGTCCACAGGACCTTGCCGGTGTCTTTGTTCATGGCGATGAAGCTCGGAGCGGACGGGGCGGGCAGGTTCACGTGCCCTTCGTCGACGCCGTTCGAGGTGTTCACAAACAGCGTGTCGCCGGCGATCGTGACCGAGCAACTGCACATGTTGTGCTGCGAGACGCCCAGGTCGGTCATCATGTTGACGCGCCAGATGACGTCGGCCTCGTCCTTGTCGTCGTTATTGAGCACCTTGTAGCAGGCCAGCCGCGGGCCTTCGAGCCGCAGGTTCAATGTCCGAGCGACGCCGCCAGCGGGCGTGAAGGTGACCTTGAAGCCCTTGCCTTCGGCGGCAACTTTCGCGTCGGCCGGAATTTTCAGACCGGCCGTCTCCGCCGCGGTGATCACTTCCGGCGGCAGCTTGCCACCTTCTAGTGCCTTCACGATGCCGCCTACCTTATCCATTGCGGGATCTTCGGCCCGCGCGATGTCGAACAGTTTCACTGGTTCGTTGGTGACGGGGCCGTCGTCCTGGCCGTCGTGAAAGCCTTCGGCATCCAGGCACAGCACTTCGCCACGATTGCTCACGTACCAGACGCGTTCGCCTTCGATGATCGGCGCGGCGCAGACACCTTGCAGCGGCCAGTCGTGAACGCGCCCCGTGGGGAGCTTCTCGTTCGAGTGCTGCCAGAGGAACTTGCCGTCCTGTTCGTCAAAGCAGAGCAGTACGCCCAGGTCGACCGCGGCCGGATAGCGCTTCTGGTAACCGGCGCCGTTGTTGGTACCGACGTAAACCTTGCCGTTGGCGACCACGGGGTTGCCGTACGATTGCGAGCCGAGCGAGGCCGTCCACTTCACGTTCTCGGCCTCGTCTTTGTTCCACTCACCCGTCTTCAGATCGAACGAGCCGATTGTCCACTCAACAGGAATATTCTTGCCCTCGGGCGTGTTATTGCGCTTGCTGGAACCGCCCCACTGGCCCCAATCGAGCGGACCGACGCCCTGCGGCGGGTTGTCATCTTTGGGAGCCGGCTTGCTGGGCGCCGCGGCAGTGAGCATGCCCGCAGTCAGTCCAACCAAGAGGAACGAAGAAACGAACTGAGCCTTTTTCATGCCGAGGGTCTCTGCGACGAAAGTTGTCGTTGGTATGTGTGTGTTAACTTGACTGCGAGCAGCATCGCGCTTGTGCGACTACTTCTCGTTCGGGGTTACCGAAACGTTGTCGTAATAGATCTCCGCTACCTGTGCGTTGCCGAAGAAGCCCGGCGATCCCACCAGGTTCGGAGCCTCGTCCACGGCTTCGATGGTCCAGGCCTCGGGTTCCTTCTCGCCCCGCTTCCAGACCTTACCCTTGAGAATGGCTTTGTCGCCAGCGGCTTCGGCTCGGAACTTCATCGTGTACCAGGTGTTGCCTTCCCACTTGAAGGGAACGGTCTTGGAGAAGCGGTCGAGCTGCGAGGTCCAGGAGCGAATCTGAATTTCCTGGTGATCGCCCATCAGATCCATCGTGTAGCGTTGAGCGATGAGGCCGATATCCGGCATCTTGCCGCCGGTGGTCACGCCCTGCACGTCGGACTGGATCGTGTAGTCGTGCAGATCGTTCTGTCCCATGATGGCCTGGCTGCGCGTGCCCTTGGGAATGGTCGTCACTTTGACCATCACGGGGTTCTTGTCGACCGGCCGAATGATGTTGCGGTAGCGAGCGCCCACCCAGGTCACGGGGACTTCGTTATTGGCGAAGTCAAATTTCCAGGGCAGCTCCGGCACCATGCGGACGCGCGCCGTGCCCGTCGCGCCGTTGACTTTTGCCGTGACGATGGCGGCCTTGTGGGCGGCATCGCTGGCCGAGGCGAAAGTTCCGTCGGAGCTGATCTGGCCCGGCCCGGCGACCGTGAACTCGGCCTCGGTCGCATCGCGGAGATATTGCCCGCGTTCGTTGAACAGTTTGATGGCGAACTTCAGGTTATCGCCCGGCTTGATCAGCACTTCGGCCGGAACGAGTTGCACCTGGGCCACGGCATCGTCCTTGCCGGCCGGTGTTTCCTGGGGCGGTGCGGGAGCTTCGGTCGAACCGGTCTTCGCGTCCGGCGTGCCCAGGCAGTACAACCGCGAGGTGGTCGGCAGATAAATCTTGCCGTGCGAGGCGATCGGCGAACCGATGACTTCGTCATCCGCGGGCAACCGCATCCGCTCGACAAACTTCACGCCGTCCTTGGTCGGTTCGAGCACGTGCCAGGCGCTGGTCGTGCAGGCGTAGATCTTGCCGTCGGCATACAGTGGGCTGGCCCGGACGATCGTGCCAACCAGCTTGTTCGACTTCTTGCTCACTGGTTGGCCGGTGGCAGCGTCGAGAATGTAGATCTTGCCGCCGTCGTCGAAGGCGTACATCCGGCCATCGAGCAGCAGCGGCGAGCTTTTGCCGACCATGCCCGCGGCGCGCCAGACTTCGTTGGTCCCCGTGATGTTACCTTGGCCCTTGCCGTCGATGCAGAGGATGCCGCCCATCGAAGCAGCGTTATTGAAGTTCTCCTCGGCCTGCGACATGTAGACTTTGCCGTCGACCACGACCGGCGAGATGTTCAGCCCGCGGAGTGAGAAATCGAAGTTCCAGATCGGCTTGCCGGTCCGCGGCTGCCAGGCATGCACGCCGCCGTCGCCGGAGCCGAACACGAGCGCCGCCTGGCCATCGAGCATTGCGATCGCGGGAACGCTATAGGTGGTATCTTCCGGCAGCGGTCTCGAACCATTGATCCACGTCAGCCGGCCATCGTCTTTGTTGAAGGCCAACAGGCGGTGAGTCGGCCGGGCCGCATCACCCCAACCGACGATCACGCCGCCCACGATGACCAGGTCCTCGAACAGCACCGGGGTCGTAAGCCGTCCGCCGTAGGTCGTCAGCAGTCCGTATTCTTCATTCAGCGAGACGTGCCATTGCTGGTCGCCGGTCTCGGAGTCGAGACATTGCAGGTAGCCGTTTGCGCCAATGGCGTAAACTTTCTTCGCGGCCGGATCGCCCACGCAACTGGCCCAGCCGATGCGCTCGGCCGGCACGTCGGTCAGGAAGATGTTATTGCGTCGTTCCCAGATCTTCTTGCCGGTGCTGGCGTCGACGCAGACGACTTTCTCACAATCTTTCTTGGTGCCGGCGTCGGCCCGGACGATGGTGTACAGCTTGCCGTTCATGACGATCGGCGTGCAGAACCCGCCGAGTTCATCGCTGCGCCAGAGCACGTTGCCGCTGGTGCCCTCGGCGGCTGGATCCCACTCGGTCACGAGACCGGTTTCGCGCGAGATGCCGTTTCCTTCTGGTCCGCGCCACTGGGGCCAGTCCAGCGGATCGACATCCGCGGCCAGGGCAGTTCCGCAGGCGACTATTAATACGGTGACGACCAAGGTTCCGACGCGGCCGAGCGAATGTCGTGTCATGTCTGGCTCTGGAAGGATGTGCCGCCTGGACTGGGCTGGCGGCGGCAGGTGGGATCGAACGGAATAATCCTAGGATACGACGTGCCACCACGTGCGGCAAGCACCGAACCGGTCCCGCAGGCCTGTGGGAAGCGGCTAGAAATCCTGCGTTTTTCGGCGCCTTGGCCGCTGTGGACAGTCCTTGTGCGCGCTGGCTTAAGGTGGTTTTAACCACCCAGCTCCGCAGCGGCGGGGCACCGGTGAGCAATGGTCAGGAAAAACGACTCATGCCCCGCCATTTTCTATAGCGCCCGGTTCGGCGGGCCTTCGCGCGCCGATGCGGCCATGGGGTCAACCAACTACATCAAGGGTGGCGGTCAAAAAAACCCGGCACCGGATTGATCTGCTCGACAACGTCGATCCATGTCCCCGCGGGATCGCGCAATGCGAACCGACGCTGGCCCCAGGGTTCATCTCGAAGGTCGTATGCGAACGTGGCACCCGCTTGATTCAGCCTACGGTATTCTGCGGCAGCGTCGGCAACCTGAAACGTCAGAAAGGCACCAAGGCCGTTGAAAGTCTCAGGGCCTGGCGGTGCCGATGGGTGATCGGGTGCCATGAAGGCGACGCTGCCTGGTGGATCGCCTGGCACTCTGAGCAAGGCGAACCACGACACCTGAACCACCACCTCGCATTCGAACCACCGGACGTAGAAGTCGCGGCACTCAACATTTTTGGGGGTTACGATAACGGTGTACGAATTCTGGAGTTTCATTCCCGGGTTCCCACCGTTGGTGAGTTGCGCGTTCCTTGTTTCAATCTCTTCTCCGCTTGGAAGGCCAGACGTGCCGCCGAACTACGCCTTTGGACGGCCCTGGGTTCAGGGCGGTCTGAAGCGCAAGAACATTCGGACGCCCGCTTAGTCAAACCACTCGTCCGCCGGATCGAACTTGGGCTGCACGATGACCAGCACTCGCATGGGCCCGATTGCGCGATGGCGAACCAGGGGTGGAATCAGGATGCAACTGCCCGGCTGGACCGGGACACTCTCTCCGTCGAGTTCGATGGCCGCGTGCTCTTCGCACTCCAAAACGTAATACACCTCGGTGAGACGCTTGTGATAGTGCGTTTGCGCATCGGCGGTGATGTCGGTTCGATGCACGGTGCCGGGATACTCGGCCACGTCTGCAAAAGCGCGGCGTGCCTGTCCGCAAGGGCAGGGGACCGGCGGAATGTCATCGAAAGAGATGACCACGGCGCGTCGTTTCTGGGTCGCGGGGCTGGAACTCATGGGCGTTTGGGACGCTAGCAGGGTCCGCTAGGAGCCTTTCACGATTGCAAGTGGCGCGGCGGAGGGTGGCCGCCGTTAAGGTCGATTGGCAGGCACGAGACCGCGCGGATGGCTCTTCTCGCGGCGAAGTTTTCGCAACCAGCAAGGTCACCTTACCACAGCGCCCCACCAGAGGCTACCAGCCGCAAAGTCGCATCGTGTAATCGGCAAGGTTTCGCCGCCTTACGCCTGCGGCAATGTCTGCGTAACAGTCGTCGTAAACCCGTATTTGAAAAATACTTCTGCGTTCTCAAGGGGCGTTTGCCAGCGTGCCGATACGGTTGTTGTTACCTACAGAGGATCGCGTGCCGGAAGAGGCACGTATAGAGAGGCGTTAGGACAACCGGCTCGGACTTTTCGAGTCAAGGATTGGCTCGACCGGTCCTGGCGCCAACAACCGTGTGAACTGCTGGTTCCGACCCCACCCAAACCCTGCCTGACATCGCCTTCCCCAGGTTAGCCCCGGGCAGTATCGCGCTCTCTCCTCGAGGCGCGGAAATGCCAAGGGCCCTCCGTCACAGCACGACCGCCCTCAAAGCGGCACGGCCAGACGAAGCTGGTGCCAGATTCCAGGGTGCACGCTATCCGCAGTTCAAGTAAAGGAGACGTTGCTCGATGAAATGGAACATGGTCTTTGGTGCGCTAGTAGTCAGCGTAGGCCTGTGTAGCCAGAGCTTTGGTTTTGAGCTTCTGGACCGCATGTTGGGCCTGAACGACTGCGGCTGCAACACCTGTTGCACGTCTGAACCGTCGTGTGGATGTGACAAGGGTTGCGAACCGGGTTGTGCTGCGGCCGAAGCCTCGTGCTGTGCAGCGGATCCGGGCTGTGGCTGTGCGGCGGCTGAACCCGCCTGCGGCTGTGCGGCTGAGCCGGCTTGCGGCTGTGCTGCCCCTTGCAACTCGTGCTGTGCGTCGAAGTGCTGCGGCCGTAGCAAGTGCCGTGGCGGTCTGCTGAGTGGTCTGCACGACCACCTGTTCGGTTGCTGCCACAAGAAGTGCCACAGCTGCTGCAACACCGGTTGCGCCAGCGGTTGCGCTGCGGCTTGCGAGCCGGCTTGTGCGGCTCCGGCTGCTTGCGGTTGTGCGGCTGCTGAACCGGCTTGCGGCTGTG
>JBGSKX010000059.1:0-3749 GCA_041741015.1 Pirellulales bacterium
TTACACCCGACCCAAGCAACACCTCGGAAACCGTACTCCCAATGCCACTCCTGAAAAGCCCCTCCTCAGCAAGGAGATACCAAACAGGGCTCGCGCCCAAGGTCTCACTTGACAGAGGACTTCCTATAGGTGGCACCCGGAACCGTACGACACGCACGAATTTCATCAATGATAGGGTTAACGGCGTAGAGTGCTTCCGTCTGCATCGAAGGGGTAGCTGGCCGACAAGCCTGCTGGCCGTGCAGCTCCCGAAGTTGCAGGGTAAGATCGCGCCTGGACGAGCCCGGTCAATGAAACTCACATATCCAAGGGAGCGGGTGACATGAAACCTGAGAGTATCGCGGTCGAGGACATTGCTGCGTTGCGTCCGGTGTGTCTGCGCCGCACGATTCCCCAGGAGTATCTGGACCTGAACAATCACATGAACATGCGCTGGTATGTGGCGCTGTTCGACGACGCGGGGGACACGCTGCACGATCACATCGGCCTGACGCGCGAGTTCCGCCGCGCGAGCGGCACGGGCACGATGGACCTGGAGCACCACACCTGGTTTCTGAACGAAGTGCTGGCCGGCAGCCAGGTTTGCGTTTACGCCCGAATGGTGGCGCGGTCGGCGAAGATGATCCACTACCTGATGTTCATGGTCAACGAGTCGACCGGCAAGGTGGCGGCCCACTTCGAATGCGTCAACGCGCTGGTCGACCTGTCGGCGCGAAAGACGACGCCCTACCCGGTGGAGATTCTGGCGCGGATCGACGCGCTGCTGACCGAGCAGAATCGGCTTTCATGGAAGCCGCCGGTGAGCGGGGCGATGCGGGTGTGAGCCGGCGCTCAGCCGACCCGCCGCAGAGACTCGGGGGTAAGGTCCTTTAGCGTGGGATAACCGTCGACGGCCATCAACAGGTCGGCTTCGGCGAGAATCGAGCGGAGGACGTGGCGGATGCCGTCGGTGCCGCCGATCGCCGCGCCGTAGACGTACGGCCGACCGATGCCGACAGCCCGGGCGCCCATGGCCAAAGCCTTCACGACGTCGGTGCCCGAGCGGATGCCTGAATCGAACAGCACCGGAACGCTTCCCGCGGCGGCGACCACCTCGGGCAAATGGTCGAGCGCCGGGACGCCGCCGTTGGCTTGTCGTCCGCCGTGGTTCGAACAGAAGATGCCGTCTGCGCCGGCGTCGATTGCGCGGCGAACGTCATCGGGGTGCAGGATGCCTTTGAGGATCAAAGGCAGCCTGGTGATCGAGCGGAGCCAGGGAAGATCGTTCCAGGTGAGTGGATTGCCGAACAGGCGCGCCCAGACCATGGCTGCGGTGCGGAGATCTTCGCGCGGCGATTTTTCGAGCTTCTTGAGGAACACGGGATCGGCGAAGTAGTTCTCCAGGCACAGTCCGCGGAGCTGCGGGAAGTTGCCCATCGAGAGATCGCGGGGCCGCCAGCCGGGAAGCCAGGTGTCGAGCGTGACGATGAGGCCCTTGTAGCCGGCGGCTTCGGCACGCTTGACGAAGCTTTCGGCGAGCTCGCGGTCGGTGGGCGTGTAGAGCTGGAAGAAACTGGGCGTGCTGCCGCACTCCCGCGCCACGTCTTCCAGCGGATCCATCGAAAGAGTGGAGGCTACCAGAGGCACGCCGGTCTGGGCCGACGCACGCGCCGCGGCCAGGTCGCCATGCTGATCCTGCGTGCAGATGCCGAGCACGCCGATCGGACTCATGAAAATGGGGGAGGGGAGTTTGAGGCCGAACATTTCGATCGAGAGGTCGCGCTGCGTGGGACTGACGAGCATGCGTGGCACGAGGCCCCAGCGCTGGAATGCCTCGACGTTGATGCGCTGCGTGCGTTCGTCGCCGCAGCCACCCGCCACATAGGACAGCAGGTCCCGCGGCATGGTGGTGTGGGCTTTGGCTTCCAATTCGTTGACGTCGATCGGGAAGGGCGTGCGCTCGCCGCGCAGGCCGGCGAAGTAGATTTCGAGCTGATAGTCGCCGAAGTTGGGCATCGGGCGGTTCCTGTGCTGGCTGGACGGACTGGTCGAAGCTGATAGCAAAATATCAGAAACGCTGCCCGGGGACACGTGGGCGAGCGAGCACGTTGCTACAATCTTGGCCTGACTGAGCCTGGGTTCGTATCAGGCTCAAACGCAGATGGGAAATGTCGGTTCCTCTTACTCGGTAGCCGTATGCCCGATTCGCAGCCTGTAGAGTCTGATTCCGCGGCGCCCGTGGGAGTGTCGCGACTGTGGATTTTTCGCGGCCTGTTGCTGCTTTACGTTGGTTATCTCGTACTGCGCGCGTGGCAGGCGCGGACCGCGCCCTACGAGCCTGTTGATTGGGGTTTCCAAAGCTCGGCCGAGGCGATCGGCTGGGTGCGCGGATTGCTCCGCCGTGAGTTGAATCTGTATTTGCTCGCGTTTCTGCTCGGCTTGTTGGTTCCGCCCGCCTGGGGACCGCCGTCGGGCGTCGCCTCGCGTCGGCAGTTCTGGCTGGACTGGTTGAGCTGGGCGGTGATCGGCCTGCTGACGATCGCGATTTGCTGGGCGATCGCCTGGAGTGAACTTCCGCCGCTCGGCTCGTTGCTGTTTCCGTTTGCCAGTTTTTTGGCCGGAGCGCATCTTGGTTCGGCAGCCATGCGCGGCAAGCGCTCCTTCGCGTGGGCGGCTGGACAGTTGTCAACGCTCGGGCTGCTGCTTGCTGGAACCGTCGTGCTGGCCGTCCGGCTCGCGCTTTCCGATGCTCCACTTGCGATCGAGGTCGACCCGGCCAGTGTGCCCTCCAAGAGGCAGCTCGCTGAACGAATCCGCGCGACGCGATCGCCCGACGGCAAGCCTCGGCCGTTGCAACTCACCGATGCCGAGCTGGCAGCGCTGGTGAATTCCGCGCTGGGCCGGGGTGGATCACCATCGCGGGCGAGCGTGCATTTCGAACCGGCGACGTTCACTTCGCAGGCATCGATCGCGCTGCCAAACCGCTTGGCGGCGGGCAAATTCTTGAACGTGCAGATGACGGGGAGAGTGGCCATCGAACAAGGACACCTGGACCTCGACTTGGAGCGGCTTCGCGTGGGGCGATTGTCCATTCCCAGACCGGTGCTGCGAATCCTCTCCTCCGTCATGCATGCCACGTTGCTCGACGACCCGCAGATTCGCCGGATCATCGAAGCGATCGACGGTCTGAACATGGAACCCGGCGCAGTGACCTTCGTTTTTCAGAACGGGGCGATCAGCCGGCAAATCGTCCCCTCGCTGGTGCAGCTTCTGTGGGAACGGCCGGACGTTTCCACCGAGACGGGCATCTATCTGCGGCGTTTAATCGCGGTCTATGACAAGCTGCCCGCCGATGCGGACCGTTTCGCAGCGCTTACGCAGGCGGCCTTTGCGCTGGCGCAGCAGCGCTCGGCCGACCACGACCCGGTGCTCGAGAATCGCGCGGCCATCTTCGCCCTGATGATTCTGCTGGGTCACACGGATCTCGAGCCGTTCGTGGGCGAGGTGTTCGACGCCGACCTGCGAGCCCGGGCCAACCGCATTCTGGGGACCGTGCCGCTCCGCGGTCGCGAAGATTGGACGCGGCACTTCTGGGTGAGCGCGGGTTTGATCCTGCTTTCGAACGAGGCCACGAGCGATCGCGTCGGCCAATTGAAGGAGCAGCTCGATTCCAAGTCGGGTGGCACTGGCTTCTCGTTCGCCGACATGCTCGCCAACTTCGCCGGCAACCGACTGGCTGTCGCCGCGATTCGCGATCCGGCCAGCGCTCG
>JBGSKX010000060.1:0-10659 GCA_041741015.1 Pirellulales bacterium
CCACGGTCATCGACATCACGATCGGCCAGTGGTCGCGGCCGTCGCTGCTTCCCTGCGTGCCGATCCGCGGCGTGCGGCCAAACTCGCCCATCGCCAGCACCAGCACATCGTCCAGCAGACCGCGCTCCTCCAGGTCGCTCACTAGCGTCGTCAGCAGATGATCGAACACCGGCAGCAGCGGCCGCAGTCCATTCCAGATTCCGCCGTACGGCGGAATGTTGTCGCCGTGCGTGTCCCACGTGCCCGACGCCCCGTGGTTGCTCAGGTCGATGGTCACAAAGCTGACGCCAGACTCGACCAGCCGCCGCGCGAGCAGCGCCTGCTGACACCAATTGTGCGAACCATAATGCTCGCGCATCGCGGCCGGCTCGCGCTCCAGGTTGAACACTTCTTGCGCCTTCTGCCCCACGACGATGTCCACTGCCTGCTGGTCGAAGCGATCGAGAGCCGCCATCGACCCGCCCAGGTCCAGATCGCGCCGCAAGCGGTCGAACTGCCGCGCCAGTTCGTGCCGGTCGCGCAGCCGATCGTGATCCAGTCCGCCCGGCAGTTGAAACAACCGGCTCGCCTGGTTGCCCAGAAACGGGTCGAACTCTTTGCCGAGATAGCCGCCCCAGGCGACGTGCGACCGCGACTGCATATTGAGCACGACGCTCGGCGGCATTTCGCGATTCGTCAGTCCGCGATGCTTGGCCACGATCGACGCGATCGCGGGGAACTTGTCTCCTTCGCTCGGATTCACGCGCGGCGCCGCGGCCCGATTCGCGGTCTGAAACACCTGGTTCGGTTCGTGATTGCTGAATCGGGCGTCGACCGAGCGAATGACGGTCAGCTTGTCCATCATCGCCGCCTGCTTCGGCAGGAACTCACAGAACCGCACGCCAGGGAGTTTGGTAGCGATCGAGTTGAACGGTCCGCGAATTTCGACCGGCGCGTCCGGCTTCACATCCCAGGTATCGATGTGGCTGGGACCGCCGGTCATCCAGATCAGAATCACGCTCTTGTGTCGCGCGGACGGCGTACCGCTCGCGGCAGCGGCGTGTTTCGTTCGCAGCAGGTCGGCGAAGCTAATCCCCGCCAAACCGGCGAGACTGGCCTTCAGCACACTGCGGCGACTGGTGACGACGAGCCCGTCGCGCAGGCGCGGATTCAAGAATCGAAAGGCGTGACCCCCGGCGGGGGCGTGAGGGCGGGCTTCCATGAAAGCGAAGTATAGCCAATCGGGCTGCGAATCCCAAATCGGGCTTTCGCGAATAACGCCCCGAATCATAACCCGACGTGTGAGCTAGGTCCGTTAATGTCCGCCTCGCTCACGCGTCGGGTTGTGATTCTCGCGCCGCCTCTTCACTCGGCTGAGGACGAAGTTCATCCCATTTCATCTTCGCTTTGAGATCTTCGATCCGCCGTTCGATGTCCGCCCGTTCCTCCTCCGGTTTGGCGAGCCACCACTCGCTGAGCCCGGTGTTCTTATAGGGTACGACCCACTCGGCATATTTCTTGAACTGGGTCTGCGGAAACTCGTTCTGCTTACCCCGCAGGAACTTGTCGAAAAACTCTCGCACCAGGTCGTTCTGGGCCCCGATCATCACGTCGGTGGGCGTCGTGCCGAGCAGCGCGTCGCGCAGCGGACGCCGCATGAAGAGCGTGAAGTCCGACAGCCCTAGATGCTGGGAGTCTTTGATCTCCACCCTATAGACGTTCTGCTGGGTGCCCGCGTAAGAAAACGTCTCGTACGAAAAGTCGTTGAAGCTGCGTGGCTCTCCCTTCGGCGTCACGCCCATCGCGCTGTAGAGGCCGCTGCGATCGGAGTGCAGCATCAGAAACGGCACCGGCATGTCCGTGTTGAACGCCAGGAAATGGAAGTCGCCTCCGTCCATGTTGATCGCCGCGACGCAGCGCGGATCGAGCATCGCAACCACGCCGGCCGTCGCGCCGCCAAACGACATCCCCATTTCGCCCGTTCGCGTCAGGTCGCAAGCCGCGGCGATCGGCCGAATCGCTTCCGGCACCTCGCCAGCCTGCAAGCGGTCGTGAACGAAGATCTCATCTGCCACCCAGGTCCGCGGGCTTTGCACGCGAATCCGATCATCCCGTGCGAGCGAATCCTCGGCATACTTAAGCTGCCCAGCCAGTCGCTCGTCGAACGTCTCGCCCGTCGCGCCTAGGACCATCGCCTTGCGTGTTTCGCTGTCGTCGTCGGCGTCTTTCTTCGACTCCTCCAGGAGCGCAGGATCGATCTCGACCACCGTGCCGTCGGCAAACAGCGTGGCCGAGGAATCGCCCGTGTGCTGCACCGAGTAGACGACATAGCCGTGACTGGCCAGGTCCTCGAATAGCACCGTGTTTTGATTTAAGAACGACGTATAGCCGTGGCTGTAGAAAATCGTCGGCAGCCCGTGCGTGTCAGCAACGTGCGTGTCAGCAACGTGCGCGTCAGCAAGCAGCGGTGCGTCTTCATACGCATTGGTGCGCACGTGCTTCATGTAGGAGAGCATCGGCCCGAAGCCTAGCAGACCTCCCATGGTGCGCGCCGTGGTGCGCGTTTCGCCTGAGTCGAAGTAGTTACGTGTCGTCGCGCCCGCGGCGGGCGCGGCCGGATACCAGACTCGAACGAGCAGCCGCCTCGGCGCATCGGCCTTCGTGAACACTCCCAGGCGACTGGCGTCTTCCAGCTCGAACGTGCGGACGCCGACCGCGTGCGGCCCCGACGGCGTCGGCAACCGCCACACGGGAAAAAGAACCAAAGGCACGATTGCCACCAGTCCCAGCACCGTCAGCAGTGGCCCCGAGAGGTACGGCACGCCGGTGCGTTTCCTCCCAAAGTGCCCGATCACGAGCGCCAGCAGAAAGCAAATACTGACGACCACGCCCACGCCGGCCTGCCAGCGATCGTCCAGCACGCCCCACAGCGACGCCGCGAGCGCAAGTACTGCAAAACCGACAAGCCATTTCCCGCGCGACGCCAGTCCGCGAATCCACCACGCGCCCAGAAAGCCCACGATGGCGACGATCAGAAAAATGTCGGCCCAGGTCATGCTCGATCCGACTGCTTGAGGTCAGCCCCGCATTTGGGGCAGGACTTCGGGGCCGAGAACCGCCCTTGAAACACCAGCCACAAGAAAACGGCCGACGCGGCCACGGACAGCAGGCTCACGACGCTCAAAACCAAAATCATCAGGAGTTCGAATGGCCCAGGCATGATATTACCCGTTGATCTTCTTGAGCAGCGAGATCTGCCCCGCGTGGTAGATATTGTGCTGGATGATCCCGTGCACGGCGACATAAACCTTCGACATCCCTTCAAAGATGGGATCCTCCAGACGGTGCTCATCGAGCAGCATCATCTCATCGCGCAGGTGTTCGTTCGAGCGGCGCAAGTCCGCCAGCGCCTGCTGCCAGGCCGCTTCGCTTTTCTCGCCTACCTCGGGCCAATCCTCATCAGGACCGGGGCGATGGGTGTCGCCCTTGAGCCATCGACAGGCCGTGTCCTGCCAGAACGTCACGTGCAGCACGATCTGCCAGATGCTGTGCGCCCCGGCCGGCGAACGCTTGGCCGCCGTCTTGGCCGACACGCCCTCGAGCGCTTCCTCGATGGCCGGGCCATGAAACGCGCGGCCCCGAAACGTCCGCTGCAGCTCTTTCGCGATTCGATGTACTTCGCTCATGGTAACTTCCGCGACTTACTTCGGGTCGTGCGTATCAATGAACTCCACCAGCGATTCGACATATTCCGCGGGCATGTACCCCGCCATGATCGCGGTGAGATGCGACTTGCCCGGCAGCACGACGGCACGGAAGTCGCGCAGCTCCCGCTTCATGCGGTGCGTCTTGGCATTCGGCTGATCGAACTCGCCATTGATCGCCAGCACCGGAATCTTGATCGTCGCCAGGTCGATCGTCCCGCGTTCGGCCGGATTCCAGGGATACTTCCGCACGGCGGCCAGGGCTTCATTATCTCGGTCGGGATTGCCGCCCAGCGTCTTGGTGGCCTCGGCCTCCTGCGGATCGACACCCTGTTTATCCTCGGGCACTTCAGCGCGGTATTTCTCATCGACCTCGGGCACACCGGCCCCGCCATACGACGCCGTGATGAAGCGGTCCGGATGTTTGGCCAATAGCTGCGTCACGATAAACCCGCCCATCGAGTACCCGTGCACATGCGCTTTTTCGATCTTCAGGTGATCCATCAGTTCGACGACGTCTTCGGCCATCTGAGGACCGTACTTTGCCGGATCATGTGGCTTCTCGCTCTTGCCGTGACCGCGGCAGTCGATGGCCACGACGCGGTGCTTCTTGGCCAACCGCTCGGCGATGCCATTGGCAAACCAATTGCCGTGCGCGGTACCGGTGTAGCCGTGAATGAGCACGACCGGCGTGCCGCTATCCCCCAATGTCAGATAGTGAATCTTCACACCGTCCGAAGCCGTGAACGTGCCGTCCTGCGGTTCGGCAGCCAGCGACATCGTTGCCGCCAACAAAACCAAAAGTCCCACGCGAGTCGCCGTAGCAAAGAGTCGCATCGCCGCCTCCAGCAAAAGACTTGATCGAAAGCGATCGTGAGAAATGAGTCCGCCCGCTGGCGATTGTCTGCTGGCTCGCGATAAAAGGCAACATTTTCGTGGACTCCGAGTCCACCCGTCGCTCGAGCAGCCCCCGGCTCAGTTGGCAAAGTTCTTCGCACACCCCCGTTCCGATTTGACCCACCACCGCGCGGTGGGCTAAAGTTTTTTAGAGACGATTCCGTGCCCAACCAACCGCGCCAGAGACCAACTCCATGCTGCGCTCCGCCACTCTGCTCTTCGTCTTGCTGGTCGGCATCGCCCCGGCACTCGCCGGCAAGTACAACTCCGTGCTGAACATTGGCAATCCGGCTCCCGCCTGGAAAGACCTGCCCGGTGTCGACGGCAAGACGCACTCGCTCGAAGATCTGAGAGACAAGGACGTCGTCGTCGTCGTGTTCACCTGTAATAGCTGCCCGGTCGCCAGCGACTACGAGGACCGCATCCTGGCATTTTCGAAGAAGTTCGCCGGACCAGAAGGCAAAGTCGGACTGGTGGCCATCTGCGTGAACAAGGTCCCGGAAGATCAGCCTGAAAAGCTCAAGGCGCGGGCGGAATCGCGCGGGTTCAATTTCCCGTACCTCTACGACGACAGCCAGGCGATCGGCAAAGCCTTCGGAGCCGCGTTCACCCCCGAGTTCTTCGTCCTGGACAAGGACCGAAAAATCGCCTTCATGGGCGGGATGGACGACAGCAGCCTGGAAGAGATGGTGAAGTCCCAATTCCTGGTACCCGCCGTCGAAGCCTTGCTGGCCGGCAAGCCCGTCGAAGTGGCCGAGGCGCCGGCCATCGGCTGCCGGGTGCGATACGCCCGCGAGCGGCGGCGGAAGGAGTAGGCGGGCGGTCACAGCGGCCGGTGAACCCCCTCTGCCGACTATCGCCCCGCGAAAAAGCTCGCTCGCCTCCGGGGCGGCCAAAAACCGCAAATTCGCGGCCATTTTCTCTCGAACGCGCTTGACGTCAGGCCTTCCGCAAGGCAAAATAAAAACAGAATCAGAATTCTAGTTCAAAGGCGTTCGCCTTTTCGTCGAACTAGAAAGAGAATCCGTGTTCTGATTCGGTTTCTGGGGATCAACGCGTGTCGCGCACACTTGGAAATAACGTCGAGTGGGTCAAACCCACGCATCAAGCCCGCAGCCAGGAGACGCTCGAGCGCTTGCTCGATGCGGCCGAAGAGCTCGTGGCCGAGCGCGGCTTCGATAACACCACGGTCTCCGAGATCGTCCGCCGCGCGAACTCGTCCGTCGGCGCGATGTACGCCCGCTTCAACGACAAAGACGCGCTGCTGGTCTGCCTGCACGAGCGATTCTGCGAGCAGGCTGTCGCCACGGCCGAGATGGCCCTCGATGCGTCGCGCTGGGAAGGCTACTCGATCGCCGAGATCCTCTCGACCACGATCCCCTTTCTCACGCACACCTACGATCACCGCCGCGGACTGATTCGGGCTTTCATCGCCCGTTGCAGTTGCGATGCAAGTTTCGCCGAGCGGGCTGCACGCGTCGGCGTGGAAATCTCTAACCGCCTGGTCGAATTGCTGCTCATCCGCAAGGACGAGATCAAGCATCCCGATCCGCGGCTGGCAGTCGAATTCGGAATGCGACTCGTGTTCGACACGCTTGATCTTGAAACGATGTTTACGGGGCTGCAACGGAGTCAGTTGCAGCTCTCGCGCGAACAGTTGGCAGAGGAATTATGCCGAGCGTTTTTGAGTTATCTCGGCGTGGAGTCCCCCCAGGCTTGGGAAAGTCGGTCCGCCGAGTGACGGCGGCGAGATCGTTTTCCGCGCACAGAAACGTTTAACTGTGGATGGAGGTTCGACGATGGGCTCTCGACTGCTTTCACTTAGCACGGTATCTCTGACTGCCGTGCTTGCGCTGCTGATCAGCGCCAACGCTATCGGCGCAGAGACAACGCCGGTTGGCAAGAAAATCGATGGATTCACCGCCAGCGACTTCCGTGGCAAGGAAGTCTCGCTCGCCGACTTTGCAGGGAGCAAAGCCGTCGTGATCGCGGTGGTGGGCACCGAATGCCCACAGGCCAAGCTCTACGCCTCGCGCCTGGTCGACCTGGCCAAGCGCTTCGAAGCGCAGGGCGTGGCGTTCCTGGCGATCGACGCCAATCAGCAAGACTCGGTCACCGAACTGGCCGACTACGCCAAAGAACACAACATTGAGTTCCCGCTCCTGAAGGACGCGGGCAACGTCATCGCCGACAAGCTCGGCGCCGTTCGCACGCCCGAAGCGTTCGTGCTCGACGCCGACCGCGTGGTTCGCTACTGGGGCCGCATCGACGATCAGTACGGCTTCCAGGACGGTGGCGTCGCCTTCCAGCGCGAAAAGCCGGAACGTGAAGACCTCGCCCTCGCGATCGAAGAAGTGCTAGCCGGCAAGCCGGTCACCCTCGCCTCGCTCCCCAGCCAGGGCTGCCACATCGGCCGCATCAAAGAGCCGGTCGCTAATAGCGAGGTGACGTACACCAAGCACATCGCCTCGATCCTGAACAACAACTGCGTTTACTGCCACCGCGAAAAGCAGATCGCGCCGTTCTCGCTTACGAACTACGAAGACGCCGTGGGCTGGGCCGAGATGGTGCGCGAAGTGGTGAACGACAACCGCATGCCCCCTTGGCACGCCGATCCCGCGCACGGCAAGTTCTCGAACGACGCTCGTCTCAGCGACGCCGACAAGGCCCTGATCAACAAGTGGGTCGACAACGGCGCGCCCCAGGGCGATCCGAAGGACCTTCCCGAGCCGCCGCAGTTCGCCGAGGGCTGGCAGATTCCCACGCCGGACGAAATCGTCTCGATGCCCGAAGAATACACGGTCCCCGCCACCGGTACCGTCGAGTACCAGCGGTTCATCGTCGATCCGGGCTGGACGGAAGATAAGTGGATCAAGGCGATGGAATGCAAGCCGGGCAACGCCTCGGTCGTGCATCACATCATCGTTTACCTGGTCCCCTCGGGCGTGACGCCCACCGGTCAGGCTGGCCGTCTTCGCACGAACTGGCTCGGCGCCTTCGCACCGGGCTTGCGTCCGCAAGTGCTGTCAGACGACATGGCTCGCTACGTCCAGAAGGGCACGAAGCTGCTGTTCGAAATGCACTACACCCCGAACGGCAAGCCGCAGAAGGACCTCAGTTATGTCGGCTTCAAGTTCGCCGATCCGAGCAAGGTGAAGAAGGAAGTCGCCGTCCAGAACGCTGGCAACTTCACGTTCAAGATTCCGCCCGGAGATCCGAACTACAAAGTGGAGTCGGAATATGTTTTCCGGCAGAACACGATGTTGCTTTCGGTGTCGCCGCACATGCACGTCCGCGGCAAAGACTTCCGCTACGACCTGATCTTCCCGGACGGCCGCAAGGAAACCGTGCTCTGGGTTCCCAAGTACGATTTCGGCTGGCAGACCACGTATATGCTCGAAGAGCCGATGAGCCTGCCGCGCGGAACCAAGCTGCACTGCGTCGCCCACTTTGACAACTCGGCCGACAATCGGGCCAACCCCGATCCGACCCGCGAAGTCACCTGGGGCGAGCAGACCTGGGAAGAAATGATGTTCGGCTGGTTTGAAGTGGCCCTGACCGACCAGGACCTCACGAAACCGGCCACCGAGGGCAACCAGCGGGTGAAGGAATTCCTGGCCGCGGCCGACACGATTTCACTCGACGAACAGACCACCGCCCTGGTGCGTAATGCACTCAAGGACGATAAGGCATTCGAGATCGTCGGAATTCAGCTCATGGATCTGATTCCGCAGGTCGATCGCATCTGCGTCACAGGTTTGGAAAAGGATCGCATCCGGCTCAAGTTCCTCCAGGAACGCCTGGGCCTCGACACATCATTCAAGAGCAAGTCGACCGTCATTCGCACCAAGGGTCAGTCGCTCGCCGACTACATCCAAGGCAGCGAAACGGTGGTGAACCCGTCGCTCGAAAAGACCGAAGGTTCCGTGATGGTCAACATGTCGCGGAAAGATATTCGTTCCAGCATGCACGTGCCCGTTGAAATAGATGGCACGCGAGCAACGATTAACTTTTGGAGTTCAGAAGCAGAAGCCTTCCCGCCCGAGGCGGTGAAGATTCTGGAAGAGGTCGCGAAGCTGATGGCCGAAGGGTCGACGAAAGTCGCCGCGGCCGGCAGTTCAGCCAAGTGATCTCATAAAGCGTATCGATGGAAACCCACCTGGGGGGTGGGGGCAAGTGGAGTGTCCCGCGAGTCGCAAGGCTCGCGGGACACTCGCGTTTTATGACGTCGCCAATGCTGCGTGGCACGAATGCTGACAGACGGTGGGTGCCATGGTCACGCTTCAGCGCGAGCATGGCACCTAAAAACTTGCGGCAGTGACATCGAGAAAACCAAACTGACTACTTCCCCACGCACCACAAATGATCGTGCGTGCGAATAAAGATCTCACCGTCAGAGATCACGATCGAGCTATTGGTCTGCTCGCCAAGCGGATTCGCGGCGAGCTGCTCGAACTCCGGACTCGCCTTGACGACGAAAGTCTCCCCGGCCTGGTTAAGCATGTAGATCCGCTCGTCGGCCGTGAGCACCATCGACGACCAGGTGTCGCCCGTCCCGCCCGCGGTCAGCCGCTTTTCCCAGACCTCTTTGCCCGTCTTCAGGTCAAAGCAGGTGGCCACGCCCTGCATGTCGTTCACATAGAAGTGTCCCTTGTGGATCACGCCTGAGCCAAGCCGCAGCTTGCTCTTAGCCTGCTGCCAGACGACGTGCGAATCGGTGACGTCGCCTGATCCGCCCGGCCGCACCGCCACGCAGGCGCGGTGATAACCGCCGAGCGCCACCAGGATCCCTTCGCCATACATGGGCGAGGTATATACGAGCGAGCCGAGCCCACCGGCGCGCCACAGCTCGCTGCCCGTCTTCGGCGCGAAGGCTATGACCGCCTCGGGCAAGGTCATGATCAACTCTTCGCGACCACCGGCCTTGATCACCAGCGGCGTGCTCCAACTGCCGCGCAGGTTGTCGTCGGCCTTCATCTGCTCAGGCGTCGGTCGCGGCAACTCATACCGCCAGACCTCCTTGCCGTTGCGCTTGTCGAGAGCGACGACGAACTCGTTCTTGCCCGGTCCAAAGTTGATAAAGCACAAGTCGCCGTGAATCACCGGCGATGCGGCATAGCCCCATTCGTGTTCCTGGATGCCCAGCTCGCGACTCCACAATTGCTTGCCGTCCATATCAAAGCAGTACACGCCCGCCGAACCAAACCACGCAATCACGCGTTCGCCATCGGTCACGGGCGAGGCCGAGCAGAACGGGTTCGTCGGATGCGTCGGCTCCGCGGCGTCGTACATCGGCCCGGCCTGCCACAGCGTGCTGCCGTCTTTCCGATCGAGGCACATCAGCGTTCGTCGCTTCTCGACCGGCTGCGTCACGAAGATCCGATTGCTCCAGACGACCGGCGTCGAGTTGCCTCGCTCCGGCAGTTCCACCTTCCAGCGAACGTTTTCTGTCTCGCTCCACGTGAGCGGCAAATTCGCTTCGCTCGAAACGCCCAGATTCTGCGGCCCGCGCCAGTTCGGCCAGTTCTCGGCCAGGGCCACAGACGAAACAGCAAACGAGAGCGCGATCGGAAGCGCGAGACGTACGAACGATGGGTAAAGCATGGCGAGATTCTTCCGGCGGGACTGAGGATGCGGCCAGGCGTGCTTGACATATTCTGCGCCGTGGCGGCATCATTGTCGATGCACCTGATCGGCCAACATTCCTTTCCTTCGAGCGCGTAGCATGACCAACCTGTGGGGCGGAATCGAAGCCGGTGGAACCAAGTTCGTCTGCGCCGTCGGCACCGGGCCAAACGACATTCGCGCCGAACAGCGCTTCCCCACCACCACGCCCGCCGAAACGCTCGGCCGCTCGATCGAGTTTTTCCGCCAGCAAGAAGCCACGCACGGCAAGCTCGCCGCCATCGGCATCGCCTCGTTCGGGCCGATCGATCCGAACCCCGCTTCACCGAAGTTCGGTACCATCACCACCACGCCGAAGCCCGGCTGGGCGAACACCGACTTCGCCGGCGCCGTTGGCCGGGCGCTCGGCGTGCCGGTCGGTTTCGATACCGACGTCAACGCCGCGGCGCTCGGC
>JBGSKX010000061.1:0-4296 GCA_041741015.1 Pirellulales bacterium
CGCTCCAGCAGCATCACGGCCCGCTCGGCTGCCGCCTGCCGAGGCTTGCCATCGGCCAGCGTCGGCACGAGCACGTTCTCCAGCACCGAACACTGCGGCAGCAGATGATGGTCCTGGAAGATGAACCCGATCTTGCGATTGCGAAACGCGGCCAGCCGCGGCTCGTCGAACTGAAACGGATCTTCGTCGTCGAGCAGCACCCGGCCGCTAGTCGGCCCATCGAGCGTTCCCAGAATGTGCAGCAGCGTGCTTTTGCCGCAGCCGCTCGGGCCCGTGACGGCCAGATTCTCACCCGCCGCCAGGCGCAGTGAAACTCCGCGCAGCACCTCGAGCGGTTCGGCCCGGGTCGGGAACGTCTTGGTCAGGTCTTCGACAACGAGATCAGGCATTTCAGAAACATGCGGCGGCAAGGTTGGTTTGCTGACGTGCAGGCGATGTATTCTAACGCAACCAGCACATGAGCGTAGTTGCCGTGTTTTCAGCCACCAGAAACGCCCAGCCGCCTACACCACCACCTCCGACAGCTTCTCGGCAATCCAGGAGGGAATGGGCATCGATTGCGGTGGCCCTGTGTCACTGAGCCGGCAGCAGACCGTCGTCGTCTGGCCGCTGGCGACCGCTTGCCCGTCGTGCGAGAAATTGAATTCGAAGGTCACGCTCTTGGTCCCCAGCCGGACAATCGAAACTTCGATGTCCATGACGTCCTCGAACTTCACGGCCCGCTGGTAGTCGCAGCGCGCTCCGACGCGCGGGAAGGAGATCTTGCCGTGATCATCGTGGAACATCACGCTCAGACCCAGGTGCCGCAGCAACTCGTGTTCGGCCTGTTCCATGTAGACGAAGAACACCGAGAAATGCGCGATCCCCGCCGCATCGGTATCGCGGAACTCAACGCGGCGCGTGGTGTGATACGATTGGCCCATGCGTAACTGCAATCGCGCGGTTTACGGCTTCATCGACAATGGTTGCGACAATCCTTGGCGCGCACAAAAAGCGTCTGGTGCTGCGGGCTGTTCGCCGCGCATGGCCCCCGACGCTTTACGTGCGGACAAATCGATTGCCCGACTGAATTGATACTCAGTCGGAAACGTACGGCAGCAAAGCCATGAACCTCGCCCGCTTGATCGCCTGGGTCACCGCGTGCTGGCTGGCGGCGGTGCAACCGCTCTTGCGGCGGCCGACAATCTTACCTTGACGATTCGTGAGCTTGCCGAGCAACTCCAGGTCCTTGTAGTCGACGTACATCGGCCGGGGGCGCGCGCCGTCGACGAAAATCGGGTCCTTCTTCTTGGCCCGAACCTTGTTCTTGTTGCTCCGCCGTTTGGGAGTCGGTCTCATAGCGTTTGGCTGTCAGTATGGCTTTGGGGAAATCAGATTTGGATAGTACGTCATCAGACTCACTTTGCAACGAAAATGCAACCCCTAACCACGTGGCTTTCGGGCCTGTGTTTTCGCGTGCTGCCAGTCCTGAATCTACCCGCACTTAACGGCCGCCACGATATCCACCGCCGCCGCCACCATATCCCCCACCACCGCCGCCGCCGTAACCGCCGCCGCCACCGGTGCGAGGCGCCCGTTCGCGAGCTTCGTTGACCGTGATCGCCCGGCCGCCGATGTCGGCGCCGTTCAGGGCCTCGATTGCCCGTGTCCCCTCGTCGTCGGATTCCATTTCGACAAAGCCAAAACCCCGCGATCGACCGGTCTCGCGGTCCGAAATTACTTCGGCCGAACGAACCTTGCCGTGCTCACTGAACAATTCCTCCAGCGATTGGCTGGTGGCCGACCAGGGTAGGTTTCCGACGTAGATCTTCTTCGCCATCACTAAAATCCTCTGCGCACTCGAACACGTGGGGCGCGGCGGAAAAGTTTGCCTGAAATCGTCCGTTGACGCGCACCCGCTGCACCCCGTCGGATGGTGCGCTCCCGCTAGACTGCGGCCGCACGCCAAGCGACCGAGGCGTGATCAATGTAGCGTTGCCAAAGTGCGCAATGCAAGCATTGAACCCCCAAAATTTGGTGGGCGCACGCTCGGCAGGCCTGAGCTTAGCCTGCGGCCACCCGAGAAGCGGCCGGACTCCCCGGCCCCGCGATCACCTCCCGGTACATCGCCAGGGTCGCTTCGGCCATCAATTCAGCCGTAAAGGTACCTTCGATGCCCGATTTTCCTCGTCGTCCGATCGCGGTCGCCTCGGCCGGATTGAGGAGCAACTGCTTAAGCGCCGCGGTCAAAGCCGCCGGGTCGTCCGCCCGATAAAGCACTCCCCCGCCGGTGGCCTCGACCACCTCGGGAAAGGTCCCGTGATCGGGCAGCACCACCGGCACGGCGTTGGCCATCGCCTCGAGCACGCTGATCCCCTTGCTCTCGTGATACACCGTGGGCAGACACATCAGGTCGAAGCTTTGCAGCGTGGAAATCTTCTCCGCCCGCGAGACTTCACCGAGGTATTCAAACATCCCCGGACGATTCCAGCCGTCGATCCGCTTCTGCAAAGCTTCGAGATACGGCCGGTCGAGCGTGCCCAGGTAGCCGGCCGTGCGAATCCGAAACGGCGGGACCTCGCTGTCGGCCAGCAAACGTTCGGCCGCGTCGATCAAATTGTGCAGTCCCTTGTCCGGACAGATTCGCGCGAAGTAGCCGATTGTCTGTGGCGAGCGCGGTCCGCTCGGTCGTGCGCCGTGTCCGCCGAGGTTCAGTCCGTGCGGAATGACACGCACTCGCTCGCGCGGCACGTCGATATAGTCCGCCATGTAGTCGGCGTAATAGCGGTTGAGCGCCACGAAGCCGTCCAGCTTCGCGGCCCGCTCGCGAAGAACGTTGCGCGCCTGGCTGTAATGCGGCTCAGGCACTTTCTCCAGAAAAATGTCCTCGCCCGAGAGCGTGGTAACGACCGGGATGCCCAGCTTCTGAATCTCGGCCGCGACGCCAATCAGCATCGCGTTCGAAAGGTGCACGATGTCGGGCTTCGCTTCGCGCTCGATCCAGCGGACCAGTTTGCGAACTTCCTTGCGCTGCCGGCCGTGTTCGCCTTCGAGCATGCTGACGGTCAGCGCGCCAAGCTTCTCGGCCTCGACCTTCGGCCCGCCGCGTGTGAGCCAGCGAATGATGCCGGGGTGATCGAGCAGTGCGTCGAGAAACCACGGCGTATGGCGGAAGATTGGCGAATGCTGCTGCAGGTAGACATTGATCCCGCCGAAGAACAGGTGCGAATCGCTCATGCTGTCTTCGTCGGTTCGCAGCGGCGTGTAGGTGGGCACCAGCAGCACGTCTTCACCTAGCTGCGCGAGCGCGGCCGCCAGCGTGTTGTCGTGCAGACAACTGCCGCAGTACATCCCCGCCGCCCCGGCTGCCAGGTAGACGATTTTCATGGATTCATTCGCCGCGATTCTCAGTCGACTTAGCTGCCGCCAAGCCCTGCAAAGTGTTCGCTTCCTGCTCGTAGCGGTCAACAGTAGACGATTCGAACTCTTGTCGCCAGTCTCGGGCCAAAGGCCATCTGAACTCGAACGGGCTCAGGCATGGTGATAGAATTGCCTGGTCGTTCAGGCCCCATAGGCGAATCATGCTCCCCACCCTTCGCATCGGACTATTCGAACTCGACTTTCCCGTCGTCCAGGCGGCCCTCTCGGGCTACAGCGACTGGGCGATGCGGGTGATTGCGCGCCGGCTGGGAGCGCCGTACACGCTGTGCGAGGTGATGCTCGACACGTTCGTCAACGACATGCACAAGGCCAAGAACCGCCGCCGCTACCTGCGTGTCAGCGACGAAGAGCATCCCGTGGCCGGCCAACTCATGGGCGCGAATCCCGAGGAGTTTGGCCCCGCGGCCCAGCAGCTTGTCGCCGCCGGGTTCGACGTTGTCGACATTAACTTTGGCTGCCCGGTGAAGAAGGTGCTCGGCAAGCATCGCGGCGGCTTCCTGCTGGGGCAGGTCGACACGGCGCTGGAAATTGTCTCCCGCGTCCGCGAGGCGTTGCCGCCCGAGGTGCCGGTCACCGTCAAGATGCGCCGCGGCATCGACGACTCGGCCGAAAGCCGCGACAAGTTCTACACCATCTTCGACGGCGCATTCGAGCGCGGCGTGGCAGCAATCACCGTACATGGCCGCACCGTCGAACAGCGTTACGTCGGCCCCAGTCGCTGGGAGTTTCTGCGCGAAGTGAAGCGGCACGCCGGCAGCCGAGTCGTGCTGGGCAGCGGCGACCTGTTCACAGCCCAAGCCTGTCTCGACATGATGCGCGAGACCGGCGTCGACGGCGTGACTGCCGCCCGCGGCGCGATCGGCAATCCCTGGATCT
>JBGSKX010000062.1:0-15721 GCA_041741015.1 Pirellulales bacterium
GGCCGCACTTGCCGCTCGATGTCGATCTCGTGTGCCCGGTGGGAATCGCCACGGGTGCGGGAAAAGTGGTGCCCGAGAAGCTACTCGTGCTGCCGGTCGTGGCCTACGGCTACACCGGCCACGTCATGGATTTTCCCGGCACGATCAACAACGATTTCGAGCACTTCATGCACCACGTGCTCGACATCACCAAATCGCTCGCTTACCACGGCTTCAAGAAGATCGTCCTCTTGAATGGCCACGGCTCGAACATGCCGAACCTCGACCTCGTGGCTCGCCGCGCGAACCTGGAGACTGATGCCGAATGCGTGAACATCGGCTGGTGGCATCTGCTCACGGTCGACAAAGAGTTCTTCCCACGCTGGCGGCAGAGCAAATTTCCCGGCGGCTGCGCCCATGCCTGCGAGCTGGAGACATCGCTCTACATGTATCTTGATGGCGACAACGTGCGGATGGACAAGATCAAGAACGGCGACATCAGCTACAACAACGAAGACAGCCCGTTCATGTGGGTCGACCTGTTCGCGGCCGGTCCGGCCACGGTCATCTCCTGGACCAGCAGCTACAGCGAGACCGGCGTGTTGGGTGAGCCGGAACTGGCGACGCCAGAGAAAGGCCGCGAGGTGTATGAGGAATCGGTCAAGCAGCTGGGCCGCTTCATTACCTGGTTCAAGGACCGGCCCATCGACCAGCGGCGCGATCGCCATCGCAAGCCGCCGTCGATGCCGATCCCCTGGAACCAGCGTCCGCTGAAAGACCAGCCGTTCACCTGATGGGTCGTTCGATGCGGCGCAGTCTCCTTCTCCTGCTGATGCTACTCGCCAGCGCGGCCTTCGCACCGCCGCTGCGGGCTGGCGATGCCATCAGCACCGAACACGCCGACTTCTTCGAACGCCGCATTCGACCTCTCTTGTTACGCGCTTGTGGCGATTGCCACGGCGACATCGCAGAGCCGCAAGGCGGCCTGAAGCTCATCTCGCGCGAAGCCGTGCTCAAGGGCGGCGACAGCGGGCCTGCCGCGGTGCCGGGCGCAGCGGGTAAAAGCTTGCTCATCGCCGCGGTTCGCTACGAAGGGCCCGAAATGCCGCCGGATGGCAAGCGGCTCAGCGATGAGGAGATCCAGCGTCTGACCGAATGGGTCGAGCGTGGACTCCCCTGGCCGGAAGCAACGGCTGAGACGCTCGCCAGCGCCAAGACCCTGGCCGAAGACGAACGCATCGCCGCGGCGCAGAAGTCGCACTGGTCACTCCAACCAGTCACCGATCCACCCCGTCCCGCGGTGAGCGACACCGCTTGGCCGAAGACCGGCGTCGATTGGTTCGTTCTGGCGGAGCTCGACAAGCACAAGCTCGCGCCTTCGCCCGCGGCCAACCGCCGCACGCTACTTCGCCGCCTGTCGTTCGATCTCGTCGGCTTGCCGCCGACGCCCGCGGAGCTCGATGCCTTCATCGCCGATCCCGCGCCGGATGCGCTTCCCCGTGCCGTCGAGCGCATGCTCGCGTCACCTCACTACGGCGAACGTTGGGCGCGACACTGGCTCGATGTGGCTCGCTATGCCGACACCAAGGGTTACGTGCTTTTTCAAGATGCCAACTTTCCCTGGGCTTATACCTATCGCGACTACGTGATCCGAGCATTTAACGAGGACCTGCCCTACGACCGCTTCATCGTCGAGCAACTGGCCGCCGACCTGTTGCCGCTCGGAAATGATCGCCGACCGCTCACCGCAATGGGTTTTCTCACCCTCGGCAGCGGCTTCATGAACAACCAGCACGACGTGGTCGACGACCGGATCGACGTCGTCACGCGCGGCTTGTTGGGGCTGACCGTCACTTGTGCCCGCTGCCACGACCACAAGTTCGATCCTATACCGACGCGCGACTACTACTCGCTGTACGGCGTGCTGGCGAGCTCGACCGAGCCGACGATTCCGCCGCTCTTCGAAGACCCACCGCAAACGGAGGCCTACGCGGCGTTCGCCAAGGAGCTGGCCGAGCGCGAGAAAAAGCTCGACGAATACCTGGCCCGCAAGCATGCCGAACTCGTGGCCGGCGCACGCACCCGCGTCGCCGAGTACCTGCTGGCCGGGCAAGCGCAGCTCGGCAAACCACCCACGCAGGACTTCATGCTGCTGGCCGAGCCGGAAGATCTCAACCCGACCATGATCATCCGCTACCAGCTCTTTCTGGAGCGAACCGACCGCGATCGCGATCCGGTTTGGGCGGTGTGGCATGCACTGGCCGCGATACCGGAAGAACAGCTCTCGACTTCCGCCGGGGCGAAGCTTGAGCAACTTCTCAGCGCGGCCGAGCAGCCCGTGAATCAGCTCGTCGCCGGCGCATTCCTCGGCAAACAGGTCGCCAGCCACCAGGACATTGCACGCGCATACGCCGACCTGCTGCTCGCGGCGTCCAAGCTTCCGCCAGCGGCCTCTGGCACGGACCTTGCCGCATTGCAAGCCGCCTTCACGCATCCCGACGCCCCCGCCGCACTCTCGCGCGAGCAGATCGGCGTTTTGGAACTCTTACCCGACCGCAAATCGCAAGGCGAGCGCAACGAGCTCTTGACCGCCGTCGAAAAATGGCGTGCCGAAGGCGCCGCCGCGCCGCCCCGGGCCATGGTGCTACAGGAACTGTCGCAACCCGTCGAGCCGCGCGTCTTCGTCCGCGGCAACCCCACCAACCTCGGAGAACAGGTCCCGCGCCGCTTCCTGCGGGTCCTCAGCGACGAGCGCACGGCGCCGTTCGTAAGCGGCAGCGGCCGGCTCGAACTCGCTCAACGAATTGCCGATCGAGACAATCCGCTCACCGCGCGGGTGCTCGTAAACCGAGTCTGGCTGGCCCACTTCGGCACGCCGCTGGTCAGCACACCCAGCGATTTCGGTACCCGCAGCGAACCGCCCAGCCATCCGCAACTGCTCGACTACCTGGCTTCGGGCTTCATGCGAAACGGCTGGAGCCTGAAGTGGCTGCATCGCGAGATCGTCCTTTCGGCGACGTATCAGCAGGCGAGCGCCGACCGCGAGGATGCCCTTCGCGCGGATCCCGAGAACCGGCTCTATTGGCGGATGAATCGCCGCCGGCTCGACTTCGAGACTTTGCGCGATAGCCTGCTGGCGGCTAGCGGCCGGCTTGACGAGCGGATTGGCGGCACGCCGCTGGCCGACGTGGCTGCCACGGATGCCACCCGCCGCACGATTTACGGCAAGATCGATCGGCTGAACCTGCCGGGCTTGTACCGCACGTTCGACTTTCCGCATCCCGACGCCACCAGTCCGGAGCGATCGCAGACGACCGTACCTCAGCAGGCTCTGTTCTTCATGAATCATCCGCTGGTGCGTGAAGCGGCAGGCAGTTTCTGGAGTCGACCTGACGTTGCCGCCATGGCCGACGAGCAACAGAAAGTCGCGGCCCTGTTTTGTGCCGCGCTGGGTCGCGCACCTGCCGACGACGAGACTGCCTGGGCCCTCGAGTTCGTGCACGCCGCGGGCGATACCGCCTGGCAACAGCTCGCGCAGGCCGTGCTCTCGACCAACGAATTCCTCTTCATCGATTGATCGCCGACATGAGCATGCACCATCCAACGCCGATCACCGAAGGTCAGCTCACGCGTCGCGAGATGCTCGCGCGCAGCGGCTTGGGCATGGGCCTGCTCGGCCTCACCGGCGTGATGGCGGGTGAAGGATTGCTCGCGGAGCCGGCTCAGGCCGCGGGGACGGGCGCGCTCGCGCTCAAGCCTTCGCATTTTGCCGGCAAGGCACGACGCGTCGTGCACCTGTTCATGAACGGCGGACCTTCGCAGGTCGACACCTTCGATCCCAAACCGGCGCTCGACAAACACCACGGCCAGCCGCTCCCCAGCAGCCTGCGCACCGAACGCAAGACCGGCGCGGCGATGCGTTCGCCATTCAAGTTCGCCAGGTATGGGCAGAGTGGCATCGAGGTCAGCGAACTGTTCGCCAAGACGGCTGCGCATATCGACGACATGCTCGTCGTCCGCTCGATGCACGCCGACGTCCCGAATCACGAGCCGTCGCTGCTATTGATGAACTGCGGCGACGGCCGGTTGCCGCGCCCCAGCGTGGGTTCCTGGATCACCTACGGACTCGGTTCCGAAAACCAGAACCTGCCGGGCTTCATCGCGCTTTGCCCCGGTGGCTATCCCGTCGTGGCCACGCAGAACTGGCGCTCCGCATTCCTGCCGGGCGTCTATCAGGGCACGCATATCGACACCAAGCACACCGAGATCGACAAGCTGATTGAGAATATTCGCAACGACCAGCTCTCGCTCGAGGCGCAACGCCGTCAGCTCGATCTCGTGCAGCGGATGAATCAGAAGCATGCCGCCGAGCGCTCGGCCGATCCGCGGCTCGAGTCGCGCATCGAATCGTTCGAGCTGGCTTACCGGATGCAAAGCGAGGCGTCCGACGCGTTCGACATTACGCGCGAGCCACAGCACATTCGCGATCAATATGGCGAAGGCCTGCAGGGCCGGCAGCTATTGATCACGCGCCGGCTGCTAGAGCGCGGCGTGCGGTTCGTGCAGGTCTGGAGCGGCGCCGGGCAACCCTGGGATAATCACGACAACCTCGAAGCCGAACACCGCAAGCTGGCCGGTGAGTGGGACGCCCCGATCGCGGCCTTCCTTGCCGATCTTAAGCAGCACGGCATGCTCGACAGTACGCTCGTCCTGTGGGGCGGCGAGTTTGGTCGCACGCCAGTCGCCGAGCTGCCGAACCTCAGCGGGCGCGATCACAATCACTACGGTTTCACGATGTGGCTCGCCGGCGGCGGCATCCGCGGCGGGCAGACATACGGTGCGACCGATGACTTCGGCTTTGCCGCCATCGAGAACAAGGTGCACGTGCACGATCTGCACGCCACGATGCTGCACCTGCTGGGGCTAGATCACACGCGGCTCACCTATCGCTACGCCGGCCGCGACTTCCGCCTGACCGACGTCCACGGCCGGGTCATACCCGAGTGGCTCGCGTAATGTTGTTCAACGGCCAGGGCCTGCATGGTGCCATGGGTGGCCGCGCCAGCGGCTCGCCTGTGCCGACGTGCCAGGAAAGTTCGCGTTAAAGAGCGATTACCGTCGGCCGAACGGTCCGCCCATGGGCGGCAGTCCGCGCTGCTTGCGGCGGTCGGACATCTGCTTGAAGTATTCGCCGAACATGGCCCGCTCTTGCGGCGAGGTGTTGTCGAGCATCTTTTTGGCTCGCTCGTTGCGTTCACCGCCGGGTCCGCCCGCGCCGCGAGGAGGCCCGCCGCCGAACCCACCAGGTCCGCCGCCGCCTTTCGCCTGGCGGTCCTTCATGCGTTTTTCGAATTCCTTCCGCATCTTCTCGCCTTCGTCGATGTGCTTGTCGAGAATCGCCATGCGCTCGTTCTCAGGCGCGTCGAAGTAATCGACGACCGACTGCCGCATCCGCTTGGCCATCGGATTCTCGCGCATGACCTGCATCCGCTGTTCGTCCGTCAAATTGCGCGAGGCCTCGCCCATTTCGCGAAAGCCCTTCATGCGGTCATCGTCCGACATCTTGGCATTCGGATCGAACAGCTTCTCCTGCATCTGTTGCACCCGGACCACGTCCGGATCGGGACCTGTCGGCAGAAACGCATAAGCCACGGCGGCGATTGCCAACACCACCAACAGTGCAACGACCGTTTTCTTGTTGCGGCTCATCATGTCCTCAGTAGATCTAATTTTTGGGCTCAATCGTCCCCTGCCTGCGGAATTCCAGCCTACACCCGCCGACCCGAAACTCAAACACCGGCGTGAAGAAGTAGTTTCTCGCTGGTCGTTTTTTTCAGGGCACCCAGCCAGACTTGTAATTTTCCTTGACAGGGTTTGCTCGGAGGAGAATAATGCAGCCCGCCCCCATTTCGGGCGGCCTACCCCATCCGAGCGAGCCGCTACTGAGCCCGGCATTTCTTCGGCAGTCCTTGAGCGACCTATCGCTCCGCTTTTGGTTGACCTGCCGTTCTGACCACGTTTGGCGAATTTTTCCCGGACCTCGCGGTAAGGAGGATTGAGTATGTCGGTTTCGATACGCGATTGGGCTGATCGGTGGATGCGAAAAACTGGCCGCATCAAGCGAAAGCCCACCGGTTTTCTAGCCACTTGCGCTTCGCTCGGCTTGGCGACCGCCTGGGCAGCGCCTGCGGCCGCGACGACCGTGCGACTTGAGGTGACTCCCACGCTGTCTCTTCGTGAGGCTTGGGTTGGATACTATCACCTCAATGATTCTTCTGTAAACCAACGCTTCCTGGGTGATGTTCCCGCGGGACAGACAAGCGTCTACCTGCACGATTTTCCGCAGGTCCCGCCCGAAGCCTTTTCCTCATCTCGTGGCTACTTACTAGTCGGACTGTACGGTGAGCCGGGCAGCGAAAGTGTGATGCTGAGCTACATCAACGATTCACCCATCACCAATGGCGAAACGTGGGATTCTTTCATCTTGCCAATCTCCGATGATGAGAAACAAAAGGTGATCGACGGCTTGTCGGGGACTTGGCCCTTCAGCGTGGGAGCTTTTTTCAACGGTGTTTCCGGCGAGCTCGGACAGGATTTCGGAAACCAAGTGACCTTGGTTCACTACAGCTTGGCCGGCTTCGGAGGAACGGCGATTGCCACCGTGCCCGAGCCCGCGACGTGGGTCCTCGTGGTTGGAGCGGCCGGCATTCTGCCGCTGGTTCGCCGCAATCGTCGTTAGCGAACCATGCCAAAACTGTCGGTCACGATTATCGCTCGCAATGAAGAGCACAATCTGCGTCGAGCCCTGAGCAGCGTTGCCGGTGTGGCCGACGAGATTGTGGTCACGGATACGGGTTCCACGGACCGAACTGTTGAAGTGGCACTCAGCTTCGGAGCCCGTATTGCACGCTTCGACTGGATCGATGACTTTTCGGCGGCGCATAACTATTGCAATGGTTTTGCGCAAGGCGATTGGATCCTGATGCTCGACGCCGACGAGGAACTGCTGCCAGAAAGCCATGACCTGTTGCAGAACTGCATCGCCGACAATCGGGTTCTGGCCTATTCGATTCTGCGACAAGACCTGATCGACCCGAGTCGACCGGACCTGTTCACAGAAATGTATCAGTTGAGGTTGTTCCGGAATCTCGCCGAAATTCGATTTGCCGGCCGATTTCACCATCATTTTTGCCCTTCGCTCGAAGAGCTGGCCCAACACCGAGGACTTGCGCTCCGTAGCTCCGAGGTTCGCTTGAGGCATGACGGTTACGTCTCGACTGCCAAAGCCGCCAAGAACCAGCGGGCGGTGCGGCTCCTGGAACTGGAACTTAGCGATCGACCGGGACAGTTTTACTACCTCGTGCAACTCGGGCTGACGCGATTGGCGCTGGGGGACGCCGCTGGGCATCAGTCGCTCGTTGAGGCGGCACGCATCATTGCGCGAGGCGATGCTGCTGCTGGTTTGGCGCGAGGTTCATTGGCCAGTTTGCTGGAGTATGTCTTGTCATCGCCGACCTTGCCGCCAAATTTTCCGATCTCACGCCAGATCGCCCGGAAAATCGCAATCGAACAGTTTCCCAATGCGGTTCCCTTACAATGGCATTTGGCCGGAGAGCACTACGCCCAAGGCCGGTTCGCCCGATGCGCAGAGATTCTAGAACACATCTTAGCGCTCGCAGCCACACACAGTTACGACCATCATGCAAGCTTCAACCCAGAAATCATGGGGGACGATGCGCGGTTGAACCTGGGCGTGTGCTACGTGCGGCTGGCACAACTTGCCAAAGCGAAAAATATCTTCCACTCATTGCTTCACAGCCCGACCCGCGGTCGTGAAGCTTCCGAAAACTTACGCTCGATCGATCGCCTCCCTGCGGGTGACAAAATCTGATAGCGAACTCAGTCTCGAAGCCGCCGCACTAGTTCCGGACTTTCAACCTTCCGCCATAACACGTTCGAAGGCTTGCATTTCCGCCGGTCCGCCAACCACTAGCGAGGTCCGCTGATGGATGCTGCGGGGCTTGATATCCAGGATCCGCTGCCGGCCGTCGCTGGCCATGCCGCCCGCATGCTCGGCGATGTACGCGATCGGGTTGGCCTCGTACAGGAGCCGCAATTTGCCCTCGGGACGCTCCGTGTTCGGCGGATACAGGAACACACCGCCCTTGAGCAGCGTGCGATGAAAATCCGAAACCATCGAGCCGATGTATCGCGAGGCGTATCTCTTGCCAAACTTGCCGCTCCGTAAACCCGCGACGTAGCGCTGGTAGGCCGGCGGCGTGTCGTCCAGATGCGCCTCGTTCATCGAATAGTATGGCCCCGAGTCGGGAATCCGAATATTGGGATGCGAGAGCACGTACGCGCCCACGGCCGGGTCGAGCGTAAACCCGTGTACGCCATTGCCGGCCGTATAGACGAGCATCGTCGACGAGCCATAGAGCACGTAGCCGGCCGCGATCTGCTGGCTGCCCGCTTGCAGCACTTCGTCGGCCGTGGCCTTCTGGTTGAGCGGCCCAGTGCGCTTCAGAATCGAAAACGTGGTCCCGACGCTGACGTTCACATCGATGTTCGAGGAGCCGTCGAGCGGATCGAAGACCACGATGTACTTGGCATTGGGCGAACCGCCGGCCAGGATTGGATGTTCGTTCTCTTCCGAGGCCATCACCGCCACGCTCTCGCGCACACTGAGCGCATGCAGCAGCATGTCGTTGGCATACACGTCCAGCTTCTGCTGGATCTCTCCCTGCACGTTGACGTCGCCCTGCACGCCCAGGATGTCAGACAGCCCAGCGCGGCGCACCTTGGCTTCGATCAGCTTCGTCGCCAGTGTGATGCCCGAGAGCAGCCACGAGAACTCGCCCGAGACGCCCTGAAATCGGCGCTGCTCGCTGAGAATGTGCTGCTGAACGGTGATGAGCGGGGGGAAAGAAAATCGCGGCGCGGGATCACTCGGTGTCTGGGCGTGCACGCATGGGCCTTTCGCAGGAGCCTGGTCGTAGAAAGTTTGTTCCGCCGTCCGCCTGCGCTCAGTATTGCCAGTTCGTCGGAGGCAGGCAATGGGCGGTGTCACGCGCGGAACGACGCTTTCAGAAAAAGGCTGCGAAACCGCCCACCGGGATGCGTTTCCGGGGCTGGAGGTTGCTTCGAATCCGCACAGCCTAGCGATCCAAAGCTAAAGCCAATAGGAAGCCGCGCGCCAGGGCGCGCTTATTTGCGATGCCCGTCGAGCGAGCGTTCCAGTTCCGTCAGAGCCTGTTCCACCGCTTCGGCCTCGGGCGTGCCGAGCGTGTGGCCGCCGAAACGCAGCCGGTAGAACGCCGTCACGACCCGCCCGGGAAGCGGCGCCAGCCGGCGGTACTCGGTGCGATCGGCCAATTCTCCGCCAGCCGCTAGCGCGAACTCGTAAGCCGTCTGCGAACTGCCGCGCACCAGTCCCAACGGCGCCAGCACGGCTTCCAGCCGGCGATACATCTCCAGCACCGGGACCTCCACCGCGGGCGGCTTGGTGCCCAGCCAGCCGCGCCGGCGAACCATTTTCCAAGCGGACCGCAGTCCTAGAAACAGCGCGGTAGCCGCCAGTGAGAAACCGATCGCAACGAGCCCACCGCGCCAACTGAACCAGTGCCGCCGGTACCAGAACCAGAAGCGTCCCAGACGGCTTTGCTCCAGTGACGTCAGTCGTTCCTGCCAGACTTCGACGCTGGTGACGTTCTCGGCGCCCGCCTCGACGCCGGCCGCCAGTGGTTCATAGATTCCCTGACGCTGCCGCTTCGCATTCAGACTGGCAAAGTAATTAATCCACAGTACGCGGCCATAATCGATCGCCTGCCGAATGCTGGCCACGACGCCGCCACGGTTGAGGTTGGTGACATCCTGCGTCCCCTCGGTCGGGTCGAGCACGAGCCAGGCCTCCCGCGGCACTTCCTCGCCCGCGAACTCCGACAGTGGCACCTGGTTGCCGATGAGCAACGCTTCGACCCAGGCATGAGCATGCAGTTGCTGCACCTGGTAGTACTTGCCGACGTCGTTCCATTCACCCCCTTTGAAGCCGATGACCATCCGGGCCGGAATCCCCTGACTGCGAAGCATCAGCACCAGCGCCCCGGCAAAGTACTCGCAGTGCCCCGCGCGATTTTCGCTCACGAAATCCTCGATCGGATCGAGCGTCGGATCGCGCTGCTGCGCTTCCAGCGAGTAAAAGAACTCGCCCGAGGTGTGGAAATATTCCGACAGAGTTCGAGCGGCCTGCAGGGGATTGCGTTTCGGATCGATGCCCGCTTCCGACAGGATCTCGCTGGCGAGCGCCGTGATTCTGGGAAACTGGTCGGCGCCCGACCGTTCATCAAACGGCTGCAAGAGCGCTTGCATGTTCAGGGGTCGTTGCAGGGACGGCAATACCGTGCGCTGCCGATTGCCGCGAATGCCCGTGGTGCCGATGTCGAACTCCAGCGTCCGATGGCGATACTCGTCCAGTCGAAACAGCCGACCTGTCGAGGGATTCAGCTTCAATTTCGAATCCGGTTCGTCGATCGCCACGGCTGGCGCGATGTGAAAAATCTCGGCCGTATCGAGCGGTTCGACCGAGATCCTTTGCCGGGTGATCGTGCTTCCGGCTTCGGCCGGCAATGGGATCGGATGCGACGGCGTCGGTTGGGTCCAGGTGCGATCTTCATAACGCGTGACAACCGTTCCGCGGAACAATGGTTCGCCGACCAGGCGCATGGCCGAGTCGCCGCGGCCGCGATAAAACGTCACGCGCATCACCAGTTCGGGATTGTTCACGGCCCCGCCTAATTCGCCGAGCATGACCGTATCGGTGAAACCAACCGTCCGAATCGGATCGGTGTCGGTCGATTCGAAGGTCGAAACGGTCCACCGCGGCAGCGCCAAAAACAGCGGGGTCGCGAGGATCAGCGTTCCCAGCGCGGCCGCAATCGCCAGCGGCAGCAGGCTCTTCCACAAATAAGATGGATCGAATCCCACGGAGTGCTGATCGGGGATGCGCGACTCGCTCACGCCGCCATGCAGCGCCAGCAGTCCGCCGCTCGGCAGACGGGCCGCTTCGAACTCGCTATCCAGCAGCAGAAGTGCAAAGGCCACGATGCCCAGCACGACTTGCAGCAACAGCACGATTCCAAAGGCAGGGTCGGGATAAAGCGTCGAGGCGATGGCCATTTGCCCCAGGCTCAATAATGAGAGCTGCCAGTAAACGCGCGAGTTCTTGGGCTGAAACATCAGCACGTATTGCAAGTACGATTGCAGGTTAGCCACGACCAAGAGCAGTCCCTGCCGGTCGGTTCGCACCGCAGCGATCGCCGAGATGGCAACTGCTCCCAACGCCAGCAGATCGGCCCCACGCTGATTCAGATGAAACGACTGCCGCCAATCCGTCACATACGCCGACACGCCGAGCAGGACGAGCGTCAGCAGGAACAGCAGCAGGCTGCCTTCGCCCCAGACGAGCAGCAGCGTGGCCAGCACGATCTGCAGGGCGATCGCCGCATGCGCAAGTTGTCTTAGTAGACTTGGCTTCATCGTCATGCTCTTCCCACCACGGCCGGACTGGCCTCCTCGTAAAATCGGCCGAACACGTCGTCGTGAACCTCGATTTCCAGAATCGTTCGGCCGTCGATCTGCGTTTCCCGCTGGGCGGCAGCCCGACCGAGAGCCTCCCAGTCGACGGGACGCGTCGTCACCAGAATCGTCGGCGTTGCCGCCGGAATCATTGCCAGCGCATGACCCAGCCGCTCCGGAAACTCGGTCCGCTCGTGCGGCATCACCATGGCCAACGCGTCCATCTGTTCGCGCAGGAACACCGGTGAACCGGCCCCCGCATTCACGAAGGATTCCGCGGCCGCCACCTCCAGGTGCAACTGCGCGCCGGGCTTGCGACACAACTCCGCCAGCAGCGTGGCTGCGAAACTCACCGCCAGCTCCACGCGCTCCAGGTCCTTTACGCCGGGGTTCTGCGGCTGCCAGAGATCGACCAGGATCGCCAGATTCTGGCTCCGCCGCTGTTCGAACTGCTGCACGATCAGGCTGCCGCGGCGCGCCGACGTGCGCCAGTGAATCCACCGCCGACTGTCGCCCGGTCGCCATTCGCGCAGGCCGTAAAAGTCGGCCTCCAGCAGACCTCGGCGTGTCATCTGCTGCGAGCCTGACTCGTGCTCGCGGATCTGTTTGAGCCAGCCGGGATTCAGTCGCCCCAGCTTCGGATGCACGAGCAACTCGACGGGTTCGCCGGTCACCAGGCTGTGCTTGACCAGCCCCATCGGAAACCGCGTCGAAACCCGCAGCGGGCCGAACTGATAACGGCCGCGATGGGGCAGCGTTCCTTCATAGTAGCTCAGTTTCTCGCTGCTTCGCGGCAGGTACGGAAAGAACACCCCCACACGCGCCGGGCTGTCTTGCGTCGTGGAGAGGTGCGCGATCTGGTCCTCGACTCGCATCGCCCAGAGCCCCATCCAGCGACGTAAGTTCGCCAGTTGAATGTCGACCCGCAACCGTTCGCCAGCATGCAAGCTGGTTGGCAGCCGGCGGTGGACGGTCAGCTTGCCGGTCGCCCAGCGACCATAGACGAGGCTCAAGATCATCGGCCCCAGCAGTACGCAGCCGATCAGCATCAGCAGGTTAAGCTGCCGGCTGGTGGCGCCAATCAACACCGCGGCCAACACGAGGCTGTAGTAAAAGCCCTCGCGCGTGATTCGGATTTGGCGGGGACGAGCCATCGACTTCCGAGCGGGAGACGTGTGTACGCGGTGAAATGCGGCCAGGGGCGTGCTCTGCCCCCATTGTAGCAGGCCGGACAATCCGCAGCGCACAAAACCGGCCCACGAACGGGCCCGCCGCCTGACGCCCAGTCGCTACCGCGGCACCGCCACGTCGTCGACCAGCCGGCCGATCAAGGTTTCCATCGCCTGGCGATGCGTCCCTTGCAAATATCCCTTGGCAATCACCCGGTGCGATAGCACGGGCACGGTCAGCCGCTTGATGTCGTCGGGAATCACGAACGAGCGGTTTTCCACCAGCGCGAGTGCTTGCGCGGCGCGGTACAGGCACAACGCCCCGCGTGTGCTCACCCCCACGCGCAATTCTTCGCACTTGCGCGTCGCGTCCACGATATCCAGCAGATACGCGTTGATGCTCTCGTCCACAGTCACCTGGCGCACTCCCTGCTGCAAGGCGACCACCTGTTGGGCGTCCAGCACGTGTTGCAGGTTATCCACCGGCTCGTTGATCCGGTGACTGCTCAGCACCTGAATCTCGTCCTCGCGGTCCGGATAGCCCACCGCGATCCGCATCAGAAACCGGTCGAGTTGGCTCTCGGGCAGCGGATAAGTTCCCTCGAACTCGAACGGATTCTGCGTGGCGATGACCATGAACGGCTGCGGCAGCGCGTGCGTCACGCCGTCGATCGTCACCTGCCGGTCGCTCATTGCCTCGAGCAGCGCGCTCTGCGTTCGCGGCGGAGTGCGATTGATCTCGTCGGCCAGGATAATGTTGCCGAAGATCGGCCCGCGCGTGTAGGTGAACTGCCCCGTCTGCGGGTTGTAGACATTCCCGCCCGTGATGTCGCTGGGGAGCAAGTCAGCGGTGAACTGAATCCGCGAGAAGCCTGCCGAGATGCTCTTGGCCAAGGCCTTGCCAATCAGGGTTTTGCCCACCCCCGGCACATCTTCGAGCAGCACGTGATCGGAAGCCAGCAGCGAAACGATGCACAGCCGAACGACTTCGGCCTTGCCCAACACCACCTGGGTGATGTTGTTTTCGAGTTCGCTGACCAGGGTTTGTAGTTCAGTTGTCATCGGACAGTTCGCGGTCGAGCCCGCACGCCGCCGCTCCGCGTGCCTCGTCCTGTGTTCGCGTTCATGGGTGTGTGTATCGTAGTCATGCAGTCCCACCGCGGTCCAGTCCCGCTCAGCGTTGCTATCAAGCGCCGCGGACGTAAATCGGATTTGTCAGGATCCACGGCCGGTCTTCGCCCGCAATCTCCAGCCAGACTTCCACTCGGTAGACGCCGGGCTTATCAACGGCGAAATCCAGGCTCGCGCCACGTTCATCGGCCACCACTTCGCCATCGCGAATGAGTTTGAAACGACCTTCGAGCGGCGCTTCGGCCCGCAGGCGCAGCCCCTCCTCCGCTTTCAACTCGCCGCCAATCGGCCAGGTTTTGTCGCCGGCCTGGGCCTGGTACACAAAACCGGTCGGATCGGCCAGCCAATCGAACGCCACATACGCCCGGCCGGCGTCGATCGCTTGCCACACACTTTCCTCATCGACCGTGGGCATCAGCAGATGGGTACTCACGTGCCGGAAGCTGCGGACATAAGGATCGAGATCCAGGTCGAGAATCACGTCCCCAGCCTTGCGCCCATTGGTGAGCAGCTTCAGGGGCCCGATCTTTTCCGGATCGAGCAGAGCCACTTTCTCGCCCAGGCCATCTTCGAGCTGGACTTTGCCGTCTTCCAGCACCGTCGCCTTGTAAGCCTGGTTATGGTGGGCGTCGTTTGCCGAGACGCCGGTCAGCCGTGTCTTCTGCGTAAGCTGGTCGTACCGCGCCAGATAATCGGCCGGATAGTCGAGCAGCGCGCCGAACACTTCCTGCGGATACTGTTTGACGGCGCCCATCAGCATCAGCAGCGTCAGCGGCGAGCGCATCGCGGCCAGAAACTTGGGCTCGCTCTTGAAGTCGGCGTGCGTGTTATAGATCTCCGAGCCCGTCAGGCCCGCGATGTCCCAATCCATCCGCTCTTCCAGATGGCACAGAAAGATCTGCCCGCCGGTCGAACGCACCAGGTCGGCAAACGCCTGCGGCGAGTCGGTCTTCTGATCCTTGATGCTCGTCCGCGGGTAGGCCAGAAATCCGCCCGACTCGGCCCCCGGCATCAGCAGCACGCCATCTTTCAAGCCGCGATGGCCATCGGTGACAAAGTCGTAGTGTGGCGCCGGATGTTCGTTGAACAGTACGACGCGGACGCCCGCTTCTTTGGCCGCGGCCACGATCTCGTCGATCGTCCCCCGACTGTCGTGCGAGAAAGCCGAGTGCACGTGAAACAGCGTTCGCACGTCGTCGTAACCGCTGGTCAGCGCCACGGCCCGGCGCTGGTTCTTTAGCGCTTCGATCCGTTCATGCGTCGCCCGCAACCTCTCGGGCTTCATCCGCTCCATGGCGTCGCCGCGCGCGATGGCCGCCAGTCCCAGCACAAACAGCAAACTCGCCCAGATGCGAAGCGTTGACGACATTCTCTCCCCCGTCGGTCGTGATCGGTATTTCGAGACCTTCATTTTATCACGCCGACCGTCCCGGCTGCACCGGGTAAAACAGACCACACGGCGCGCTCACAAAACTGCCAAAATCCCGCGAGGACTGGTATACTGCCTCTCGGATTTGTGCCGCCGATACGAGATTGTGTCCACACCAGGCCCGCTCGGCACGCAAGAGGATGGAACCATGCCCTATCTGATTGGCACCGATGAAGCCGGCTACGCCCCCAACCTGGGCCCGCTGGTCATCAGCGCCACGGTCTGGTGGGTGGACGAAGCCCATTGGCAGACCGATCTTTATCGCCACTTGCGCGCGATCGTCTGCAAGACGGCACCGCGGCGCGGCAAGCGCTCGCCGAAGCTGGCGATCGCCGACTCCAAGCAGCTTTACAACACGTCCGTCGGCATCGCCGCGCTCGAACGTGGCGTGCTGGCGGCCCTGTCGCTGGTGGATCGCTGCCCCGCCGATTGGCTCGAC
>JBGSKX010000063.1:0-16351 GCA_041741015.1 Pirellulales bacterium
GCGCCAAACGCAAACGCGGCGCCGCCGAAGCGGAAGCCGAGACGGACGAACCTCGCAATGCCGGCTCCGCGCGTCCCGGCGACATGCAGCTTTCGGCGCACTACGCTTGCACGCACTGCGGCCTGAGTTTCGAGCCACCTAGTCCGCAGCTCTTCAGCTTCAACAGCCCCCAGGGAATGTGCACCTCCTGCGACGGACTCGGCGAGCTCTACAGCTTCGATCCGAATCTGCTCATTCCCGATCCCAAGCTCTCCTTCAAGTTGGGGTGCTTCGAGCTGCTTGGCCCGTGGCGCGACCTGGGTCGCTGGAAACGGCACATCTATCAAGGCGTCGCCGACACGATCGAACGCACGCGCGATCTGGAGAAAGGCACGCTGCTCGACACCCCCTGGCAAGACTTGCCCAAGCAGTGGCAGGATATCTGGCTGTGGGGCGCCGGCGAAGAACACATCACGTTCACCTGGCGCGGCGGCGCCAGCGGCCACAAGTACGGCGGCCACTTCGAGGGGCTCATCCCCGAGTTGTTGGAGAAGTATCGCAATTCGCAAAGCGGGATGCAGATCCGCCAACTTGAAAAATACATGCAGGTGATGCCCTGCCCGGACTGCAACAGTGAGCGGCTGAACCCGCAGGCCCGCCACGTGCGGATCACCACCCGCAGCGGCAAATTCGCCGACCGGCCCAGCCTCTCGCTGCCGGAAGTCTGCCACCTGCCGATCAGCGACGCCACGGAGTTCTTCAGCGAGCTGGAACTCGATGCCACGCGGACGATCATCGCCACCGAAGCACTCAAGGAGATTCGCGGCCGGCTCGGCTTCCTCAGCAACGTGGGCCTCGACTACCTCATGCTCGATCGGACCGCCCCCACGCTCTCGGGCGGCGAATCGCAGCGCATCCGCCTCGCGGGTCAAATCGGCTGCGGGCTGGTCGGCGTGCTCTATATTCTTGACGAACCCTCGATCGGTCTGCATCCGCGCGACAACGACCGGCTGCTCGACACACTCACCCAGCTTCGCGATCTGGGCAATACCGTTGTCGTGGTCGAGCACGACGAAGATACGATGCGGGCTGCCGATCACATCATCGACTTCGGACCCGGCCCTGGCGTGCGCGGCGGCGAAGTGGTGGCGTCGGGCCCGGCCTCGAAAATCGCCAAAGAGCCGCGCAGCGTCACCGGCAGATTTCTCTCGGGTAAAGAGCAGATCGATGTTCCCAAGTCGACTCGTCCACTGACTGGTAACTGGCTCAAGGTTCTGGGGGCCGAGCACAACAATCTCAAGAACGTCGACGCCGAGATTCCGCTCGGCGCGCTCGTCTGCATCACGGGCGTCAGCGGCAGCGGCAAGAGCTCGCTGGTCAGTGACATCCTGGTCGAAGCGCTGCGCCGCGACTTGAACGGCGGCGAAGGCACGCCCGGCAAGCACCAGACGATCGAAGGTCTGAAGCATCTCGACAAGCTGATCGCGATCGATCAATCGCCGATCGGCCGCACGCCGCGTTCGAATCCCGCGACGTACATCAAACTTTTCGACGAGATCCGCGATCTGTACACGCAGCTCTCCGAGTCGAAGCAGCGCGGCTACAAGGCCGGTCGTTTCAGCTTCAACGTCTCCGGCGGCCGCTGCGAAGCTTGCGAAGGCAACGGCTCGAACAAGCTCGAGATGGACTTTCTGGCCGACGTCTGGGTCACGTGCCCCGTGTGCGAAGGTCATCGCTTCAACCGCGAGACGCTGCAAGTTCGCTTCAAGGGCAAGAATATCGCCGAAGTGCTGGAGATGGACATCCAGCAGGCACTCGAACACTTCGAAAACATCCCTAAGATTCGCCACAAGCTGCAAACACTGCACGACGTGGGGCTCGACTACCTGAAGCTGGGGCAACCCTCGCCCACGCTCTCGGGCGGCGAGGCCCAGCGGATCAAGCTCGCCCGCGAGCTCGTGAAAAAGAGCACCGGCAAGACGCTCTACCTGCTCGACGAGCCTACGACCGGCTTGCACTTTGCCGATATCAAGCTGCTGCTCAAGGTCCTGCACGACTTCGCCGATGCCGGCAACACCGTGCTCGTGGTCGAGCACAACCTGGATGTGATCAAGACGGCCGACTGGGTCATCGACCTGGGTCCCGAGGGGGGCGCCGGTGGTGGGCGGATCATCGGCACCGGCACCCCCTCAGACATCGCTGCGAACCCGGACTCGCACACCGGCCGTTCGCTCGCGGCGCACCTCAGCGGCGAGGCGGCCAAGAAGAATGAAGGCCGCGCCGCCGAGAGCAAGCGCCGCCAGCGAACCGTGGCCGAGGCCAAGTGCATTCGCGTCCGCGGCGCGCGCCAGCACAACCTCAAGCACATCGACGTCGAAATCCCGCGCGACAAGACAACCGTCTGTTGCGGTATGAGTGGCAGCGGCAAAAGCTCGCTGGCGATGGACACGATCTACGCTGAAGGCCAGCGGCGGTATGTCGAAAGCCTCAGCTCGTACGCCCGGCAGTTCGTCGGCCAGATGCAAAAGCCGGCCCTCGAGCACATCGAAGGGCTCTCGCCGGCGATCGCGATCGAACAAAAGCATATGGGGCACACTCCGCGCTCGACCGTCGGCACCGTGACCGAGATTTACGACTACCTGCGGATCCTGATGGCGCGGCTTGGTACGCCGTATTGCCCGACCTGCGATCTGGCGATTGGCACGCAGACTTCCGACGAAATCGTCGACAAGATTCTGGCCGAACCGATCGGCACGAAGCTCTACCTGATGGCGCCGCTGGAAGTCGAGGTCGGCGAAAAGTACGAAAACCTCTGGGCCGAGATCCGCTCTTTGGGTTACGTCCGCATGCGCGTCGACGGCCAAACCCACTCAGTCGACAATCCGCCGCAGATCGATCGCCGCCGCAAGCACCTGGTCGAGGTCGTCATCGATCGGGTGAGCGTGAAGCCCGAATCGCGGGGCCGGATCGCGGAAACCGTCGAGTCGGCACTCTCGCTCGGCAAGGGCGTGATGCATGTCGCCTATCCTGAGGACGACGTGCCCGAAGCCCGGTGGCGCACCGAGATTCACAGCCAGCACTATGCCTGCGACAAGTGCGGCCGCAGCTTCGAACGTCTTACGCCCCACAGCTTCTCGTTCAACAGTTCGCTTGGTTGGTGTACGGCCTGCGAGGGACTCGGCACGCAAACCGGCGCGAGTCCCGCGGCCCTGCTGCGCGACCCGAAGCTCACCCTGGCCGATGGCGCAATCGCGCTTTGGCCCACGGTCAGCACGCCACTGTTCAAGGCCATGCTTACCGCGCTTGCGGCGCACACGCGCGTGCCGCTCGACGTGCCCTTCGATCAGCTCAACGCCAAGCAGCGGCGTGCAGTTTTCCACGGCACCGGCGAAGAGTGGATCGACGTGCCGCGTCCCGGCGCTCGCAAGAACGATCGCCCGTTGCTGCGTTTCCAGTTCAAAGGGTTATATCCAGCACTCGAAGAGGCCGCGCGGCTTTCCCCCGCATTGCGCAGCAAGTGGGAGCAGTTCGTTGGCGAGGTCGAGTGCAGCACCTGCGGCGGCAGCCGCCTGCGCGACGACGCCTCGGCCGTGCGCCTCCGCGAGCGGACGATCGAACACTGGTGCCGCTTGCCGCTGGGTGACGTCGTCCGAGACTTCGAAGCCTGGAAGCTCGACGCCCGCGAGCGGAAGATTGCCGGCGAACTGGTGCGCGAAGTTGGCAATCGGCTGCGGTTCCTGGTCGACGTAGGACTCGAGTACCTCACGCTTGGCCGTCCGGCTCCCACGCTCTCCGGCGGCGAAGCCCAACGAATTCGCCTCGCCAGCCAGGTCGGCAGCGGCCTCTGCGGCGTGCTCTATGTGCTCGACGAACCAACGATCGGACTGCATCCGCGCGACAACCGCCGCCTGCTCGGCGCGCTACAGAAACTTCGCGACCTAGGCAATACGTTGCTCATCGTCGAACACGATAAGGAAGTCGTTGAAGCGGCCGATCAACTGCTCGATTTCGGTCCCGCGGCCGGCGACGGGGGTGGAGAGATCGTCGCCCGCGGCACGCCGGCCCAAGTGGCCAAGATGCCCGGCTCGGTGACAGGTCCTTACCTCTCGGGCAAAAAAGCGATCCCCGTGCCCTCGAATCGGCGGATGCCTTCGCTTTTGCCTGCACCGGACACCAATGGCGAAAGCGCCGCACCCAAGAAGCGCCGCACCAAGAAGGCCGCAGCCGCTGAGCAAGCACAGCCGGCGCTCGCCCTACCTGCGAAGTGGCCTGCCGCTCCCGGCGGCTGGCTCGAGATCGTCGGCGCTCGGCACAACAATCTCCGCAACGTCACCGCCCGCATCCCGCTCGGTTGTTTCACCGCCGTGGCCGGCGTCAGCGGCAGCGGCAAGAGCTCGCTCATCGAAGACGTGCTCTACAGTTCGCTCGCCCGCACGCTGCACCGTGCCAGCACCACGCCCGGCCAGCACGAAGCGATTCGCGGCATCGAGCAAGTTAACAAGGTGATTCGCGTCGATCAGCAACCGCTCGGCCAGACACCCACTTCGAACCCGGCCACTTACACGGGCGTGTTCGATCTGATCCGCACGCTCTACTCGCAGCTTCCCGAGGCTCGCGTGCGCGGGTACACGGCCCGCCGCTTCAGCTTCAACGTTCCCGGCGGCCGCTGCGAAGCCTGCGAAGGCAACGGCCAGATCTGCATCGAGATGCACTTCCTGCCCGACGTCTGGGTCGAGTGTGAAACCTGCCGCGGTCGCCGCTACGATCCCGAAACACTGGCCGTCACCTACCACGGCCAGTCGATTGCCGACGTGCTCGACATGTCCTGCGGCAAGGCGCTCAAGCTGTTCGAGAACATTCCGAAGGTTCGCCGCATCCTGCAAACGCTGTGCGACGTGGGTCTCGATTACCTCACGCTCGGCCAGGCCGCGCCCACGCTCTCCGGCGGCGAGGCGCAGCGTGTGAAACTCGCCGCCGAGCTCTCGCGCCCCGACACCGGCCGCACGCTCTACCTGCTCGACGAACCCACCACGGGTCTGCACTTCGACGACATCGCCAAGCTGCTCGACGTACTCAATCGCCTGGTCGACCTGGGCAATACCGTCGTCGTCATCGAACACAATCTGGATGTGATCAAGACCGCCGACTGGGTGCTCGAAATGGGTCCCGAAGCGGGCGACGGCGGCGGCTATCTCGTCGCCTGCGGAACGCCGGATGACATCGTCGCCCGTGCTCAGCAGTACCAGCGAAACCCCGCCGGTGCTCTCCGCTCGCACACGGGCGAAGTCCTGGCCGAAACACTCGCCACGAGCCCCCGAGTGAAGCGAAAGCTGTACGACTTCGCTTCCGAGGAAGAGAAGCGTGCCGGCGACCTGGAGATTACCGAGGTCGGCAAAGATTCGCGCATGCCGTGGGAAGTCGACGGCCGCAAGTGGCACACCGCAGACCGCGTTGGCCGCAAGGGCGAACCTTGCCAGTGGGACGGCCGCATCCTGAGTCAGATCGTCGACCGGATCACGGCGGCCGAGAAGTTCAGCCCCGTCAACTGGAACGCCCGCAGCGTGGTCGAGATCGCCTCGACCACCAAGAGCGAGGGCTGGTTCTTCCACGCGATCACCGGCGAGCAGTGGCTTTTGAAACTCAAGTTCCGCGTGGCGAAGAACACCTTCAAGCGCGAAACGCTGATCGAACAGCTCAAACTGATCCCCCTCAACGAAGTGCACAATCTGCCGGTTTACGGCAACGAACCGCGCGTCCGCTGCAAGAACGTCCGCGGCCCGTTCCAGGAAGTGCAGCTTCAGGTCCACTCGTGGGACGAAGTGAACCACCCGGCGTTCTGGCAGTTCATTGACGAGGCGATCGCCGGGTTCGACAAGTTCACCAGCCGCGTGCGGCAGAATCCCGAGAATGTGATGCCCTGGAAAGTGCTGGGGCAGAAATGGCACTTCGCCCGCAAGGGCTTCCCGCCCGGCAAGCCGCCCAAGTGGGAGGTCGACGTGCTCGAGGAACTCTGCGAGATGCTCAAGGAAACCGCGCCGGAAGGGCAGTTCCTCTGGAACAACCAGCAGCTTGTGCACCTGATGCCCAAGGGCTCCAGCGAACCCTGGGCCACAGTGCACACCAAACGCGTGGCCTCGGTCGATCTTTCACTCAGTGGTCCCAAGGGTCACTTCGCGCTCGGCCGCGTGAAAGATCTGGGCGTTGAACCTGAGTTCCAGGCCGGCCCCGAACGCGACGTCGTCCGCCTGCACTTCCGCACGCACGACGATCTCGACCGCGGCGACCTGCGTCAGTTCCTGGCCGAGCATCTCGCCACGCTAAGTACGCGCAAGAGTCGCGCGGGAGCCTTCGCATGACGACGCCACTCCTTCCCACACGGTTCCTGTTTCGCTTCGCGGCGCCTTGCCTGTACGATCCCACCCTCGGAGCGACCGCGCCCAAGGAACTGGAAGCAGCCTACCGCTTGCCGGTGCTTGGCGAGCTCGACGGCGAACGGCCGTTTGCCGATGTGCGCGCCGCCTGGAACGAAGGGGGCCTCGGCTTCAGCGTCCGAGTCGAAGGCAAGAAGCACCCCAACTGGTGCCGCGAAACCAAGCTCGAGGACAGCGACTCGCTGCAAGTCTGGATCGATACGCGCGACACGCACAACATCCACCGCGCCACGCGGTTCTGTCACCGGTTCGTGTTTCTGCCGGGCGGGGCGGGGCGCACCTTCGAGCAACCCGTGGCGGATCAACTGCTCGTCGACCGCGCGAGAGAAAACGCCAATCCCGTGCGTCCCGGTCAACTCAAAGTCACGCTCGGCAAAGCGACCGGCGGCTATCTGATGTCGGTCTTCATTCCCGCCGCCGCACTTACCGGTTTCAATCCCGTCGACCATCCACGGCTGGGCTTCACCTACCAGCTCTTCGATCGCGAGCTGGGTCAGCAGTACTTCAGCTCCGGCAGCGAGTTCCCGTTCGCCGCCGACCCCAGTCTCTGGGGCACGCTGGAACTGGTGAAGTAAAAGCGGATCGACGAATCGCTTACTTCCCCAGTTCCTGGATCCGAATGTTCCGCCAGCGCACGTCGCGAGGTTCGGTCTCGGCGCCGACGCCATGCACTTGCAGCGCGATGTGCCCCTCGGGCGTCATGTGGTCCTTCAGGTCCGCTGCCGGCACGCCATTGATCCAGGTCTTGATCGAGTCGCCCCGGCATTCCACGCGAAACGTGTTCCACTCGCCCGGCTTGAACGCCTTGCGCGCCGCTTCATTGTCTTCGAGCTTGTTCAGCCAGCCGCGACGGCCTTCGTCGTAGATGCCGCCGCTCCAGGCCCGGTCCGAGGGATCAATCTCGACCTGGTAGCCGTGCACGCGTCCGGCCGGAATCTTCTTGCCCGCGACTTCCTTCGGTTCGTCGAACACCTGGCTGCGCACCTGCACACCGCTGTTCAATTTCGGATGCACCTTGAAGTCCAGCTCCAGAACGAAGTCGCCGTAGTGCTTCTTCGTACACAGGAACGAATTGCTCGTGTTCGGCACGCTGGTGCCCACGATCTCTTCCCCTTCAATGCGATACTTGGCCGCGCCTCCCTTCTGCTCCCAACCGTCGAGCGACTTGCCGTCGAACAGCGGCGTCCACTCTTCAGCCAGAGTTACCGAGGGCGCGACGAGCAGGACGAGCAGGGCAAGCGAGAACAAACTGCGGAGCATTGCGATAACCTCGAGAGGGCAGGGCGGTGGGTGGATGCCAATGGCTGGTGGCCTCTATCTTGACCTACCGATCCACCGCTTGAAAGGCCCGCCGCTCCGGCAAAGTTGGCCGCCCGCCCGCGGGCATACTATACTTGGACCCACCAGCCCTGATTTTTTCCACATCTCGGCACATCCACCCGGCGAATACACGATGCGCATCCCCGCACTGCAGGTCCTCGCTTCGCTCACCTTCTTTCTGCCCTTTGCACTGCCGCCTCAGGCTGCCGCAGACGATCGCCCCCAGGCCTTCGTCGGCGCCAAGATCATCCCCGTCGAGGGTGATGAAATCGACGTTGGCACGCTCGTCGTCCAGGGTGGCAAGATCGTGGCAGTCGGACCAAAAGATACCGTCACGATTCCCGAGGGCGCCGAAACCATCGATGTCACCGGCCGCACGATCATGCCGGGCCTGGTCGACACACACAGCCACATCGGCGGTTCGGGCAGCCTCGGCGGCGCCGACGGCAGCGGGCCGATCCAGCCCGGCGTTCGCATTCTCGATTCACTCAACGTGCGCGATCCCGGGTTCAAGCGTGCCGTCGCAGGCGGACTCACCACGCTCAACATCATGCCCGGCTCGGGTCACCTGGTCAGCGGCCAGACCGTGTACGTGAAACTGCGACTCGAACCGCTTCCCGACAAGATCGACGACTTCTTCATCCCCCGCGACGATGGCCAGCCGGACGGCGGATTGAAGATGGCCAACGGCACCAACTCGATGCGCGACACGCCGTTCCCCGGCACGCGCGGCAAGAGTGCGTTCCTGGTCCGCGAGCAATACATCAAAGCCCGCGAGTATCACGACAAGGTCATTCGCGCCGCGGGCGACCCGTCCAAGCTGCCGCCGCGCGACCTGAACCTCGAAACTCTCGTCGAGGCCATGCAAGGCAAACGGATCGTCCACCATCACACGCATCGCCACGACGACATCATCACCGTGCTCCGGCTCGCCAAGGAATTCCAGTTCCCCGTCGTGCTGCATCATGTGAGTGATGGCTGGAAAGTGGCCGATGAAATCGCGGCGGCCAAGGCCCCCTGCTCGGTGATCGTCATCGACTCCCCCGGCGGCAAGCTCGAAGCCCGCGATGCCCGCTTCGAAACCGGTGGGATCCTAGAGCGGGCCGGCGTCGTCACCGGCTTCCATACCGACGATTGGATCACCGACTCGCGACTGTTCCGCCGCAGTGCGGCCCTGGCCGTTCGGGCCGGTATGTCGCGCGCTGCCGCGCTCAAGGCCCTCACGCTCGCCGGAGCCGAAATGCTGGGCCTGCAAGACCGCATCGGCTCGCTCAAGGTTGGCAAAGACGCGGACTTCGCGATCCTCGAAGGCGACCCGCTCAGCGTGTATTGCAAGACTCAGCAAACGTACGTCGACGGCGTGAAGGTTTTCGACCGCAGCGATCCGGAAGATTATTTGTTCGCCGTCGGCGGCCTCGGCGCCGGCAACGAACAGTCGCCCTACATGTGTTGCTTTGACGACGCTCGGATCCTCGGAGGTGGCAAATGATCAAGCGATTCTCTCTGCTCGCCGCCCTCCTCACCGTTGCGGTCATCGCACAGCAGGCCGCAGCGCAAGTCGCCGTTCGCGGTAAGACGATTCACACCATGGCCGGTGCACCGATCCAAGATGGCATCGTCGTCATCCAGGACGGCAAGATCTCGGCCATCGGCCGTGCGGACCAGATCAGCATTCCCGAGGGCTTCAAGATCCTCGAGGCCGAAGTCGTAACGCCCGGCTTGATCGACGCCCATAGCACCGTCGGCCTGGCCGGCATTCTCAACACGCCGCATGACCAGGACCAGCTCGAAAGCTCCGCGCCGATCCAGCCCGAACTCCGCGCCATCGACGCCTTCAACCCGGCGGATCCGCTGATCGAGTGGATTCGCAGCTTCGGCGTGACGACGATCCACACCGGCCATGCGCCGGGTGAATTGGTCTCAGGCCAGATGCTCATTGCCAAGACGCGCGGCGAAACGGTTGACGACGCCGTGCTGGTGCCAGGTAAGGCCATCGCCGCCACGCTCACCACCGCCGCGCACAAGGAAGGCGGAAAGTCGCCCGGCACCCGCGGCAAGTCAGTCGCCATGCTCCGTGCCGAACTGATCAAGGCCCGCGAGTATCTCGACAAGCAACAGCGGGCGGAAAAGTCTGCCGCGGAAGCCGCTGCCAAGCCAGCCGAGGGCGAAGAAGCCAAGAAGCCCGAGCCGATCTCGCGCGATCTGCGGCTGGAAGCCCTGGTCGAGGTGCTCAAGAAGGAGCGTCCTCTGATGATCACGGCCGACCGCGCACAGGACATCATGAGCGCATTGCGGCTGGCCAAGGAGTTCGACTTCACGCTCTGGCTCGACGGCGCCGCCGAATCGCATCTGCTGATCGACGAGATCAAGGCGGCCGGCGTCCCCGTCATCAGTCATGCCCCGATGCAGCGTGCCTTCGGCGAACGCGAAAACCAAAGCATGGAAACCACCGCCAAACTCGTGCAGGCCGGCATCCCCGTCGCCCTGCAGGCGGGCTACGAATCGTACGTACCCAAGACGCGCGTCGTGCTGTTCGAAGCGGCGATCGCGGCCGCTAACGGCCTCACATTCGACGAAGCACTCCGCACCATCACGATCGACGCCGCCCGGCTGCTGGGCATCGACAAGCAGGTCGGCTCGCTTGAACTCGGCAAGGACGGTGACATCGCCCTCTACGACGGCGACCCCTTCGAATACACCACCCACTGCCTCGGCACCGTCATCAATGGCCAGGTCGTCAGCGACGTGAAGCGCTAAAAAAGGTGTCAGGAACCTTTTATCAGTCGTCGCTAGCCTTCCCCGCTGGCCAGCCGAACGCCTCGCTCGCAGCCCTGATCACTTCGCCGAACATCGCTCCGCCAGTGTCGCTGTTCGTCATAATCGCCAGCCCCTGACCGGTCGCTGGATAGGCGATCAACTGGCACCGATAGCCTTCGTTCGCGCCGCCATGCGAGAAGGCCAGCCCCGGGCCATCACCCCGGATCGCAAACCCGAGCCCAAACGTTGGGTTCTGCGGCGTCAGCATCTGCCTGGCCATCTCCGGCGAAAGCAGCTTGCCACCTTTGTCCTCGTACGACTTCGCGATGTCGATCGCCGCCTTCGCCAGATCACTCGGCGTGGTCCACAGTCCCGCCGCCGCCATCTCGGGATACACGTGCCAGTCTCCTGCGAGCGGCTCGCGCTTCGCCCGATGAGCCACTGCAGCTTGCGAGGCCCACGACCGTGGCAGGGGTTGCTCGTACGTGCTGTGCGTCATGCCGGCCGGCTCAAGGACCAGCTGCTGCATCAATCGCGGAAACGACTCGCCGGTCGCGTCGATCAACAGTTGCTGCACGATGCAGTAGCCGCCGCCGGAGTAGCGAAAAGCATAGCCCGGCCGCATCATCGTGCGCACGGCGACCGTGTTGGCCGGCGCTATGCCATCGAGCACTTCCAGCAATGCGGGACACTTCTCGCTCGTCGCATAGCCGGGAAAACCGTGTACGTTCAGACCCGCGTGGTGGCTGAGTAGATGTTTGAGTTCGATCGGCGTCTTCTTCGTCACCGGCGTCTCTGGAATCTGCCACGACTTGAGCTGCTCGTTCACCGGACCATCGAGCTTCAGCTTCCCCTGCTCCACCAGCCGCAGCACGGCAATCGCGGCAATCGGCTTGGAAATCGACGCGGCCTGAAAGCGAGTCTCCGGCATCACGCGCGACTCACCCCCTTCGCGCGACGCGCCGAAACCTTCGGCCCAGACGATTCGGAAGTCATCAAACACGGCCACGCTCACGCCGGGTACTTGATGCTTCTCCATGCCGGCGCGGACGGCCACGGCGACCGCTTCCTCTCGGGTGTCCGCCGCAGTCGCTTCGCGAAGAGGACTCGTCAGACAAATCACTAGCAGTAACGACCATCGCCAACATCGCTTGTTCATCGAGGTGCTCCTTTCGAGGCGATTGTAACCGCGCGGCCAGTGCCAATACCGCCAGTAATTCGCCAGTCTGCAAACAATCTTGGCCCAATGCGGCCCCGAGCAAGTCCGTCTCATTCGACCTGACGCGCACCAACTTCCTAACGAAATCGCCCCGCCCAAAAACTTTTTTGAGCTCTGCCGCGCACGATTCGCGCGCAGACGCGATCCACACTTCTCCGACCCGCAACCCGCGTCATCCTCGAAGAATCTGTCACTTTTAGCTCTTCGGTGTGTGGGTCCTCACTCTTCTCTCTGCGTACCTCCGCGGCCTCTGCGGTGAATCATTTCTTCCACTGGCCTGTTTGCGCGCTTGAAATCTTGCCACCCTTTCTGGCAGACTCAATCTCGGTACGACGGTCTGACTGATGCGACTCGATGTGAATGCCATCCTGCGAGACATTTGTAGTTTTGGCCTCGCCAGGACGGAGCAAGCGGCCTGCAACGTACAGCGCCGCTTATGTCCCGTCGCAAACGTCTCTCCGACTGCACCAGAGACTCGAGTCTGGGGTGAAAGGGGAGCTGTGCCGTCGTTGCTGAAACACCGATTTGTTCGAGGGACCGCCCGATAAATGTGAAGCGTTTTGAAAAGCTACGGCAACCCCTTCGGGCATGAGCCGCGGTCTTCAAAGCGCGGAAAAACGCCAGCGCATTTGGAAACGATGCCTTCGCGCATTGAACGCATGGCGGGCGCGTGTGATCGGAAAGTAAGCGGACTCGAAATCGCTCGGCGGTGCGGGCAAGGATGAGACGCCTTGTACCAAGAAACGTCCCTGCAGTCGGTAGCGCCCCGCGTGTGGCAGCCTTCGGTCGATGGCCGTCGGATTCTATCACTTGTCTAACCGAGCTCTAAAGAGCTCACCAAAAACTGAACTCCCGGCTCGACCGAAGGCTGCGGCGCCAAACCTCTTTCATGGAGTGTTCTGTCTCCTTCCGCGCGCCGACCGAGAAGACACCGACGAGTGATTCACCGCAGAGGTCGCGGAGGTTCGCAGAGGAGAAAGCAGGCAAAAGAGAACCACAGATGGACTCAGATCAACACAGATGAGGGAGGGGAGAAGAAGATAGTAAAGGATTCCACAGACCCGCCGCACCGCCGGCTTCCAATCTGCTCCTGCGTCGTGCCGTGGTGTCGTTGTGGTTGCCCTCACCCCTCTTCCATCTTTCAAAAGCAAACCAACCACGACGACATGACGACACCACGCCAGACAAAAATCCCATTCTTCCAAACTGTGCATTCTGTGGATCTGTCCCCTGCCTTCCTCATCTGTGTTGATCTGTGTCCATCTGTGGTTCTCTTCTTCCCTCTGCGTACCTCCGCGGTAAATCATTCCTGACCTACTCCCTCCGTGATCGTCGGCCCCAAACGCCGATTTTCCCAAGGAATGCCGGGCCGCTTGCTCCGCTCGCGGCGGCAGGCCAAAATAGCGGCTTCCGCATTCTTTGACCTACCTACTCTGCGTCTTCAGGAGTTTGTCATGCTCGGGCGTTTGATGTTTGCCACCGTCATTGGTCTCGCGTTTGCCGCCGACGGCTTTGCGGCCGATGGTCCCTCGTTTATTGATCCGGCCGAAGCCGGCCCCGACTTTGCCATCCAGGGTGAGTATCAAGGCGAGCTCAAAGCTCCCGATCAGCCGGAACCGATGAAGGTCGGCGCGCAAGTGATCGCCCAGGGAGACGGTAAATTTCATGGCGTGTTCTACTTCGGCGGTCTGCCGGGCGACGGCTGGGAACGCGGCATGCCCCAGATCGAAGTCGACGCCACGACTGAAGACGGCAAAGTCACGTTCATGGGCGATACCGGCTCGGCCGTCATCGCGGACGGCAAAATGAAGGTTATGGATCCCTCGGGCATGGAGCTCGCCGAGCTCTCGAAGGTCGAGCGCAAGAGCCCCACGCTCGGCGCCGCTCCGCCGGAGGGCGCGAAGGTGCTGTTCGACGGCAAGAACACCGACGCCTGGAAAGTCGGCCGCGTGAAGAACGAACTGCTGCAAGCCGGCGCGATGACCAAGGACGAGTTCGGCGACTTCACATTCCACATCGAGTTCAAGACGCCGTTCATGCCTCAGGCCACGGGTCAGGGACGCGGCAACAGCGGCATGTACTTGCAGAACCGCTATGAGTGCCAGATCCTCGATTCGTTCGGTCTTGAGGGGAAGGACAACGAGTGCGGCGGTTTCTATCAGCTTAAGGAGCCGGCCGTGAACATGTGCCTGCCGCCGCTCTCATGGCAGACCTACGACGTCGACTTCACCGCAGCCAAGTTCGATGGCGACAAGAAGACGTCGAACGCCAAGGTGACGATCAAGCACAACGGCGTTGTGATCCACGACAACTTCGAGCTGCCGAACCTGACCCCCGGCGGCGCGCCGAATGAAGCGCCCGGCCGCGGCCCGTTCATGCTGCAGTTCCACGGCAACCCGGTCGAGTTTCGCAACATCTGGGTGGTCGAGAAGTAGGCCGCCTACCGGCCGAATCGTCACCCTCGAATCGGGTGGCAGACGACCGGCGAGGCCTTCCAGCTTGCCGACAACTTATCCACAACCCAAACGTCACAGAACCTGCCCCGATTTCACGTAAGTCGGGGCAGGTTTTACCGTTTTTGCGCGTTCGCGAGCCTCCCCTGAAACTTCCTCCGGGTGGTGGATTTTCTTTCCCGGCTGATGTGCTAGCATGGGGCTCGTCGAACTGGTGGAAACGCCCGATTCGGGGTCGCCATTGCACCGCAGGCGGCGGCTGCTCAAGAGGGAGGATGAGCCGATGATCCAGAGCACTGAAGTGATGGCTCGCGAGGCGACGATCGCCGAACTGAAGCGGTTGATCACGAGTCGCACGTACGAAACGCTCGAGATGCTGGAAGAGGCGGTCGACGCGTTTCTGTGGAGCGAGTACGACCAGAGTCAGAGCGAGTCGTCGCGGTTGCCACGCTAATTTCACAGGCGTGTGGATCGTCGACGCTGGCGGACTTGCCGAAACCTCGCGAGAAATCGTCGCGGGCAAATCTTGTGCCCGGGCGAGTGTATGAAATTCGCGCCGCGCGTGGCTGGATTTCGGCCTTCTTTCGCCCCGGCGTCGAGCTATAATTCAGCCGATGACGTTGCTCAGCGAATCTTGCTAGCGGGACGATTTCTGAAATCGGCCCAAAGCCGCAGCCGCCGAGTGCCGATTTAACGTGCTGTTCGCCCGACGTCGAGTGCCGCGAACAAACCAAATACAACTTCGAACTTCAAACCTCGTAAACGCCTTTACATCCGCCGGGAGGACCTACTAAATGCGTGGGCTTGGGTCACCAAACGGCTAGTGCCTAGCACAGCCAGACCCCGCTCTTCTCGCAGCGACTCCTCCGTCGCATTGGGCTTGAGGTTTGATTACAACGGGCCACGGCCACGTCCAACCGACGGGCCGTGGCCTTGTTTTATTTCGCTGCCGCGGTTTTCGCGATTCAGCCGACAGCAGAACTCGGCGCTTGGCTTTCCGCGGCCGGCTGCAAGAGCCTCAGCGTGATCTCGACCAGCGTCACCAGATCGAGCGCATTGTGCAGCAGGATCTTTTCGATTGGCATGCTGTCGCCCGTGCGCACGAATTGGTGATATGCCGTGGGCACTTCGGCGCCGCCGAGATCGTCGTGTCGCACGCGCCGGCAGACCAGCCGCTCCAGCGTCTGGAGCTTGCAGTTCGGCAGCGCGCGTTTCCACCGCCTGCGGGCATGATGCAGCAAGTCGCAGTGCACGAGCGTCTCCTCGGCGACCGCATTCGGCTTTCGCAGTGGAATGGCCGGCCTCGGACGCAGCCGGTGCCGGATGCTGCGATCACAAACCATGGGCCAGTCAAAACTCTTGCCGTTGAACGTCGCCAGCACGCGCTGCGCGGCGGCAATCGTGCCCAGCGTCTCCAGTAGCGCCCGTTCCTGAGTGTAGTCGCGGGCAAAGAGCTGATCGACGACGAGCAGCTCGCCGTCGCGCCACACGACTCCCGCAAGGAAGACCGGCGCGCCGGCGAAGCCGCAGGTCTCCAGATCGAGAAACATCGTGGCCGCCGGAAAATGCTCGGCCACGGCTGCCAGTTCGGGATGCAACTCAGGCTGGTCCGAGCCAGCCGGAGAACGGTACGTCCTCGATGTCAGTCGGGCGATCGACTGCGGCACGATAGCCTTTGCGGCGGGCCATAGCTCGGCGAGCGGTCGACGAATTCGCAGATGCTCGCCCGAGGCGGTCAATTGAACTTCCGCCGCGTGCAGATCAAAGCCGATCGTCGTGGATTCCACCGGCAGCGCCGGCGTAAGCCAGAGATGTTGTTGAACCCGCCGGTCGCGCGGCAGCCGGCCAAGAGGAGCGATCTGTGGCGCCACGGAGAGCTGTGCAATGCGTGCGCGAATCTCGTCGCTGAGCATGCTCGCCTCCGTGCGCGTGAGGTGCGCTGTTGCTGGAATGGTGCCCTGATGCGCGCACTCCATGTGCGGCGGCAATCGGACAGGCACTGTACGCGGGTAACGCGGCGGCGGGCAAGATTACTTCGCGTCGTGCTCGCGGCACCAGGCGAGAATCTCGGGCACTGTCGGCCGGCGGCCCGTCGGCAGCGAGGACCCGCCCCCGGTTTTGGCCGGCTTGCCGGTTGCTTCGGGGAGCGTGGCTTCGGGCGTCGAAGCCGGCTCGGCTTCCGGCTCCTCGAT
>JBGSKX010000064.1:0-11702 GCA_041741015.1 Pirellulales bacterium
TCGCATCGCCAGCCGAGCCGCTGGCGGTGCCGCCCGCTGCGGCTGCGGCTGCGCCGACCGCGGCAATTGACACAGCGATCGCCAGCTTGATCTTCGAACCTGCGGAAGTTGATTCGCTGGTTGTCACGGAAGCGGAGGACGAAGAGGACGAGGAGTGGGAGTTGACGCTCTAGATCCAGCAAACCGCGCCGAGATTTCACGACGTCAGGCGGTCTGCCATTTCGGCAGTCCGCCTGTTTCTTTTGCCGTGCGCCATTTTCCTCTCTAAGTTACTGCTGCAATGTGACTTGCGCACACAGCGTCGCGTCTGGCACATCCGTTGCTTAACTAACGGATCGGATGCCACGTATCCCGTCATTTCAAGCAAAGCCGTCCCGTTCGGGCGCGGACCACCGAGTCCGAAATCGGGGCGCGAGAATTCGCCCTTTTTGAACTAGAGACAAGGCTCACATTGTGGAGGTCGATCCCATGGTACTCAGGCGTCTCAACACGGGTTCACCGGTCGCTCAACTTCGTAATGAAATGGATTGGTTGGTTCAGGATTTCTTCGGTCGTGGCAGTCGTCCCGTCGCGCCCACCGCGGCAGGTTTTCCGGCGCTCAACGTTTGGGAGGACGGCGACTCGCTGTTCGCCGAAGCCGAACTTCCCGGGGTGAAGTCCGAGGATCTCGACATCTCGGTTATGGCCGGCGATCTCACGATTCAAGGTCGCCGCAGCACGATGGCTGGCGAAGGCGTCGCGTTTCACCGGCAAGAGCGCGGGGCCGGGCAGTTCAATCGTGTGGTCCGACTGCCGTTTGAAGTCGATGCACAGCGCGTCGAAGCGAGCCTCCGCGACGGCGTCCTGCTCGTGAAGCTTCCCAAGGCCGAAAGCGCAAAGCCCAAGAAGATCGCCATCCGGGCCGCGGAGTAAGAACACGACTCGCAACAGACCTCATTTCATCATTTCATCGCACAGACCTGTCGCGTCGTCCCTGATCGCGACGTTCAGAGAACAGGAGCATCAATCCATGACAACTGAAACCAAAGAACCGCAAGTGCAGGAAACCCAGACTGCGGAGCAGCCGACCAAGTCGGGTCTCGCTTATCGACCGAACGTCGACATCCTGGAGACTGAGAACGAACTCACCCTGGTGATGGACGTTCCCGGGGTTGAACGCGATTCGCTGGACATCGACTTCGCCGAGGGTGTGTTGACCGTCCAGGCCCGCGTGGCGCAGCGCTACGCGGCCAACCAGCGGTTCCTGCTTCGTGAGTACGGCATCGGCAGCTTCTATCGTTCGTTCCAGGTTGGCGAGCAGATCGACGTCAATGGCATCTCGGCCGAGTATGCCGACGGCGTCCTGCGAATTCACCTGCCGAAGGCAGAGGCCGCCAAGCCGCGCAAAATCGCGGTCAGTGTCGCCAGCTAAGCCCACGGCCCAGAGAGGATTTCTTGACGGCCCCAGGAGCGTCCCTGGCCGGATGCTCTTGGGGCTTGTCGTTGCGCTGGCGAGCTTTACCGCTACAATGTGCCGAACGACTGGTGGCGTTCGGGGGTGGACAACAGGAAACGCGCGGATGACGTGGCAGGCAGTCCAAGGGCACGACGAAGTGATCGAGCAGTTCCGCCGCGCGCTGGGGCGCGGCCGGCTGGCCAGCACTTTCCTCTTCGCCGGCCCTGCGGGCATCGGCAAGCGGCTATTCGCCGAACGCCTGGCCCAGGCGCTCTTATGCCCCTACGCCGGCGCTGAGCTGAATCCTTGTGGTCGCTGCGATTCGTGCGTGCAGGTCAGTTCGCACACGCATCCCGATCTGATCATCATCGAAAAGCCGCCCGAAAAGAGTGACATTCCGGTGGCCCTGTTGATCGGCGACAAGGAACATCGGATGCGCGAAGGATTGTGCCACGATATCGCGCTGAAGCCGTTCATGGGCGGCCGCAAAATCGCGATCATCGACGATGCGGACCATCTCAACGAGGAAGGCGCAAACTGCCTGCTCAAGACGCTTGAGGAGCCGCCGCCGAACTCGGTGCTGATCCTGATTGGCACCAGCCCCGAGCGGCAACTGCCGACGATCCGCTCGCGCGCGCAGCTCGTTCGTTTCCGCCCTCTGGATCCGGCAGCCGTTGCCGAGATACTGCTCGCGCGCGGACTGGCTGCCGATGTGGTTGAGGCCGAACGACTGGCGGGCATCTCCGAGGGGAGCATCGAGCGGGCGCTCGCTCTGGCGGATGAGGACCTGTGGGCATTCCGCTCGACATTGCTCGAAGCACTTGCGGCCCCGCAGTTCGCCAGCGTGCAGCTCGCGTCGTCGTTGGTGCCATTCGTGGAAACCGCCGGCAAGGAAGCTCAGCCACGACGCGCTCGGGCCAGGCAGTTGATCGGCTTTGCCGTGGAGTTTCACCGGCAACTTTTGCGTGTTCGGGCCGGTGCCGATCCGCTCGGAGACGACGAGCTGCGCCGTTATGTCCTGCAAGCGGCCAACAAACAACCGGGCGACGCCGAGACAGCCGCAGATTGCATCGATCGTTCGCTCGAAGCGCTCGCGCACGTTGATCGGAACGCGCATCAGACGACGCTGCTCGAGTGCTGGTTAGACGATCTCGCGCGAATCCTGTCCGGGCAGCCAGTGGCCAGCTACGGTGGCATGTGAGGCTCGGGCGGCAACGCTAGCCCGCTTCGCCTTGCAGCGTGAGCACCAGTCGGCGTCCTGCCGCGTGATTGCGATGCTCACACAGGTAAATCCCCTGCCAGGTGCCGAGCAGCAGCCGCCCCTCGCCGATCGGGACCGTCACGCTGGAGCCGAGCATCGCGGCCTTCACATGCGCCGGCATGTCGTCGGGCCCTTCGATCGTGTGCGTGTAGCCAAAGTCCTCGGGCGCGATCGCATTGAACGACGCTTCGAGGTCAACTGGCACGTCGGGGTCAGCGTTTTCGTTGATCATGACCGAGGCTGAAGTGTGCTGAATGAACACATGCAGCAGACCCACGCGGACTTTGCGCAGCTCCGGCAGTGCGTCGACGACGCGATCCGTCACCAGGTGGAAACCGCGGGAAAAGGCCGGAAGCTGGATTGTACGCTGCTGCCACATGGGAGTTTTCTATGAGAAATCTGGGAATACCTGTGATCGCCGTATACTCTTAGTAGGATAGCGAGACTTGTTCCGGAAGGCACGTGTGCAAGTGGCTAATCGTGGCCCGGCTTAAACAGGCGAGAGGTACTTGTATGAATCGCGTTAAGTTCTGCCTCGTCTGGGCCCTGCTGGCATCCTGCGTCTGCGGATGCAAAGCGAAAATCTTCCGCGCCGAGACGACGCTTCATTCGGATGGCAGCGTGAGCCGCGCGATCTATCAGCCGGTAGAGGAAACACCGGAACTGGCTCGCGACGCTGCCAAGTGGCAGGGCCACACATTTGCCACGCGAATTCCGCACGAGAATTGGCAGTCAAAGATCGCCGATCTGCCAGTAGGGCCGCCCGTGGCAGCATCCGACAAGGATCACGATTACTTCGCAGCCTGGGGCGAGTTCGCCGATGTCAGCCAGTTACCGGACTCGGCGTTGTTCGACGCCCCGAAGGGAATCGAAGACGGCCGGCTCAAGCGAGAGTACGAACGCACCGACTACGTGCTGGTTACCGAGCATCGCTGGCGCGAAACGCTGACCGACGTCGTGACGCTCGACGACATGCACCAGGCCCGGCAAGAGTTGGCTGAACTCGTGATTCCGCTAGCCGAGAAGTTTCTCCAGCAAGCTTACGGCGACGATCACGACATTCAACCGCTCGTTGATTGGATGCACCAGGAGGGGCGTCCGCTGTTTTACGAGTTGACGGATGCTTATTTCGATCTGGCTACCCGCAAACGCCCCCTCGACGAGGCCGTCCTGATCGCGACGTTTGAGCCGATTCTCAAGCGGCACGGTGTTTCGTTGCGCGACGAGAGCGGCGCTCTCGTTGAGCCTGATGAGGTGGTCGGCAAACAACTCCGAAGATTGGTCGTCGAGAAACTTCGCCGTCGAAGTGGCGATCCCGCCTCGGAGGAGACCATTACCGAACTCATGCAGTGGATGGGGATCGACCCGCCCCCAGAGGGAGCTGAGCCGCAGCGCTTGACGAACAACTTTAAGCAGGTCATTGCCGAGAAGTTCGCGAATGAGGAAGCGTTCCAAGCCGCGTTGCATCCGCTGGCCGTCCGCATTCTTGGCATCTACGGCGCCCATCTCGGTCCCGATCGCCAGTTCGAATACCGGCACCAAATGCCCGGCACTTTGGTCGAGACAAGCGGCGAACTTATTTCCGACAACGACACGCTATGGCGGTTCTCCGACAGCCAGGCCTACCCCTTTGGCTATACAATGTCCTGCCGCTCGTTGGAGCCGAACGTCACGCTCGAACAGAAGCTGCTGTCAAAGCCGGTGCTGACCGATCGCAAGGCCATGCTTCGCTATCTCGATCTCCTCCGCAAAAACGAACCGCTTCTGGCCATGATGCGGATTTGCGCCGCTGACGGCAGCCTGACGCCACTGAAGCGAGAGTACGACGCCCTCAAAGACGTCGGCGATGAAGGCGCCGCGGCTTACGGTCAGATGCTGTCGCTACTTGAGGGCAAGTAGCGGCGCGGCGCGCAGCCGACCCTCGCGCGCGAGCTTGTGACACTCGCGAATTCGCCGCTCCACCTCAGCCGTAAGCTGCGCGTCGTCGAGCGATTGAATCAGCTCCGGTGAGATCGGCTCGCCGAAATGGATGTGCACGATCGATCGCCCCGGTAATACCCGCTGCCTGGGCCAGGCATCCCACGCCCCGTCGAGCGCTACCGGAAACAGCGGCAACCCGCTCCGCCGCGCCACAGCGCAGAAACCCGGCTTCATCGGCCGCACTTCACCGTCGGGCGTGCGTGTCCCCTCAGGAAACAACAGCACGATCTCGCCCCGTTTTAGTCGCCGAAGTGTTTCTTTGAGTCCTTCGAGCCCCGTGCCTTCACGGTCGATCGGGATTGCATCCAGCGAATTGATCAACCAACGAAACGGCGCGAACTTGAACAGCGTCTTCCGGGCGACATAGTTCAGCCGGCGATCGCATGCCAGGCCGACGAGCACCGGATCGAGATTGCTCTGGTGATTCGAGAGCATCAGCCCGCCGCCAGTTGGCGGCACGCGATCGCGCCCTTCGCACCGCACATTAAAGACGCAAACCGCGCCCAGGCGACAACCGAACTTGAGAAATGCCTGCCAGGCTCGATTGCCCAGCGAGCGCCTGGCGGGAGGTGTCATGAGCTCATCTTTCTTCGTACGAGCTCTTCCAGCCGGTCGAGAACCTCGTCCGGCGAGAGACCGTCCGTGGCGACTTCGATCGCATCGCTGGCGGGCACGAGTGGACCCACTTCACGCGATGAATCGCTGGCGTCTCGCCGGTTCTGCGCCGCCAGGACTTCTTCGACGGTTGCCGCCTGCCCCCGCGCGACGAGTTCTTTGGTGCGTCGTCGGGCTCGTTCCTCGGGGCTCGCGGTCAGGTAAATCTTGCACTCCGCGTGCGGAAACACCACGGTTCCCTGATCGCGCCCTTCGGTCACAATGTCGTCGTTCCCGGCCGCGCGCCGCTGCTGTGCGACCAGGATCTCGCGCACGCCAGGATTGTTTGCCGCGTAGTGCGTGGCTGCGGTAACCTCGGGCGTGCGAATTTCGCGAGTCACGTCGCGCCCATCGACGGCCACATGCTGCTCGTCCACGTCGAGCCGCAACTTGCCGGCCAGTACTACGAGCGCTTCAGCCTGGGCCCAGTCGTGCCCCCGCTCCATCGCCGCCCAGGCGACCGCGCGATACATCGCGCCGGTGTCCAGGAAGCGGAAACCCAGTCGCCCGGCGAGCGTTCGAGCGATCGTGCTTTTGCCAGCGCCGGCCGGTCCATCGATGGTGACAATCATGAGGGCGAGGGCGTTCCCGAAGTTAGCGAATCCAATGAGCTTCGACCTCGAGCAGTTCGTAGGGCCCGAAATCGAGCATGATTTTATCATCATCGACGTAAAGTTCGAGGATCGTCTCGCCCACGAAGTCGACCTGTCGGGCATAGGCGAGCGAGCGGAACGCCCGCAGCGGGACGCGTCCGGCGTTGCCGTCGATCTCGAGTAATCGGACACGAAATCCCTTGATCGCGTCGACACCATCGCTTCCCGCGGCATCGTCGAAGAGCGGTTCCCAATGGGTCGCCACGACGTTCCTTGCTCCGATGTGAAAGAACCAGCCGCTGGTGGAAGTCGGGGCAGGGGAGCGTTCAAACCGCAGCAACTTGGGTTCGAGGTGCTGCATTGCGATCGCTGCCGGATGGGGGAGATCCACCCCCAACGCCCAGCGAAACTGCCGGCGCGATTCTCCCCGCACCACCAGCAGCGAGTCGAGCATTCGCCCCTCGCTGCGCCGGTGATACGGCAGCCCGCTGGTCAGCAGCGAAACCGTGCTGGTGCCGCTCTCGATATCGATGAACTCGGGCGAGTCGAATCGGCGCGCGGTGGTCGCTTGCCGCACTCCCGCAATGCCGCGATAAAGCGTGGCGGCCTCATCGGGCCAGGCGAAACGCGCGGCCAGGTACGAGTTCCAAGGATCGGCCCGCGGTTCTTCGACGTCTGAGAGAGTGATTTCAACTTGGACAGTCCGGCTGCCGGCCCACAGTCCCACACGCTGTTCGAACCGGGCCAATTGCCGCTCGCCGTCGTAGATTCCACCCCGGCTTGTGATCTCCCCATATGCCGAACAATCGACGGTCACGTCGACGCTATCCGCACGCATTGTCGAATACGTCGCTTCGCCGCTGGTGCTTCCCAGCCGATAAGCAAGTTGCTGTGAGAGCTGATTTCCACGACGAGCGAAGTTGTACAACCCTTGAATGCCGCCCGTCGCTCGGCTGAGGCGAACTTCCATGAACTCGTTACGCAGCGCGTTCTCGGCCACGATCGATTTTTCGCGACTGGCAACTGAAGCCGCAGCGGCTGCTTCCAACCAGGCAAAGCCCAGCGACGGCACATCAACCACGGCGAACTTGCGACTGCCCGCCACCGCAGCCGCCACGACAGGGCCACTTACCGCGGGTAGCGTCGTCAGTTCGGACAACTCAACGCCAATGCGCTGCGTGCCCAGGGCCGGATTGAACAGCAGATACCGCGGCGCGGCCGGACTCCCGGAGCGTGGAATACGGTCTGAAAGCTCGGCGAGCGCGACGTCCGCGTCGCTCGTCCCGGCGGCTTTGCCCCCCAGGAGCTGCGCGATCGTCGAAACGGCACTGACTGCCAGCGATTCTGCAGCCCGCTCATGCTCACCCACAATCGTCGAGATCGGGTCGGGTTGCCGACGGATGATCGCCTGCTTCAGGTACGGCGTGCGATAGTCGTCGGCCGTGAACTTCGCCAGCCGCCCGGGCATGTCCGTGTGCATGAAGTAATCGTCGAGCAGTGTGAACTTACCCAGCACCGGACTGAGTTCCGCGATGCGTCGCAGCATGTGGTACCAGGAACTTGCGTGCGACGGCCAGTGCGCGAAGGCCACGGTCGCCACATGATCGGTATCCATCGAATCGGAGAGCAGTCGCGACAGGGCCAGGAACGTCTCCGGTTTGGCTGCCTCGGCAGGTACTCGAGCATAAACATCGATCACGCTTGTCTCGACGCCTTCCCAGCGAACCTTACTCTGAGGACCAAGCGGAAACGCGCCGTCGTCCAGCGTGAAGTGCAGGGCGCCTTGGTAGCCGAGCTTTGCCAGCAGTTGCGGCATCACGGGTGTCAGTCCCGCGCGGCACCTGCCGTAAACGTATGGCGGGCGTCCAATGAGCGCTTCGTACTTCAGCACGCCGCCGCGCAGGTGTTCAAGCAGCCGTTCGATGGGCAGCAGTGGCAACGGGCTCTCGACATCATCGCCTCCCAGGACGCAAGCCTTGCCATAATTTACGGCATCCAGCAGCTTGCGCCACGAATCCGGATGGTCGGTGGCCAGCGATTGCAATACGTCGCCGCTGGCGAGCAGATTCAGCAGCGCGCCCTGCTCCAGTTCCGCTTCGAGCGGCTGTCCGAGCGTGCTCTCCGCCAGCAGCGTGATGTCGAGCAGGTACACGTCGACCGGATAAAAATGCTTGCGCGCGTCGTACAGCGTGTCAAAACATCGCTGTAAATGCGTGCGAGCCTGTTCGATTTGTCCCTCGCAAGCGGCGCGCGCCGCAGCGAGCGTTTGCTCGGTAAAGTGCGACTCGTCGACGTTCACCGTGTAGCGCATCTGCCGGGTAAGCAGTTCGATCTGCAGACGGCAGAAGCCGAGGGCCTGAAAGTCACCGGCCAGCGTCTCGTCGATCTCCAGCGCGGGCGATCCGAGAGCTTCCAGTGACTTCTGAATGGCGGCAGCCAGCGAGGATTCAGACACGAGCACGCCCGCGCCTTCGGCCGCCCGAGCAGCGTAACCGGTTGGCAGCCGATCCAGGCAAAACGGTGGAATGAAGGCCAGCGTCTCGACCAGGTTCTCTGGCGGAATGTCCACGCGCTGCCAGGTGGGTAGAGCCCCTGCCGCGGCAATCAAGGCCGGATGCCAGGGGGCGCACCAGGCGGCCAACAGTTCATCGGCGGCCTCACCTTCGTGATAAACCGGAAAATCCTCCAGGCTATGGCAGGGTAGCAGGACCGTGAGCTGGCGGAAATTCATGGGGATATTCAGGTTCCGGAGGGGGCGGCGGCAAGTGCGGGAGTTGGTCGTTCTGACGAGGGCCAGGACAGCGTCCACCATAGCCCGCTCGGGCCGCTTCGTCGAGTTCCCGCAGGGCTTTGCGGCAGGCCTCAAAATCGGGTGGCATAAAGCTTTGCAACCGGCCGGCAATTGATTGACTTTGGGACGAGCCTACGTCTAAATTGAATGGTCAAGAGAGGTGGCACAGCCCTGACGGTAGCTAGTCAGCTCGATTCGTTCGAATTGCGGGGTTGCAAGGCCAGCGGACCGCCGTCGTCAGTGGAACCCTGACGGCTTGGCGCGGTCGATTGGCCTGTTGATAGCCGGCGGCTAGCCGGACACTACACATCGACGTGGAACAGGGATCGGACAATGGCGAAGTCTAACGCCGTTTGGGGTATCGATATCGGTCAGACGGCGCTGAAAGCGTTGCGCTGCCGCCCCGGCGAAGTCGACGATCAGATCATTGCGGACGCGTTCGATTACATCGAATATCCCATGCTTCTCAGTCAGCCCGATGCTGACCGGGAAGAATTGGTGCGCGAGGCGCTCGAGCTGTTTCTCTCGCGCAACAGCGTCCGCGGCGACAAAGTCGCCATTTCGGTTTCCGGCCAAAGCGGCCTGGCTCGCTTCATCAAGCTGCCGCCGGTCGAGTCGAAGAAGATTCCCGACATCGTCAAATACGAAGCCCGGCAGCAAATCCCTTTCGCGCTGGAAGACGTCGTCTGGGACTACCAGCAGATGGAAGGCGGCAGCGTCGAGGACGGCTTCGCCCTGGAGACGGAAGTCGGCCTGTTCGCGATGAAGCGCGATCAAGTCGAGCGCGCGCTCAAGCCCTTCGAAGATGCCGGCATCGAAGTCGACATCGTGCAGCTCACGCCGCTGACGATCTACAACTTCACCGTGTTCGACCAGATGGCCGATCTGCCGCCGCCGGATCAGTTCGACCCGGAGAATCCGCCCGACTCGGTGGTGGTGATTTCGCTCGGCACGGACACGACGGATCTGGTGGTCACCAACGGGTACCGAGTCTGGCAGCGCAGCGTGCCGATTGGCGGCAGCCACTTCACCAAGGCGCTCACCAAGGAATTGCGGCTGACGTTCGGCAAGGCCGAGCATCTGAAAAAGAACGCCCAGCAGGCGGAGGATCCCAAGGCCGTCTACCAGGCGATGCGGCCGGTGTTCAACGACCTGCTGACGCAGATCCAGCGTTCGATCAACTTCTTCCAGAGCGTCGATCGCGAGGCCAACATTGGCCGCGTCATCGCGCTGGGTAACGCCATGCGGCTCGCCGGGCTGCAGAAGTACCTCTCGCAAAACCTCGGGCACAACGTGTCGGAGGTAAACAGTTATCGAGGGCTCGTCGGTCCGGCCGTGGTTGAGGCCCCGCAATTCAAGGAGAACTTGCTCAGCTTTGCCGTGTGCTACGGTCTGGCCCTGCAAGGGCTAAATCAGTCGAAACTCTCGACCAACCTGCTGCCACCGGAATTGCTCACCGAGCGGATGATCCGCGACAAGAAGCCCTGGGCCGTGGCGATGGTTGCCGCGCTGCTATTGGGACTCACGATCAACTTCCTCGGCCACTGGCGTGCTTGGAATTCGGTTCATCCCGACAAATTCAAGCAGGCGATGGCCGCCGCCGACGGCGCCGCAGGAGAAGCCGACCAGAAGAAGACCGCCTACGACACGGCCAAAGGCGAGTTTACGAGCATCAACGAAATTGGCGCCGGTCTGGTCGGCAACGTCGAGGGCCGCTGGTTGTGGCCCGAGATGCTGATGGCACTCAGCCAATGCCTGCCTTTCGATCCGCCGGATGCCCGACCGGAAAAGATCGGCGACCGCAACGAACTGCACATCACGGAAATGGACTGCGAATGGTTTCCCGACCTGGCGTCCTGGTACAGCTCGGGCGCCGGTGAAAGGATCACCGCGCTTAAGGGCGCGATGAAAATGCCCGCGCCAGTTAGCGCGGCGTCTCCCGCGCCGGCCGAGGGTGGCGAGGCTGCCCCGGCCGATGGTGCGCCCGCCGATCCGAATGCGCCCCAAGCAGATTCCAATGCCGCGCCTGCGGACGGCGCCACTCCAGACGGCTCGTCGGCTCCGGCCGAAGCCACGCCCGACCCGGGACCGACCGGCGCAGGCTGGGTTATCGAACTGCGCGGCTTCCATTTCCACAACGAGGACCCGCTCAATCGCACGTCGCGATACCTCTACAACACGTTGATCGAGAACCTGCAGAACAAGGTGGTGACGGTCATCGATCCCAAGGGAGCGAAGATCGAAGTTCCCATCAAGGAACTCGGCATCAGCGCCCCGGTGATTCTCACCGAGAACGTGCAGTACACGCCGGTCAAGGTACCGGACAACGACGGCAATCTGACCATCGACGCCAAGCGCTGGGATTTCGTTGTGCAGTTCGCTTGGGTGCCCACGACGTTCAACGAACGTGAAGAGAAGAAGAAACAGAAGGCGGAAGGCGAACAGCCGGCGGAGCTTGCCGCGGGAGGTGCTCAGTAATGGACAAGGTCAAAGTCATTCTCGCGGTTCTCGGCAAGTATCACTTCTGGCTGCTGTGCGGCCTGGCTGTCATTCTTGGCACGTTTGGCTGGATGAGCGCCCGCGGTTCGCTTTCGGCCGACTACGAGAAGAACAAGAGTGCTGTGACCGGCACGTTCAGCAAGCTCGAGGGCGTAACCGGAGCGGCCAATCCTCCCAACGAGAACTGGACGGCCGCAATCTCGGAGCTGACCAAGCAAGAACAGAAAGAGGTGGAGGCCACCTGGAATACCGTCTATGACCAGCAGAAAAAGGTGCTCGCCTGGCCGGAAGTGATGGGCAGCGACTTCAACACCTGGATCACCACGCGGCCCCCCAGCGAAGAAATTCCCGATCTGTACCGGCAGAACTACCGCACCGAAGTTTTGCCGGCCGAATTTCCCAAGCTTGCACAGATCGTGCAGGCGGCTCAGCTTGGAGCTGAAACTCGCAACACGCCTGCTGTCGGTCAGCCGACACAGCCCGGCGCGA
>JBGSKX010000065.1:0-5969 GCA_041741015.1 Pirellulales bacterium
CTGCGAGCCGATCGGCGGCGTGAATCGCTTCTGCGGGCGGCTGCTTTCGATCGGCCGGCTTCGCATCCTTGGCCGAGACGCGCCACACGCGGCCCTTGCCGTGCAGGTTGTAGTCTTGCAGCACCCAGTCGCTGACAATCAGCGAGCCGTCGGGCGCGGTGGCCATGCCGACGGGGCGGAAGTTCTCGCCGCCTTTGACGAAGGCTTCGGTCACGGATTGAAAGCTCGCTCCACGCGACTCGAGCTTGTACCGTTCGAGCCGATGATCGCCCCAACTCGTGACCAGCAGATTGCCAATGTAGTCGGGGGGCAGATTGTCCGACTCGTAGGGAACGACTGCGCTGGGCGCCTCGCCGGTGCCGGCGAGCATCGGGAGCGTGCCGGGGAGTTCGCCATTCCAGGCCGTGAACGGGTGTACGCCCTTGCGGCCGTTGCGATAGCGGTAGCCGTAGTTGCCACCATCGACGACGTGGATCAGCCGGCAAGGCGGAAGCGAATCGGGATCGTTGTCGACCGTGAACGAGCGGCCGAAGGCGTCGAACGCGACGTGGAAGGGATTCCAGAAACCAATCGCGACGCGCTCGACCTGCGAGCCATCGGCACGGCAGCGGTAAACGTGGCCGCCTTCGAGTTCGCTGGCATGTGAACCGTCGCTGCCGATGAGCTTGAACACGCTGCCCAGGTTTTCGCCCAGGCCGAAGTAGACGTTGCCGGCGAAGTCGAACGCGAAGCCCGACAGGCCGTTGTGCGGATAGTCACCGGCCGTTTCGAGATGCGCGATGGGCGTGTTTTCGTCCGCGACGCCGTCGTCGTTGGTATCGCGCAGGCGAATGATCGCCATTCGCGTGGCGACGTAGACCGAGCCGTCCGGATGAACGCCGACATTCATCGTTGAGCGGGTGCCTTCGAAGAACGTGGTAATGCGGTCGGCCCGACCGTCGGAGTCGGTGTCGACCAGCATCCGAATGCGATCGGCCGGCGGCCCCTGGTAATTCTCTGGGCGGAAGTGCGTGTGGCTCTCGACGACGAGCACACGTCCGCGGGCATCGACCGCCAGACCGCACGGCGTGACGATGTCGGGATCGGCGGCAAAGAGCTCGATTTTCAGCCGCTCGTCGAGGACGCTGGGGATCTCGAGTGCGACCTCCGCGGCCGTGGCTGAACAGGCCAGACAGAGCGAAACGAGACCGAAGCAGACGGAAAAACCGCGGCTGTTGACGACTCGCATTACGTGGAGGCCCCGTGGAAATTACTTGGGAGCGGGCAGCAGGTCGGCAATTGGTTTAGCGGCCTGCGGCACGGCGCCGGCGTAGTCCTTGCCGAGCAGGGCAGCAACGGTGGCCGCGACCTGACTCTGCGTGAAGGGATCGCAATTGGATCGTTCGCCCAGCGGTGCCGTGTCCGGACCGATGGCTGCCAGCCAGATGAACTCGCTTTTGGCGATCTTCTGGCCGTGGCTCTTCCAGTCGACCGGTGCATCGCCGCGGCCGTGATCGACCGTGAGCACGATCGAGGTCTTGTCGCGATACTGCGGGATCGATTGCAACGTTTCCCAAAGGAGCTTGATACCCGCGTCGGCTTTGTGTGCGGCGTTCAGGTAAAGGTCGTAGCGGCCGGCGTGCCCCCAGGAATCGGTCTCGTTGAGCGAGAGAAAGAATACCCGCGGCTTGTGGTCTTTGAGGTACTCGACGGCGGAATAGATGGCGAAGGAATCTTGCGGCTCGGCGCCGAGCACGGGGTTGGTGTTCGCTTTGAGTTCATTGATGGCCGCGATGCGCGGGTTCTTGTGTTCGCCGGGCACGGGCTCAAAGCCGGCATTGATGTAGAAGCCGCAGCGGTCGCGATTGAAGATGTAAGGGAAACAATCCCAGACGCCGAACGCCGCGACCTTGCCGTGCAAGCCGTCCTGACGGTTCAGCCACTCGAAGACGGTGACGTTCTTGTTGGGAATCTTGTCGTTACTGTCGATCGACGGATCGGCGAAGCCGGTGAGTGTTTCGTTGTAGCCGGGATAGGAGAAGTGCATGCCGTTGGTGACCTGGCCGTTGCTGCCTTTCTCGCGGTTGCCGAGGATCTGCCCCTGGCGGCCGATGGTACCCCAGATGAACGGCAGGAGCGCTTCGCGGCGTGCTTCAGGCGTATCGCGCCAGAACTTCGCCCGCAGGTTTTCGACATCCTTGACGCCGCCGGCTTCTTCGCTGATCAGCGATTCCTCGGCGCCATTAAACACTTCCTGCCAACGGAGACCGTCGGTCATCAGCAGGATGACGTTCTCGGTTTTGGGCTCGGCACTCAGGCTGAGCTGCGCGAAGAGCAGCGCGAACGTCGCGACGGCGATTCCGCGGCAGAGGGTCGTCAATTGATGCGGGGCAAACATGTCGACTCCGATTTAGTCGAGGTGGGCTAGTGCTTACTGGCGCGGCGTGCGAAGACGTCGTGCACTTTAGCCTGCGGACGATCCGACCGCAAATTGTGCGATTTTGACGTGCAGCAACAAAAAACCCGGTGCCGACAAGGCGTCGGCACCGGGCAAGGAACCTCTAATGAAACACACTCACACACACGCCACGCGGAACTAGGCGCTGCGGCGGCGACGAACGCCGAGGAGAGCCAAACCAACCATGGCCAGCGAACCCATCGCCAACGTGCTCGGTTCGGGCACGAGGACCTGGGGAACTGTGCCGCTGACGTTGTAGCCCACGTCGTTCAGCGTGAGCGTTGCCGCGAGGTTGGCATTGACGTTTAAAGAGCTCAACCCGCTCTGACGGTTGGGCACGCTGTACGATTCGTTAACTACAATTGGCAAATCGAACGGCACCTCGATCGGCTCGGTCAACAAGGCAGCGAAATTCGCGAGCATATCGTGCGGAAACGCTCCGGGACCAATATCTGACGTGGTGGCGATGCCGGGCAGATTTGCCGGAAAGGTCAACGTGTCATTGAGTGCCGCGAGCTCACCGAGATTGATGTTGCCGAGTCCAAGAGGCAAGTTGGTGATCGTTCCGGTGACACTGCCATTCAAAGCAACTGAAAACTCGCCTGGGACGTCATACACACCACCGTTGCCGCCCAGCACGGGGCTGCCGCCAGTGGAGTTGAAATCGATGTCGGTAATTGTGGCATTGATGGAAAGGACAAGGTTTGCGTTGGCGAAACCTGCGATTTCGATCGCAATCGGCGCCACGTTGATTGCGAACGGAATGTTGGTTCCTCCGTTCAGATCAAGGTTTACCGAATTAAGAGTCTGCGGAGTGCCGGGGGTAACGTTATCGTAGTCCATGTCGACGTTTCCGCTGGCGGCCATCGTGCCGGGATTGACCGTTGGAATGTTCATGGCTACGGACTGAGCCGGTGCGCTCACGCCAACGTTGACGTGGCCGAAGAGGATCCATTGCTTGAAGTTTCCGCTGCCACTGATGATGTTGGCAGATCCGCCACCGCCGAGCGAGGCGTCGAAGGTACCAGCGACGGGAATATCGCTGTTGATGGTTGCGGCGTTCGCCGAAGTTGCGAACGCGGCCGCGCAGATAGCCAGCGCGGCGAGGTAGGAAACAGGTTTCTTCAGCATCATTAGCGGCTCCTTTGAACGTTGGTGCGAACAACAATTCGAAACTTATGAGCCGTCTTCGTCGAACAAATCCACAAAGACGCGCCACCCGTAAACAGGTCTCGATTCTATTCTGTGCGAATTGTCGGTCAACGATAAAAGCGATTGGCGGAAGTTTTTGTGCGAAAAAATCTGCGCGGCAGTGCCGTGGAATGGTGACCCAAGCGGGGCTGGGAGGGGCGAGGTAAATGCCGCGGGCTGAGTCGCTAAAAGCCCTTATTTGGAAAAGGCTTAGGTCGCCCAAGAGGGGGCATTGCAGAAGCTACCCGGCTAGGACTCGAACCTAGAATGGGAGAGCCAAAATCTCCAGTGTTACCATTACACCACCGGGTAGGGTGGGGCAGAGAGCCCGGTCAAAGCCCATTGCCGTTTAACAGCTTATGCATTCTGAGCAGAGCGTCAAGGTAAGCCTAGTGCGTCGGGCACGCGGTTCGAGTGCGTCCGCTGTGAGAACGCTCTACAGTTGACGGATATCAGTGATATCTTCGCGAGCGGCGCGCAAACCTCTAACCGTGGTTGCTACCCACCAGCGGCTCGACGGCCGTAACGTGCAGCAGCGAGCAGATTTTGAACTCGGCGGGGATGCCGTCTTCGGGAATGTCGAGTCCTACGAGGATGCTCGTGCGGGTCAGCCAAGCCATTTCGGGGTGGCGGACTTCGTAAGCCTCGCCGCTCGACATCACGAGGCGGAAGGGCTTGAACGGCTTTTGCGAGAGCAAGTCGCGGAAGGTTTGGAGCGTCATGCTGAGAATGATAGCCTTACCCCAAAGGTGGGGCAATGCTTTGGCAGCCGCTGATCGTGCGGCTGTCAGTCCACGCCTTCGCCGCTGCCGCGACTGACCACGGCGAACGAAAGCTGTTCGAGCTCGATGGCCAGATCGACGCCCACTTGGCGAACGTTGTCTGGAAGAGAGATGGTCACCGGCGCAAAGTTCACGATCCCTTCGATGCCGGCGGCCACCAGCCGGTCGGCGACACTTTGCGCGGCGGGGGCAGGCACCGCGATCAGACCGAGCTTGATCTTGTGATCGTGAACGACCGTATCAAGCTGGTCGAGGTGGAAGACGCGCACGCCCTCGATCGTGGCGCCAACGCGCTGCGGATCAATGTCGAATGCCGCGGCGATGCGAAAGCCCTGATGGGTGAAACCTTTGTACCCCAATAGCGCGCGGCCGAGGTTACCGGTGCCGATCATAGCCACCGGCCAGTCGCGGTCAGTGCCGAGGATTTTGCGGATGGCTTTGATCAGGTCGTCGCAGCGATAACCGATGCCGGGGTGACCGAAATGGCCGAAATAGGCGAGGTCCTTGCGGACCTGGGCGTCGCTAAAGCCAAGCAGTGTGCCGAGTTGACTGCTGCTGGTCCGCTGATGACCGTCGCGCACCAGGTGCTGCAGCTCGCGCAGGTAAAGACTGAGCCGGCTGACGACCGCTTTGGGAACGGCCGCGTCCGGGCTGCTGGCGGCCGGAGGTCTCGATTTGCGATCGCTCATAGCGGACGGGACTGGGTGGACGGGATGCGCCGGCAGGGGATTGTAATCTAGGCCACGACCCCGCTGACAGCAAGGCTACCCCGTTCGGGTACCCAAGCGGTCCATCGGCCGCGATTCATGCCTTCGCTAGCACCCGCACAGGTCACACAATCCGACGCGATTTGCCTGTCTACCGGCGCTGAAAAGTTTCTTCAGCATATCCATTTCAAGCTATCAGCCCAGATTGACGATTTCAGAGAACGTTCGGGAAAGGTGGGTAAGCAAATGCGCCGTCTCTGCGCGTCCGGTGGACTGCGGTAGATGGTGAAGTTTGGGTTACCCAGCTAACGCACATGGAGTGCGCTGGCCGAATAGAGCTCATAGCGGGAAAACCTCGCCTGACCAGACCCATCCTGAGTCGTCCCACGAAGGAGGCATGAAAGCCATGAGAGCATTGTTGGGTGTGCCGATTGTTGCGGTCATCCTGCTTGCCGCGCTCGCTGACGCGGCACAAGCAGGGTACTGCGGCGCGGCCCGGTATCGATGCTGTGCGAGCTGCTGCGATCCATGCGATTACACCGCATGCAAGATGCAGTGCCACACAGTCATGCGAACCTGCAAGGAGACCGTCTACGAAAAGCAGAATTACACCTGCTTCAAGACGGTCTACGAGCCGGTCGTCGAAAACCGAACCATCAATTGCGTGAAGTACGTGCGTGAGACCGCGTATCGCGACTGCTGCTACACGGTCTGCAAGCCGGTCTATGAGACCAAGACCCGCGAGATCTGCTACACCGTCTGCAAGCCCGTCTACGAGACCAAGACCCGCGAAATCTGCTACACCGTCTGCAAGCCCGTCTGGGAAACCAAGACGAAGGAAATCTGCTACAC
>JBGSKX010000066.1:0-7852 GCA_041741015.1 Pirellulales bacterium
AAATCGCCGCGGCGGCCAAGTTCACGGCGCCGTCGGCGGCCGAGCCCGAGCGGATTATCACGCGCACAATAACGCGGCCCGCAGCGTTCGACGCCGACACGCTCTGCCAGCAGATTGCGCTCGTCGAGTCGCTCAGCGAGCTCGATCGGATCCAGATGGCCATCACCAGGCAGCGCGGCCGCCTGATGCGTCGATCGGCGGCGCTGGATGGAGCCGCGGCAACCGGTTAAATTTACTCACTGCTGGGCTGTGCGGGGTAGCTCCCTGCCAGGCTGGCCCTCGACGGGGTTTCTGACATTCCTTTCCCCCGCCGCGGGCCGGCCGGCCTGGCTTGAAAGGATTGTCTTCATGCTCGACGACTCCACGCGACAACGCGCTCTCACGCTTCAACGGCTCTTCGAAGGTGCCAGCGCGCGTTGGCCGAACTTTCAGGGAGTGCTCATTCAGTGGGAGGGTGAACGGCCTGACTTGCCATCCCATCTGCGACCGCCAGACGCTGACAAATTCGATCTGTTTGAAAAAGCCCGCAACTGCAACAGAATCCTCACCGCGAAAGAAGTGAGCACAGGGTTTTCCGATCGAGAGAGAAGCCGGCTTAAGACCGAGTGGTATGAACAGCGTGAATTCGGAATGTCGCTGTCGCTGAATGACCTCTACCTGATGAAGCTCGGACAGCCACTAGCCGGTCACATAGGTACGAGCCGGCAATGCGAAATCTCTTGCTGGCTGCCATGTGCGCAATCAAACGAAGCCGTCGCTCGCTGGGACGTGTTGGCCTCTAGGGCATTTGAGCTGTTCCCGCCTTACGAGTCAGACTTCGGCCCTTGCGCGGTCGGTTGGCAAATGTATATCCACAAAAGAGTCAGGGACAACTGCGAGCCGCTGCCAGGAGCCTCAGGAAGCTACTACTGGCACGAGCCGGATCTCTTTCTGGCTTCGGCTGAAGCTCTCTTGATGCTGGCGAATCCAGCGATTGAGGTGCCGCATTCGGAAGAAAGGCCGCAGCCCAACACTACGACGATCCCTTCAACGTCCGGAATGCTCAGCGATCGAAAACTTTCAGAGAAGCACGGTGTTCCGTATCACCCACTTCGCATGAGGCTGCAGCGATTGCGAGCCAAAAGCGACGATGGGTGGGTGGAAGTTCAAAATCGAAAGGTGAACGAACCCCGCTATCTCTACTGCGAGGAAGCTGTGCGGCCGATTCTCGATGCGTTCAACGAGCGTTCATCGGAAAATTAAATGCAGCACGGTTGCTCGGGGTTTCTCGACACTTTCAATCGTGCACCGCGTTCATCGGACGTTCCATAGCACTCTAAACCGCTGCACTCTCGGTTTACTGGTCCCCAATCCAAGGAGGACCAGATGCACGACATCCCAGAAGAGCCGTTGTTCACTCTCACCGAGGCCCGAGCCAGGATACCCGGCCGGCCATCGATCGAAACGCTATGGCGCTGGCGTACCCGTGGCTGCGGCGGCCACCGCCTGGAGACCGTCAAGCTTGCCAACGGTCGCGTCTACGTGAGCGAGAAGGCCCTAAAACGCTTTCTACAGCTCATCGTGCGAGTTGGGACGACCAAGCCCAATCTCGCTGAACGCCACCGGCGGGACTCCGCCGAGCTCGCCAAGGCCGGCATCTAGAAAAGACGCGAGCCGCACTGCCCGACTACTAGCAGCACGGCTCGCAAAACACGGAGGGTACTCATGGGCGAGTCTACTCGCGTCCCGCTCGGGCCGCAACTGGACGAGTCACAGCGCGGAGGACGGCACGATGCCCCAACCTCAGCCGAGACTTGATCCCCAGGCCCTGCAACGGTTGCTCACAGAATGGGTAACGGTCTCTGGGAGAAGGCTGGGCGCCGCCGGCCGCGAAACTCTTGAGTGGCTGGTACGCGAGGCGGGCTTGCGCCGAACCACCGTGCGACTCTCCGGGAATCCGTTTGGAGTTGATCCGCGGAGCATGCGAGAGCGATTGCAACGTCTCGCCGAAGACGGAGCAATTCGAATCTACGGAGTCCGTCCCGGCTGCCGCGGAGGCGTCGAGCTCAGGGTTAGGGACTTGTTTGCGATCCATGCTTACCGCCTGGCCGAGCTGGATCGCGATAAGTGGCTACTTGAGCTCGACGCCGACTGCGACGAGCGCCCCACTCTCTCGCTTGAGAGTGCGAGGGTTAGCGCGCCGAGACCCTCGCATTCGGACCAAGTTGACGCGTCCAACGCGAGGCTTACCGCGCCGAAACCCTCGCAATCGGTCGACGACTGTTCAGGCAATGCGGGGGTCAGCGCGCCGAAACCCTCGCATTCCTACTCCGGCGAAGTTGATCCGGTTTTGATCGCGGTGCTCACCAGTTCATTGCTGCCTGACGAGTTGCAAGTTTGGCTGAAAGATTGTCGCTTCGAAATCGGCACGACAACGAAGATCTTTTCTGCCACAGACTTTGAAGCGCAGAACGCTCGCCGCCTTGTCGGTCGAAAAGTGCAGACTGCCCTCTTGGATGCAGGGCTTCCGCCCGCCGAATTTCTGGTCGACGAGGGATTGAAGAATGCGAGGGTTGGCGCGCCGAAACCCTCGCATTCCCCCATTAATGAATTAATCAATTCAACAAAACCCTTTAAGGGTTTTGTTGAACTTGAATTTAACCAAGCCAATCCACCGCCGCTCCGCGGCGACTTCGGAGATCATCCGCTGCTGCTCGCCGCCGAAGGTTTTTTCAACGCCGTCGGAGTCCACTGGCGATTTCGCTGGTTCGCCATCCAGGGAATCACGTTGCTGCGTGAGGGGGCAATCAAACGCGAAACGATCGAGGCCCAACTTGCCGATCCGGAACTCCGCAAACAGATTCTCCCGCGTGGCCTCCAGAAATTGGCCGGCCGAGAGTGGCGAAAATTACCCGAGTTCAAGGCCCATCTCGCCACGAAGTATGGGATCGAATGGGAGGACCGATTCGCGAATGGCCGAGTGGAAGCCCCTTGGAAGGATCGCGCGGCCACGGACCACAGACCCAAGCCGCGATGACTGCCCGATCGTCGCCGGCTATCAAGCGACTGACTCGAATCAATCGGAGCCCCCGCGGGCCGCGGCCCATTGCTCGCGGCCCGCGGGGGCGGGGAGGGAAGCTGCCACCATCATGAACGCCACCCCCAAAGTCTTCAGCATGGCCATCAAACCAACCCCGCGCGACCCAAACACCTGCCCCAAGTGCGGCACGACCGAGCGAAAACAATTCGCGATTCACGGAGGCCAGTCGACGCGCGAGGACTGTGCCCAGTGCGGCTATACGTTCGGCTTTCCGCTCTGGTACGGGAAGCGGGATGCCACGTGAACCGATATGCCACGTGACGCTCAATCTGCCGGCCTGCCCAGGGTGCGGAAGCATCGACCTACAACGTCGCGGAAGCCGACGGCGAGGCCCCTTCCTGATGCGATACGTCAAATGCCTGAATCCGGAATGCACGCTCGACCATCCGCAGAAGCATTTCGCGTTCGTGATCGACAACCCGCCGCCGAAAAGAGTTCCCAGGAGAGGAACTCGCTAACTGATGCAGCGATCGCGGGACGGTCGATCTGACATTACAGACGCGGACCAGGTGAAGAAACGCTGTCGGCGGCCGAGTGACCTACGATTGCGGTTCCGCAGAGGGAAAGCTATGCAAAGCGCACCCACCCAGCCCACCCACGACCTTCTGTCGATCGACCGCCTTTGCCAATTGTTTCGATGCACGATCCGTCGCATTGAGACGGCCGCGGCTCGCGACGAGATTGTCCCTGCCTGGCGTTTGAACGGCATCAGCTACTTTGACGCCGACCAGGTTGAACGACTCCGTGAGTTGCTTGCGAACTAAATCCATCGCCCACATCCACCGCATGATCGCCCCCAACTCTGATTATTTCTCGCAAAATAATCCCCCACCTCGAATCGGGAACTACCCCATGCCGCGCAACGACCTCGTCGTCCTCGAACCACCGTACCCCTTGAGCAAGCCGAACACGAAGATCCTTCGCCAACTGAAGGATCGGGCGGCCGCGGCCAACCAGGCCTGGGATCTGCATGAGGCCGACAAGGCCAAGCTTCGCGGCCTGGAGCTCACTGACGCGAACGACGCTCAGAACTTTGCCGAGGCCGCACAGGGCTGCCACCGCAACGGAATCAATCTCCTCGTGAGCGAGAAGAAACTACGGCTGGAGGTGATTGCGTTCTACGCCGCCTGCGAGCCCGACCTCAGGGCTGCGTGCGACAGGGCCCACGAAGCCCATCAAGCAACAAGAGCCGACGTGCACGCGAAGCTACTGTCGATCGGATACACCGACGAGCCGCTGCCTGGGACAAATCAGCCCACCATCCAGCCGGGCCACCTGATGTTGCATCCGGAAGTGTTTCGCACGCTCGGTGAATACAACGCCCTCTTCCACGGAAACGACGCGCTGCAAGCCCACAGAGATTTGAATCAACGTGCTTTGCAGCAGCTCGAGGAGCTGATCGACCACGTGCGCAAACAACTATTGGGACCAATCTAAAACTTGGCGAGCGGAGTTCTAAAGGTAGCTCCGTGGGCGCAAGCCGCGGCCCCGTGTGCTCACGTCCTGAGAGCCCGGGGGCGCCGCCATGGAACACCTACCGCAGAGGCATGCGGTCCAACGACGAGCGACCAGCGGAGAATAGTCGCTAACTCATACGCTCCGCCGAGCTTAGATCAACTTTCGCCGGTGACCGTTACCCAGGTTCGAAGCCCCACATTGATCGCGGGTCCTTCCTACCACCCACCCCCGACTGCTGCCCCCTTCGGGAACAGTCAGGAAGAGAGAGAGAGTTACGTACGCACCAAAAAATGATCGGAATGGTGATAGACCATGCCCCAGTCGCTTCCAAGTAAGACCCCCGCCGACGCGTGCCGCTTCGCCGCCGAAGTTCAGCTCGGAGCCATCGCCGACACGGATCCGCTAGCCCCCGCGCCGATCACTGTGAAGGCACGATCGCTGCAGCCGGTCGATCACCCGTACTGGGGCAAGATCGCGCACGACATGAGCGGCATGTTCAAGGCCAAGCCCGTGCTCGCGTTCGACTACTGCCACAACGCCGACGAGATTCTCGGGCCGTGTACCGAAACCCAGATCACCGCGGAGGGACTAATCGCCAAAGGCACGTTGGTTCCCTTCGTAGCCGGCGACCGCGCGAGCGAGGTGAAGTTCAAAGGGCGCAAGGGCGTTCCGTACGAGGCCTCGATTGACTGGTGCGGCGAAGGAATCCTCATTGAACAAGTCGGAGAGGGCGCCGTCGCCCAAGTAAACGGCTACCAGTTCGAGGGCCCCGGAGTGATCGTCCGCAAGTGGCCACTCCGCGGCGTGGCCATCTGCCCGCACGGCGCGGACTTCCGAACCGAAACACAATTCGCTGCGGGCGACAACAGCGTCATGATCAACTTCGTGGCGCCGGGCGCGGCCAATCCGAAGAAGTTCACAAAAGCCGACAACCTCCAACGGATTGCCAGCGGGATCAAGTTTCACCGCCCAAAAACCCAGTCAAAGTTCAGCAACAACAACGCTGAACTCCCCGCCGCCCGTACAGTCGAGCCGATTGCCGTGGCCGATGACAACCATAGCCGGATTGCCAGGGGCATCAAACTCCCCGGCCGCAAATAGTTCTGACCCTGTCTGCCCTCGCAGGTCCCGCGGGAAAAAGTAAACGGCCAACGCCGCCCCAAGGGCGCGGCAAGCACAACGCACTATCGAAAAGGAAGCACGCCCCATGATCAAAACCTTTACCGACGCTAAGGAGCGCGAATGGGAAATCCCCGTCAACGTCGCCAGCGTCCGCCGCTGTCGCGAGCTCAAACAAATCGACCTGACCGCGATCGTGGAGAACAAGGGTAAGCTGCTCGGCCAACTTGCCGACGACCCCTTTACGCTGGTCGACACGCTCTACGCCATCTGCAAGCCGCAGTGCGACGAAAGAGAAATCACCGAGGAAGAATTCGGCGCGGGCGTCATCGGCAACGCCATCGACACTGCTACCGCCATGCTGCTCGAAGGCGTGATGAATTTGTTTCACGGCGAAAAGCGGCGTGCCATCAAGAAAGCGATTGAGAAGCTCAACACGCTGCAACAAAAGCGTGGGGAAGCGATGCTCAAAATGCTGGACGATCCAAGGTTAGCCGCCAAGCTCGACGCGGATTTTGAGGCAGAGTCTGCCCAGCGCCTCGAGGAGGTGTTGAAGCAGCTCGACGAGCTCACCGCCGGCCGCTAACAACTGCCCCGTTTCCAATTCCAACGACACCGACTTGCAAACTTTTCTGAGGTAACCCATGGGCGCGCGCGAAATCCGAGCCGGCCGCGCTTACGTGGAGCTGGCGACGAAAGACAACAAGCTGCTCAAAGGCTTGGCTAGCGCCGGCCGGCGGCTCAAGAGCTGGGGCAAAAGCGTGACGCTGGCCGGCTCCGCCGTCGTCGCGGCCGGCACGGCCGTGCTCACGCCGCTGCTAGCCGCCAATAAGCTCTATCTCGAAAGCGGCGATCGCCTGGCCAAAATGGCCCAGCGCACCGGCATGACCGTCGAAGCCCTCTCGGAGCTCGAACACGCCGCCACCCAGTCAGGCGCGTCGCTCGAGGACGTCGAGAAGGCCGTCCGCAAGATGCAGCAGAACCTGGGGAAGGGGGCTTCGAAGGAAGTAGAGGACACGCTCCGAGGCATCGGCCTGTCGAGCGCCGAGCTGGCCGGCCTGACCCCGGACGAGCAATTCACCAAGATCAGCGCGGGCATCGCATCGATCAATGATCCGGCCAAGCGGACGGCCGCGGCCATGGCCCTGTTCGGCAAATCAGGCACGACCCTACTGCCCATGCTGGCCGATGGCGCAGATGGCATCGAAGCTTTGCGCCAGGAGGCTCGCGAGCTGGGCTTGGTGATGAGCACCGAGGACGCCAACGCGGCCGCCGGCCTGGGCGACAAGCTCACCAACCTCTGGAAGACGCTCAAGATGGGCGTCTTCATCATCGGGGCCGCCCTGGAACCGACACTGACTGCGATCGTCGTCCCGATTCAGAAAATCCTCACCGCGGGGCTCGACTGGATCAAAAACAATCGCGAGCTGGTGGCCTGGATCTTCAAGCTGGCCGTGGGAGCCGTCGCCGTGGGCGCCGCGATCAGCGCGCTCGGGATGGGCTTGGTCGTGGCGGGGGCCGTGCTCAGCAGCCTGGTCACAATTGTCGGCTTGGTCGGCGCCGGCCTGTCCGTCGTGCTGGGCGTGGTGGGCTTCTTCCTCTCGCCGATCGGCCTCCTGGTGGCCGCCCTGGTCGGCTTGGCCGGCTGGTTTCTCTACACGTCGGACTCCGCCGACGAAGCAATTAACTACATCAGCGAAGCTTTCAGCTCACTCGTCTCGGATGCTAAGGCATCCTTTGGAGCGATTGGCACCGCGCTCGCCGGCGGCGACATCGCCGCCGCGGCAAAAGTGCTCTGGCTGGCGCTCAAGCTGCAGTGGGAAAAGGGCATGAACGCGCTGCTCGGCATGTGGGTCGGCTTCCGCGACACGATTCTTAACCTCTGGCTCAGCCTCAAGACGTCGATTGCTAAAACCGTGGTTTCGTTGTGGACGACCCTGGCTAAGGCCGCCTCGCACGGCATGGAGCTCTATCTCAAGGGCATGATGGGTTTCGCACGTGGGATCTGGCGAATTGAGAGCCTGTTCGGAAAGGATCGCAGCAGTGAGCTGATGGCCCTCGACGGGGTGAAAATCAACGGCGTGTCGATGGGGGGATTCGCAAACGGCACTAAGGCCGCGGGCAACGTTCACCGGGATGAGATCGACAAAAACGCCCAGGGGGCGCTCGACGAGCTCGACAAGGACGCCGCCCGCG
>JBGSKX010000067.1:0-5162 GCA_041741015.1 Pirellulales bacterium
GTCGGGCGCGGCGATAACCGCCTCCAGAAACTGGCTGCCGGCGAGCGCTTGCTCGTGGCCCGTCGCATGCGCTGGATCGGGAAGGCCGAACTCGCGGAACAGCCCGCGAGCCTGCTCGCGGCGACTGTGCTTGACCAGTTCGCCGCGCGACTGTTCGAGCTGTTCACGGAGGGCGATCATCTCGGCTGACGCTTCGGCTCGGACCGCTTCGACCAGGTCGGGGCGAGCGGCGCGGAGCGACTCAAGCGTCATTGCGCTGACGGTAATCGGCGTGGAGCGGCCGACGAGGCTGGTCGATGCGCCGATGCTTTCGTACAGACTGCTGGTCGTGGCCGGGTCGGCCACGAGGTCGACACTTTGCACTTTCACGATCGCCTCGACCAGCGTCTGGCCGGCCGAGCGCGTGGTGCGAGCTTCGACATTGTGGGAGAAGCCGACGTTCTCCGGCGCGTGCAGCGCGTCCCAGGCGAGCTGCTCGGCCAATGCGTGCTTGGGGTTGTAGTGCAGATCGCCGAACAGACCGTCACCGCTGGCGCGCACGTTGCGGATGGATCCCAGCCGATCCTGGTAATCGCGGGCCGCCAGCGGGCTCCCCTTGGGATGATTGACGTTGACCTTCGCGCCTTCGTAAAGGGCCGCGGCCTGAGCGAGTGCCGCTGGCAGATAGCGGCGGCCATTGCGCGACTCAAGGCCCAGCAGTTTGACGCCGCGAATAACGCCGGCGGCGGCATCGACGTGAATCTGCGCGCCGCGGGAAGTAACGACTTCTTGCAGTTGTTCGTTCATCGTTGGGTTTCCTATAGGCATAAAAAAAGGCCCATCTGCCGAGACATGGTCGGCAAATGGGCCCGCAAGGATACCTGCACTCGATGGCAGGCTCGTCGTGATACCCGGTGCGTTTACGTTGGTGACGCGCTCACACGATGTGCGGCGCGGCCGCGGCTAGTGCACCTTTTCAATTTTTTCTACGGTGCGGCTGATCTTCTGGATCGTGCCGTCGGAGATCGTCAGTTCCAGTTTGGCCAACCCGTGAACGCCGCTATGCAGGACTTCGTCGAACATGGCGTCCCAGATCGCGCGGATGCGGGCGATCTGAGTTTGATTCGCGGATGTGTGCCGTTTGCTTGTCATACTTGCGAGGGTAACGGAAAGGGTGGCAATATTTCAATTCACTTTTCCGGCCATGCGAAAACTTCGCGGTGGCTGTTTTGGGGTGTTGCAAGGCTCGTTCAACGATGACTGGGTGCCACCGGTGCTGCGGAGCAGTCACCGGTGCTCTAGGTCTCCTTCTTCGCTCCGGTTTAGTAGGTTGGTAATTGAAAGGCGACAGCACGGGTGAGCCGCAGGCGCGGTCACCCGTGGCACCCTTTCACGACGACACTTCAATTCCTGGTTCTTGACCAGCAGGCGTGCCGAGTGCGGTTTGCTGCGCGAGCGTAGCTTGCATTGTCGCATCGCGCGCCGTCTGCAAGTTCGTTTGCTCCTGGTCGTAGTCGAGGCCGGCGAGCTGGCTCCAGGTTTGCGGAGAGAGAATGCCGCTTTGATGCTGGATGCGGTGCGTTTGGGTTTCTTTGAGCTGATCGCGCACGGCGAGCGACGGCGGTGCGGCTTGAATCTCGACGAGGGTGAGAACCTCGGGGGCCAAGCGACCCGCGCTCACGGCCGCGGCCAGCACACGCCGCATCACGGCCAGGTCATCTTCGACCAGTTCGGCCTGCAACCGCGAGAACATCCGCACCGCAGGCCCTTCGGCCACCATCGTCGAGGCGTAGTTCGCGTTCGAGGCGTCGCTGGTGAGCATGAACTCGGGCATCACCAGGCGGCTGGCAATCGCCCGGAGCTCGGCCTGCAGGATGGCCACAAAGTTGGCCGCGTCGATGCTCTGGGCCGGGAAGTCGTATTCAATGCCGCCGTGACTATCGAGAATCGTGCCCGGCGCGAAGCGGCGGAAACTGGCCGTTTGACCCGTGGCGGGCGAAGTGACGCGGACGTCGGTCTGAGCGGCAGCGAACTGCTGCACGCCGCTACGGGTAGCGTTCTGATGACGGCGCACCAGGGCGATTGCGGATTGAATCTCAGCGACAACGCTCATGTTGCGGAGAATCTTTTCCGCCCGGCGGAGATTTTTGCGTACCGGATAGAACAGCGGGAGGCCGCGCTTGACGTTGGCGTCGACGTTGGCCTTGCGATGCTGGATCTGTGCGGCGTCGACCGACTGGCCGTCGATATAGTACGCGAGCGGCGTTTCGACGTCGTCTGCTTCGGTCTGGATGCCGAAGCTATGCGAAGCGTCGCCGGCGAGCTCGCGCGGCGTGGCGACCTGCGCCGGCTCGACAAAGCGGACTCGCGTCAGGCCATCGGAATCGACAAAGAAGCGGAGGAACACTTCGCCATCACGATCGTAGCGGCGGATGATCTCCTGCTGCCGGCGCTGCCAACGGTTCTCGGCGATGAACTCGTCGATCACGGTCTGGGCCTCGGCCGCGAGACTCGAATCGGCTGCGGCGGATTTCAACTTGTCAGCGTTCTTCTTCATCGTGGCGCGGTAGGTGTGGCCGTCGCCGACCAGGAAGCTGATGCGGTTCTCGTGGCCGTTGATGGCAAACTCGTTTTCGACCGCGAGCGTGCGGCATTGACTGCGGATCTCGGCCAGTTCCTGTTCCGTGGTGAAGGGCAACGTCGCGCGTCCGCCGCCGGCGAGTGAACCGAGAGCGGTCCACTCGTGGCCGTCGTCGGCGTAGGCCTCGCGCGGATCGACGAAGCTATCCCACAGGCTTTGCCAGGCTTCGCTGAGGCGATGGTTAAGGTGCTCGGTAAGTGAGCGGTTGTGGAGGGCGTGCATGTTGGGCTCCTAAATCGCGAAGGTTGTGTCGTTCTTGATGTCGCGGTTCTTGGTGATTAGCGGGCAAGGTGAAACTCAAAAAGGCACTGCTGGGCAAGCCAGACAGTGGCACCCAGACCTAGTTCACACAGTGACCGGCAAACGATCACCGAGGTTGTCTCCGGAGGTCGCGCCGCCGCAGAGTTCGCCGGCCAGGCGAACGGCCATCTCGAGGGCGTCGGGGCCGTCGTCGTGATCGGCGGCCGGGAATTCCTGCAGTTGCTCGACGAGCAATCGCGCGCCGGGGGAATCGTGTTTGAACCTGAGGCGCCGGCCCGAGAGATACGGTCCGAGCCGCCGAATACGGACTTGCTTGCTCACGCGATTGTCGATGCTCCAGGGCTGGATGCCGAGGATGCCCTGCGCGCGGAACTCCTCGGCCAGTTCGTCGGCGAGCAGCTCCTGAAACTGGTTCGTCTCGATGCCGAACGCGTCCGGACGGTACGCGCGGGCGAGTTCCGCGCCGGTGGCCACGATCTCGGGCGTCGCCCGGCGGGCCAGGTCGGCATCGACATAGAGCAGCCCCTCGTCGCTGACACCCAGGATGACATAGGCCGAGTAGTCGCCGCGACGCGCGTCGCGCCCCTTGCTCGGATCGAGGGCGATCACGCGCGTGCGGAGGTTCGCGGGCCACTCCTCGAACCAGAGATGTTCGTCGAAGTATTCGGCCGGCCATTCGCACGCGTCGGGACTGAGCGGCGAGCCCTGCTTCTCGCGTTCGAAGGCGGTGCGGCCACCTTCGACGCGCATTTTCATCAGCGTGTACAGGTCTTCCAGCTCGGGCCAGAGCAATTCCGCGCCAGCATCCATGTCCGCGCGATGTTCGTCGTAGAAGGCCAGCGCCGCAGCTTGCGGATTGTCCTGATCGAGGTCGCAGTAGATTCGCTCCCATTCGTGCCACAGGCTCATGTTCGTGGGCCACTCACTGATCGACTGGAAGATGTGGCTGATCCAGCCGGGGGTGCGATCGAGACGCAGGGCAAGCGCGTCGCGATGCAGGGCCGTGGCCAGGTTGACGATGTTCGTTTGCGGCGTGCCGGCCTTGAGAAGCGAGCCTTCGAACCAGGCCCGGGAGTTTTCGCGACGGGCGGCCGAGCGCATGTGTTCGTCGTTCTGCAGGTCATCACAGATGATCAGCGTGGGACGGCTCGGACCGAATCGGCGGCCGCGCAATTTCTGGCCGGTGCCGAAGGCTTCGATCGTGACGTCGTTGTTGAGCGTGATCGCGCCGGTGCGCCACATGGGGCCTTCGCCAAAGGCTGGTCGATAGTCGGTCGCGAGCTGCGAGTTGTTCACCAGTTCGAGCTTGATGTTCTCGAGGTGCTGGCAGGCTTGCTGGGCGGTGTCGGAGATGATCCAGATGTAGGGTTCCCAGCCTTCGACCGCGGCGCGGAGCGTGTAGGCCAGCGTGCCGAGCGTGCTTTTGGCGCCGCCGCGGGGGCCGATGACGTTGAGCTTCGTGCCGCGCTGGCTGGTCATCGCGTCGAGCTCGTCGGCGAGCCAGCGGTGCATCTTGGACGGCGGCTTGGCGAAGTAGTGCGGCAACAGCCGTCGGCCCCAGGCGAGCAGAGACTCGTGGGCGAGCGATTCGCAATGCACGCGCCGCGCGACGCAGGCCTTCAGATGCAAGGCCAGCTCGGCCCAGGCCATGAGCGAAATGTCTTCCTGATTCCAGGGCATGCTGGATTTCATGCGTTCTCTCCCGCGGCCGAAAGCCGCAAGCTGGTAGCCAGTTCGCTAAGGCGCCCGAGGATGCGCTGCCGCGCGTCTTCGGCTTCGACTTCGTCGAGGATCACGCCAGCGAATTGTGTGAGTACGTGCGTGACTTGTTCGAGTGTGAAGCGGTCGGTCTTGCGGCGGCCGTAGCGGCCGGGATAGCGGTGTTCGAGCATCCAGGCCGCGGCCCGCCAGTGGCGGCCTTCCTTGCCGGCGCTATTGATGTACGAAAGCTGTGCGACTTCGTGCTTCGATTCGGCTTGCTCGACGGCCTGCGCGAAGGCTTCGTCGCGCTGGATGTGTTTGCGAATCGTATTCGGATGGCAGCCGACGTAGCCCGCCGCGATGGCGCGCGAACCGCCCATGGCGAGAATCGCGCAGATCTCGCGCTTCTTCACATCGTCGAGCACCGTGCGGATGGTTTCTTCGCCTTCGCTCACGTTCGGTTCCCCAGGTATTCGAAGGAGACCACGCTGCGGCCGGCCGAACTGCGGTAACCGGCGATGAACTTCCGCGCGGTCGCCGAGCCCGATCGGAGCACGCGCACGGTGCGCCAGCGGCCGCT
>JBGSKX010000068.1:0-4668 GCA_041741015.1 Pirellulales bacterium
CTGGGGGGCGGCAAGGTGTTGATCAGCGGTGAAGTCACGCTGGACGGTGCGAACCCCACGCCGATCGCGACCGGCCTGGCCGGGATCGAAAGTGCCACCGTCACGCTCAAGCGGACGACCACGCCGGGGCTGGATCCGACCGACTTCAGCGTGGATTACAGCGGCGCGTCGGGCACGGTCAACGTGTATGCCTGGAAGCCGACCGCTTCGGGTGATGTCACCCTGATTGCCAGCACCAACAACACCGCGGTGCTGTCGTACCAAATCGTGGCCTTGCTCGTCGCGACGGCATAAACCACCACCCGCGCGAGTTTACCCGTCCGTTCTCCAGGGAAATTGACCACTTAACAATCACACAACCACCAAGCGGGGCCGCACGGCGATCGTGCGGCACCACCGATAAAGGCTGAAAGCGGACTAGCTATCCGCCCAGACAGCCTTGAACTGTTGCTGCCTTTCAAGGGGGTCGCGCGATCGACGTGCGGCCCCCTGTTTTTTTGAAAGGAAGCAAAATCATGGTTAGTCCCAACACCAGCCTGGCCACCCTGCGGCCGGACCTGGCCGGCAGCTTTGAGGAGTTCGACCTGGAAATGAACGACGCCGGCTTCATTGCCGGCCAGGTCGCTCCCGTGCGCGAGGTCAGCAAACCGAGTGGCGTGTTCGGCCGAATTCCGCTCAAGGAGCTGCTGAACCGCAAGGCTAAACGGCGCACGCGCGGCGGCTACCAGCGTTCGAGCTTCGAGTTCGAACCGGATAGCTACGAGACCTTCGAGTATGGTCTCGAGGAAGAGGTCGACGACAAAGAGCTCGCGATGTACCGCGATTACTTTGAACTCGAACAGATCACGGCCCGGCGCGTCCACCACGCGATCATGTCGACGTACGAAGAGCGCGTGGCGGCCTTGCTCACCGACACGGGTGCGATCTTAAACGACGCGTGCGCCGAGACCTGGCGTGACTACGAGTCGGCCACGCCGCTGGATGACATCGAAGTGAACGCTCAGGCGTTTTTTGACACTGTCGGCATGTGGCCGAACGGTGTGATCATGCCGCGGAAGGCGTTTCGCAATCTGCGGCAGAGTGTGCAGATTCTCGACCGGATCAAGCACTCCGGCATCGACGACCCGAAGACCCGCAAGATCACCCGGGCGATGATCGCGGATCTGTTTGACGTCGACAACGTGTGGATCGCCAACGCGGTGAAAAACACGGCCAATGAAGGGCAAAGCGCTTCGCTGGGCAGCATTTGGGATAACGACAAGGTCATCCTGGTGCACGTTAATCCGTCTCCCGACCATCAGGTCCCGACGGTCTGCCGGACCTTCAATTGGAAGGAAGATTCGGACCTGGATGGGGTCTATGAGAGCTATCGCGATGAAACCGCGCGAGCGGACGTGATTCGCGGTCGCCATCAGACCGGCGAAAAACGGATGTACGCCCTGTTGGCGCGGATCATCACCGGCGTCAACGCGGCCCCGTAGGGGTGCTTTCTGTTGGCGCGCCACCTGGGAACGGGCGTGCGGTCGTGGCTTCGCCCGCCGCCCGTTCCCTCTCTCAAACCCCGCGAAGCCACGAGACGCGTTTGATGTCGTTCACCAGCAAACTGTTTGCCAGCTTCGGAGCCCCGGTCAGCGGCACGTTCAGCGGCCAGACGATCACCGGCTACGTCGGTGGCAACCGCGCGAGCTCCGTGTCGATCGAGAAGGTCCTCGTGGATCTCTCGTTCGAACCGGGGACGAACGAACTGCCTGGCGACGGGTCCGTGTCGTTCGATGCGCTGGGCGATCGCGAACGGCGGAGCGGACACCTGGCCATTCCCCGGGCCAAGGTGGCCGAGCTGGCGATCGACGTTACCTGGAGTTTCCATATCGACGACGAACTGTGGTTCATCCAACGCCGCAATGCCAAGGACAACCCGGGCGGGGCGTACGTGAACTACCTGATCACGAACGTCGAGCCGCGTGAGTCGCGGCATGCGCAAATCAAACCCAACCGGCCCGTGCAAAGGCGCTAACAGGCATGGAATCGCTTGCAGTCAGCGGCATCACGACGGCGCAACGAGCGCTGCTCAACGGCGCCCAGCAAACCGACGAAAAGGATCAGCCGGGCGGCTACGCCGGCCTGAATGAAGACGGCAATATCGACCAGCCGATCCTGGTCCGCTACGAAACCGCCGCCGTGCTGGCGGGGATCGTCCTGGCCGAAGGCGAGCTGGCCGTAGCCAGCGACACGCACGAAATGCGCTGCGGCGACGATGCGACCAATGGCGGCTTTTCAGTAGGTGGCGGCGGCGGAGGGAGCACTATCTCTCGGGTGTTCCTGTCTCCGACGGGCACGGCCGCCGAGAACGGTACGGCCCTGGTCGCTGCCTACGCGCAGGCCAAGGCCCTCACGCCGAACGGGGCGGCGATCAGCGCCACGAATCCGGCCTACCTCGTGCTGGGCGAAGGGGTATTCAGTCTCAAGGAGGCCCTGCTCGACCTGAACCTGGACACTCCGTACGTCCATGTCATCGGCGCCGGCACTGGACGTACGCGGATCGTGACCGACCGCTCTTATCAGATCACCATCGACCAGGATAACATCCACCTCAGAAACTTCACGATCTACAACTACCAAACCGGAAGCGGCAACTACGGGGCGATTATCTTCAACGCCGGTGCCGGCGGTAGTTTCTCGGCCACGAACACTGGCCTCGTGATCGAAGACGTGGACATTGAAAACACTACCAACAATAACTACACCACGGCTTTCAATGCCGCGGTGACAGCTTTCGGCGGCGTCTATCGTCGCGTGAGGGTGACCGTCGGTTGCAACTTGTTTTCAGCGTTCAATACCGCTTCCCCCACGTCGTCCATCGCGCTCACGATTTCGGCCACGTTCGAGCAATGCGAGATTGCCGGCACGCAGAGCACCGCGCTCACGGGCGGCGCATTCGGCGGCACGACCGAAGGCGGCGCTAACACGGCCCCCAACGTATTTACGGGCATCATTCGCCGCTGCATCGTGGCTGGGACGCGCATCGGGATCCTGAATCGCGGCCTGGTTGAACACAGCCAGATCATCTGCACCCGCAACAGCCAACCCGGAATCCACGCCGGCAACGGTGGCAAGTTCTACTTCAGCCGCATCAAGGCCACAGGAACCGGCTCGCCGTACTCGATTGGCTATCACGAGTTGGCCACGATCTCGGCCGCCCACAACATGCTGGGGGCCCTCGGGATCGACACGGGCGCAGGCATCACAAACAACATCGCCACGCCCTACAACGTCGAAGACGCCGACTGGAGCTAACGCATGGCGATCCGTACCCCACGCCTGAGCGAATATCGGTTCGACGTGCAAGTCGTGCCGTTTGAAACCGTCGTGACACCGGGCTCGTCGTCGTCCACTGTGATCGACGATTCCGAGCTGGATGTGTTCGAGGCCGCGACACTGGACTCGACCGGGCAGGTGTTTGTGCAACCGGTCGCCGGCGACGTCGAGAACGTGACTTTCCGCAGCCTCCAGGAAAACATTGGGACGGTCAACGCGGCGGGGCAGGTGACCCGCGTCGCGGACGGCATCTGTACGATCGTCGCCCGCTCGCCGCTGCTGGGCCGAAAAACCAATGTCACGTGTGCCCGCCAGGTCGGCGCGGAAACGACCGTGCTGACGGGCTTCAAGGCCGGCACGTTTGCCAAGGCGTGTGCTGATAACCTGGAACCGCTGCTGGTCGATGGCAAGTCGACGCTGTACTACTCGGCGAGCAACTTCACGGGCAAAACCTACGTTCGCGATCCAGACTTCTGGGGCCACGGGCTCGATCTGACTGCATTCCCCGCCGCGCACAGCCACAAGCAAACGCCCGAGCGCGGTGGGATCCTGGTCACGCCCAAGCATCTGATCCACGCCTGGCACTACAAGCTGGCGGTCGGAGCGACCAGCCATTTCGTGACAGCGGATAGCGTCTGCCACGAGCGCACCGTGGTCGCCTGCACGCGCGTCAACAGCACGCGAGATATGGCGCTCGCCGAGTACGACGAAGACCTGCCCGAGAGCGTCACGCCCGCAAAGCTCCTGCCGGCCAACTGGCGGAACTACGTCGGCAATCCCTACGGATCGTCGGTCTACCCTGGCAGTATTGTCACCTTCGCGTCACAGCTCCCCATGTTCACTCAGAACAAGCTTTGGCGAGGCTACGTGTTCCGGCTCTACGGAACCGGAGACTTCTCAGAGCAGCGTGGCTACCCGGCCTACGACGTGCGTGGCGGTCCGTCGCTGGTGGAGCCAGGGATGAGTTTTACGGGCGAGGTTGTCAGCGGCGACTCCGGCGGCGCGGTTTGCTTCCTGCTGAATGACGCGCCGATCGTCGCGTACTGTCATCACGGCGCTTTCATCGGCGATGACCTGAGCCAATACCTCAGCGAGATCAATACGGCTTGCGGCGATTACGACGTGACGACCGTCGACCTGACTGCTTTCGAGAACTTTGCTTAGGAACCAGCGCCATGGCCACCATCTATCTCGTAGCGCCCAGCGGCAACTCGAATCTGCGGGCCGTGCTATTCAGCGGCAGTCAGTACCTCCGCGCCGCTGATGGCGAGCTCGTGGCCTTCGCCACGATCGCCGACTATCGCATTGTGGCCGCCGGCTCCGACGCCCTGACCGCGGGCCTGGCCCGCTACC
>JBGSKX010000069.1:0-30983 GCA_041741015.1 Pirellulales bacterium
CGCCCTGCTGGCCGGCGCGGACGACAAACACCTGTATACGGGTGGCGAGGAGTTGGCCGCCTACGACCTGCAGACGCAAGAGCTGGTTTGGTCCACGCGGCTGCCGAGTTCGACGAGTTGGAGCGTGCCGGTGCTGACCAAGAGTCGCATCTACCAGTTCACGTCGCGGGGCATTTTCGAGGTCGACAAAGGAACGGGCGAGGTTCTGCGGCTGTTTCGCGGCGCGGATCTCGACGCTCTGGGCGGTTCGCTACTGGTCACTCCCACGGCGCTGGTGACCGTTTCGAACGCCGCGATCACAGCCTACCCATTGAACGGCTCTGATACTGGCGGCGACGCCAGCGCATCGGCCCCCGCCGCCGAGGAGTCGAACACCAGCAACGAAACACGATCGAAATCCTGAAGACCAGAACCCCGTTCGCGCAAGCGAGCCCAGAATCATCGCTTCGGTTGGAGACATCCCATGATGCGTCGTTACTTCGGCAATCTACTGCTGGCTTCGGTTGCTGTGTGGTGTGCGTCCGCGGCGGGAACTTCCGCCCAGGTCATTTCCAGTTTGGCCGGCGAAGACGGGATCACGGTCTCCGGCACGGGTAGCGTCGCCGCGCGACCCAACCTGGTGGAGGTCGATCTGCAGGTCGTCGGCAAGGCGGAACTCACGAGCGATGCGCTCGTCAAATATCGCGATGCCAAGAAGCGGGTGCTCGATGTCCTGGCGAAACTCGATATCGAGAACCTGGGCGTCAGCGAACGCGCCGTTTCGATCACGGTGGGCAACTCGACTGAGCAGCAGCAACGCATCCTGAATGGCATGGTGCAGACAGGCGGCAAGCCCGAAGTTAGCGTTTCGAGCACGGTGCGACTGTCATTGAAGAACGTCCGGGAGCGTGAGCCCGAAGAGTTGATCAAGACGATCGGCCGGTTGTTGGACGTGGCTCAGGATGCGGGTGTGAACGTTGGTCCGACGGCGGCCGAAGTGATGATGGCCTATCGTTACGGCCGACAGCCGGAGAACGCGGCGCCGGTCCGGTTCGTGCTCGACGATCTGGCCGAGCTGCGCGAGAAGGCTTATGAAGCGGCCGCGGCCGACGCCCAGGCGCGAGCGACTCGGCTGGCGAAGCTGCATCACACGACGCTGGGGCCCGCGGTCTCGATCCAGGAACTGGCGGTCGGCGGCGACTCGCCCGCCACAACCGTGGTGAATGCCTATGCCTATGCACAGGGTGCACAACCCACGGCGACCGAAACGGAAGGGCCGCGAATCATTTCCTCGTCTTTGGCCGAGGTACCCGTTCAAGTGCGGTTGATGGTCCGTTTCGGAACGGCGCCTCCGGCCCCAGCGACAGCACAGAATTAAGGAGGGCCTGTGCCATGCATATCTCGATGAGACATTCGCCGATGCGCTGCGCGCTGGCGTTGACGGTCGTCTGCTGGCTGATGGCGGCGCCTGTGTTCGCCGCGGACGAGGTCATGCCGAAGCACATCACGCCCGCCGCGCTCAAGGCAGTTGGAGCCGGCCTGGAGTACCTGGCCCGGTCTCAAATGGCCGATGGCAGTTGGAGCAGTGACGGCGGAGGAGAAGCCTACCCGGTGGCGATGACCGGATTGTGCGGGATGGCTTTGATGGCCAATGGCAATTCGACGACGCGCGGACGTTACGCTCCGCAGGTGGAAAAGGCCGTCGACTACTTGATCGGCTGCTCCACGGCATCGGGTTTGATTACTGGACCGGGGCAGGAAAGCGGCCGGCCGATGCACGGGCACGGCTTTGCGCTATTGTTTCTCTCGTGTGCCTATGGCACGGAAACGAAACCGGCACGCCGCGACAAGATTAAAGAGGTCATTGAAAAGGCGATCAAGCTGACCAGTCAAGGACAGAGTGTGGATGGCGGCTGGACTTACATTCCCGGGGGCGGCGACGAGGGCTCGGTCACCGTGACGCAGGTGCAGGCCCTGCGTGCTGCTCACAATGCCGGATTGCATGTGCCGCGTGGGACGATCACCGAAGCGGTCAACTACATCGAGAAGTGCAGCACGCCCGAAGGGGGAATCACGTATTCACTGCGTAATAACTCGGGTTCACGGCTGCCGATCTCGGCCGCCGCGGTAGCCACGCTGTACAACGCCGGCCAGTATGACGCCCCCATGGCGAATCGCTGTCTGGAGTATGTGTGGGGAAACTTCAAGGATTCGAAGACCTGGGCCAAGCCCGGCGGGTTCGCCTATTACTGTCAACTGTACGCGTCGCAGGCGTTCTATATGGCGGGCGACGAGTACTGGGATAACTATTTTCCGGCGACCCGCGAGCAATTGATTTCGATGCAGGATAAGAGCGAGGGATCGTGGAGCGGCGACAACGTGGGCAAGGCCTACGGCACGTCAATCGCGCTGATCATCCTGCAATTGCCCTACAAGTATCTGCCTGTCTTTCAACGTTAATTTCATCACCGCGAGGAAGCCTTGTGAGCACTGCCGCAGACGCCGACCTGGCCCAACTGAGCAAGTTGAAGGACGCCCATCAAAGTCTCCGCGACCAGGTCGCTCAGATCGTCGTGGGCCAGGATGAGGTCATCGAGCAATTGATGATCAGTATCTTTGCCGGAGGCCACTGCATTCTGGAGGGCGTCCCCGGTCTGGCGAAAACATTGATGGTCAGCACGCTGGCGGAGTGCCTGGAGCTGAGCTTTACGCGCATCCAGTTCACGCCCGACTTGATGCCCAGCGACATCACCGGCACGGAAGTGCTGCAGGAAGATCGAGCCACGGGAGCGAGGCAACTGCGATTCGTGCCCGGGCCGGTGTTTACCAACGTGCTATTGGCCGACGAGATCAACCGCACACCTCCCAAGACGCAGGCCGCGCTGCTGGAAGCGATGCAGGAACGACAAGTTTCCGCCGGCGGGCATCGGCATCCCTTGAGCGAACCGTTCTTCGTGCTGGCGACGCAGAATCCGATCGAACAGGAGGGCACCTATCCGCTTCCCGAGGCGCAACTCGATCGCTTTCTGTTCAAGGTATTCGTCGGCTATCCGACGCGCGACGAGGAACGCCAGATCTATCGTGTGACGACGGGAACTGAGCGTAAGGTCCTGACCAAGGTACTCTCCGGCGAGGAGATTCCTCCCCTGCAGAGGCTTGTCCGCAGCGTGCCGGTCTCGGATCACTGCCTGGACTATGCGATGGCCCTGGTTCGCGCCACGCGGGCCGCCGAGCCGGGCAAGCCGGCGTACATCGACAAATGGGTGGCCTGGGGCGCCGGCCCCCGCGCCGGACAAGGGCTGGTGCTGGCCGCCAAAGCCCGGGCGGCGCTGCATGGTCGAACCTCGGTGACGATCGAGGATCTCCGCGCTGTGGCCCACCCCGTATTGCGACACCGGATCGTGACCACGTATGCCGCCCAGGCCGAAGGGGAAACTCCCGACTCGATCATCACTGCTTTGCTACGCGATATCTCCGCCCGTCCTGGAGCCGATCAGGCCAATGGCTACGTCGCCCAAGTATTCCGATCCTGAAGTGCTGGCCCGCATTGCCGGCCTGAGTTTTCGTGCCCGACAAGTCGTTGAGGGCACGATTTCCGGTTTGCACCGCAGCCCGTTCCATGGGTTCAACGTCGAGTTCGCCGAATACCGCGAGTATTCGCCGGGCGATGACTTGCGCCGGCTCGATTGGCGCGTGTTGGGGCGCACCGACCGCTTCTACGTCAAGCAGTACGAAGAGGAAAGCAACCTGCGGGCGATGCTGGTGCTCGATTGCAGTGCCTCGATGCGGTACGGCAGCGGCGCGCTCAACAAGTTTCAGTACGCCTCGGTGGCGGCCGCCTCGCTGGCAACCCTGCTGGTGGAACAGCAGGATCCGGTCGGCCTGGCACTCTTCGACCGCCAGACCGGCACGGTTCTTCCGCCTGCGGCGACCCAGGCCCAACTGGCGCGACTGATCGGCCTCTTGGAAACTGCGCAGCCGGATCGCCCGACCGATTTGGGATCCGTGCTGCAAACACTCGCCGAGCAGAGTCGCAAGCGCGGGTTGACCATCGTCATTTCCGATCTATTGACGGATCAGGATGCCTTCTTCGACGGCTTGCAGCGCTTGCAGCACCGTGGTCACGAGGTGCTGGTGATGCACGTGCTCGATCCCGACGAGCTGGACATGCCGTTCAATGACTTGATCATGTTTCGCGATATCGAGGGGAGCGAGGAGCTTCTGGCCGAACCCTGGGCGTTCCGCACGGCTTATCGCGACGCGATGCAGCAGTTCATCGATGGCGTGCGCAGCGGCTGCGGGAACCGCGGCATCGATTACCTGCTGCTGCGCACCGACCAGCCGCTGGCCGACGCGCTGAGTCACTATCTGCATGCCCGCGATCGGCTGAAGCACGTTCTGCGAAGAGGCTAAGACTTCCTGGCGGCCGAAGAAGCGATGAACACCTTAACGTTCCTGAATCAACCGCTGCTGTGGGGTCTGGCGCTGGCCGGCATCCCGCTGCTCATTCACCTGCTCTACCGCCGGCAGTATCGCCGCGTGGAGTGGGCGCCGATGCGGTACCTGAAGCTTTCGATCCAGCGCAACCGCCGCCGGATTCGTCTGGAGCAGATCTTGCTCCTGCTGGTGAGGACGTGCCTCGTGTTGCTGCTGTTTTTTCTCGTGGCGCGGCCCGTGATGCATGCCGCAGGACTCTCGCAACTGTGGGGCGGAGATGTCCGCACCAATCGGATCATCTTGCTCGACGATTCGCTCAGCATGGACTATTCCGTGCAAGGCAAGCCGGCCCTCGCGCGAGCGCAGAGCGTGCTGGCCGACTTGCTCGGAACCTTTGGAAAGAAAGACCGCTTGACGCTGGTGCTCGCCTCGCGGCCCAGCCATCCACTGCTGCGCGAGGTCGAGATCGAAGACGCCGGTAAGATCATCGAGGTGGTCCAGAAAGTCGCCGCCTGCGAAGCATCAGACGCCTGGCAGGCGATCCTGCCGGCGCTCGATACGTTGATCCAGGGTGGATCCTATCCGCTGCACGAAGTGTCGCTGATCACCGATTTGCGCGCGACAAGCTGGGACCTGCCGCTGGCCGAGATCGGAGACCGCTGGTCGAGCCAGCAAGTGCGTTTACGCGTCATTGACGTCGGGCCTGCCGACACTTCGAACGTGGCGCTGGTGAACCTGCGGCAGATCGATCGGTTGGCGCTCGTGGACACGCCGACGCGACTCGAAGCGGAGATTCACAATGCGTCCGCCGGCGAGCGGGGCGAATTGGACGCCAACCTGTTCGTCGACGGACAGGCGACGCTCGTGCGCGTGCCGGGGATTGCGGCAAACCAGTCGCTGCGAGTACCGCTGGTGGTGACATTCAATGAACCCGGCCCGCATCACGTGGAGTTTCGCCTGCCGGACGATGCGCTGGCCGGCGACAATCGGCGGCACGTGCTGGTACAGGTGCAGCAGACCGTCGACATGGTGCTGGTCGACGGAGAGCCTTCGACGGAACCGCTGGGCGGAGCTACCGACTTCCTGGCGTTAGCCCTGACGCTGGCCGGCACGACGACCGAACCCTTTCGCGTCGAAGTGCTTTCCGATACGGAGTGGGCGTCCAGCTCCCGCGGCCAGCCCGACCTGATCGTGCTGGCCAATGTGCCCCAATTGAATGTCGATCAGGCGGCCACGCTCGAGCGCTGGGTGACCGACGGTACGGGACTGGTAGTCTTTGTCGGCGACCAGATCGATCCGGACAATTACAACCAACTGCTGTACGAGGACGGCGCGGGACTGCTCGGCGCTTCGCTGCTGGGCATCACCGACAGTGAATTCACCGGGCTGCTCGTCGAGGACCGCGAAGACTCGCCTCTGGAAGCGGTCGGACAGCTCTCGCCCGCGGCTTTGAACCGGATCAAGGTTCGCCAGATATACGAGGTGAAGTTGCCGGAGGGGGAAGTCGAAGGGGTGCACGTGCTGGCACGTTGGAACAATGCCTCCTCGGCCCCGGCCGTCGTGCAGAAGGCGCTGGGCCGCGGACAGACGCTGCTCTGGACGGTCGCGGCCGACCGCAGTTGGAGCGACTGGCCAACGGATGCCAGTTACGTGCTGGCCATGCGCGAGTCGGCGCGGGCGATCGCGCGGAGCACGGCGAGTTTGCGCCAGTTCTCGTGCGGCCAGGTCCTGGTGGCCGACTTGCCAGAGCGGCGAGACATCACCCTGCCAACGATCACGGCGCCCGGCGACGAAGAGCAACAACCGCTTGTCATCCTGGAGGATGCTGGGAGCCCGGCGACGAGCGACAAGCAAGGCGTTGCCGAGCCTATGCGCAAGCTCAAGTACAACGAGACCTGGCGGTCGGGCTTGTACACGATGCAGTGGCGCGATTCACTCTCCGGAAATACGAAGCAGGAGTTTGCAGTCAATCCCGAGCGCCGGGAAAGCGAACTGGTAAAGCTGGACGCGGACGAATTCAAATCGAGATGGGGATCGCTGGAACCGGAAGTGGTCTCGCTGGACACGACCGCGACGGCGGGATTGTCTCTGCAAGGCGTGGAAATCTGGCGGACGCTGGCCACGTGCCTGCTGGGGTTGCTCGTGTTCGAGGCGTGTTTCGCGCGGTGGTGTGGTCGGCAACGGTAAGAAACGGGTTGTTGGATGTCTGATGCACTGCAATGGCTGTTCGGCTTGGAACGCGTCCCTGACTGGGCGTCGGCTGGCAGTTCGTACCAGGTTCAGTTTCAATCGGCCCCGCAGGGACTGTGGGCGGTTGGTTGCGCGTTGTTGGCGATCCTGCTGATCGCGCTAGTGGTGTATCTCTATCGCACGGAATCCAGCACGACCCGACCGGCGATGCGCATCGCCTTGATGACGACGCGGATCCTGGTTCTGACATTCGCCGCCTTCATGCTGTTCGAGATGGTGCTGGTGATCTCGAAGCGGGAAGCCATCCCCTCGCACCTGCTCATCCTGGTCGATACTTCGCAGAGCATGGGGCTGCACGATACCTATCGGGCAGAGGACTCCGACGGGCAGGTTGCCGCGCAGCTTAAGTTGCCGGACGCGGCGGCGATGCGGTCAGAACCTCGACTGGAGCTGGCACGGCGAGCCCTGGAAAATGTGCTGGCTCCCTTGAGCCGGGAGCGTGAAGTCGCGATTTATGGCTTTTCGCAACAGCCGGCGCCGCTCACTCCCAAGGAGCTCCTTGGCGCCGAAGCGTCCGGCACGGCGACTGCGATCGGCGTGGCGATTTCAACGGCCCTGGCGGAACATCGCGGCCAACCGCTGGCCGGCATCCTCGTGCTCAGCGATGGCCAGTCGAATGCTGGTGAAGACGCGCGCAAGGCAGCGGAGCAAGCCGGCAAGCAAGGCGTGCCAATTGTCAGCATGACCCTGGGCACCGAAGCGGGACCGGCCAACGCGCGGCTGGCGGCCATCGATGCCGATCCGGTGGTCTTCGTGCGCGACCCGACGGAGATCGGCGTGCTCGTCGAAGCGCAAGGCATGGAGGGGCGCACCGGCGTGGTTACATTGGAGAAGCGAAGCGGCGGCGGCTGGGAATCGGTGGGGCGCGAGGAGATCACGTTCGACGAACCCACCGCGGCGCGGCGGGTGAACTTCAAGATCACGCCCGAGAGTATCGAGGAACTCGAATTGCGCGCCCAGGTGGCGGAGCTGGGGGCTGAACTGACAGAGGCCGACAATTTTGCCACCCACGCCATGAAGGTCGTCCGGCAGCAGATCCGCGTCCTGCTGATCGCGGGTTCGCCCTCTCCGGAGGTGCAGTTTCTGCGCAACTCGCTGATGCGCGACACGGGTATCGAGTTTGCCAGCTGGCTGCAGTCGGCCGGCGCCGGTTACGAGCAAGTCGGGACGCGTCCCCTGCAGCGCCTGCCCAGCACGCGTCTGGAGCTCGAGCAGTTCGACGTGCTGATTCTGTGCGATCCCGACATGCAGGCCCTGGGGCCGGCCTGGTCGGATCTGATCAGCAACTTTGTTGGCACCTCGGGCGGTGGGCTGGTGTTTGTCGCCGGAGAGATGCATACCCGCAATCTGTTCGACGGGGTGACCAGCGACGGTGGCGGAGCGGCGGGAAGCACGATCAACAACACCTGGCTGCGGACGCTTCCGGTCGTGGCCGATCCGGGGCTGTATCGCTCGAATGCCGAAGTGGCGCTCAGCGCGCGCGAAATCTGGAATCTGGAGCTGACGGCGGAAGGCAGCATCGACTCGATTCTGCAATTCGATCCCGACCCGGGTCGCAATCGCGAGATTCTGGCCAGCCTGCCCGGCATGTATTGGCACTTCCCCGTCACGCGTGCCAAACCGGGCGGCACCGTGCTGGCGCGGCATGGCGACCCACGAATGCGGAATTCCTTTGGTCGGCATCCGCTGCTGGCGATCCATCGATATGGACCTGGCCACGCGGCCTTCCTGGCCTTCGACAGCACCTATCGCTGGCGCTATTTGCACGAGGAATACTTCGACGGCTTTTGGGCCAGGCTGATCGATCGGGTGGGACGACCTAAAGCGCTCGGCGGGCGTTATCCGTTTACTCTGACGCTGGACAAAAGCGTGTATCGCACGGGCGACCGCGTCACGGTTCAGGCTCGCAGCTCCGACACCGGCGACACTTCGAGCGCCGTGCTGGATTTGCGAGCCGAGGTGGAAGCCGCCGGTCAGCCGCCCACACCGCTCGAGTTCGAGCCGCGCCCTGACGAGCCAGGCGTGGCCCAGGGCGTATTCACGCCGGCCGAGACGGGCGTCTACAGCGTGCGCGTGTTGCCGGGCAATGTGGCGTCGCAAGGTCCCGACTCGTCGGTTCGTCCGGCCACGGTGACGCTCCGCGTCGAGAGCGCGCATAGTGAACTGGATCGCCCCAAGCTGGATCGAGCGCTGCTGGAAGATCTGGCCAAAGCGAGCGGCGGCAGGGTGTATTCGCTGGCCGATCACCAGCAGGTGCCCGACGCATTCAAGGTGCGGCAGATTTACCGGACGCTGGAATACCGCGACGAGATGTGGGATGCGCCGGTCATTTTCGGCAGCCTGATGTTCTTGTTGACGTTGGAATGGCTGCTGCGCAAACGATCTCGCATGGCATGACCCTCTGAGGAACGGATGGCAATCGACAGCGAAGAGCGAACCGAGCCGATCTCGTTGCGCCGCGCGCAGCAGGGCGTCCTGGCACGCTTGCGACGCGTACGCCAGCGAATCCGCGCGCAGTTGACCATCGAGGGACTGTTCTGGGTCATTACCGCAGCCGGAGCCGCGGCCGCCGCGAGCTTGCTGCTCGATCTGGCGTTTCGCTTCAGCTTGCCGACCAGGTTGGCGCTATTGGGCCTGGCAATCGTGGGAATCGCCGCGGTGGTCGTGCGGCGGCTTGTGCAACCTTTGCTTGTTCCTCTCAGCGACCTCGACCTGGCCGACCTGCTGGACCGCCGCTTGCCGGGCGTCGGCCAGCAGATTTCCAACGTGCTGCAATTGCCGGAGCTGGTTCGTTCGGAGCCGCTCGCCTCGCCATCGATGGTATCCGCGGCAGTGGCCGAGTGCGCGCAGGCGCTCGATCGCGTGGATCTCATGTCGACTTTGAACACTCCGCGGCTAGGCAAACTGCTGGCTGGCTGCGCCGCCTGGATCGTTCTGATTGCTGTCGTCTGGATGCTCTGGCCCGCGACAGTATCGCTCTGGGCCAGGCGCTGGCTCGCCGCAGCGGACGTTCGTTGGCCGCAGAACACCTACCTGGAGGTGATCGGTCTGAATCGCGACGGCAAACTGTTGGTGCCGCGCGGCGAGCCTTCGATTTTGCAGATCAACGCCCGGCCGAATTTCCGGGCCACCGACCAGGGATGGCTGCTCGAAAACCGCGACGCGCCGCTGCTGGTCGAATCGCCCGAGATGCCCCGCAGCCAACCGCCGGAGCAAATCTCGATTGCGTATCGCCTGGCCGACGGCACGCGCAAGCGTGGAAACGCGTTGCAGTTGGGTGAGGCGGCGTTCAACTATGAACTGGCGCCGCTCGGCGAACCGGTGGAGTTGCACCTGACGGGCGGCGACGATTGGCTGGGGCCGATTCCGGTCGAACCGATCGACCGCCCCGCCGTCGCGGTCCTGGAAGTCACGGCATTGCGGCCCGGCGCCAGCAGCTCGGAAACTACCACGATCGGGACGGGCACGGAGCAGCCGATCTACCAGCGCGAAACGAAGCTCGAACTGAAGCTCGTCGCCAGCCAGCCGCTGCAAGCGGCCGAAGTCCTCAGCGACGGCCGGCAGTTGAGCGGCTGGGACCGGCTGGATGAGCGGACCTACACGCTGCGCTGGACCATGCAGGATCCGCTGGCACTTGAGTTCCGGCTGGTCGGCGAGCATGGCGGACTGGCGTCACAACCCTACTTCCTGTCGATTGGATTGTTGCGCGACCGCGAGCCGCGCTTGACCATGAGATCGTCGGGGGTCAGTCGGCGCATCACGCCGGTGGCGCGCATCCCGCTGGCGATTCACGCCACGGACGACTTCGGAATCGCGACCTTGTCGCTCGAGCTGGAACGGACTCAACTGCTGGAAGAGAAGCCGCAGTCGGACAGTTCCAGCCTGGAACTTGCGCTAGGCAACCAGGCGACGGATGCCCCGCCAAGAATCGACGTACTGCTCGACCACGAGTTGAAACTGGCCGACCACCAACTCGCCCCGGGGAACTTGATCAAGTTGCGGAGCACGGCGACCGATGCCTGTGCGCTTGGCGTGCAACAGGGATTCTCGCGCTGGCTGGCATTTCAGATCGTCAGCGCGGACGAGTTGTTCTACGAGATCCTGACGCGGCAGCGCGAACAACGGGCAAAGTTCAAACTCGCGCTGGATAGCGCGAAGCAACAGTCCGTGGCTCTGGAGACGGTTGCCACACGCGATGAGGCCGCCGCGATCGCGCGCGCCCAATCCGTCGTTAATCGCCAGGTCTGGCAGACCTTCAATCAACTGGATGCCTCGCTGCAGGAGATGACTCTGAATGATCTGGGCAATCCGGCTGCCCGTGAGCTGATGCAAAGTGGCATCGTCACGCCGCTCGAGACACTGCACAGCGGATTGCTGGCGCGGCTGGGCTCTGCCGTTGGAGACCTGATGGCTCAGGAGCCGGTTCCCGAGGAGAAGCGAGCCGAGGCGGTGCGCATCTCCCAGCAGTCGGTGCAGGCCATGGAGGCGATTCTGGCTCAGATGGCGCAGTGGGAAAGCTTCGTCGACGTGATCAACCAGCTCAAACACGTCATCGAGAGTCAAGGCAAAGTCCTGGAAGCAACCGAGCAACTTGATAAGCAGCGAACCAAGGACCTGTTCGATGACTAGGCTGCAGCCAGCCGCCATAAGTCGCGATTTGATTGACGGGCGGTAAAGTGAACCCCAAAATAGGTAGCTGGCACGAAGCGCGTACTGGAAGTTCGACGTGGTGTCTTTTGTCGAGGGAGCAATCGCATGCACGGTAACAATCGGCAAATCGCCTGGACGAGCACTTGGACGATGCTCGGCCTGCTGCTTCTTGCGTCAGCCGCGCGGGCCGCTGAACCGGCGGCAGTACTACCTGCGACGAGTACGTCTGCGTCACCTGCGACGAGTACGTCAGCATCGCCCGCGCCGGCGGAGCTTGGTCAACGGAGCGAGCGAGAAGTCGGTCCTGGTGAGGAACTCAGTTTCCGCCAGAAGCAAGTAGCCGAGGAGATGCACGAATTGGAACGACGCATGTTCCGCCTGTCCGAAACGCTGAAGTCGCTCGAGCCGGAAAATTCATCGCGGCTGATGCTCGGCCTTAAGTACGCCCGGGAGGAACTGATCCTGCACCGGATGGGCGAACTTCAGCAGCAGTTGAGTTCGCTGACGCTAAAGGGCGCGGTCGACGAACAGCAACAGGTGCTGGGCAAGCTCGAGCGCTTGCAGCAGTTGCTGCTTTCGAGCGACCTGGACTTCGAAATGAAGCTGGAGCGGTTGCGGCAGATCCGTGAAACTCTGCGCAAGCTCAACGCAGTCGTACGCGAAGAGGTTCGCGAGGAAAAGCTTTCCGAGAAAGCCGCCGAAAAGGAAAAAGAGCTGCAGACTCTCGCGGATCGTCGCAAGGCCCTCGAGGCTTTGATCGAGCAGCAGACCGGGCACATCGGCAAGAATGCCCCTCTGGCCGAAGCGGCCGAGCTCAGCGGCGACGCGCAGCAGATGGCCGGCGAACTGGCGAAAGCCCAGGAAGCTACGCGGAAGGAGACGCAGGCCCTGGGCGCGGCCTCGCCCGAGCAAGGGGGCAAGACCCTGGCCAGTGCTGCCGTCAACATGCAGGCGGCGGTTGCTGCTCTCGAGAAGCCAGCGCCGGGCGATGCGCAGCAGCCGATGCAAGACGCCCTGGCGGACTTGAAGCGCGAACTCGCCGCCCTCGCCAAGCAGGAGGAGGCCGCTAAGGCCGCTCTCACCAAGGAGCAATTCGCGATGCTCAAGGAAGACCAGCAAGCGAATCGCCGCGCGACCGATGACGTCGCCGAGATGACGCGCCGGCTGGGCAATAGCGGCACGCCGAGCCTGGCGGAACTGATGCGGGCCGGAGGCTCGATGAGCAGCGCGGAGGGCGCGTTCGAAAAATCGCAGGCCGGACAAGGGAACGCCGAACAGGATAAAGCCCTGGAAGCGCTGCGCTATGCGGAGCAGTTGCTCTCGGAAGAGGCGGAACGCCTGGCGCGACAACTGCGTCGCGAAGTCAAGAAGCGGGTGTCCGATGGCCTGACGTTGATGCTGGACGAACAAGTAGCGATCCGCAAGCGGACCCAGGAGTTGCAGACCGGCGTCGCCGAAAAGGCCCGCCCTGCCCTGGAGTCGTTGGCGATCATCGCCAAGCGCGAAGCTCGAATCACGGATGTGGCCCAGGAGCTGATCAACGTGGTCGAAGAAACCGAGTTCGGAATTGCGCTACCGGCGGCCTTGGCGGCCGTGCGCGACGCCACCGAAGGTGTGCAGCTATCGTTGGACGACGGCGATGCGACCGAGAGCGTGGTTCAGGCGGAGCGGCAAATCGAGGCTGACATCACGGAGATGCTCGAGATCGTGTCCGAAATGTCGGATGCGAACAGTCGCAACAGGCGCCAAGCCAACGCCGGTCAATCGCCGGACGAGATTCGCAAGGAGCAGAATCGAATCATCTCCGAGCTGCGAATGCTGCGACTTTTGCAGGACCGTGTCCATAAGAGCACCAGGGAATCCGATTCCCAGCGGGCCGGCTCGACGCTGACGCCCGCGCTTCGCAAGCGGATTCAAGACCTCGAGGGACGGCAAGAGGATATCCGCGATGCGACGGAACTCCTGGCTGAAGAGCGCGGCGAGGAAGTGCCGGTCGCGGAATGATCAATCGCGTTCACAGTCGTTTAAGGCCGAGCTGAAGAAAAAAGGAATCTGCCATGAGAAGACTTCCAATGGTGCTGGGGCTCGCCGTGGCGGCGCTGGCGGCCACGAGCAGCCTGGCCAGGGCGCAGGACGAGGAATTCTATCTCGACCCGCTGGGCGAGGTGGTCGTTGACATGCAGGTGGCGGGCGGCCGACTCTCCAAGTTCCTCACCGACAAGCCGACCCAGAAAAAGCAGGCGGATGCCCTGGCAAAACTCGATGCGCTGATCGTCGAGCTTGAGCGCCGTCGGCGGCAGAGCGGCGGCACCGGCGGCGCAAATCCCACGGAGCCGCTCGATGACGAACGCATTGTATCGGGGCCCGGCGGGTCTGGTCCGCTGCACGCGGAACGTCGCAACGGCGCCGCCTGGGGCGACCTGCCGCCGCACAAACGCCAGGAAATCCTCCAGTCCATGACCGAAGGCTTTCCAGCTCACTATCGCCCAATCCTGGAGCGCTACTATCGACGGCTGGCCGACGAGTCGCCCGCGGGCACCGCGGCCGAGGACGCAGCTTCGGAGGGCGGCGCCCCGCAAACAGGACCGGCGGCGGTACGGACTCCGACGGATCGTCCCGAATCTTCCACGAGTTCGAGCGAATGATGCGATCGATGCGACGCAATCTGGCGACTCTGATGCTACTGGCGTGGACGCCGCTGCTGTGCACGGCGGCGGATCAAAGCCCATCGGCCAAGCCGATTCGGGTGACGATCACCACGGCCGATGGCGTTCAGGCTTCGGGCGCAATTGCGGACGTGAGCGACGGGAAGTTAACCCTCGACACCGAACCCGCACAATCGTTTGTTCTGGCCGATCTGGAACGAATCGACTTGGGCACAAGCGCCGCACTCGCAGCGGCTGCCGGCAGCGGGAATGTTTTGTGGAACGGCCAGGACAATCAGGACCTGGTCCAGATTGGCGGCGCTCCGGGTGGCAACGGAATTCAAGACATTCATCTGCGACTGACCAACCTTTCTAGCAAGGCGATCAAGCAGATCACGGTGGTGTGCCGGCTCCCCAAATTGCTTCGCGTGTGGCGGTTGGATACTTCAGCCTCACCGCACTGGCGACTGGCGATTGCGAGGTCCGATCTGGCGTCAGACGCGGAAGTTTATCTCGAACCGCCCGCAGGCGACAGCTTCGACATGAAGTATGAAGTGACTGTCACCTACGCCGACGACACGAACGTCAAGTCGAGCGTGCAGGCACTATCGCACACCAGCGACACTCTGAAAGTTGATCGCGGCAGGCCACCAGGCGAGCAATCTCCCGAGCCGGGGCAGGCCGCGCCGGACACGGTGGAGGTCGTGTTGGCCGGTCAGGAGCGTCTGCGTGGAACGCTCGTATCAATCTCGCCAGAAATGCTGGTGCTACAGACGACCTGGGGCGCGGAGGAGTCGATTCCCCTGCTGCACGTTCGGGGTGTCTGGTTCGGTAAGCCGGCGCCGGGCGGAACGAAAGCCGAGTTCGATGAGCGTCTGGCTGACCCTGGCAGTCAGGATGTCGTGTTCGTAACCACTCCAGATAAGTCCGCTGCCGAAGTGGCCGGCGAGGTTCGGAGCCTGAACGACGAGAAACTCATGCTGCGCTACGAAGGCGAAGACCGAGCGCTCAACCAGGAACGCTTGCTCGGCGTTGCATTCAAAGCCCGCTCCAAGATTCCGCCGCTGGAAGGCCTCCACCAAATGTTCGTCCTCGGAGACGGACAGCTGATTGCCGGGAACTGGATCGGATGGAACGAGAATGCCTTGCAGATTCAAACTCGCTGGCTGGCGACACTCAGGCTACCGGCCGAGTCCGCGCAGCAAATTCGCATTCGCAACGGGAAGATCGCCTACCTGCCCGATCTGGAACCCGTCGAGATCGAAGAGGTGGGTTACTTTGGACGCGTGCACTCCTGGCGAGCCGATCAAGGATTCGATGGTGCTCCACCCCTGATGAATGGCAAGCAACCGGGGCGCAGCCTGACGATGCATTCGCGAAGCGTGTTGACTTACGCACTGAATGGCGAGTTCGCGAAGTTTACGAGCACCGTCGGCTTCGACGACAGCGGGCAGCGGCGAGGCCGCGTTGCCTGCCGGATCCTCGGTGATGGGAAGGAACTGTTCGCCAGCGCGGACCTGCGGGCCAGCGAAGATCCCGTGCCGGTCGAGATCAGCCTGGAGGGCGTGCAGCAGTTGCGGCTCGAAGTTGATTTCGGAGAGAACGCGGATATCGGCGATCGAGTGCTGTGGGCCGAACCGCGGCTGTTTAGAAGTGGCAATTGATGGTCCGTCTTACTGTGGCGACAGAGGGCAAGGCACGTGAGCAATCGAAGCATCATCTTGGCGCTGGGGCTTGTCGTGCTCTTGGCGTTTCCGCTGGTGGCCGAACCGCCGGCCGGTGAGTTTGAAGTTCACGAGCTGTCGTTATGGATCACCGACGGTGGAGGGCCAGTCTCGAATGCCAAGGATAGTTTCTCTTCGCCATTTCCGTCTACGGTGACATCTTCTCGTCCGACGCGTGCTAACGCACCTGCCGCGCCGCTTGGGCCGCTGGGGCTGATTACGTTTCACGGCCGGCCTGCTGCCAGCCTGGACATCGAACTGCGCATCAAGAACGGCAGCTTTATCGCACATTGGCCGTCTGGCGAAGTCGCCGGCAATCGGCTGCTGTGGTCGCGCGCTTCTGGTACCGCTCTGGTCGAGCAACCGGAGGGCGACTCTTCGCTGATGTGGGTCGACGCCGAACACTGGATTCGCAAAGCGCGCACGGGAGACGGGTTGTTTGTGCGGAGCGGCACCCGCAGCGAGCGGTTTTTGGCTTACGACGCCGAACGACAGCAAGTCTCGCCGCTGCGACTCCACGGCGGGCCGGACAAGTTCACGGTTTCGAATCAGTCGGATTCAACCTTGTTCGACCTTTTCCTGGTTCAACGAACGCCCGCCGGCGTGCGTGTTGCCTGGCTGGACGAGTTACCCACGGGCGGACCGGCGGCAGCACCAGCGATCGCCGCCGAGAAACCCGCCGAGAAACCCGCCGAGCAACAGCCCGTCGACGCAAAGGCGCCGCCTGAAGCTGCGCCGCCGACCGAGAAGCCCAAGGTGGGCTTGTTCGGCCTGGCGATTCCCAAGTCGGCCAGGACCAATGCCGCCGTCGGCGGGCCAGCCCCGACCGGCGGCGTCGAGATGGTGCTCTCCGCTCCGTTGCCGACGGGTTCGGCCGAGGCCCAGGAGCGAACAACCGGAGAACTTGCCAGGCGACTGGGCCAGCTTGGCTTGACAGCTCACGAGATCGACTTGTTCGTCAGTCACTACGCTACGACTCTGTTTGATGACGAGAGCCTCGTTGTCGGCTGCCGCCAAGCCCCGGCCGCACTCGATGCCGATCTGACGCTGTCGGTGTTTCCCGTGCCTACGAAGGTCGTGCGGGTGCCGCTGCTGCTGGCTCGCAATGTCGATCCACAGTTGCCCGACCAGATCAATCGCCTGATCGCGCAACTGGGAGATGACAGTTTTGCCAAACGTGAAGAGGCGGAAAAGCAATTGAGGCAGTTCGGAGTTCGCGCCTTTCCGCATCTCCAACAGGCGATTCAAGACTCGGACCTGGAAGTCGTCGTTCGAGCCGAGCGGATCCTGCTAAACCAGGGCCAGAAAGCCGCTGGCAGGCTGGGCGCGAGTGAAGCACGCAAGACGGCGATTCCCCTGCCGGCGAAAGCTGCCGAGGTTGCGTCTCCGAAGTCGTGACCAAGGCAGAGTTCGAGCCTACCCTCTTCCCCGCCGACGCCGGCGGAAACTAACGCAACGAAGCCGTATCGAGCTTTGTTGCAGGTGCGTTTGACGTCGTACCATTCGCGGACACTTCATGTCTGTCACGGACGCGCAAACACGCATGGCACGACAATCCGACGAGAGCTAGAATGCGGCCACTGCTACCGGCGTTCGTTCATTCCAAGTCCAGCGGCAGAGCGGCTTTACTATGCATAATGTTCCGTGCAAGCTGGGCGCCCCGGGCTTGGCGCTGCTAGCGCACCTGCTGCTCGCACTCGGCTGCTCCGAGCAAGCTTCCCGACCCGAGGTGGTTCGCCCCGTGCGCACCCTGGTGGTCGCGGCTGGCGACGAGGTGCAGGAACGCATTTTCCCCGGCAGGGTCGATGCGTCAAAGCGTGCCGAGTTGGCCTTCCTGGTCCCCGGCGTGCTGGTGAAGTTGCCCGTCAAAGAAGGGCAGCAGGTCGCCAAAGGGGAAGTGATCGGCGAACTGCGGATGGATGAGTTCGAGGCGCGCCTGACCGCACTCAAGGGACAACTCGACCGGGCCCGGGCCGTTCTGGCCGCAGCCCAGGCAGGCGAGCGTCCCGAGGAACGGTTGCGATTGGAATCGCAGTTGCGATCGGCCGCGGCCCGCCTGGCCAATAGCCGAGCCGAGTTCGATCGAGCCAAGCGACTGGCGGACGGAAACGCGATTGCGCGAACCGACTTTGAGGCCGCGGAGACGGCGTACGATGTCGCCGTCGAAGAACACAAAGCAGCGCAGCAGGTGCTGGAGCAAAGCGCCGTCGCGCGCGAGGAGGACATCGAGGCCGCGCTGGCTGATGTTCGTGGGCTGGAAGGCCGGGTCGTCGAAGCCCAATTGCAACTGGCAGACTGCGTGCTGCGGGCGCCTTATGACGGCGTCATCGCGCGCCGCTTTGTCGAGGTCGGCCACAACGTGCGTGCGATGGAACCGATCGTGCGATTTCAGAATGTGGATGAGGCCGAGATCGCCGTCGATGTACCGGAAAGCGTCATGACGGCCGACATTCGCAGGGCCGACATCCTGCAGATGGAGGCCGAGCTGAGCGGCGTGCCGGGCGTGCGTTTCCCGGTCCGGATCAGCGAAACGGCGATGGTGGCGGACCCCACCACGCAGACGTTCAACGTCCGGGTGGCCATGGAAGCACCGCCCGAACTGCAGGCGCTGCCCGGCATGACGGCCGTGGTCCGCGTGCGCTTTCGGCGTGCGGGAATTCTGGGCGCTCAGATTCTGGTTCCCGCCTCGGCAATTCTGCAGCGCGAAGATCAGTCGCCGGCAGTCTGGGTGATTGACGCTGAAGGTCGAGTGTCTGGCCGCGTCGTCAAACTCGGCGAAGCCAGCGGCGGCCAGGTGGAGGTCGTCGAAGGATTAGCGCCCGGCGAACGGATTGCCATCGCCGGAGTCACGTTTCTGCGCGACGGCATGCAGGTGAATGATCTGGGAGACGCGTTGGGCGGCCCGCAATGAACCCTGCCGAACTATCGATCCGCAAAAACCGCATCTCATTTGCGGCGATGGCCATCCTGATTGCCGGCGGCCTGGTGGCGTATCTGCAGATTGGTCGGCTCGAAGACCCCGAGTTCACGATCAAAGAAGCGCTGATCATCACGCCCTATCCCGGGGCCAGCGCCGAAGAAGTCGCCACCGAAGTGACCAACGTGATTGAACGGGCCTGCCAGCAGCTCGGTCAATTGAAACGCGTGGAGTCGGAGTCGACTCGCGGGCGCTCGGTGGTGACGGTCGTCATTCAGGACCGCTTCGACAAGCATCGGATTCCACAAGTCTGGGACGAGCTGCGCCGCAAGATTGCCGACGTCCAGCGCGAGTTGCCGCCCTCGGTGCGCGGAACATCGCAGGTGGTCGACGACTTTGGCGACGTGTACGGCGTATTCTTCGCGGTCACGGGCGAAGGGTACTCGCAGCCAGAGTTGCGGCGGTACGCGGAGTTCTTGCGCCGCGAACTGCTGCGCGTGCAGGATGTCAAAAAGGTCGATCTGTTCGCCGAGCAGCAAGAGGTCGTGCATCTGGAAATCTCGCGACAACGGCTCGCGGGATTGGGAGTCAACGAAGAACAGATCTATGGCCAACTGCAGGCGCGAAACCTGGCTGCCGATGGTGGCCGGGTCCGCGTGGGCGACCAACACCTGTCGGTCGACCCGCGGGGTGGCTTCCGATCCGCGAATGACATGCTCGACCTGGTGATCGGGTCGGACCGGGGCGGACAGCAATTGTTCCTGCGTGACGTGGCCACGCTCGAGCGCGGCGACCGCGATCCGCCGCGACGGCTGTTGCGCTATGACGGCCAGCCGGCCATCGGCCTGGGCATCTCCACCGTGCAAGGTGGCAACGTCGTCACGATGGGCGAGGGCGTGCGTCGCAAGCTCGAGGAGCTTGAACGCTATCAGCCGATTGGCATCGAGATCGGCGAGATCAATTTTCAGCCCGAGGCGGTGACCGCGGCCACGAACGACTTCGTGTTCAACCTCGCCAAGGCGGTCGGGATTGTGATCGTGGTGCTGTTCTTCGCAATGGGGCGCAAAACAGCGCTGATCATCGGGGCCGTGCTGTTTCTGACGATCATGGCCACGTTCCTGGTGATGTATCTGCATGGCGACCTGCTGATGGAGCGGATCTCGCTGGGCGCGCTGATCATCGCGCTGTGCATGCTCACCGACAATGCGATTATCGTGATCGAGGGGGTCAAGGTCCGGATCGAGGATGGCGAGGATCCCCTGCTCGTGTGCCGCGAAGTGGTCGCCGAGAATCAATGGCCGCTGTTCGGCGCAACCGCGATCGGCATCATCGCCTTCGCCGCCATCGGACTGTCGGAGGATCGCACCGGCGAGTACTGCAACTCGCTGTTTTGGGTCATCTTGATCTCGCTCAGCCTGAGCTGGATCGCATCGATCACGATCACGCCGCTCTTGGGCTACCTGTCGTTCAAGCCGCGCGAGGGCGGCAGCGCGAAAGCCGTGAATCCGTACGATGCCTGGCCGTTCCGCATGTACCGGCTGCTGCTCGCCACGGCCCTCCGTTACCGCTGGATCGTGGTGGGACTATCGGTGGTAGCCCTGCTGGCGGCCCTGTTCGGCTTTGGATACATCAAACAGAGCTTCTTTCCCCCGGCGACGCGTCCGCAGTTCATGGTCGACACGTTCCTGCCGGCGGGCACGCACATTGCCGAGTCGGAAGCCTTCGCCGAGGTGGTCGAGAAGCACATTCAATCGCTGCCGGGCGTCACGCACGTGACGTCGTTCGTCGGCGGGGGCGGCCTGCGGTTTTTGCTTGTCTATTCGCCGGAGCGTGAGAACCGGGCCTTCGTGCAGTTTCTGGTCGACGTGGATGACGAAAGCAAGATCGACGGTCTCATCGAGGCGATCCAGAAGCACCTCGACCAGCAACAGCCGAATGCCAACTCGGTCGCCAAGAAGTTTCTGCTCGGACCGGGGCAAGGCGGCCGCGTGCAAGCCAGGTTCTCTGGCCCCGACCCGGCTGAGTTGCGCAAGCTGGCTGCGCAGGCCCGCGAAGTTCTCGACCAGGATGGCGGAGCGGTGTGCGTGCGACACGACTGGCGCGAGCGCGAGAAGGTAATCCGACCCGAGCTGCGCGAACAGCAGGCCCGCCGAGCGGGCATCACCCGTCTCGAGGTTGCACAGGCGCTCGAGTCCAGCTTCGAAGGCCGCGTGGTCGGGTTCTACCGCGAACCGGCCAGTGCCGGGGCCGGCGTGTTTCCGCAGGAGTCGCGACTGCTACCGATCGTTGCTCGCCCGCCGATCGACGAACGCAGTGACGTCAATCGTGTTCACAGTGTGCAGATCTGGAGTCCCGCGGCCGGGCGGATGATTCCACTGGACCAGGTTGCCTCGGGTGCCACGATCGAGTGGGAGGATCCTGCCGTGATGCGCCGCGATCGGTTTCCCACCGTCACCGTGCACGCCGACCCGCGGTCGGGACTGCCCAGCGAGCTTTTCAATCGGGTGCGCGACAAGATCGAAGCAATCGACTTGCCTCCGGGGTATTCGCTCGAGTGGGGCGGCGAGGACGAGGATTCTCGCGAGGCTCGCGCCGCCCTGGCCCGGCCGCTGCCGTTCGCCCTGGTGCTGATGGTATTCATCGTGGTGTGCCTGTTCAACTCGTTCCGCACCACGCTCTTGATCTGGCTCGTGATTCCGATGGCGATTATCGGCGTGACCGTCGGCCTGCTGGTCACGGGCATGCCGTTCGGTTTCATGGCTCTGCTGGGCGTGCTCAGCCTGGGTGGCGAATTGATCAAAAACCAGATCGTCGTGCTGAGCAAGATCCTGACCGAGATCAAAAAGGGCAAACCCAGCTACGCTGCGATTCTCGACGGTAGCGTAAGCAAGGTGCGACCCGTCTCGATGGTGGTGTTCACGACGGTGCTGGGCATGATTCCGCTGCTCCAGGATCCGTTCTTCGGCGCGATGAGCGTGTGCATCATGTTTGGGTTATCGTTTGCCGCCATTTTGAGCCTCATCGTGACGCCGGTGCTGTATGCGATCTTCTTCGGAATCCACGAATCTGACTCGGAAAGCCAGCGGACTGAAGCACCGCCGGCGGCAAAGCCGAGCTAGCACCAGCGATGGCGAATCTGAGCTGTCCGTGAAAGTCAGTGTGGAACTTTGCCGATTGGGCAAAGTGTGACCGGTTCCGGGTGGACAACATCCATCAGTGCGGCTGCCTCATCTTCCGCTCAGGCAGCGTGTGACGACCGTACGGGTTGCGCCGCTGGGCGCGGTTCCCCTCATTGCACCAAGAGTCGGGGACGATTTAGTAGCGATAGGTTCGATCTTAGCGTCAGAATCGAATCTGCTGGTTGTGCGTCCCCTCCCGTCGCCTTGGGTCTCAGGGCAAACGTCCCATGCTCTCTCGGTCGATCTCCGTCGCGCAGGCGTCGGCAGACTTCGCGGTGCGCACAACTCGCCACTGCGAAGTTCGGCCGCGACGCGCGCTGCGCATTGGCGGAGTGGCCTGGTGGATCGCGCTCGCCATGCTACTCGCACCGGGCTGCCAGAGCTGCGGCAACTGGCTGCACAACGGTTTCAAGGTCGGACCCGACTATCAGAAGCCGGCGGCGCCGATTGCCGACCACTGGATCGACTTCAACGATCCGCGGGTGATCTCCGAGCCGGCGCACGATCGTGACTGGTGGAGGATCTTTGGCGATCCAACACTCGACGCGCTGGTGCAACAGACTTATCAGGGCAACCTGCCGCTGCAGTCGCAAGGACAGCGGGTGCTGGAGTTTCGCGCGCAGCGGGCGATTGCCGTGGGCAACCTCCTGCCCCAGGCCCAGTCGTTCAACGGGTTCTATCGCCGCATTCAGATCAGCGAAAACGGCAACATTGCCGGCGTAACGTTGCCGACCCGGGTGTTCGACCTGTGGAACATCGGCCCCAGCCTGAGCTGGGAGCTCGATGTGTGGGGACGCTACCGGCGCGGCATCGAAATGACGACCGCGCAAGCGGACAGGCAGATTGAACTCTACGACGACGTGCTGGCCATCGCCGTGGCCGACACGGCCCGGGCGTATGCCAACTTGCGCGCGGCCGAAGAGTTCGTGCGCCTCGCGCGGCAGAACGTGGAGAGTCAGCAAGGGAGCCTCAAGCTGGCGGAGACTCGCTACCGCGAGGGAGCCGTCAGCGAAATGGACGTCACCCAGGCGCGCTCCACGCTCCGAGAAACGACCGCCCTGATTCCTGAGTTCGAAATCATGCTGCGGCAGGCAAACAACGAGCTCTGCATCCTCCGCGGGCTGCCGATGCACGACATGTCCGCGCAAGTCGGCGAAGGACCGATTCCTGCTGCGCCACAGGCTGTGTCGGTGGGGATTCCCGGCGAGCTGATGCGGCGGCGGCCCGACATACGCGCGGCCGAGCGGGCCGTGGCCAGCGCCAGCGCCGAGATCGGTATCGCCGCCACCGACTTGTTTCCGCAATTCTCGATCGATGGCTCGTTCAGTTGGACTTCGAACGACGTGTCCGACCTGTTCACGGGCAAGTCGTTCGGCGGTCTGGCCGGCCCGACGTTTCGCTGGAACATCCTCAACTACGGCCGGATTCGGAACAACATCAGCCGCGAGCAGTCGCAGTTTCAGCAGGCTGCGTTTGACTACCAGCAGACCGTTTTGCAAGCGAATCGAGAAGTCGAGAATGCCCTGATCTCGTTCCTGAAGTCGCAAGAGCGGGCAGCCGAGTTGCAAGGCGCCGTCGAGGATACGAAGCGCTCCGTGGAGATCGCGCTCACCCGATACCGGGAAGGCGCCACCACGTTCGAGCGCATCTACAACCTGCAGAACGTGCTCGTGCGGCAGCAGATCGAACAGGCCCGAGCGCGGGCGGAGACTACGCTCGCGCTGATCGAGGTTTACCGGGCGCTTCGCGGCGGCTGGCAGATCCGGCTCGATCGGCCGTCCGGTTCTCCGGAAATCGTCGCGACCGGCATCGAAGAGCTGCCGCCGGTCGAGACGCACTTGTCACCGCCACCGCAATGACACTCCGCGCCGCCACTCCCAGGACACAAGTCATGACCGCACGCATTGTGATTTCCGCGGCTCTGCTGGGTGCGCTGCTTTCGGCAGATACGCTGTTGGCAGGCGATGCGTTGCATGGCGTTCCGATTCCGGACTGCGTTCGCCTGCGTTGCTGTGACGATTACTGCCCGAAACCCGCGCCTTGCGCGAAGTGCATCGGGAGGTATTGTTGCGACGACTACTGCACCAAGTCGGCCCCCTGCGCGGTGAATGTGCGGCAGATGTGCTGCGATGACTACTGCTCGAAGCCGTTTCCTTGTATCTTCTGCCCTCCGTGCAGCGCGCTGAAGTGCCCACCGCCGCTTCAGCCGGCTGGTCCAGCGCACGTGGCGGGTCCCCCCCGCGGTACAACGGCCGCGGCGTCCCTCTCCGCAGCCCCACTCTCCGCAGTGCAGTCACAGAGTACCGCTCGGTAGCGGACGTTCGGCGGCCTGCGGAACGTGCTGTTCGCTGCTTGGCGGCCCCTCGCTACATTAGATGTCGATCGGCGTGCGAATCTCATCTTGGCACAACTCTCTTGTCGATGCGCGCTGATCCTGTTCGCCTGGACTGCGCCGCTTCGCGCGCCCCGTGTCGGATCTTGATGGGATCTTGATATGCGTGCCGTGGGTTTTGACCCCCTTTTGACCCGGCTTGCGGTTTAATTCACTCAGGTGGCACTGACCGTGGAGGAATGAGCTATGGACCTGGTTTGGCTTTTGGCGGGCCTGGCGTTTTTCGCCCTGTCTGTCGCGGCTGTAAGTTTCCTCGATCGCCTGCGGGCGGAGGACTAATCATGCACTGGACAATGTTGCTTGCGCTTGGCGTGGCCGTCGTGCTGGTGATCTACCTGGCCGCCGCGCTCCTCGTTCCGGAGAAGTTCTCATGACCGCCACAGGTCTCGTTCAGATTGTGATCTTTCTCGCTTTGCTGCTGGCCTGCGTCAAACCGCTTGGGCTATTCATAGCGCGCGTTTTCACCGGCCCGGCTCCTTGGCTGGAGCGCTGGCTCGGTCCGCTAGAGCGGCTGCTATATCGCGCATCCGGAGTGGATCGCGCGGCGGAAATGACCTGGCGGCAATACGCCGCGGCCGTGCTCACGCTGAGCTTCGCGAGCTTTCTCGCCGTCTACTTGCTGCAGCGCGCACAGGTTTTCTTGCCGCTGAATCCCGAGGGCCTTGCCGCGGTGTCGCCCGACTCGTCGTTCAACACAGCCGTTAGCTTTACCACGAACACCAATTGGCAAGGTTACGGCGGCGAAACCACAATGAGCTACCTGACTCAGATGCTCGCGCTCACCGTTCAGAACTTCGTTTCCGCCGCGGCAGGCATGGCTGTGCTGGTGGCTCTGGTTCGCGGCTTTACGCGGCGCACAGCCGGCACGATCGGCAATTTCTGGGTGGATCTCACGCGGGGCACGCTGTACGTCCTGCTGCCGCTCTCGCTGGTTTATGCCGTGCTCCTCGTTTCGCAGGGCGTGGTGCAGACGTTCGAGCCCTATCAGGAAGTCACGCTGCTCGAGCCGCTCACAGACGCCGACGGCAATGCCGTGACCACGCAGACGATCGCTGTGGGTCCCGCAGCCTCGCAAGTCGCAATCAAGCAGCTGGGCACCAATGGCGGTGGGTTCTTCAACGTGAACTCGGCTCATCCGCTTGAGAACCCCACGCCACTTTCGAACCTGCTGGAGATGCTGGCAATTCTGCTCATTCCGGCAGCTCTTTGCTTCACGTTTGGCGAAATGCTGGGAGATCGCCGCCAAGGTTGGGCCGTGCTGGCCGCGATGTCCGTGGTGTTCGTACCACTGGTGCTACTGACGACGTACTTCGAACAACAGCCGAACCCGACACTCGCGCAGCTTTCGATCGCGCAAGCTCCCTCCGACCTGCAGGCCGGCGGCAACATGGAAGGCAAGGAAACCCGCTTCGGCATTGCGAACTCCGCGATCTGGGCCGTGGCGACAACCGCGGCCTCGAACGGCTCGGTCAATTCGATGCACGACTCGTACATGCCGCTCGGTGGCATGCTGCCCATGTGGCTGATGCAACTCGGCGAGGTGATTTTCGGCGGTGTGGGCTCGGGTCTCTACGGCATGTTGATGTTCGCGATCGTGGCTGTGTTCATCGCCGGGCTGATGGTCGGTCGGACGCCCGAGTATTTGGGCAAGAAGATCGGCGCGTTCGAGATGAAGATGGCGGCGCTGGCGATTCTGTTCCCATGTGCGATGGTGCTAATCGGAACGGCCATTGCCGTGCTCGCGCCGCAAGGTCGGGCCGGTGTCTTCAATCCCGGCCCGCACGGCTTTAGCGAAGTGCTGTACGGTCTCTCGTCCGCTTCGAATAATAACGGCAGCGCGTTCGCAGGTCTGAGCGCGAACACGCCGTTCTACAACGGTTTGCTCGGAATCGCGATGCTCATCGGCCGCTTCTGGGTGATGGTTCCCGTGCTGGCGATCGCCGGTTCACTGGCCGCCAAGAAACACATTCCCGCGGGCTCCGGCACACTGCCCACGCACACGCCGCTGTTCGTGATGTTGCTGGTGGCGGTGGTAATTGTCGTGGGCGCGCTTACCTTCTTTCCGGCTCTCGCCCTGGGGCCGATCGTCGAGCAATTGCTCATTCAGGGACACTAGGACCTTACTGCAATGACCAAACAATCGACAAGCATGTTCGATAGGAAGATCTTTGGCGAAGCGGTGCTCGCTTCCTTTCGCAAGCTCGATCCGCGCGTGCAGCTCCGCAACCCGGTGATGTTTGCGGTTTACTTGGGAAGCATCCTGACGACGATCCTGTGGTTCAACTCGTTGAGCGAGTCCTCGGGCGAATCGTCCGGGTTCGTGCTCGGCGTGACCATCTGGCTGTGGTTCACGGTGCTGTTCGCCAACTTTGCCGAAGCGATCGCCGAAGGACACGGCAAGGCCCAGGCCGACTCGCTCAAGAAAAGCCGCACGACGGTCACCGCCCGCAAGCTGACGAACGGCAAGGACAGTGCCGTGCAAGAGGTCTCGGCCACGGATCTGAAAGTGGGGGACAAAGTCCTCGTCGAGGCGGGCCAGACGGTTCCAGCCGATGGCGAAGTGATCGAGGGCGTGGCCTCGGTCGACGAGAGCGCAATCACGGGCGAAAGCGCACCTGTCGTGCGCGAAAGCGGCGGCGACCGCAGTTCAGTGACGGGCGGCACGCGCGTGATCTCGGACTGGCTGATCGTGCAAGTGACGACACTGCCCGGCGAAAGCTTCCTTGACCGGATGATCGCGATGGTCGAAGGCGCCAAGCGACAGAAGACACCCAATGAGATCGCGCTGGCGATCCTGCTGGCCGCGCTCACGCTGATCTTCCTGCTGGTGGTGGCCACACTCCTGCCGTTTTCGATGTTCAGCGTCGAGGTCTCCGGGCAGGGCCGTCCGATCAGCATCACGGTGCTGGTGGCGCTGTTCGTATGCCTCGCGCCGACGACGATCGGCGCCCTGCTTTCGGCGATCGGCATTGCCGGCATGAATCGGCTGAGCCAGGCCAACGTGATCGCGATGAGCGGCCGGGCCGTCGAAGCCGCGGGCGACGTGGACGTTCTGCTGCTCGACAAGACGGGCACGATCACGCTCGGCAATCGCCAGGCCACGCGGTTCATTGCCGCCGGCGGAGTGAGCGAACAGGACCTGGCCGACGCGGCGCACCTGGCCTCGATGGCCGATGAAACCGCCGAGGGGCGCAGCATCGCGGTGCTCGCCAAGAAGCAGTTCGGTCTGCGTGGCCGGGAACTCGAGCATATTAAACCGCACTTCGTACCGTTCTCTGCCCGTACTCGGATGAGTGGCGTCTCGTTCGAAGGGCAGGAGATCCGCAAAGGCGCGACCGACGCAATCGAGAACCATGTGCGCGGCCTGGGCGGCTTTCTGCCCGAGGACGTGCGAAGCGTGGTGCACGGGATTGCCGGCGCGGGCGGTACGCCGCTGGTGGTCAGTCGCGACGCCGCGGTGCTGGGGGTCATCGAGCTTAAGGACATCGTCAAAGGCGGCATCAAGGAACGCTTCGCCGAACTACGGCAAATGGGCATCAAGACCGTGATGATTACCGGCGACAATCCGCTCACGGCCGCCGCGATCGCAGCCGAGGCGGGCGTCGACGACTTCCTGGCCGAAGCCACGCCCGAGGCCAAGCTGGCGCTGATTCGCGACTATCAGAAAGGCGGCCGCCTCGTGGCGATGACGGGCGACGGGACGAACGACGCCCCTGCCCTGGCCCAGGCCGACGTAGCCGTGGCCATGAACAGCGGCACGCAAGCCGCCAAGGAGGCCGGGAATATGGTCGACTTGGATTCAAATCCAACGAAGCTGATCGAGATCGTCAACATCGGCAAGCAGCTGCTGATGACTCGCGGCTCGCTGACAACATTCAGCATCTCGAACGACATTGGCAAATACTTTGCGATCCTGCCGGCGGCATTTGCGGCCACGTATCCGGCGCTGAAGGCCTTGGACATCATGCAGCTCACTTCACCTGCGAGCGCGATCATGTCCGCGGTGATCTTCAACGCGCTGATCATCATCGCCCTGGTGCCGCTCGCGCTCAAGGGCGTGGCCTACCGGCCGGTCGCCGCCGCGCAGCTTTTGAGGAACAACATTCTGATCTACGGCGTCGGCGGACTGCTGGTCCCGTTCGTGGGCATCAAATTCATCGACCTGCTGCTGACCGTCGCCGGGCTGGCGTAGCAGCGCGGACCCTTTTAGAAGGAATTTGCCGACATGCTCAAGCAACTTCGCACCGCGACCGTGCTTCTGGTCGCCATGACAATACTAACGGGAGTGATTTATCCGCTGGTGGTGACCGCGATCGCCCAGGTCGTATTCAATCATCAAGCAGACGGCAGCCTGATCGTTGAGAATGAACGTGCCGTCGGCTCCACACTGATCGGACAGGAATTCACGCGGCCGGAGTTTTTCTGGGGACGGCTCTCGGCAACTGGGCCGGTGCCGTACAACGCGGCCGCTTCGAGCGGTTCGAATCTCGGACCCATGAACCCGGCACGGGTGGCTGCGACTAATGCTCGGATCGTCGCGTTGCAAACGGCTGGCACGACTGCGGACAACGTGCCTATCGACCTTGTGACCGCGTCGGCCAGTGGGCTCGATCCGCACATCACTCCAGCTGCGGCCGAGTTTCAAGTTGCCCGTGTGGCGAAGGCTAGGAGCTTGCCGGAGGAACAAGTCCGTCAGCTTGTGGTCGAGCATACCGAGTCAAGGCAGTTCGGCCTGCTGGGCGAACCACGCGTGAACGTCCTCGAGTTGAATCTGGCTGTCCAGCGAGCGGCAATGCGGTAATACTTGCAGCGCATGAGCGATTCTCGACCGAACCCCGATCAACTGCTGGCAAAAGTCCAGGCCGAAGAGTCGGCCGCCGGTCGCGGTGCGCTGAAAATCTTCTTCGGCTATGCGGCGGGTGTCGGCAAGACATTCGCCATGCTGGTCGCCGCGCAGCGAGCCAAAACCGAAGGGCACGATGTCGTCGTGGGCTATGTCGAACCGCACGGACGCCCTGAGACCGAGGCCTTGCTGGCCGGGCTGGAGTCGATTCCCTTCAAGCTACTGGAACACCGCGGCGTCACGATCCGCGAATTCGACGTCGACGCGGCGCTGGCGCGTAAGCCCGAACTGCTGCTTGTGGACGAACTGGCGCACACGAACGCCGCAGGCTCGCGGCACGAAAAACGCTGGCAGGACGTCGAGGATCTGCTGGCGGCTGGCATCGACGTGTGGACCACGCTGAATGTTCAGCACATTGAGAGCCTGAACGACGTGATCGGCCAGATCACCGGGGTCGTGGTGCGCGAGACGGTCCCAGACAAGGTGCTCGATTCGACGGACGACATCGAGATTATCGACATCACGCCGGAGGAACTGCTCGAGCGGCTCAAAGCCGGCAAGGTCTACTTGCCGGAACAAGCTCGGCGCGCGTTGCAGGGCTTTTTTCAGAAGGCCAACCTGATGGCATTGCGCGAGCTGTCGTTGCGGCAGGCCGCGCAGGTGGTGCACACCGACGTAGAAACGGCACGACGCGAGAAAGCCGACGCTGCGCCGTGGGCCACTGCCGAACGCTTGCTCGTCTGCATCGGTCCCAGCCCAACTACTGCACGTGTGATTCGCACAGCCAAGCGGATGGCCACCGCACTTGGCGCTCCATGGCTGGCCGTCTCGGTCGATCTGACGGGCGACGAGTCGGGCAGCCCGACGAAGCAGCGGGTGGCCCAGCATTTCCGGCTGGCCGAACGCCTGGGTGCGGAAACTGTTACGCTGGCCGGCGAGTCCGTCACCGAGACGATTCTCCAGTACGCCCGCGAGCGGAACGTCACCAAGATCCTGATCGGCAAGACGCATCAGCCGCGCTGGCGTCGGCTGATTTACGGCACGGTCGTCGACGAGATTTTGGAGGGGAGCGGCGCGATCGACGTCTACGTGATTCATGGCGAGAAAGAGCCACGCGCCGCGGTTCAGGCTCGCGCACGTCAACAGCCGTTCGAGCACTGGGCCTACCTGAAATCGTGCGTCGTCGTGGCGACCACCGGGGCCATGGCCTATGGCTTGCAATTTCTGCACTTTGCTGATGCGGAAGCCAACACCGTGATGCTGTTCCTGGCCGCGGTCGCCTGGACGGCCTTTCGCTACGGACGCGGACCGGCGATCTTTGCCAGCGTGCTGGCCGTCCTGGTGTTTGACTTCTTCTTCGTTCCTCCGTACCACACGTTCGCGGTATCCGACGCCCAGTACGTCGTGACCTTTGCCGTGATGCTGGCCATCGGGCTGGGCATCAGCACGCTTGCCTCGCGGTTGCGCGCCCAGATCGAAAGCACACGGAACCGCGAGCGGCGCACGTCCGCACTGTACGAACTTGGCAAGCAGCTCAGCTCGTTGTACGGAGATGTGTTCCTGGCATCAGCCGCCGGAAGCAAGATGGCGGAAATGCTCGGCGGCGAAGTCGCGATCTACCTGCGACGCCCCACGGGACCGCCCGAGATTGCATTCGGCCACAACGGCGAGATCGCCCGGCACCCGACCAGCCAGGCCGTGGCCCAGTGGGTGATCGAGCACGACCAGCTAGCGGGCGCCGGCACAAATACGCTCCCCAGCGCGGTCGGGCTGTTCCTGCCGCTGGTTGGTTCGCAGGGTACCCACGGTGCGATTGGCATTCGCGTGCCGGACCACGAGCGCCTGCTCGATCCGGACATGCGTTTGTTTCTCGAGGCCTGCGCTAACCAGCTTGCACTGGCGATCGAACGCGATCAACTGGCAATCGACGCGGCGGAAGCCCGGATCGCCGCCGAGGCCGAGCAGGT
>JBGSKX010000070.1:0-16518 GCA_041741015.1 Pirellulales bacterium
GCTCGGGCGGATAGGCCCCCATGCTGTAACGGCTGCGCACCGCCAGCGGACGCACCGCGCCGCCGAGCAGATCGTAAACAGGCTTGTCGGCTGCTTTGCCCGCAATGTCCCAGCAGGCCATTTCGATCGCGGCTTTGGCGAACCAGTTGTGCGCCGCCGCGGCGTCCATCCGTCGATCGATTTCAGCTGCGTCGGCCGGATCGCAACCAATCACCGCCGGCGCCAGCACGCGATTGATCATCGCCACGGCGCCCCACACGGTCTCACCGCTCCAGCGCGGCATCACGGTCGCTTCGCCCGCCCCCTCCAGGCCGGTGTCCGTGATCACGCGCACCAGCACATAGCGCGAAGTGACGTGCTCGCCGAGCGAGCTCTTGATCCGCCGCTCCGGCTTAATGGGGATCTCGACAGAATACGTTTCAATGCGGGCGATCTTCATAGCGGATCAGGGCAGGGGGGTGGTTTTCAGGATTCGAACTTGCGCCGGGCTACCTTTGTACCACGCGACAGGCAGTGGATCGACATACTCGCGGTGTGGTACAAACGTGGCCTGCCGCTGGATGTTCTACGGGTGTTCTTTCAAGCGTTGTTTCGAATGCTCTGATCATAACCCGACGCGTGAGCGAGGTGGGAGTGCTCGGTGGATCGCCTCGCTCACGCGTCGGGTTGTGAGGAGAAAGCTACCCGAAGAACAGTGACGATGTCCTAACTATTGGCTTCAATAATTCAATTCGAGTCTCCCCATGCTCATCGGTTACGTCAGCGATCAACGCTATCTCGCCCTGGCCGACGTCCTCATCGAGTTCGAAAACGAAAGCGGCTCCATCGAAACACGCTCCCGGGCCAGCGGCGCCGTCTATGCCGACATCGCGCCGGGCACCTATCGCGTCACCCTGCAAAGGAGCGGCTACGGCGCCAAGCGCAGCACGGTCACACTTACCGGCCGGCCGCATCACTTTCGCCTGCTGGCCGATGAACTGTTGGGCTACGCCTGGCCGAAGTGGGTTCGCGCAGGCGAGCCCTCCGAATTCCGCGTGCACTCGGTCGAGCCCTACAAGATCGACCTCTGGCGCTACGGCTGGCAGAAAGAGCGAGTGCGCAAAATCGGCTGGTTCGACGAACACGGACCACTGACCACGATGCAGATCACGCCCGACGGCGATTACACGCAAACCGGCGTCCAGTGGAACAAGGTCGGCTACTCGAGCGGCCAGCATCATCAGCGCGTCGTCGCGCCCGAGCGGAGCGGCCTGTATTACTTTCACGCCCGCACCGACAGCGGCCGGTTCTTCGCCTTCCCGTGGATCGTCGCGCCAGCCAAACCCACCGCTCCGATCGCGGTGCTGGCCTCGAACATCACCTGGAACGCGTACAACAACTTCGGCGGCCGCAGCAACTACATCCATGCCGACCACCTGCCCTCGACTCCGACGGTGAACGCCCGCAGCGAGCTGGCCCGCTACAACGATCCGGCTTTCGGCACCTGGAACGCCACGGAGTACGACCCGCTGTCATTCGATCGGCCCGAGCCGATCAACCACATACCCGAAGCGACCGCGATCACCGATCCGATCGAGGGCCGCGCGGCCTGCCACGTCGCCCCGACCGAATGGCGGCTCCTGGGCTGGATGGAGCGCGAGCGAATCGCGTATGACCTGTATGCCGAAACGCAGTTGCACTTCGGCCAGTTGCCGCTCGACGCCTATCGCGTGCTCGTAATCAGCACGCATCCGGAGTACTGGTCGCGCGAGATGTATTTCGCCGTGAAACAGTGGGTTAACGAGCGCGGCGGGCGGCTGGTGTATCTGGGCGGCAACGGTTTGAACGCCGAAGTGTCGTTCCCCGATGAGTCGACGATGATCGTCCACAACGGCGATATGCGCAAGCTGGCCGAAAAGCCCGAGCTCGAAAGCCGCTTCGGGATGCGAGTCGAGTCCGAGGCGAACTTGCTGGGCGTGGTCTACGACGAGCGCGGCGTGATGACCGCGGCGCCGTACCAGGTGCTCGAGCCCGAGCACTGGGCATTCGCCGGCACGGGCGTCTCGCGCGGCGACACGTTTGGCGAAGCCAGCCTGCACGAGCGGATTCCCGGCGGCGCAAGCGGCCATGAGACGGACAAGATCTCGGCCAGCTCGCCGAAGAATCTCGAACACATCGCCAAGGGCCTGAACTGTGATGAGGGCGGTGGCGACATCATCCACTACACGACGGCCAGCGGCGGCGCGGTCTTTTCCGTCGGCTCGATCACCTGGCCCAGCAGCCTTCTGGTCGACCCGGTCGTCTCACGCGTCACCGCGAACGTCCTCCGCCGCTTCGCTCAGAAGTAACGATCTCGAAGAACCACCTAGTCCTTCATCTCCGGCTTCAGCAATCTCTGGATCTCCGGCGTGTTCATGTTCTCCGGCGTGGCCAGCGCTTCGCCCGTTGCGATCCGCGGTTCCACTTTCTTGCCGCGAATGTGGTCGGCCATCGTGGTGACGGCCAGCTCCGCCATCCGCACCGGGTCTTGCAGCACGATGCCGTGCATCTTGCCCGCCTCGAGTGCAGCGACTAGCTCGGGCCCCGGATCGAAGCCGATGAACTTCACCTTGCCGGCGAGTCCTTGCTCTTCGAGTGCGCGGAGCATGCCGGTCGCCACGTGCTGGCTCGAGGTGAACACGCCGTCCACCTGGTCGCCGTAGGTGAGCAGCAGTTGTTGCGATTTCACGAGCGACTTATCGGCCGTGTCGCCCGCATACTGATCGGACGAGATGATCTCGATCTTGGGGAACTCTTTCTTCAAGACGTCGATGCAGCCTTGCTCGCGCTGTTCGGCGCTCTGGCTGCCGACCACTTGCCGCAGCACAATCACCTGGCCTTCCCCCTTCAGAAGTTCACCCAGATGCCGGCCGGCGATCTCGCCGCCGTGATAGTTGTCGGTCGCCACGAAGCTGATCGTCCCGGCCGGATCGGCGAGTCCGCTATCGAAGATCAACACGGGGATCCCCGCCTGGGCCGCCTCTTGCACGACGGGCGAAAGCGCCTGCGAGTCGAGCGGCGCCAGGCAGATACCATCGACTCCCTGGGCCACGAAGTCTTGCACCAGGTTGATCTGCATCTCACGATCGCTTTCGGTGATCGGCCCTTTCCAGATGATCTCGACGTCGGCGGCCTGCTCTCCGTGCACTGCGCCGGCGTGGACCGACTTCCAGAACTCGTGCGAGACAGCCTTGGGAATCACGGCGATCAGCGGTTTGTCGCGGGGCTCTTGCTGCGCGGATGTACCGCCGCAGCCGACCATGAGCACCAAACACAACGGGAGCCACCAGCGCATTGTTGATACCGCCTGCCGGCCGAGTGGGCCGCTTCAAGATGACGAACCATGTCGGAGAATAGCCTGATGATCCCTGCGTGCGGGGACGCTGTCAACTTTCGCACGTCACGGGAGGAAGATACACTGAACCGCGATTTCCCCCGTTCCGTGTAAGTAGGACTCTCGTTCATGCCCACGTTTGCCGCCGCCGACCTGGAGCAACTCGCCTCTCAACTTCTGCAAGGTGCCGGCACGCCGCCCGAACTGGCCGCGATCGTCGCCGACCACCTGATCGAAGCCAACCTGGCCGGTCACGACTCGCACGGCGTGCTGCGAGTCCTGCAATACTGCGACTTCATCCAGCGCGGAGAGATCAAGCCGCACGAAACCACGCGCGTTGTGGAGCGATTTCCCGCCGGCGCTCTGCTCGATGGCAACGCCTGCCTGGGGCAAGTCGCCGGGCGCGAGGCCACGCTGCTGGCCATCGACATCGCTCGCGAGACGGGCACCGCCAGCGTTGGGGTTCGCAACTGCCATCACACGGGGCGCATCGGCACGTACACGCTAATGATCGCCGAGGCCGGCATGATCGGCCTCTGCTTCGTCAACTCGGGCGGCGGCGCGCAGGCCGTACTTCCGTTCGGCGGCATGAAACGCCGGCTCTCGACCAATCCAATTTCCATCAGCGCGCCGCAGGCCGACGGTCCGCCGCTGGTAGTCGACATGTCCACGACCGTCGCGCCCGAGGGCAAAGTCCGGGCCAAGTTCCAGGCCGGCAAGCCCGCGCCCGATGGCTGGCTCGTCGATGCGGAAGGCCGCCCAACGAACGACGCATCGCTGCTGTACGCCGACCCGCCGGGAGCGCTGGTGCCGCTGGGCGGTTCCGTTGGCTACAAGGGGTACTGCCTGGCCCTGATGATCGACATCCTGGCCGGCGTCCTGACCGGCGCCGGCGGCTGCGCGCCCGATCGGGCTTATCCTGGCGATGGCTTGTTCGTGATGGCGATCGACATCGCGCGGTTCCAACCGCTGGCCGACTTCAGCCAGCGTGTGCGCGATCTGGCCGAATATATGCACGCGACGCCAACGATGCCGGGCGTCGACCGCGTACTGGTCCCCGGCGAGATTGAACTCCAGCGCAAAGCCGCGCTGCTAAAAAGAGGCCTCTACGTCGAAGGCGGCACCTGGAACATGCTCCTCGTGCTCTGCGAGAAGTTCGGCGTCACGCCGCCAGCAGAGAAGGAATCGTAACGCAGAGGCTCAGAGGCACAGAGGAAATGGGAGAGAGGGAGAGAGTAAGACAGAACCACAGATGAACACGGATACACACAGATCAGAGCGAGGCGTGAATAGCGCTTAATCTACTCACTCCTGTTGTTTTTAGCTCCTATCTGTGTTTATTCGTGTTCATCTGTGGTTCTCTTTTTTTGCTCTGCCTGTGTCTCTGTACCTTTGTGCCTCTTTGTTAAGATTCTTGAGTTCTAAACCGGCTCACCCTTGGCTGCCGCTTTCTTGCCATTCCCTTGCGGAGCGTCGGCATAGCGAATCGTCGCCACACTCTTGAGCCTCTCGGCCAAGGCCGGAATCGCCACGCTCAGTGCGTCTTCGATCTTCGCGGCCAGCACGAACTTCATCTCGCTCCGCACCTCGTCCGGCAGCTCGCGCAGGTCCTTTCCGTTTTGTTCCGGCAGGATCACGGTGGTGATGCCGGCACGCCGCGCGGCCAGCACCTTTTCCTTCACGCCGCCGATCGGCAGCACCAGGCCCGTGAGCGTGATTTCACCGGTCATGGCCGTGTCGCCGCGCGCGGGTTCACCGCTATACATCGAGGCGAGCGCCACCGCCATTGCCACGCCCGCCGAAGGCCCGTCCTTGGGGATTGCACCGGCTGGCACGTGGATGTGAACGCCGGTGCTCTTGAGCGACTCTTCGCTGATCCCCAATGCCGCCGCGTGCGACCAGATGTAGCTCTGTGCCGCCCGGGCGCTCTCGCGCATCACTTCGCCGAGCTGACCGGTTAGCATCAGGTCGCGCCCGCCCGGTAGCGCGAGCGCTTCGATGTACAGCACTTCGCCACCGGTCTCGGTCCAGGCCAGTCCGGTCGATACACCGGGTGGCATCGATTCGCGGGCCCGCTCCAGAAAGAACCGCTCGGGCCCCAGCAGATCTGATAGTTCCTCGGGCTTGATCGTCGTCGGTTCGCCGCGCCCTTCGGCATAGCGCACGGCAATCTTGCGCGCGAGCTGGCCGATCAGCCGCTCGAACTGCCGCACGCCCGCCTCGCGCGTGTACCGAGTGATAATCGCCCGCAAGGTTTCATCCGGAATGATCACCTGCTCGGCCGTCACGCCGCTGTCCTTGAGCTGCCGGGCGATCAGGTACCGCCTGGCGATCTGCACCTTCTCCTCTTCGCTATACCCACTCAGGCGGATGATCTCCATTCGATCCAGCAGCGGCCGGGGGATCGTGTCGAGCGTGTTCGCCGTGGCGATGAAAAACGTCTGCGACAGATCGAACGGCAGGTTCAGGTAGTTGTCGCGGAACTCGTGGTTCTGCGCCGGGTCGAGAATCTCGAGCAGCGCCGCCGAAGGATCACCGCGGAAGTCGCGCCCCAGCTTGTCCAGCTCGTCGAGCATCAAGAGCGGATTGCGCACGCCGGCCCGGCGAATCGCCTGAACGATCCGGCCCGGCATCGCGCCGATGTACGTGCGGCGATGGCCGCGCAGCTCCGATTCGTCGTGCATGCCCCCCAGGCTCATCCGTTCGAACTTGCGACCCAGCGCCCTGGCGATCGACTGTCCGAGCGAAGTCTTGCCCACGCCCGGCGGACCGACGAAGAGCAGAATCGGCGCCTTCGCCGCGGGGTTCAACTTCAGCACGGCGAGCTGCTCAACGATCCGCTCCTTGATCTCCTTCAGTCCGTAGTGATCCTCGTCCAGCACTTGCCGAGCGCGTGCCAGGTCGAGGTTGTCTTCGGTCGTCTTGTCCCACGGCAGCTCCAGGATCAGTTCGATGTACGATCGCGTGATCTGGTAGTCCGGCGCCGCCGTCGGCAGCCGCGAGAGACGTCCCAGCTCACGCTCGGCTTCCTTGCGAACGTCCTCGGGCAGTTCAATCTTCTCCATCCGCTCGCGCAATTCGTCCACCTCGGCCGCCTCGCCGCCACCTTCGCCAAGCTCCTCCTGAATGGCGCGCAGTTGCTGCCGCAGGTGATACTCGCGCTGTTCTCGGCTCATCTCGCTTTGGGCCTGGGTGGCGATCTTCTGCCGCAGCTCGACGATCTGAATCTCGTGCGCGAGCAGCTCGTGCATCAGCCGCAGACCTTCCAGCCGGCTGCTCGACTCGAGCAGTTGCTGCTCCTTCTCTGAATCGAGACTGAGCATCGTGGCCATCATGTAGGCCTTGTGCAGCGGGTCTTTGAACTGTGAGAGGACTTGCGCAATGCTGATCGGCGCTTCGGCATTGCTCATCGCCTGAATCTGCCCCGCCTGGTCAACGATGTTTCGCTCCAGGGCGTCGATCTCGTCCCCCGTGTCGCTCGGTTCAGGAAGTGCCTGCACGCGCGCTTCCAGAAACGGCATCGCCCGGCCGGGCTCGATGATTTCCATCCTCCGCGTGCCCTGCACGATCATCTGGATCGCGCCGTCGTGGCGTTCGAACCGTTTGATCACCGCTTCGGTCCCGATCGTGTAGAGCTGTTCGAACGTGGGATCTTCCACGCGCGCGTCGCGCTGCGAAACGATCAAGATCGTTTTGTCCTCGCTTGTGGCGGCAGCCTCGACCGCGGCGATCGACCGTGCCCGGCCCACCGAAAGCGGCATCAACAAGTACGGATAGAGCACCGTGTTCTTGATCGGCAGGATCGGCAGCGTGCGCGACTGCGGAGCGTCGTTCTTTTCGGGAGTTACTTCGGAAGCATTCAAGACTTGTTCTCCTGGCAATGGAGGACGACGATCAGCATCCCGTCGCGATACTGCGTGGCCAGCTCCATCGTGTTCAGATCGCAGGGGAGCTCCAGCGCGCGTTCAAAGCGGTTGTACGAAATCTCCATGCAGAACGATTGCCGCTTTTCCTCGATCCGCACGTCGCGACGCACACCCCGAACCGCGATCGTCCGACCGGCGACCTGCACCTCGATATCCTCAGGCGCGACGCCGGCCAGTTCGTACTTCAGCACCCAGCCGCGGGCCGTTTCATAGACGTCAACGGCCGGCTGCCAATAAGGGCTGTGATAAGCCCGCGCAGCGGAAACAAGCAGTTCGCCGGCGGTCCGCCTGGGAGTGGCCATGAGATCGAGGTCCGGTGCGACAGGAACGAGCCCCCTGGCACCTGGAATCGCAAAGCTTGTGCCGGGATTTCCGGAGCGGATGCTCCACTGCGGCGCATTTTTTGCAATCTAGATCGCAAAGTCAAACGTTCCAACCACGTTCCAGCCCATGGAGTAGGTAGTTTGTCATGGAAAAGCATCTCTTGCAGCGTTACCAGACGCAGCTCATCGAAATCCGCCAGCGGCTGATCGACGAGGTCAATTCGGCCGAGGAATCGCTGCGCGAGGATATCAATTCACCTGGCACGACCAGCAATCTGCCGACGCATCCGGCCGATCACGATTCCAGCGGGCTCGACGAACAACTGGCAATTGTCGCCAACGAGGAGCAGATGCTCGAAGAAGTCGAGGCAGCCCTGGCCCGGATCGAGGCCGGCTCATTCGGCAAGTGCGTCGACTGCAATAAGCCGATCGACCAGCAGCGACTAGCGGCCATTCCTTATGCCGCCCGTTGCATCGTCTGTGCGAAGCGGCACGAAGTCGAGCTGAGCTAGTGTGCGTGCGCGGGCGGGCGGCACCCGAACACGCCGGCGAATTTACCGGACCAGCAAATCCAAGAGCTGCTTGGCCGCCTGCGATTCGTCGAGCTTGTGGGCTTTCCAGCGATCGATGATTGGCCCGGCGGCCGCGCCCCGGCTGCGATAGCGATCGGCCAGCAGTTGCTGCGCCAGCCGTAAAAGCTGCCTGCCGTCGAGCGTCGTGCCTCGGCGCGGCGCAGCCATCACCGCTTTCCACAGCGCTTCAAAGCCTTGCCCCGTGCGCGAGCTCACGCGTAACACCGCGATCTCCCGGCTCCCCGGCAAACTCAAGAGTTCCTTGACCTGTCCCTCGGTCTTTTCCGCGCCGGCCAGGTCCGCCTTATGCACGACCACCACGTCGGCCACTTCCAACAGGCCCGCCTTTTCCCACTGCAGCTCGTCGCCACTCTCGGGCTGCACGAGCAGCACGACGACGTCGGCCAGTTCGCGAACGGCGGTGTCACCTTGCCCCGCGCCGACCGTCTCCAGCAGGATCACGTCGAATCCAAACTTCGCCAACAGCCGAATCATTAGGTCGACATGCTCGGCCACGGCCTGATGTCCGCTCGCCGCGGCCAGGCTGCGAATGAACAGCCCGGCGTCATCCGGCCGGCTCGGCATCCGGATGCGATCCCCCAGCAGGGCGCCGCCAGTGAGCGGACTTTCCGGATCGCAGGCCAGTATGGCGACCGACTTACCTTCGCCGCGCAAGTGCTCGGCCAGCTTCCCGACCAGCGTGCTCTTGCCGACGCCGGCATTGCCCGTGATCGCCACCACGGGCGTCGTCTCATTACGTGCACCGATCGCGCTACTGATCTCGGGCAATTGCTCGCCGCGCGAAATGAGCGTCAGCAACCGCGCCAGCGCGAGCCGATCCTTCTCCTCGAGCCGCGCGAGCAGATCGCTAAGCATGCGTGCGACTCCCCTCGCTGCGCAAATACGTGATGATGTCGGTCATCGGCGTACCCGGGCCGAACACGCGCGAGACGCCCATCTCGTGGAGCTTGGGAATGTCGGCCTCGGGGATGATGCCGCCCACGAGCACGCCGACGTGATCGAGCCCCGCCGCTTTCAAGAGGTCGATGATCCGCGGTACCAGCGTCAGGTGCGTGCCGCTGAGCAGGCTGATTCCCAGCCAGTCCGCGTCTTCATCACCCACGGTTCGCACCACGGCCTCGGGCGCTTGCCACAGCCCCGGATAAATCACGTGGAAGCCGGCATCGCGCAGCGCGCGGCTGACGACTTTCACACCGCGGTCATGACCATCGAGGCCCACCTTGGCCAGCACAATCCGAAGCGGAGCCTGTTCGTTCATGGAGATTACTCAGCGCCACAAAGTCTTAAATTGCCTTTAACCACCGCACGGGGTTGCTCTCTACGCCATTAGCCATCGAGCGGGATTGGGTGCCACCGGTGCTGCGCAGCAGTCACCGGTGCACTTCGCGCCCTAAAAGAGCCCCGCCTCGCAAACCGTGCTGCCATTCCCAGCAGAGCACAGGTGAGCCGCCACGCGGCCACCTGTGGCACCCGACCGTATCAGCGGAGCCTGATCTTTCACACTTAACGCCACCAATTCCCGTTGCTTCACACCACCGCGCCTTCACACCGGCCATACACATCCGCCAGGGCATGCATCGTTTCGCCCACCGTCGCCCGGGCACGAGCCGCGTCGATCAGCGAAGGCAGCAGGTTCTCCTCGGCTTCGGCCGCGCGGCGCACCGCATCCAGCGTGCGGCTCAAGTCCGCGGCGCTGCGATCGCGCTTGACCTTGTTCAGGCTCGCCACCTGCTCGGCCTCGACTGCCAGGTCAATCTGCAGAATGTCGAGCGGCTTTTCGTCTTTCTCCTGGAACGCGTTCACGCCGACGACCAGCTTGTGGCCGGCATCGAACTCCCGTTGGAAAGCGAACGCCGCGTCGGCAATCTCGCGACGGAAGAACCCGCGATCAATCGCGCCGAGCATTCCGCCCAATTCGTCGATCCGCTCAAAGTAGCGCCGGGCCTCTTCGGACATCTGCCGAGTGAGCGTTTCGACAAAATAACTCCCGCCCAACGGATCGACCGTGTTGGTGACGCCCGTCTCGTAGGCCAGCACCTGTTGCGTCCGCAGCGCAAGCGTCACGGCGTGTTCCGAGGGTAGGGCCAGCGTCTCGTCCATGCTGTTGGTGTGCAGCGACTGACAGCCCCCCAGCACCGCGGCCATCGCCTGGTACGCCACGCGAATCAGATTCACCTCGGGCTGCTTGTCCTGCAGCGTGCAGCCGGCGGTCTGGGCATGAAACCGCAGCTTCCAGGACGATTCTTTCTTTGCCCCGTAGTGATTCCGCAGTCGATCGGCCCACAGCACGCGCGCCGCGCGATACTTGGCGATCTCCTCGAACATGTCGTTGTGGGCATTGAAGAAGAAGCTCAAGCGGCCGGCGAACTGATCGACTTTCAGTCCGCGCTCAAGCGTCTGGTCGATGTAGTGGAAGCCATCGGCCAGCGTGAAGGCCAGCTCCTGCACGGCCGTCGAACCGGCTTCGCGAATGTGATAGCCGCTGACCGACACCGGGTTCCACTGCGGCACGTGGTGCGCACAGAACTCGACGACGTCGATCGCCAACTTCACCGAGGGTTCCGGCGGGAAATAAATCTCGTTCTGAGCGTGAAACTCTTTCAGCGTGTCGTTCTGAATCGTGCCCCGCATCTTACGCCAGTCGAACCCGCGGTCCTGCGCGTTCGCCAGGTAGAACGCCATCACGATTGCGGCCGGTGCGTTGATCGTCATCGAGACCGACAGCTTCTCAATGTCGATCCCGTCGAACAACGTCCGCATGTCGTCGATCGTGTCGCAGGCCACGCCCAACCGGCCGACCTCACCCAGCGAGCGCGGGTCGTCGCTGTCGAGCCCCATCAGCGTCGGCAGGTCGAACGCCGTGCTGAGGCCGGTCTGCCCCTTGTCGACCAGAAACTTGAACCGCTCGTTCGTTTGCCGCGCGGTGCCAAAGCCGGCGAACTGCCGCATCGTCCACAGCCGGCCGCGATGCATCGTGGCATGCACGCCGCGCGTGTAAGGATACTGGCCCGGATAGCCGAGCTCCGTGTCGTAGTCGAACCCGTCCAGGTTGTCGGGCGTGTAGAGCGGATCGATTGCCACGCCGCTCACGGTGGTGGCCGGCAATTCCGGCGGGGGCGATTTCTCGATCTCCTCTTGCCACTTGGCCCACAGTTTTCGATCCATGGCGGTCGCCATCGATGGATACCCTCAAAACGGCTGGAAAGGTTTGCGACGAGGGGAGTTAGGAAGCCTTTAGTTTAGGCCGTGTGGCGGCGGGGAACAAGGATTCAGTACCTATCGGAATCCTAAGTGTGGCAAGACCAACAGCTCTCGTCCAGTTCGCGATAAACTTAGGGAATGGCGACCCTTGAAGACAATCCGTATCGAGCGCCATCGGCATTCGAGGATCCAATTCCGCAATGGGTTTGGGTGCCACTGGCCGAGTACCCTAGCCGTGCCAATGCCAGGAAGTGGCTCCGAATCAACCTGCTTGTGGGATTCCTGCTGTTCTTCGCGCTGCCCTTCGTCGCGCTTCAATGGGCGGCCTTTCGCTGGATGGACAAGCACGACCGCTGGTCAGATTGGCCGGTTAAACGACCAGAACCTCGATTCAAAGTTACGCTAGTCGAGATACTGGTGGTTCTCACGATTTTGCTCTTCCTCGGTTCGATCATCCTGCCAAGCCGCCACCGAGCCGCCAGTCGTCCGGTGCGAACCGCTGAAGGCGATCCCGCGAGCATCGAGCCGTGACTACTTCCCCCACTTCGGCTTCCGCCGCTCCAGAAATGCCTGCATCCCTTCGATCGCATCCGGTGCTTTGGCGTTCTCGACCATGATCTGCTCGGTCAGCGCGTAGGCCTGCTCCACGCCGAGCGCGATCTGATCGTAGAAGCCCTTCTTACCCAGGCCGACCGTGTAAGGGCTCGCCGCCGCAATCTGCCGCGCGAGCTTCATTGTCGTTTCTTCGAGTTCGCCGCGCGGCACGACGCGATTCACCAGCCCGATACGCTCTGCCTCGCGCGCGGGCACCGGTTCGGCCGTGAGCAGCATCTCCATCGCCTTCTTCGGGCTCATCACGCGCGAGATCGCCACGGCCGGAGTCGAACAGAACAAGCCGATCTTGATGCCCGGCGTGGCGAAGCTGGCTTCTTCCGCCGCAATGATCAGATCGCACGTCGCGGCAAGCTGACAGCCGGCCGCGGTGGCGATCCCTTGCACTTCGGCAATCACCGGCAGCGACAGGTTCCGCACCGTCATCATCGCTTGCGAGCAGAGCGCAAACAGGCTCTCGCGCTCGGCGTCGGTCGCCGCGACGATCTCGGCCAGGTCGTGTCCCGCCGAGAACACGTTCCCCGTCGACCGCAGGATCACGCACTTCACCACTCCATCCGCCTCGGCCGACTCCAGCCGCGCGATCAGCTGCCCGAGCGTCATCCGCGAGAGCACGTTCCGCCGCTCCGGATTATTGAGCGTCACGATGCCGACTTCGCCATCGGCCGCGAAATCCACCACCGACTTTTCCATAACTCAGCCTTCTTCCGTTCAAGAATCAACGAACGAAGAGAACCACAGATGAACACAGATAAACACAAATCGGGAGTTGATGCGTTTCCTTCGTGCTCTTCGTGTCTTTATGGTCCATATCTCTCTGAAACATCAAAAGGTAAATTCACCACCAAGCCACGAAGACACAAAGCACGTAAATGTAGATCTTCAAATCTGCGCCGCCTGCCTAGAACTTCCCCTCTTTCTTCATCTGTGTTCATTTGTGTCCATCTGTGGTTCTCTCCTATCTTTCTCCTCTGTCTTCCCTCTGCGACCTCTGCGGTTAATCAAACATCTCTCAACTAAACCCAGATATCGCTCGTGCAGTCTCCTCCCGGGAATCGCATCTCGTGCGCCCGTGCCGGTCCGCCGGGTTCCTTACCAAAGTCGACATAAAAGTCCTCGTTCAGCTTCATTCCGCCGGCCGGATCGCAGTCGATCATCATCAGCGACGAGCCGCCTTTCATGTCAGGATAGAACTGATTGTCCCAACTGCTGTACAGCGAGTTGGTCACATACAGCCGGCGTCCGTCCAGGCTGAGCTGCAGCATCTGTGGCCCGCCAATGAATGGCCGCTCGCCTTCTTTCCCTTCGCGGAACTTCCCGCTGCGGCCGATCACGCCACCCAGCCAGAGCTGCCCCGTGAGCTTTGGCTTCGCCGGATCGCGGATGTCGTATTGCCGCAGATCGCCGTGCAACCAGTTCGAGAAGTACAGGAACTTATCGTCCATCGAGACCAGCAGGTCGGTGATCAAGCCGGGCACCGGGAACGGCCAGCCCTCGTGCTCGACCCCTGCGACCTCGATCACCTTGTCGACGTTCCACTTCTCGCCGTCCTTGTGCCAGTGCCACATCGTGCTCGAGAGCGCGGCGCCCACATAGCCGTGCGTGCTGTCGGGATTGTGATGGAAGCGGACTTCGAGCGGAATCAATCCCGTCGGGCCCAGGTCGATCTTTTCGAGTAGCTTTCGCCCATCCCAATCCCAGAACAGGATGGAATGGCCGTACTTCCCCGCCTCGACGTCTTTCACATCGAAGCCCGGTCCAAACGTGTTCGGCGCGCCCCATTCGCTGGAGACCATCACGTTGTGCCGCGGCTGGTACCAGAAGTCGTAGTTGAACTCGAGACCACTATCTTTGGAGTCCCACCGCCCCACGACCTCAAACTTCTCGTTGAGCAGCAGAAACCCGCCCGGCGTGTTTCCGTTCGCATCGCCGAGCATCGAGATCATGATCTGCCCGTTCGGCAAACAGTGCACGGTATGCGGCGCGCCGAGGTTAGTCTTGGCCGCAATGTCGCTCCCCTTGATCGTCTTCACGAGCTTCAGCTTGCGCGGCTCGTGCGCGTCGATCACGTGGATGTTGCCGCTCTTGATCCCCGGCACAATCAGGTACCGCCGCATGGCGTCCTTCGCGCCGTGGCAACTGCTGCACGCGTTCCAGCCGAAGTGATGCAACTCGTCCCCGACGGTCGGCATCATCACCCGATCCACGACCTGCGAGTACGTCTTCGACTTCGGATCCACATCGACCACGGCCAGGTAGTCCGGCTGCTTGTCGGTAATGCCGACGCGCAATGCCGTGACGAACATCTCGGTCTCGCGCGGCGAGGCGATCGCTTCGGCCGGCGAAGCGTACGTCCGGCACTCCTCAGCGCCGGCATGCCCCGCATGTTCGTGCGCGGTTCCTCGCCGCGTGGTAATTGAGGCGGTCAGCGTGGCGGCAGCGGCCGTGGCCAGAAATTCTCGGCGTCGCATGGTGAGCCCCCCTAGTCGAGATTGGGGCGGACAGGGCCGTGCCCACTGCAATCAGATCACACCCTCCGCCTGCGGGAATTATATCTTCTTTCCGCTCGGAATCTTGGGTGTCACCCGACGCCGTTAACCCCAGGTCCAGCGAAAACAGGGGTGGCACTGACAACTCGTTTGTCAGTGGGCCCTGGCCCAAGAGGGATCAGGACATGCGCTGTTCGAGATGAAGTTTCCACTTTAATACGCTCCCCCCCGAACCCTCCGGTGTTGCGCACACCGACAACAAGTTGTCGCCGGCACCCAATGAACCCGCGAAAAGGGTTAACGACGTAGGGTGGCCGCAGCCTTAGAAATCCGTCAAACTTCGCGGCGGAATCGCCACCCGCAGGGCATTCAGCACCGCCACCAGGTCGATCACTTCCTGGGCCAGGGCTCCGGCCACCGGCGGCAAATACCCGGCCGAGGCGAGCCCCATCCCGACCACGCTCAGCGCCATCCCGCCCACGGCACTTTCCAGCGCGATCCTGCGCATTCGGCGGCCGATGTGCAAAAACTCGTCCACGCGCGAAAGCGAGGTGTCCATAATCACAGCGCCGGCCGCCTCGGCCGTGATGTCGCTGTTCTGCCCAAACGCCACGCCCACGGTCGCCGCCGTCAGCGCCGGCGCGTCGTTGATGCCATCACCCATAAACAGCGTCTTGGCCTTGGCCGTCTCGCGCTTCACCAGCTCCAGTTTCTGCTCGGGCGACTGTCCGCCATACACTTCGGTGATCCCGACCTGCCTGGCCAGATACTCGACCTCGCTCTCTCGATCGCCCGAGACGAGCATCACGCGTTCGATCATGTGCCGTGGCCGCAAGTGTTCGACGAACGAAAATCCCTCGGGCCGCGCCTCATCGCGAAACACATACGTCGCGGCATGCCGGCCGTCGATCGCCGCACAGCATTCCAGCCCTCCGCTTATCAGCGGGAACTTCGCCGGCGCTTCCGGATCAACCGCGGCGATCTGCTTGCGATTCGCTACCCGCACTTCGCGCCCCGCAACCACGCCGCGCAGCCCTTCGCCGGGCCGCTCGCTCACCGACGCCGCGTTCTCCAGCGCGAGCTTCTCAGCTTCGGCCGCGCTCAGAATCGCACCGGCCAGCGGATGCTTGGAGTACCGCTCCAGGCTGGCCACCAGCCGCAGGACGTCTGCCCGCTCAAAGCCGGCGGCCACATGCTGCGCCACCAGGTGCGGCTCGCCATAGGTGAGCGTGCCGGTCTTGTCCAGAATCACCACCCGGCACTGTTCGACCTGTTCGAGCACGGCCGGATCTTTGATGATGATGCCCCGCCGCGCTGCCAGCGAGATCGAACCGATGATCGCCACCGGAATGGCAATCAAGAGCGGGCAGGGTGTCGCCACCACCAGCACGGCCAGAAACCGCGTCGCCTCGCCGCTCACCAGCCACGCGGCCAGCGCAATCGCCACGGCCAGCGGCGTATAGAACGCTCCGAGTTGATCTCCCAGCCGCCGCATTCGCGGCCGGTGCTGCTCGCTCGCGCGCATCACCTGCATGATCCGCGCGTAGCGCGAGTCGACCGCCAGCTTCGCCGCTTCGATCGTCAAGGCCGAGTCGCCGTTGATCGCACCCGAGAGCACCGCCGAGCCGGGCGTCTTCGACATCAGGTACGGCTCGCCCGTCAGGTACGACTCGTCCATCACGCCGTGCCCTTCGACGACGGTGCCATCCACGGGGCACGTCTCGTGCGGCAGGATGATCAGCCGATCGCCGACCGCCACGTCATCCAGCGCGACGTCGACCAGGCTGCCGTCGGCTTTTCGGTGGGCGACCTGCGGCATTCGCCGGGCGAGCGCGTCCAGCACGCTCGAAGCACTCCGCACTGCGTAACTCTCGAGCGCGCCGCCGCCCGAAAGCATCAGCACCACGAGCGTGCCGGCCAGGTACTCCTCCAGCAGCACGGCCGTCACGATCGAGATCCCGGCCAACAGGTCGGAGCCGAACTCGCGATGCCAGGCCTTCACCGCCAGCTCCACCACCAGCG
>JBGSKX010000071.1:0-36099 GCA_041741015.1 Pirellulales bacterium
GCCGGCCGCGGCCAGCGCCATGCGCCCAAGTCTCGCCGCGTGGACGTCACGCTCGGCAAGCGCGTCCTCATCGAAGGCGCGTCGCCAAGCGTGTGCGAAGCTCTGGGCATTCCGCCGGAGTGGGCTGCGCGCTGCGAAGACTTTGCGCACGTCGGTCACGACGATACTCCCTATGCGCTCGGCGAGCGTTTGGCCGAAATCCAGCCCAAGATCCACAACTTCGACGCCAAGGTTGCTCAGCTCGGTTCCTACGGCGGCGGCAACCATTTCGGCGAGTGCGAAGTCGTCGAAGTCGGCAGTGATGCGCGCTCGCGCGCCGTGGCGGATGCCTTCGGCCTGGTCGATGGCGGCGTGGCATTCCTCTCGCACTGCGGCTCGCGCGGCATCGGCCACATGCTCGCTTCGGGTCAGTTCAAGTCGCTCCAAGCCAAGTTCGCGCGGTGGGACATTCCGCTGCCCGGCCAGGATCGCGAGTTGGTTTACGCGCCGCTCGGCACCGCCGAGGCCGATGCCTACCTGGACGACATGGCGCTGGGCGCGAACTTCGCCACCGTGAATCACCTGCTGATCAATGCTCTGGTGCTCGAAGCGTTTCAGGAGATCATTCCCGGCACGACTGGCCGCCTGGTGTACTTCATCAGTCACAATATTGCCCGCAAGGAGATCGTCGACAACCAGGTCGCCTGGGTGCATCGCAAGGGAGCCACGCGTGCCTTCCCGGCGGGGCACCATGCGCTGCGCGGGACTCCGTTCGCTGACGTCGGTCATCCGATCCTGTTGCCGGGCAACCCGCAAGCGGGTTCGGCCGTGATGGTTGCCGATCCCGGCGCAAGTCTGAGCTGCTATAGCGTCAATCATGGCGCCGGTCGCGCGCTCGGTCGCAAGGCCGCGAAGCGCGCTCTCGACCAGAAGCAGGTGGATCAGTCGTTCGACGAGGCCGACATTCTCTCAAACTGCCGGCAGTACCCGATCGACGAAGCGCCCGCGGCGTACAAGGATTTCGACGAAGTGCTGCAGTCTGTGAAGTCGGCAGGGCTGGCCAGCGAAGTCGCGCGCCTGAAGGCCCGCTTCGTGATCAAGGACGGAGACGCCGCGGATGACTGAGGTGATCGCAATCGACGGCTCGCGGGGTGAGGGCGGTGGGCAGATCCTTCGCTCAGCGCTCTCGCTCGCGCTCGTCACGGGTAAGTCCGTGCGCATTGAGAACATTCGCGCGGGTCGCGATAAGCCGGGCCTGTTGCGCCAGCATCTCACCGCCGTGCAGGCCGCCTCACAAGTGGGCGACGCCGAGGTCAGCGGCAACGCGATCGGCTCGCAGACGCTCACCTTTCATCCCTCGACCATCCGGCCCGGCAGCTACTCGTTCTCGGTCGGAACGGCCGGTAGCGGCACGCTCGTTCTGCAGACCATTCTGCCGGCCCTGATGATTGCCGATGCTCCATCGGAGGTTGCGATCGAAGGCGGTACGCATAACCCGTGGGCTCCGCCATACGATTTCCTTGCGCAGGCGTTTTTCCCGCTTATCGCGCGGATGGGCCTCAACATCTCCTCCGCACTTGAACGGCACGGCTTCTATCCCGCCGGTGGCGGACGCTTCAGCGTCGGCATCCAGCCCGCGCGTGAGGAACTGAAGGGCCTCCAGCTCACGGATCGCGGCGCGATTCTCCAGCGGTCGGTTACCGCCATCGTCGCGAACCTGCCTCGCTCGATCGCCAAGCGCGAGATCGACACCGCGGCCGAAAAGCTCCAGTGGGCGCCCGACTGCTTCCACATCTACCAGGCCGCTGGCTCGCCCGGGCCCGGCAACATCGTCATGATTGAGCTGCATAGTGAGCATGTCCGTGAAGTTTTCACCGGTTTCGGCCGACAGGGCGTCAGTGCCGAGAACGTGGCTCGCGAGGCAATCGACGGGTTGCGCACCTACCAGGCGGCCGACGTTCCGGTCGGGCGCCATCTGGCCGATCAACTGCTACTGCCGCTCGGCATCGCGGCCTGGCGGCATGGCGCAAAAAGCGAGTTCCTCACGCTGCCGCTCTCGCGTCATTCGCTGACGCACATCGAGGTTCTGCGCACTTTCCTCGGCATTCCGATCACCGCCGGCGACGAGGGCGGCCGGGTTCGTGTTTCCATCGGCTAACGACTTGCGATTCGCCGGTTTTCTCCCCAGCTCATCGCACTGAAACAACTTCGTCGGCCCCTCGGTTAGTTGGCGACCGTCCGGGTCGATGTGCCTCCGCGGTGGTGAGCAAGCAATCTACGCGCCGGCCAGCCTCGGATCGATGGCTCGATTTCGACCAGGTCTCCCTCGAACCAACTGGGCGTCTCCGGGAGTTGTCGGGAGTTGTGCTGAGGTTATTCGGCTTGACGGGCATGCGATCTGCACCAGTCGCCGACTCGCAGTCGCGAACGCGCGAGTGCAGGGCTCATGTAACTAGGAACTCGAAAGTCTATTCCCTTGTGCGGATCGGAGCACATGATGATGCAAGAACGGCCTCTCGTCGTAATCACGGGTAGTTCCGGATTGATCGGTTCGCGTCTGGCGAAGTCGCTGGCCTCGCAGTACTCGCTCGTTGGACTCGACATGAAGCCGCCTGAGACAGCGCTGCCACTCACGTGGATTAAGTGCGACCTGACGAATGACGATCGGGTAAATGAGGCCCTGGCCATGTTGCGGCAGGAGCATGGAAGCCGGATCGCCAGCGTCATTCATCTCGCCGCCTACTACGATTTTTCGGGCGAGCCGAGTCCTCTCTATCGCGAGTTGACGGTCGAAGGCACGAAACGGATGCTGCGCGGCCTGCAGTCCTTCGAGGTGGAACAGTTGATTTTCTCCAGTACGCTGCTGGTCATGCAGTCGGCGGAAAAGGACGAAGCGTTGACCGCCGAATCTCCGCTGGAGGCCGAGTGGGATTACCCTCAGTCAAAGCTCGGCGCGGAAAGCGCGCTGCGCGAAATGCGAGGCGATATTCCGGCGCTGGTGCTGCGAATCGCAGGCGTCTATGACGAGGACTGCCATAGCCTGCCCATCGCGCAGCAAGTCAGCCGGATCTATGAGAAGCAACTCGAAAGCTACTTGTTTCCGGGGGACAAAGACCACGGTCAGTCGTTTGTGCATCTAGACGACCTGGTCGAATGCATTCAGGCGGCAATTGTCCGGCGACAGTCGCTGCCGTCCTATGAGGTGCTGTTGATCGGCGAAGAGGATGTCATGAGCTATGCCGAGTTGCAGGATGAACTTGGCCAGCTGATTCACGGCCAGGAGTGGCCAACCATCCGCATTCCGAAATTTGCCGCCAAGGCCGGGGCTTGGGTGAAAGGCAAGTTGGCTGCTGCAGATGCAGATGCCCCGTTCATCAAGCCCTGGATGATCGACCTTGCCGACCAACACTACCCGGTGGACATCGATCGAGCGCGCCAGTCGCTGGGTTGGAATCCCCGGCACACTCTACGGGCCACGCTGCCGGAGATCGTCTCGAGACTGCACGACGCACCCCGGCGCTGGTATGAAATCAACGGTCTTCCGCTGCCCGAGCGTCTCGCCTCACCCCAGGAGTCGCGACGATGAGCCAGTCGCTGCGTGGTTTTCCGGCGGATAGCGCCGATCTGTCGGTGGTCATCCCCCCCTGGAAACACAATCCGTCCGCATGGTCGCAGCGCATTCCGATTTGCATTCTGGCGCTTGTGGCAACCGTCATCGCGGCCTACATGGCGATGTATCAGTGGCGCATCGTGGACGACGTGTGGGATCCCGTGTTTGGCGAGCAAAGCCGCAAGGTGTTGGACTCGGACGTGGCGAAGCAGATGTATGGCTGGTTTGGCATCCACGACGCGGCGCTGGGCGCGCTTGCATATCTGGGCGATGCGATTTTTGGTTTGGCCGGTTCGACGCGTCGCTGGCAGTATCGCCCCTGGCTGGTGATCCTGTTCGGGATTGACGTCATTCCCTTGGGCCTCGTGAGCGCCATCCTGGTTGTTGCGCAAGGCACCATCGTCGGATACTGGTGCTTCTTGTGCCTCGTGACGGCCGCCATTTCATTGGCGCTGGTCTACATGGCCATTGACGAGGTATACGCTTCGCTGAAGCTCCTCTACCTGGTCGGCAAGCGAACCGGCAGCGCGAAAGCCGTCTGGCTGGCGTTTATCGGGCGCCCCTTCGAAAGCGCCGATCAGGCCGCAGCGGATATGGTTCGTCGTGCTGCATAAGGCACGGTATCTTCAACGTCGAAGTGAAGAGGTGGTTTCATGTGGGCCCGCGATGTCGAAGTGATGCTGGGCGTATGGTTGATCATCAGCCCGTTCGTCTTCGTTCATAGCGACGAGGCGACGCTGTTATGGGCCAGCGATTTCGCCGCCGGCGGGCTCGTCGCCACGTTTGCCGCGTTATCCTACTGGCGGCCTACCCGACACGCGCACTTGCTGACACTTCTGGTTGCCCTGTGGCTGGTGGCATTCGGCAGATTCGGCGCGGCATCGCCGTTGCCGCCAGGGATGCAGAACGAGATCGTCATCGGCCTTCTGCTCATGATGTTCGCCATCATTCCCAACTACGCCACCCAGCCGCCAGACGTCTGGTTTGACCAATCAGACCAGACGCTGTCGATGCGGGCGCACCGAGCCAGTTTAGGAGGAAACAGGCCATGACCAACCTGAAACAAACGGACCTGTTAGAATTGGTCGAACACGAGGGGCAGCCTTGCGTGTCCATGTTTCTGCCGACTCACGCGGGTGGGCGAGACCAGCGGCAAGACCCCATCCGACTGAAGAATCTGCGGAACGAGGCCTTCGCCGCGCTGACAGAACGAGGACTGCGCCGCCCGGACGCAGATGCAATTCTGGCGCCGCTCGACGACGTGCTGGTTCAGACGCAGTCCGAACGCCGCCGCGGCGATAGTCTGGCGTGTTTTCTCGCGGAAGGCTTTTTCCAGGCCTACTCCGTCGGCCTGGATTTGAGCGAACGGCTGGTGGTTGGCCGTCGATTCTACGTCAAGCCGTTGGTGCCCCTGGTTCAGGCCAACGGACGTTACTATGTGCTGCTGCTCACCAAGGACGATGCGCGGCTGTTCGAAGCAACTCGAGATTCATTGCATGAACTCAAACTGCCGGAGATCCGTCGGGCGGAACCGGACGGTCTGGAAACGCACCTGCAACACCATGCACACCGTTCACCTTCCAAAGGCCGCGGGGCGACGACGGAAACGATGTTTCACGGCCATGGAGGCGCGGACGACCGCGCGAAAGTCGAGACATTGAATTTCTTTCACCGAGTGGACGACGCCGTGCAAGCTGTGCTACCTGCCGAGCGGACGCCGCTGGTGTTGGCCTGTGTTGGCTATCTGGCGCCAATCTATTTCGAGGCGAACAGCTACCCCAACTTGCTCCCGAACCATGTCTCTGGCGGCAGCGAATTGGCGCAGTTGGACGATTTGCGAGAGCAGGCCTGGCGGGTGGTGCAGCCCAGCTTTCGTGCCGAGCAGGATCAGGCCTTGCAGAAATGGGCAAGCTTGCGAGGAAACGACGCGGCGTCGTGCGAGGTGGAGCAAGTCGTCCTGGCCGCCGCGACCGGCCGCGTGGAAGATCTCTTCGTCAAGCCCAATGCCGAAGTCTGGGGAAGCGTCGACGTTGCCAACCGATCCGTCCGTCGAGGCGAATCCAGCGACGCCGATTCGAGTGAACTGCCAGACGACACCGAGCTGCTGGACTATGCAGTTGCCCAGTGCTTGGCGCACGGTGGCAACGTCTACTCCGTGTCGGAAATACCCGACGCAGATTCACCCCTCGCCGCCACGCTGCGCTATTGAATGTGCATGGTCCCGCCGAGTTCGGTCACGCCCCGCCGGTCTGTAGCTTCTCGCCGGAACCTTCCCATCCCTGGGTGCCCGCTTCGAAGTCATAAACCTGCGAGAATCCGGCTTCCTCGAGTTTGTGAGCCGCCTTGGTCGACGAATCGCACTGCCGGCTTGCGCAGTAAACCACCACCGGTTCGTCTCGGCTGCCGATCGCCTGTTCGACTCGCTCGGCAAAGTCCTGCTGGTCTTGCGGAATGTTGATGGATCGCGGGATCCGCGTTTCTTCAAAACTGTCCGCCGGCAGTGTATTAACGAGCGTTGGCTTCGATTCGCTGGACAGCATGTGCTTCAAATTGTTGGCGTCGATGGTCTTCATCTCGATATCTCCGTCGGTGTTGGTTTCAGTGGTGCCGTGCGCTTTTTCAGCCGATCTGGTGAAGACCGCAAATCGCATTCCGTTTTGCCAGGACTGGCCACCGGAAAGCTGGTTGGCTGCTGCAAAACGGAAAACCGGCTAGGCCAATAGCCGCTTGCTTATCCTGGTTCACTTCTTTCTTCAATCATGCTTCGTGCGAAGCTGATGTTCGCCAACTCCTCGTCGCTGTGCTCATTGAGCAGCTTTACCGACGGGTCAATCAGGCTCTCCAGCCAGTCGCCAAATGGCACCTCCCGCGGATGCGAGTCGTACCGTTCGAACGCGTTGAGGAATACCTCTTCAACCATGTCGGCAAGATCGAAACGCTCGCCCAATTGGGCTTCGACCCGCGGGTATCGCTGAATCCAGCGTCCGATGCGTTTGCGCAACGGTTCCTCGAAGGGATACGTCAACACGCGGAACTCGGCATAGTCGCCTTTCGCCACGGCCTCCTGCAACGCGTTCGCCTCCAAGGGGCGGTTGGCAACCACGTCGTGCCGTGTTCCCTGCGAGTGCTTCGATCGATCCTCTTCGTTCGAGAGGCGATCCTTATACGCCGCGACCTTGTGCACCAGTTTCCGGACGCACCGTTTGTACCCCGCATACATATCCTCATCGAGTTCACCAGTAGCGAGAGTTCGCTTGGGCAGCCGCAATGCGGCCTTGATGCGGTAATCTTGGCTGGGCGGTTTGAACTCAATAGTTAGGTACAGGTCGCTCACCGGAAACTTCTCAACCGCCTCACGGAGCGGGTCCAGGCCCGTCTCCAATCGCGTCAGTTCTGGTTCGGTCAATTCGCAGTTTTCGGTGTCCAGTTCAATTCGAATGTTGTAGCTCTGGTCGGAGTACTTCATGGCTCACCTGACTTCGATGGGTGTTTAAGCTAATAACGGCCAGTATGTGCAATCCGCGCGCCCCGCCTCGCTTGGCATCCTAATTGCGGGCTTATTGGGCAAACGATGTTGAGCCAGCTGGGGAGTGAGCAAACCAGTAGCGGATCGAGCAAGTCGAGGAGCATCCATGAAACCGATGAAATTACTCCCAAGTCCACTCGCAGCGTGCACGATCGTCGGCCTACTGCTCGCCGGTTCGTTGGCACTACTCGGCTGTTCAGGCACCGACGCAGAAACCCCGCTCAGCGAGGCCCGGCAAGCTCATCAGGCCGCTGAGGAACGGGTGGCGGAGGCGGAGGAGTCCGTCGAGTCGGTCGGAGAATCGCTCGATGACGTGGGCGCCCAGCTTGCCACGCTGAAATCCGAACGCCAACAGTTGCACGAGCAAGTTGCACAACAGGAACAGCAGTTGGATGACTTACGAAAGTCGCTCGAGCGCGAGACGCAAGCCCGGGCTGACGCGGAGCTGCGGCTCTCAGAGCAAATGGAGCAGAAGGCCAAACTCGAGGCGGAACTCGCTCAGGAAAAAGAAGCCCGAGTAAAAGCCGAAACAAAAGGCAATCCGAGTTGACTCGCAGACAGGCCCCCAATTCAGGATTATCAAAAACGTGCTGTCATTTTCGTTCGTTGATCTGCCCGTCTGGCTGAGCTCGCTGATTCTACTCGGCGGCAGCGTGCTCGTTTGGTACTCGGGCACCAGGCTGTCTGTCTATGCTGACTCGATCGCCACTCAGACGAAGCTTTCGCAAGCGCTGGCCGGGGCCTTACTGCTAGGTGGCGCGACCTCCCTGCCTGAGATCGCGACCACGGTGACGGCGAGCTCGCTCGGGAACGCTTCCCTCGCAGTCAACAACCTGTTTGGCGGCGTGGCCATGCAGTTGGCTATCTTGGCAGTCATTGATGCGCTGGTGGTTCGCGGCGCCTTAACCTACTTCTCTCCGAAGCCCGTGCTGCTGCTGGGGGCAGTTCTGTTGATTCTGCAGCTGGCCCTCGGCTTGACGGCGATCGCCGCCGGAGATGTGGAGCTTGTCGCGGGCATCGGAGCCTGGCCACTGCTGCTCGTGGGCGTCTACGCCCTGTCGCTCTACTTCATGGAGCGCTTCACCAACCGAGAGTCCTGGGTTCCCTCGGAGCTGCCGCCCGGTGCCGGAGAAGACGCTGCGGACCCGACATCTCCTGAAGCCGAGCAGCGGCGCGTCGGCTGGCGGCTCTACCTGGCTTTCACAGGCCATTGTGGGCTGGTTCTGGTCGGCGGTTGGGCCGTGTCCAGCGCAGCCGATGCCCTCTCGGTTCTAACCGGCATCGGCAGCGGCTTCATCGGCGCAACGCTCGTGGCAATTGCGACTTCGCTGCCCGAGGTCAGCACCACTATCGGGGCGGTCCGGCTGGGCGCCTACACGATGGCCATGGCCAACATCTTCGGCACGAACACTCTCGAAGTGGCCCTGCTATTCTTCAGCGATCTGGCCTACCGCTCGGGGCCGGTGATCAACGCGGTCGATGATTCCGCCGTGCTGATGGGAGGTGTGGGAATCGCGATGACGGCCGTGTATCTGTGGGGCCTGCTGGAGCGGAGGAACAAAACCATCCTGCGCATGGGAACGGATTCCGCGCTGGTGCTGCTGATCTATGCCGGCGCGTTGGCAATTTTGTATAACCTGGCAAGTTAGCAGCGAGTCGCGTTTCGATCGAGAGGCATAATCCGCCATGAAATACCTCGTCCTCTGTTATGCCGAAGATGGGGTCTGGCCTGCTGAAGAGCATCTGCCCGCAGTGCAGGAATCATTGAATGCCTGTCTCGAGTTGCACGCCAAGGGGCAGTTCATTGACGCCTCGCCGCTGGAGCCCCGCACGACGGCTGCTTACGTTCGCGTCCGCGACGGCAAACCGATCATTTCCGATGGGCCGTTTCTGGAAACCAAGGAGCACGTCGGCGGCTATTTCCTGATCGACGTCCCCACGATCGACGACGCGATCGCCTTTGCCGCGCGCCTCCCCGGTGCTCACCGCGGCACTGCCGAGATTCGGCAGGTCATGGAAATCAGCGGACTGCCAAGCCTCGCTTGAGCTGCAGTGCCATCCGCGATGGCCAAATGGGTGCACCGGGACTACTGTTCCGTGAGCTGGGTTTGAACCTCACGCAACTGATCGATGTCCTCCTTGGTCAGCTTCAGATACTGAGTGTTCGTGCCGATGTAATCCAGATTGCGGAAACTGTACACAACACGGACCGAATACTCGTTGGTGTCTTGTTCGGCTGCCTCGGCGAGGATCTGCTCGACGAATTCGCGCACGCTCTCAACACGCTTCATCCCGACCATCCAGAAGTTGTCGCCCTCCACGAGCTCACCAATCTCCAGGCGATCGGAATCCTCGCCGGGATCGAGGATCAAAGCTCCGCGATTGTGATGAGGTTCATAGACGGACTGAAGCTCGGTAGAATTGTCGGTGAGTTGCATGCCGAGCACGTCAATCACCTTGGGCGCCGCGGCCAGGGAAATCGCCTCCAAGCGGAGATCGACGCCGCTCTTGTCGCCGTCGAGATCGATCGGCAGCTTGATCTTCTGGTTAATCTCGAGCGCGTGAGCCCGTAGCATCGACGGTCCGCCGGCAAGTCCGCGCAAGCTGAACTCTCCGTTCGCACCGGTCATCGTGGCCTTTCGCTCTCGGCCGCTCTTCAGAAACGCCTCGACCATCACGTTGGAAACCGGATTGCCGGCGATGTCGTGCACCGTGCCGGAAACCTTGTGCCCGGTGGGCAGTACGATCCGGAGCGACTCGCGCTCGGCAGCCGGAATCGCGTAAATGTCCTGAATGCGATTCACGATGTAATCCGGATGCTCGAACCTTAGCAGTCCCCTGGCCGGTGCCTCACGCACACGCGGTTCCTTGGCGTAGTTGAACAACTCAAACGAGCCATCCGGATTGCTGATGGTTCTCTCTACCCCGCCGGACTTATTCTCGTAGACGGCGCCAGCTGCAATCTCGACGCCCGAGATCGGCTTGCCTTGCTCGTCAACGACGGTTCCTTTCAGATACAGCGCAGGCTGCAGCACAAAGGAGGCATCCGCTTTGGCGCCGGGCGCAATGGCGACCTCCCTCGCGTCGCCACCGCTCATCAAAGTGCCCACCGATCTCCGATATTCCGGCTTCAGCACGTCGAACGAGACGCTCGTCGGTTTGATCGTGGGAACCTCCAGGCGGTACTCGCCCTTCTCGTCGGTTTGGGCTTCCAGCGTCTTGTGCTTCGAGTCGACAAACCGCATGTCCCTCGCTGGGATCGCGACGATCACGCGCGCTTCGGGAACCGGCTCGCCGGCCTCATTCGTGACGCGGCCGCTCAGCACCGCGACCGAGGTCGACTTGGAATCAGCATCGGCCGACTCTTCCTCCGCTTGAACGCCAGCGGTGAAGGCCATGACCAGCGGAAGCGCGGCGAGCGCCGCGACGCACAGGCCGCTTCGAACGTCGAGCCGATAGATCTTAGGCTGGGCCAACATCTTGATTCTCCTGACAAGTGAATCGGTGGAATGGATCGCGGTGGAAAGTGGCGCTAAGCAGCGAGGTTCTTCCGAAAGGAACTCGACCGTGTCGACTAAAGTTGCTGCATAGGCCCGCTCCTGACGCGGCGCGAGTTCCAACGCGCTCTGGTCGCAGCACTGTTCTTCGAGATCACGCAATTGCCAGCAGGCAATCCACACGATCGGATGCCACCAGAACACGATCGTCGCCGCCAGCTCCAACAGGCGAACCAGGTGGTCGCGACGGCGGATGTGAGCCAACTCATGGGCGATGATCGCAGCCTGGGCATTCTCACTCAGCCGGGCAAAGAGTTCGGCGGGCAAAATCATGCGCGGCGGCCCGCCGATCGACCAGATTAGCGGCGGCAAGCGAAGCGGCGTCATCAACACCTGAGGGACGTGCTGCATCCCCATCCTGCCTGCAACTCGCGCGACCAGCTTCGAGATGGCGGGCGGCGGCGCCCCGACCCTTTGCAGACTCCTGGCGAAGCGTCGAATCAGAATCGTGTACCCTAGAGCGACGCAGGAGGCCCCCAGGGCCCACAAGAAAACGAGGACCGCGGAGACGGACCACCGGTCGGTTATGGATGCAACGGACGACATGCTTGTCGCGGCGCCATGACCGGCGGAGATGACGTCGGAACCGTCCTGGCTCGGGAAATCGCGGTCCGTGGAAGCCGCCGGGTTCACCATCGCTGATTGCCCCGACGGCGACAGTGCGGCGGAATCTTCGCGAACTGCTCCTGAAAACCAGGACCCGGCGAAGGGAAGTCCTGAAATCACCGCAGGCGGAGTAAACAGCTTGAGCAGCACGATCACCCACAGCAGGTGAAGCGCGGCCGGGTTCTTCCACACCCGACCAACTAGCGCCGTCCCGATTCCCAGGAAAGTGGCCAAGATTGCGTTGCTGGCGATGATTTCCCAAGCATTTATCATAAGTGTCTCGCGTTGGCTCGGGGTGACTCACGAACGCGCCGGCGGAAAGGCTACTTTTCTGGCGGCCACAATTCATCAATCAGTTGCCGAAGTTGCTCGCGGTTCTTTTTCGAGATCCCCTTGGAGCGAAGCAAGGTCGTCACGAGCGGGGTGATGGCACCGTCGCACAGCCGATCGGCCAACGCCCGTAGACGGTGCTGCAGGAAGTCCTCCCGGCTAACCAATGCGCGGAACTGATGCGCTCGTTCACTCCGATCGCGAACGATGCAGCCCTTCGCTTCCAGCCTTTCGAGCAACTTTTGCACCGAGGCTACTTTAGAATCGGACACCTGTTCGTAAATGGCGTCCGCGATATCACGGCTCGTTGGGGTTCCCCGCTCCCAGATGACCTCCAGGATCGAGAGTTCGCCTTCGGTGACTTGTTCGATGTGCATGCGCCTACGATCCTGCTCTGCGATCCCAACTAAGGTTCGATGACAGACGGTCTGTCTGTCGTCATCGTACTCGATCCGTACGGTGTGTCAATCAGGATCTGGCGGGTTTGTCCTTCCGGATTCCGGCGCGCTCGCCAACGGCGTGCGATCGCCCCCAATAGAAAACGCCGGAACTTTCGTTCCGGCGTTTATCGCCATGCGTAATCTTCGAAAAATGGAGGCGGCGGGAATCGAACCCCTGGCGAGTTCTTCGGGAATCACCAACATTCCGACCCAAGGCGGCGCAAAAAGCGGCGCAAATGCCGCACCAGCAGAAACTGGCAGCCAGATTGACGCCGGTCTGGTCGCCGTAGTCCAATCCTGGCCCCAGTTGCCGAAGGCGATCCGGGCGGGGATCCTGGCAATGGTCCGGGCGTCGGGCTGAAGGTCTTCCATGGTCGTCCAGCTGGAGCGCGAGCTTGAGCTTCGGATGACCGCGAAAATCTGCGATGCGCGAAAGTGCCTGGCAAATCACGACGTTTTCTGGTAAACGCGCGATCCAATCAATCTTCCCGCGCGATCAAAAACAGGCGTGTGCGAAAGGGCTCGCTACCGCGCTATGGCGGGCGCGTCTTCAAAGGCAAAGCATCCAGAGCGGCTCGCTCAAAGCGAATATCCGGCGGCAATCACTCAAGACTCGGCGGAACTTGTTTCATCGACAATGCTATGGCCGAGTGCCCCCAGAATTGGTGGGCACGAGGTTTGCATTCTATTAGCCGAGGCAGGATCCAATTCACGGAACGCTCTGGGACTACAACCGCCGCGAGCTACTGGTTGCTGCCGCGGACCAGTTGTGTGGGCTGAATCGGTGAGTAAGCGGGTCAATGCAAGAGTGCATCCGTCGGATGTGCTCATTTCTTGGGCAGAGAGCACGCACGGAGTGGCCCGAACAAAGTTTGGAGATGGTTGAACGGAATGCTCCTGTTCGCCCCGCGAGGGATTCGTCGTGCGCTATTTGGCTCTTGTTACTGACTACGATGGCGTGATTGCTGATAATGGTCAGCCGTCCACCGCCGCCATTTCGGCCATTCAGCGCCTGCGTTCGTCGGGCCGGCGCGCGATCTTGCTAACTGGTAGACGCCTTTCCGATCTCATTAGAGTGTTTCCGCAAATCGAGATCTTCGATTACGTCGTTGCCGAGAACGGCGCCGTTGCCTATGACCCTGCCACTCGCAATGAAATCTTACTAGCGGCGCCGCCCCCCGCACGATTCGTCGAGCGACTCAGGGAACTGCGGGTCGACCCGCTGGAAGTTGGACGAGTGGTCATTGCCACTTGGTTGCCCCATCACATGAAGGTGATGCAGGCGATCCAGGAGATGGGGTTGGAGCTGCAAGTCGTGTTCAATCGTGCTGCGGTGATGGTACTGCCGTCCGGCGTCAACAAGGCAACCGGAATGGAACACGCCTTGCACGAACTCGGCTTGTCGCGGCATGAAGTCGTGGGAGTAGGCGACTCTGAGAATGACCACTCTTTTCTGCAGAAATGTGAGTGCGCAGCAACGACCGCAAACGCGGTGGGTTCGATCTTCCAAGTCGCGGCCATTGTGACCAACGGCAGCAATGGCCAAGGTCTGTCAGAGTTAATCGATGAATTGATCGCCAACGACCTATGTCGGATGCATGCGAGCCTCGATCAGCACTTGCTTTCGATTGGTCGGCGAGCCGACGGATCTGACGTTACTGTTCCTCCGTACGGGCTGAATATCCTAGTTGCTGGTCCTTCCGGGAGTGGTAAGTCCACTGTCGCTGCAGGAATCGTCGAACGGCTGATTCGGCAGGAGTATCAGCTCTGTATCGTTGACCCCGAAGGGGACTATGGGACTTTGCCGGACGTTATCACCATCGGCAATCAGCACCATGAGATCGCCGTAAACGAAGTACTGTCGTTGCTTGAAGACCCAAAGATAACACTCAATGTCAACTTGCTTGGAATCCCGCTCGCGGATCGGCCGGAGTTTTTCGGACGACTGTTCCCCAGCCTGCAAGCCATTCGCACTCGCACGGGTCGGCCGCATTGGATTGTTCTCGACGAAGCGCACCATATGTTGCCTGCCGACTGGGCCCATTTGGACTGTGCTTTGCCTCAGAATCTGGGAGAGACCGTACTCGTTACCGTCCATCCGGAACATCTCGCCCCGACGGTGTTGAGACTGGTTGATGTGATCATTGCCGTTGGTCCCTTGCCCCAGAAAACCATCAGCGCATTTGCCGATGCCATTGGCCGGCCCGTCGATTGGCCCAGAGGGCTGTCGAATCAGGCAGGCGAGGCCGTGGTCTGGTTTCCACGCATCGGTGACGCTCCGTTCGGAGTCAAGATCCTGGCTGGCAGCGCCGAGCGAATTCGGCATCGCCGAAAGTATGCCGAAGGCAACATGCGTTATCGCAGTTTCTACTTTCGAGGCCCCGACAATCGCCATAATCTTAAAGCGCAGAATCTCGCCGTGTTTGCTCAATTCGCGGAGGGAATCGACGAAGAAACCTGGATGTTTCACTTGCGGCGAGGCGACTATTCACGCTGGTTCCGCGGTGCCGTGAAGGACAACAGTCTTGCCGAGGAGGCCGAACGGATCGAACAACGTCCCGATCTGCGGCCGAACGAAACTCGACGCCTAGTACGCAACCTGATCGAGGCGCGCTATACGCTGCCGGAGTAGTTGCAGGTAACCCGCATCAACCAGTAGCGGCTGGCGCCGCTCTCGCCTGACTCAGGAGTCTGACTGATTCATTCGGAATCGTAATTCGACGCCGATAAGCATCGTTCAACCAATCCGTTAACCACAGGAGAGTAAACCATGCGCATGCTCCAGTCCTTGTTGCTTGCCACGGACTTCCAGCCGGCGAGTAATAATGCCGCTTGCGTGGCTGCACGTCTGGCCAGTGCTTTTGGCACGCGGGTCAGCGCGATCCACGTCGTGGAGCCCTGGTTGCCCGCCGCTGCCAGTATATTCAGGCATCAGCAGGCCGAACGCATGTTCGAAGATTTGAGGACTCGATTCTCGCAACAGCAGGTTCCACTCGCGAATTGTTCAGTACGGGCAGCGCCGGTCGCGGATGCGATTGTACGCAATGCCACTGAAGTGGACGCCGACTTGATTGTGCTAGGGGCAGGCGAACTGTCCGCGAGTCAGGCGTTTACCGTGGGGCCGATCGCTCAGTCGGTGATGGAGCAGGCGCCGCAGCCAGTTTTGACAGTCCATCCGGCCGCCCGTGACATTGTCTTCCGAACGATACTCTGTCCGGTCGATCACTCCGCTGTGTCCCGGCGAGGCCTGCGCAACGCCGTTCAACTCGCAAGGGTTCTTGGCTCGCGGCTGGTCGTGCTGTCCGTCGTACCCGACGTGAGCTGGCTGACCGCGGCGGTCAATACCGGAGAACTGGCGGATGCAAAGTTGGAATACGAACACAAGTGGTGCGAGGAACTGGAGACTTTCCTGGCCGGGATCCATTTCGATTCAATACCGTATGTGAAGGAAGTCAGGTCCGGCGCTCCGCACGATCAGATCATCGCAGCCGCGAAAGAGCACCAGGCGGATCTGATCGTTATGGGAGCGACCGGTCGAACCGGTCTTGTCCGAGTACTACTGGGCAGCACCGCGCGCCGAGTTCTCCGCGATCTACCCTGTTCTCTACTTACGGTCAAACAAGAAGACGTGATTGAAGAGTTTCTGGCAGACGACCTGAATACGATCGCGTTACTGATGGCTGAGGGTTACGCGCTCTACCAAGCCGGCAGTTACGAACCTGCGGCGGCAAAATTCCGTCAGGCGCTGGCGCGCAATCCGTTCAACTTGCAAGCGGTGGAGCGACTGGCAGAGGCCTACCACAAACTCGGACAGAACGAGCAAGAGGCAACCTATCGTCGCCGCGCCCAACTACTTCGCGGCGGGAGTTGAAGCTTCGGACCGCGCGAATGTTATCGGTTGGCACAGCCTTGGGATGGGCACTTGCGGCGCGAATGGAGTCAATCGGCTTACCTGGACGATGATACCGGGAGAGCACATCTCGCGCTCTTTCGCACATGCCGACTCAATGGAAGTACGGTGGTGATGGTAGCGTTCTTGCCGAGACAACGGAACCAGCCCGCATAGCAAGCGTCTAAGGAGTGCCAGCATGAAGAGAGGTACGTCGTTTGCGTGCAGCGGTCGCCCAAGGAGCAGCCCAATTCATGAATCAGTTGAAGACAGCAGCCATTATCGGGGTCGCGCTGTTCTCTGTGTTGTCCTCGGCGGTGTCAGCCGGCGAACCGTCGACGCCAGCCCAATCGCATCCGCTTGATGCGGTCATTCCCTGGGCCGAGATTGCGCAGCAAGAAACGGAGAAGGTCCAGGATTACACTGCGAAGTTGATTAAGCGAGAGCAGGTAGGCGGTCAACTGCAAGAGTACCAACACATTCAGATCAAGGTGCGACATAGGCCCTTTAGTGTCTATCTCAAGTTCATCGGGCCCAGCTCGCTTGCGGGTCGAGAGGTGCTCTACGTCGACGGTCGAAACAATGGGATGTTGCTGGCTTATGATCCGCGCGGGGTTGGCAAACTTGTCGGGACCGTAGCTCTTGCGCCAGACGGCCCGATCGCCATGTGGGGGCAGCGCTATCCGCTGACGATGATCGGCATGAAGAATCTCGGACAGAAGCTGCTCGAGCAGGCCAAATGGAGCCGGCAAGTCAATTTGCCCTGCGAGATTAAGTGGTATCGCGGCGCGAAGATCAACGGGCGGTCGACACTGGGTATTGAAGTCTGCTATTCAGAACAGCATCAAGATCTTCCGTTCGCGATGGCCCGCGTGTTCATTGATGACGAGCTCAAATTGCCAATTCGCTACGAGGGATACAGTTGGCCCGAGACGGGTGGCGGCAAGCCAGTGCTCGTCGAAGAGTACACGTACTCGTGCATCAAGCTCAATGTGGGCCTTACTGACTGGGACTTCGATCCGCAGAATCCCCACTACAATTTGCGTTGAGCAATGCGCGATGTCCTCCCTGGTGCCTGCTATTGCTTCAGCATTGCTCTCGGTTGGCTGCAAACAGTCTGAAGTCGCGTGAAGGGCTTTCGTGCTCTAGGCTGCTGAAGTGCGGAAGCTGCTACTGCTGTGGCGACGCGGATCCAACGCATGGTGCAAGGGTACACATCTCCGTCCGCAGCGTGAAACTTTTAGTTGCGGGGCGTTACCGTGGTGGTGTGAGTGCGGGCGAATCTCACGACCGCCCGCTACCGTGCCAATTATCGGCGTGTGAATAGCCCTTCGCCGAGTAATGAATTCAGCGATTCTTCGAAGGCAACCCACGAGGAGAGCGTCTAGGAGGGCATCGACTTACACAATGCCTCGCGAGGTATCGGCACCGCTGGAGGTGATGGTAGATTCAACAATTCCGCGGCTTGACCGGCGGCTCTTCGCCGGCCGACGTTCAGCAGATTCGTGGCAGCTGAGCCCCCAGAGGTTCATCGAGCGGCAGGTAGCGGCCCAGCCCACGCTGAACGACGACCGGGGAAACGCGTCTTTCTTGAACTCGTCCCACGATCGCTGCCTGCCGCGCGACGGGCACGCGGCTTAGTGCTTCGACTGCGGCCGCCCCAAAGCCGTCGCGTACAGCCACGACCATCGTGCCCTCGTTGGCCACATGCAGGGGGTCAAGGCCCAGCAGTTCACAGACGCCGCGCACCGCCGGCGTCACGGGCACGTCACACTCATCGACAGCCAGGGTCCAACCACAAGTGGCTGCCCATTCGCGCAGAACCGCCGCCACACCGCCACGGGTCGCATCGCGCAGAGCGACGACAGGTATTCCGGCCTGGCGCAAGGCTTCGACCGCCGGCACAAGCGACGCACAGTCGCTCGTCGGGCAAGGCTCCACGTCAAATTGTTCGCGAGTTGCCATCACCGCCGTGCCGTGCTGTCCGATGGGACCAGTAACCAGCAACTCGTCACCGCATTGCAACTCGCCAGGCCCCGGCCACCGCGGTTCGAGCAACACGCCTACGCCTGCGGTATTGATGAATAGGCCATCGGCGGCCCCGCGCGGCACGACCTTCGTATCGCCCGTCACGATGGAAATACCGGCCAGGCGAGCGGAAGCGGCCACGCTGCGCAGCACGGAGTCGAGCAGCGCGATCTCGAAACCTTCCTCGATAATGAGTGCCAGACTCAGCCACAACGGGCGAGCGCCAGAAACTGCCAGATCGTTGGTCGTGCCAATCACAGCCAGCTTACCGATGTCGCCACCAGGAAAGAACAACGGCGACACGACATAGCTGTCCGTGGTAAACACCACCTGTCCTCCGAGCCGCGCGAGGATCGCAGCGTCGGCGTCGGCCGCCGGCGCGACATCGGCCAACGCCGGAAGGATATGTTCGCTCAACAGTCGTCGCATCAAACGCCCGCCCTCACCGTGAGCAAGCGAAATGCGTCCGTGGTCGATGGTCGACGGAGTCGGGCAACTCGACGAGAGCTCTTCGTGTGTCATCAGTGGTGCCTCACCCCCTTACAAATGGTTGGCGCCGGCGTACCGGTAGTAGGCTGCGCATGCGCCTTCTGATGAGACCATCGGCGCGCCCAGCGGACGGTTAGGCGTGCAGCTCGTGCCGAAACTGGGGCAAGCATTGGGCTTAATGCGCCCGGCCAGAACGTCACCGCTGCGGCATTCGTCAGCTTCAATCGCCGGTACACTCGCGCCGCCAAACCGAACCTCCGCGTCGAACTGTTGGAACTCGGCACGCAGCTTTAGTCCCCCGCGCGGAATGACGCCCAGTCCTCGCCACGGCCTGTCGCACACCTCGAAAATGTCACTAACCAGCCGCTGCGCGGTCGGATTTCCCGAGTCGCGCGCCGTCCGCCGATAGCAATTGACGACTTCCGGTTGGCCAGATTCCAGTAGCCGCACGCACTGCAGGATGCCTTGCAGCAAGTCGACTGGTTCGAATCCGGTTACCACCACGGGAAGCCGGTAGCGCTCGACGAACGGCGCGTACTCCCTGCAACCGGTCACGGCGCATACGTGTCCCGCCGCCAGAAATCCTTGTACGCGGCAGTCGGCCGACTCGACGAGAGCCTCCATGGCCGGTAAGACGCGCACGTGCGCCACCAGCAGGCTGAAGTTCCGCAGGCCGAGCGCCTCTGCCTGGCGCACCGCCAGAGCCGTGGTGGGAGTAGTTGTCTCAAAGCCGACCGCAAAGAACACAACCTGCAAGTCTGGGTTGCGGCGGGCCAGGTCAACGGCATCCACCGGCGAATAGACCGGTTTTACGCGTCCGCCGACAGCGCGCGCTTCCAGCAGGCTGCCGCGGCTGCCGGGAACCCGCAGCATGTCGCCGAAACTAGCCAGCAGCACGCCCTCTCTTAAGCTCAGCTCGCGCGCAAAATCGATCGACTCCAGCGGCGTCACGCACACGGGGCAGCCTGGCCCATGGATCAATTCCACAACGCCCTCCAGTTCGACATCGATCCCATGTCGCAACAGCGAATGCGTCTGGCCGCCACAAACTTCCATCAGCGTCCAAGGCCTGCGAGCGGCGCTGCGAATTTCCGCCAGCAGCCGCCGCGCGGCGACGGGGTCGCGGTACTCGTCGAGGAACTTCATCGCGTCTCCTCCTCGTCTCGCTCCAGCCATTCGACCTTCTCGGGCAGACTTGCGAGCTCCGAAAGAACTCGCGCCGCTTCCTCGGCGTCGACAATCGCGATCGCCACGCCGGCATGCACCACAACGTAGTCGCCCTCGGAGGCCTCGGGCACGCAAGCCATGAGGCACTGTCGCGTAACGCCCCCGAACTCAACCTCGGCAACGCCCAACAACGGGTCGGAGTCGATCCACCGCACAACTTTGCCGGGAATCGCTAGACACATGGCTGCCAGCCTCCGTAGAGTCGTGCCACCGCGACGGCCAATTGCCCGGCTGCCAGTCCGCCATCGCCGCATGGAATGATCCCCGGCGTGGCGAGCGGCCGCTCTCCCGCCAAGCGTTCGACGACGAGCTCGGTCAAAACCCTGTTTTGAAAGCATCCGCCGCAGAGCACGACGGGCATTTTGGGAAGCTGCCTCACCGTTGTCGACACACCGTCGGCAAGTGCGCGGTGAAATCGCATCGCGATCACCTCCGGCAACACGTCTGCTCGACGGTCTGCGAGCACACGCTGAACAAGGGGTCGCCAATCCAGTTGCGGCGGGTGACCGGGTGAGAGTTGCAGTAAGTATGCACCTTGGGACGCGGGATCGCAGGCGGCTTCCAGCAACATTGCAGCCTGGCCTTCGAACTGCAATTCGCAAATGTTCAGAGCAAGCGCCGCCACGGCGTCAAACAGTCGGCCCGCGCTCGACGTGACCGGACACGCATGCGAACTCGCAAGCAATTGGACCACTCGTTCAACCTGAGACGCTGTAATGCCGCGGAACCTCAGACTGGCTGCCCGCTCTGCTCCGAGTGCTTGGTACACCAGCGAGACTGCCACGCGCCAAGGCTCTCGCACGGCGGCTTCTCCCCCCGGCAAAGCGAACGGCCGCACGCATGCGGCGCGGCGAAAGTCACTGGCGGTGGCGATCAGAATTTCACCACCCCAGATCGAACCATCGGGTCCATATCCCGTTCCGTCCCAGGCAACTCCCAGTACCTCGCGCTCGAGCCAGCCGTGCTCAAGCATCCCAGCCGCAACGTGCGCGTGGTGATGCTGCACCGCGATCGTCGGAATACTTTGATCGGCCGCCCACCGCGTGGTGAAGTAGTCGGGGTGCTGGTCGCAGACCAGCGCCGTCGGCGTCATATCATACAGCCGGCACATCGACTGGAGGTGGTCCAGGTAGCGCTCTCGGGCAGCTTCCGTGTCGAGATCCCCGACGTGTGGTCCGAGGACGGCTTGGTAGCCATTGCTAAGCGCAATCGCCGCTTTCTGATGTCCGCCCAGGGCGAGCAAAGGACGCGTCGCCAGTTCCAAAGGCAATGGCGCCATCCCGCGAGCCAGCCGGACACTCGCCCGCTTGCCCGCCACGACGCGAACCACGCTATCATCGATCGGGCGAAGAATCGGCCGGTCGTGCTCAAGCCACGCGTCGGCGACAGGCTCCAGCTCGCGCAAAGCGGCGCCGGCTTCAAAGGCCAAAGGATTGCCTTCGAGGTTGCCACTGGTGACCACCAGCGGTTTTTCGAACTGACGGGCGATCGCTTCGTGCAGGGGACTCGTCGGTAGCATCAAGCCGATCGTGCCTATTTCCGCAGTAACCTCGCTTGCCAGGAAAGATGGCGATCTCAACCTGAGAATCACAATCGGGTTCTCCGGGCAAGCCGCGCTCTGCCGCTCGAGATCGTCGAGCATCGCGAATTGCTCGGCAGCTTCGAGATCGGCAACCATGACCGCCAGTGGTTTTCCGAATCGTTGCTTGCGGCGTCTCAACTCCTGCACTGCGGCGGGCGAAGTCGCATCGACGAGCAATTGATATCCACCTACTCCGCGAATCGCGACAATCCGGCCCCGGCGCAGCTCGGCGACTGTTGCTCGAACGGCGTCGACATCGCGAGCAACCAGTTGCCCGTTGTCGTGTTGAAACCAGAGCCGAGGACCACAGGCGGGACAACTGTTCGTTTGGGAGTGAAAGCGGCGATTGGACGTGGTCGAATACTCGCGATCGCACTCCGGACATGGCTCAAAACAGTTCATGCCCGTTGCTCGACGGTCGTAGGGCATCGCATCAAGTAGTGAATAGCGGGGGCCGCATTCGGTGCACGTCGTGAAGAAATAGTCATGCCTGCGGTTCTCGGCGTCCTGCACCTCGGCCAGACATTTAGGGCATACCGCAAGATCCGGGGGCACGCGTGCCGCCAGCCCTCCCTCGGAAGTGCTCGATCTGATAGTAAATGCCGAGGCTCCGAGTGGCGCAGTGCTTTCTTCCGATTGCGATTCGACACATGTGCCCGGTGGGAGTCGCTGCTTGAGTACCTGCCGAAATGCCGCTACCGCCGCCGAAAGCCCTTCAACTTGGATCAACACACCGCCCGAGGAATTGCCGACGCTCCCCGCGATCTTCAATTCGTGCGCGAGCCTCGCGATGGCTGGACGTACGCCAAGTCCCTGGACGCGCCCCGCAAGCAGGATCCGGAGCGCGATTGCCTGATCGTCGTCGCCGGCGGGCGACTGACGGCGTGATTCGCGCTGGTGAGTCAGCGGGTTGGGCATAGCTGCGGCAGCCTCTCGCGTAACCCAACCAGGTAATGGCACCAGCGGTCAATACCCGTGGCCTGAAGTGCCGAAAGAGGTAGAATCTCCAACTTTGGCTGGATAGAGAGCGCGTCGTCGCTGGCTGACTTGATCGAGAAAGGGACGTAAGGCAACAGGTCGATCTTGCTGATCACCATCGCGCGGCTGGTGCGAAACGCTTTCGGATACTTGGCCGGCTTGTCATCCCCCTCCGTTGTGCTCAGCAGGACCACTCGCACATGCTCTCCCAGGTCGTGCGACGACGGACAGACGAGGTTACCGACGTTCTCGATGAACAGAAAATCCAGGTCCCCGGTCGGCAGGGCCTCCAGCCCTCGCTGAACTAGCGGCAGATCTAAATGGCATGCGCCGCCGGTTGTCAGTTGAACTGTCGGCGCCAGGGGCGCTAACCGCTGGGCGTCGCGATCGGTCGCGATGTCTCCCACGAGCACCGCCATCTGCTGCTTGTCACTCCAATGAACGGCCGTTGCCGCCAACAAACTGGTCTTGCCCGCACCAGGAGATGACAGCAGATTGACGACCAGCGTGCCTCGGCGCGTCATTTCGCGACGGAAGTCCTCGGCCTGTTCTTTAGCCTGCGCGGCGACATCGCGCCGCACGGTGATTACGCGAGTCATGTACTGGCTCCTTGCTCGATATCAGCCAGCACAATGCACTGCAGGATTACGCCATCGCCGGAAATGGTTTCGGTCTCGGCCGCACCACACTCGGGGCAGCGAAAGCGAAAACGCAGCGGCTGAAATGTCATGTCGCAACCTCGGCAACGCGCCACTAGCGGTACTTCTTCGATCTCCAGCGTCGCGTCCCCACACCCACCATCGGCTGACAACTGCTGCCACGCAGAGGCCATCAGCGCGGGTTCCACGCCAGCCAGCGGACCAACTTGCACGCGGACGCAGCGCAGAGCGGTCCCACCGTTCGCAGCGACGATTTCGCCAACTTGCGCCAACAGCGTCCGCACCAGCGACAGCTCATGCATGATGGAGGGCCTCGCACAATCGGTCGACCACGTTTGGAATCGCCGCGGCGACCTCCGGCGACAACGCGTCGCCCGAGATCGGCGGCTTGATGCCAACTCCCCAGATGCGGGTGCATCGCGGCAGTCGTTTCAACTCGGCGGCCAACATCAGGGCCGCTTGAAGCGTCATATCGTGTGTTCCCCGAAAGGGAGCTCGCTCGATCTCCGCGGCCGGCCAGCTCCAGCAAAGCAAGGAGCCCGGTTCATTGCTGGCGACTGCGTCACAAATGTCCAAGATATCGATTTCCTCCAGCCAGTCGAGCAGTTCAGCCGGCGTGCATGCACTTCTCACCACAAGCGAGCTGCTCTTTCGCCGGCTGAGGCGCCGGGCGATCTCCCATCCCACACGATCATCGCCGTGCGGGCTGCCGATCCCGACGAATAATCGGGAAGCACTCATGATACGTGATCCAGCATGACTTTGAGAAAATGCGTCGCACAACTGATGCAGGGATCGTACGAGCGAACCAATCGTTCGCAGGCCCGCGCAACCTCGTCGTCACTCCGGTTGAGCAAAGCAGGCAGATAGTTTCGCAAGTCGCTCTCGATCTGACTCTGATTCTGCGACGTCGGGGGCACGATGTTGGCCTTCGTCACCAGTCCCTGGGCGTCGACGCCGTACCGATGATAGAGCAGTCCTCGCGGCGCCTCGGTTGCGGCGGCACCCTCGCCCTGCCGATGCTCATACTTGATGCGGGGTACGCCGGCCGGGCGATAATTCCTGAGAATCGACAACGCTTCCTCGTATGCCTGCACGATTTCGATGCTGCGGGCGATAATACTCTTGAAGATGTTGCGGCAGGGATGCTCCAGGTTCAGTTCATCTGCCAGGCGTCTCGCGGCGGGGAGCAGCTGCTCGCGGTTGAGATTGATCCGCGATAGCGGGCCCAGCAGATACGTCTGCCCGGTGTCGACCCGGACTGCCTGCAAGGCCGTGGAATGCGGAACCTGTTGTTCGCGAAAGTACTTTTCGAATAGATCAGCGTCGATGGCCATTCCGTCGCTCGTGCGAATCGGGCCTTCGCACATGGCGTATTCATCAGGATGTGAGACGGCCACGAAGTCGTACGCCTCTTCGAACCTGGGGAAATCGAACCCGGCGACCCACCTCGCAGCGTCGATCGCGGCCTGCAATCCCCACTCAAAGTCGGGGATGAGCCGCGTCAGCTCCTCTCGCCGCGGCAGCCGGTAAAAGCCGCCCACAGCCACGTTGATCGGATGAACCGCCCGACCTCCCAGCACGTCGAGCAGTTGATTGCCGTGCTTCTTCAGCCGCAAGCCGCGATTCACTTCGTCCGGATGATCCTTGGCTAGCGCCAGCGCGCTCTCGTATCTCAGAAAGTCCGGGACATGCAGCATGTGGACGTGCAGGGCATGGCTTTCGATCCACTCTCCGCAGTACAGCAATCGCCGCAAGGATCGCAGTTCGCCCGTCACTTGCACGCCGAGTGCAGCTTCGAGCGCATGCACAGAACTCATCTGATAGGCGACCGGACAGATGCCGCAAATGCGGGCCGTAATATCCGGCACATCCTCGAGCGCGCGGCCCCGCAGCAAGGCTTCGAACAATCGCGGCGGCTCGTAGATGTTCAACCGCAAGTCTTCAATATTGCCGTTGTTCAAGCGAATATGCAGCGCACCCTCGCCTTCGACGCGGGTCAACGCTTCCACGCGGATCGTGCGTTCTTCGCTCATACGCTGGGCTTACTCACTGCTCTTCGCCTGCAAGACGATCGCTTTCGGCGCGAAACTCGGGGGCGTAGCCATTGAAACTGTTTCGCAAACTTCGGACCAACGTCTCACGCGAGACTCCGATGACTTGACACTGGTCGCTCAGACTCTCGAGATTCGGCTGCTCGCAGGGCCCGTAGCACCCGTAGCAGCCGCGATTGTAACTGGGACAAATCGCCCCACAGCCGTCGTGGGTGACGGGGCCCAGGCAAGGTATTCCTTGAGCTACCGTCACGCAGACCGTACCGCGCCGCTTGCATTGCAGGCAAACGCTATGCACCGGCGTGCGGGGACGACGACCTCCCAAAAGCGAAATCAAAACTTCGAGCAATTGCTGCTTATTGATCGGACAGCCGCGCAGCTCGAAGTCGACTGGCACGTGACTGGAGATCGGCGTGGAAGTCGCGAGCGAGTGGATATACTCCGGCGACGCGTACACGGCCCGCAAAAACTCTGCAGAGTCCGCCCAGTTGCGCAATGCCTGGATCCCGCCGGCCGTGGCACAGGCGCCAATCGTCACCAGGAATCGCGAGTCGCGGCGGACCTGCAGAATCCGCTCGGCATCCTCGGGCGTGGTAATCGAACCTTCGACCAGTGCCACATCGTATGGGCCCGGCTCCACGCGGCTGCTCGCCTCGAGGAAGTAGGCCACGTCGACTCTTTCGGCCAGCGCAAGGAGTTCATCTTCCAGCGCCAACAGCGAAAGCTGGCAACCGTCGCAAGAGGCGAACTTGAACACGGCCAATCGCGGCTTGTGGCTCATAGCCCCTCCACGTTCAGAAACCGCTCGATCTTGTCGTAGCGGAAAATGGGGCCGTCCTTGCAAACAAACGCCGGCCCCAACTGGCAGTGCCCGCACAGCCCGACGGCGCATTGCATGTTGCGCTCGAGCGAGACCCATATTTGATCTCTCCGCAGGCCGCGCTCCAAGGCGCTGCGGACGTTATAGCGCATCATGACTTCGGGGCCGCAGAGAAACATCACCGAGTTGGCCGGCGTCAACGGCCGCAGCCGATCGACCAGCAGCGGGACGACGCCCACGTCGCCCGACCAGCCGGGCTGAGAGCGGTCGACGGTTGCAGACAAGTTCAGTCCGCGATCCGTCCAAGCGTCGTAGTCGCGCCGGTAGAGGAGCATGTCAGGCGACCGTGCGCCGTAAAGCAACGTTGTCCGGCCGAATCGCTTTCGCTCAGCGAAGCACGTATGAATTGCGGGTCGCAGCGGAGCCAGACCGATGCCGCCGGCGACCAAGATGACATCGGCGCCGGCGCATTCGTCCAGCGGCCAGCACGTTCCATAGGGGCCGCGCAAGGCCAACTCGCCCCCGACTCCCAGCCCGGCCAGTGTGCGCGTCACGTTGCCCGCTACGCGAATCGTGTGATCCCAGGTCCCTGAATTTTCATTGGCCGCGCTCAGACTGATCGCACTTTCGCCGACGCCGGGCAAGTACAGCATGTTGAACTGGCCCGGTCGAAAGCGGTAGCGCGCGTTGAGCCCCGCATCCCGAAACCGCAAGTGATAAGTGGCCACCCCCGGCAATTCGGGCGTGACCGCCGCGATCTCAACGCTCTGCGCGAGCCACGGATTCTCGGCGATGGCGCTCGATGCTTGCACGCTCACGCCGGGGTCTCCCGAATGGCGGCGACTTCTTCCGTCAAGTCGATTGCAACCGGGCACCAGGTGATGCAGCGGCCGCAGCCGACGCATCCGGAAACGTCAAACTGGTCGATCCAGGAGGCCAACTTGTGCGTGAGCCATTGGCGATAGCGCGAACGAATCTGATTTCGTACAACGCCGCCGTTCATGTAGCTGAAGTCCCAGTTGAAGCACGTATCCCACTCACGCTCACGCTGAACATGATCGCCGGTCAGGTCGCTCACCTCCTTCACGGAACTGCAAAAGCAGGTCGGGCAAACCATCGTGCAGTTGGTGCACGACAAACATCGCGTGGCCACCTCATCCCAGCGTGGATGCTCGAGATTGCCCAGCAATAAATCCCGGATGTCCTTCGTGTCCAACCGTTTGGTGATCTGATCGACCGCCTGCTGACGCGCCACCTCGGCCTGTTGCAACTCGACTTCACTTGCCGCCGTCGTGGTCAGCGTCGACAGGACATCCGCGCCACGATCGCTGCCGACTTCGACCGCAAATGAATCCGGCAGCTCGGTCAGTGCCAGGTCGAAACCTTTCGTGCAGCGCGGCCCCGTGTTCATGGACGTGCAGAAACAGGTGCTTGCCGCCTGCGTGCAATTGACCGCGACGATCAAGGCCCGTTCGCGGCGCCGGCGATAAATCGGATCCACGTACTGCTCGTTGATGAAGGTGCGGTCCTGCACGGCAATCGCCGCCAGCTCACAGGCCCGGACGCCGAGCAGGGCATACGGTGGCTCTTGATCCGGCACCTCGCTAAATTGCCAACCAGTTGCCGTTCGGTCGGCCTGGGCTACGGCCACCTGTGGCGGGAAAAAATACCGCTTGGGCGAATGCGGCCCGACGACAAAACCGAACCAGGCCTCGTCGTCGCGGCGTTTCAGGCGGTACTGCCCGCCGCTCTGCTCGTCGGTCCACCCGCGCGGGAAATCCTCGACCCGGCGCACTTCGTCGTAGACGATGGCCTGCTGGGCGATCGTCGGGCCGATGACGCGATATCCTCCCTGCCAGAGCTGATCGAGAAACGCCTGGAAATCCGTTTTCGCAAGCAACAGCGTTTCAATCTCGGGCGAAGTCCGCGGGCGAGCGCCTGCTGTCATGAGATCCTCCCTGCGGCTTCCACTAGTCCGGCCCTTGGCGAATGAACGGCTCGGATTCGGCAAACAAGTCGAGCAACTGCAGTCGCGTCGCCACCAGCCGGTTGGCCAGCGCCTGGGCCACTTGACGCATGAGATGATAGCCGAATTCAGGATCGGACTCGCAGAGCAGCAGAGCATCGCGTGCTCGGATCGCCACGACCTGCGTGTCTTCCAGCGCTACGGCAGACGTGGTCATCCGCCCCTCGCCGATGAGTGCTGACCAGGCGAGCATGTCCCCCGGGCCCACCGACATGATCCGGACCTCGCCGCGGCCGGGGACCTGCATATCCAGCGCCACGCGCCCGACCGCGACGATCATCAGCCGGTCGTTGTCCGCGTTCTCGCGAAACAGAATGCTATGAGCGGGGAAACCGCGCATCTCCGCGAGCGCCGCGATACGTACTAGCATCGATCCCGGCAACGGCTCGGAAAAGCGGAGTTTGCTCAGTACATAGACCACCGACTCGACATCCACAGGGGCCGCCTCCGAGCCAAGTGTTTTGAGTGCGGGCATTGCCGCGTTGAGTCGCAGAAGTTGATTCTCCGCGTTTAGGAGCAGCGATACAAGCACGAACGACGACTTTGCTCACATCTGTCGAGTTCGTTGAGGAGCATCGCTACTATTGCGCCAAGAACAGTGGTCGGTCGGCATGGGTGATCAGGTTGAGCGCGGTCTCGCCGAGTGTTCGCCTGATCAGCAGATTCTTCGCGCTATTGCCCGCGACGATCAGGTCAGCTTTCCACTCGTCGGCGTAGGGCAACAAGTCGTGCTTTGGGGAACCTGGGACATACGCCTCCTCGGGCTCGAAATTGTGACTGCGCAAGTACTCGGCCGCATCCCCCACAAGTTGCTCGGCCACATCGGGTGGATGCTCGAAGGTAACCACGCGCAAGGAAACGTTTGGCCAGGGATGCAACTGGGCGAAACATTTGATGGTTTTGGCGGATTCCATCGAGCCGCTATAAGCGATCAACACCCGGCGGATCGGTCGCGTGTCGGGAGAGACAGCCAGAATCGGCCGCACGCCTTCTGCCACCAGCCTGACGAGCACGTCGTGTGGGTCGCGCACCACGTCATGCTCAAACAGGCTCTTTAGCCCGAAAATCATCAAGTCATTATACCGCGCGACGGCGGCCATCATCGTAAACGGATTCCCCTCTTCGTGTCGCACAAAATAGGGCACCGCGGCAGCGCGGCAAGCCGATTCGAACTGGGAGGTTGCCTCTTCGATGTGATTTTGGGCCACCTCCAAGCGGAACTCCCGGAGTTCCTTGGCGCTGGCCGAGGCTCCCAGCGGCACTGGTCCAACACGCTTCAACCGCCGCACGTCGACTGCCGTGACTCCCGTCAATTCGGCCTCATGTAACTGGGCCAGTTCAATGGCCCTTGACACCGCAAACTGCGTGTAAGGCGTTCCACCCAGTCCGACTAGAATGCGTTTGATCATGGCACGTGTCCTCTAGGATCAGCAATGCTTACTTCCGTAGCGTCATTCTGCCCGGGTCACCCACTGAGCGAGATCACTCCGCACTCCGGGCCGCCAGATAGTCGACGCAGGCATCGAGTGTGCCTAATTGCCCGTAGTCACGTTCGGGAATATCGACGTGCAGTTGTTTGTCCAGAGCGATCAGGAAGTTCAGGAAGTCCATCGAGTCAATGTCCAATTGATCGCGGAGATTAACTCCCGGATCGATCGCGGCAGGATCGGCTTCCGGCGCAATCTGCCTCAGGACTTCCAGCACAGTGGCACGAACCTGTTCGCGCTTCATAACTTCTCCGGATGCTGTAAGAGTCGATCGAGCGCCGTCAGGAAGACGCCCCCTCGGTGCCCGTCGCTGACGCGGTGATCGGCGGCCAGCGTCATGGTAACGACGCGGCGCGGCACGATCTGTCCGTCAACACACCACGGGCGCTCTATGATCTTGCCAACGCCAACCATGGCGACTTGTGGCGGGTAAATCACCGCGTACACACTTTCGACACCTTGCTCGCCCAGGTTGGTGACAGTAATAGTGGGGTCGGACATCTCGCTGGACCGCAGCGATCCTGATCGGGTTCGGTTAACCAGATCGCGCATCCGCCTCATCAACTCCTCGAGCGTCAGTTTGTCAGTGTCGTGCAGGGCGGGGGCGACCAGTCCGCCCTGTCGTAACGAGATCGCGACGCCCACATTTATCGAGTCTATCAGTGCCACCTGGTTGTTTTGCCAGGTGGCGTTGAGTTCGGGTACTTCGCGCAATGCACTTGCGACGGCCTTCAGAATCACCGCCCCGTAGAGGATGCGTTCAGCGACGGGACGACTAGCGTTCTGTTCGCCGAGCCATTCCAGCGCCCGATGCATGTCGACTGTCGTGCTCAGGTAGTAGTGCGGAATCTCGCGCTTGGAGCGGCTCATGGTGGCCGCGATCGTCTGCCGCAACCGCGCGGCTCGATCGACGGGCGGCGCCGCCGGGGCGGCACCCTTCACTGCTTGTTCAATATCCTCGCGGGTAATGGCTCCGCCGTGGCCCGTTCCCTGGACTGTTGCCGGATCCACTCCCAGTTCCCTGGCCAGTCGGCGGGCAGACGGCGAGATGGCCAAGCGCCTGTCCGCAGGCTGTTCGGTTCGGCGGGCCGGCACGATTTTCGGCCGCTGGGGCTCGGCCAGCTTTGGCTGTAGCTCATGTGTATCAAGAGGCGCAGTACCGGTTCTTGGGGCTGCGCTGTCGTCGCGGATTAGCGCCATCACGGTACCGACGGGAACCTTCTCGCCCGGCTCGATCAAGATCTTCTCGAGCGTGCCGTCCGCAAACACTTCGACGTCGATATTACCCTTCTCGGTTTCCACCTCGGCAATGATGTCGCCGCGATGCACGGTCTCGCCGGCCTGTTTTCGCCAGGCGGTGAGCGTGCCGGCGCTCATGTCGGCGCCCAGTTTTGGCATCACGAATTCAGCCATGGCAATCGTTCCCCGTCAGGCACTCTTCTCACAAAGCTGTCTTGCCGTCTCGACAATCGAAGCTACCTGCGGAAGCGCGGCGTCTTCCAGGTGCTTGGGGTAAGGAATCGGCACCTCGGCGCTGCACACGCGGGCGACAGGCGCGTCAAGCTCGTAAAACGCGCCTTCCATGATCTGGGCCGACACTTCCGCCGCCAGGCTGCCGGTGCGCCATCCTTCGTCAATAATTACCGCCCGGCGGGTCTTCGTGACCGACGTAAGAATCGCCTGTGAGTCAAGCGGGCGCAGCGCGCGCAGGTCAAGGACTTCGGCTTCGATGCCGAGCCCCGACAGTTCTTCGGCCGCCGCCAGCGTTTTGCCCAGGGAGCCGCCGTAGGTGATCAAGGTCACATCGCTTCCCGCTCGCCGTACGGCCGCGTGGCGGATGTCGAGCGGGAGGGACTTCTCATCGACTTCGCCTTCCTGGGGATAGAGCATCGCATGCTCGAAAATGATGACCGGGTCCGGCTCAGTGAGCGCGGCCAAAAGCATGTCGCGGGCATCCTGGTTTGTGGCGGGGGCCAGGACCGTCAAACCCGGAACGTGGGCGTACCAACCTTCCAAGCTGTGCGAATGCTGTGCGGCTAACTGCCGCCCACCGCCCGTGGCCATTCGCACCACCACGGGCACGCTCATCTGTCCGCCTGACATGTGACGGAGAGTCGCCGCATTGTTGACAATCTGATCGAGAGCCAACAGGCTGAAGTTGACGGTCATCACTTCAACAATCGGCCTCATGCCGCCCAGTGCCGCCCCAATGCCGGCCCCCACGAATGCCGACTCGGAGAGCGGGGTGTCGCGGATGCGCTCGGGCCCGAATTCGTCGAGCAGCCCGCGGCTGCAAGCGAAGGCGCCGCCGTACCGGCCGACATCCTCGCCCATCAGGAAGACTCGCGCGTCGCTGCGCAGCGCCTCGCGCAGTCCACTGCGGACCGCTTCGCGATAGGTCATGGTCGCGGTCATAGCGAGTCTCCTCTGCCGTCGGCCGTGGCCAGCGTGTGGACGTCCTTGAGCAGGTGCTCCAGCGGTTCCCAGGGGCCGGCTTCGGCCGCTGCCACAGCCTCGGCAACTTCGGCCGCAACGCTGGTATTCAGCTGTTTCCATGCCTCCTCGACGAGCAAACCGGACTCTCGCAGTCGCGCCGCGAAATTCTCGATCGGACACCGCTGTTTCCACTGCTCAACTTCGGCTTTGCCACGATACAGCTCGGGGTCGTACATCGAGTGCGCTCGGTAACGGTACGTACGGGCCTCGAGTAGATACGGACCGTTACCGTCACGAATATGCTCGGCGATGCGATTCACAGAGGCTTCAATCGCCAGCACGTCCATCCCGTCGACGGCTTCGCCCTGCATCGCGTACGCCTGTGCTTTCGCCTGGATGTCGGTTTGCGATTGGTGCCGCTCCAGGCCAGTGCCCATCGCGTAGAGATTGTTCTCGCAGAGGAATAGCACGGGCAGTTTCCAAAGGGCGGCAAGGTTGAGCGATTCATGAAACTCGCCCTCGTCCACGGCTCCGTCGCCAAAGAAGCAGACCGTCACGCGAGCGCGGCCCTGCAGTTTGTTCGCCAGCGCCAGTCCCACGGCGAGGGGCAGTCCGCCCGCCACAATCGCATTTCCGCCGAAGAAGCGCTTCTCGACATCGAAAAGATGCATCGATCCACCGCGGCCGCGACTGCATCCATTTGACTTGCCGTACATCTCTGCCATCACGGCGGCTGGCGAGACACCCCGTGCAATAGCATGCCCGTGTTCCCGGTAGGTCGAGACGATTTCATCGTCTGCCGTTAAGGCGTGCATCGCACCAACAGCCACGGCCTCTTCGCCGATATACAGATGAAGGAAACCGTGAATCTTGCCCAGCGTGTACAGCTCTGCCGACTTCTCTTCGAAGCGGCGAATCAAAAGCATTTGGCGCAAGAGCGCCACGGCGTGCTCGACATTCAGGTCCGGTAAGGCGGTCGCTGTAACTTCAGCCATCATTAGCCCCTGATTCGAGCGTGGAAATATCTCCCTCGGGCAAACCCAACTCGCGAGCCTTGAGCAGCCGCCGCAATATCTTGCCGCTGCGGGTACGAGGCAGCGTCTCAACAAACGCGATCTCCTTAGGCGCGATCGCCGCGCCCAGACGCGTCCGGGCAAATCCCAACAGATCCCGCCGCAATTCCTCCGTCTCCGTAAAGCCATCGTTGAGTGAAACAAAGGCCTTAATGACCTCGCCAGCCACTGGATCGGGCTTTCCGATCACGCCCGCTTCGGCCACGGCCGCGTGCTCCATCAGCGTGCTCTCAACTTCGAACGGACCGACTAAGTGTCCGGATGTCTTGATCACGTCGTCCTTGCGGCCCACGAACCAGAAGTAGCCGTCCTCGTCCTGGCGGGCCAAGTCGCCTGTTAAGTAGTAGCCGTCCACGAAACACTTCGCATACCTCTCTGGCGCGTTCCAGTAAGCACGAAACATCGAAGGCCAGCCGGGACGCAGGGCTAACTCACCCTCGACGTTCGGCTGATCGATGACTTCCACGCGGCCATCCGACTCGCGGACGATCGCGGCCTTGATGCCCGGCAGCGGGCGCCCCATTGAGCCAGGACGAATCTCCATGCTGGCATAGTTGGCGATCATGATGCCGCCAGTTTCTGTCTGCCACCAGTTGTCGTGAAATGGCCTGCCGAACGCTTCGTTGCCCCACACGACTGCCTCGGGATTCAGCGGCTCGCCAACGCTGGCCAAGAACCGCAACGACGACAGATCGTACTTGCGAGCGACATCTGCTCCGACCTTCATCAGCACGCGGATCGCCGTCGGCGCCGTGTACCATACCGTGACGCGTTGGTCCTGCAGCAGGCGGTACCAGCGATCGGCGTCGAAATCTCCCTCGTCGACAATGCTCGTCACACCGTTCGTTAGCGGCGCGATGATTCCGTAAGACGTGCCCGTAACCCAGCCGGGATCCGCCGTGCACCAGAAGATGTCATCAGGATGAAGGTCGAGTGCGAGCTTTCCTGTCGCATGGTGCGCGACCACTGCCTGATGAACGTGGACGGCTCCCTTGGGCGTTCCCGTGGTTCCACTGGTGAAGTGCAACAGCGCCGGCAACTCGGGATCTGTCGGCCCGATTGAGAATCGGTCGTCGGCTGCCTCCATCAACGTGCAATAGTCCAATGTGCCGGGAAGTACCGTCGGTGTTCGATCGTCCCCGATGACAATGACATGCTCGAGTGACGGCAGTTCATCACGGATCTTTGCGATCTTGCGCTTGTAAAGTCCTTCCGTAGTGACCAGGACCTTGGCTTCGCCAATCGATACCCGGGCTTTGATCGGCTCGGGGCCGAACGCAGAGAACAAAAGCGACAGGACGCCGCGGTGTTTCCACGTGCCGAGCGCCGCAATGTAGAGTTCCGGAATCCGGCCGAGGAGCAGGTAAACCCGATCGCCAGGAACGACTCCAAGCTCCCCAAGCACATTCGCAAAACGGTTCGACAACCGAGCCAGGTCGGCAAACGTGAAATCCTGCGTCCCGCCGGCCTTCCCTACCCAGCGAATCGCCAACTTTTCTCGCAGCTCGCCAGTCGCATGCCGATCCACAGCCTCGTGCGCGATATTCAGTCCGCTACCGCCGGGCAAACCATCGAGATCGTGCGCCGCCTTGCCCCACGAAAACTGTGTACAGGCCGCTTCGTACTCGGTCAAATTCGGAGCGGCAATGCCTTGCGGCCGTGATTTCAGAATTGGTGCAACTACCATGAAACTCGGCCCCGTGGGTTAGCTCGCGTCTTTATCCCCTATGCACTTACACGATGAAGAGGAGGCACGGCAAGACTCGCCACTAACGATGCGTGTAGTGTCGAACTGCCATTCGCCTCCCGTCGAACGGGCCAGCAGGCGAAGTTCGCACTTTCTATGCCAACTCACCTATGCAAACTTGCAGACGGCTCGCACAACTAGCAAGCGAACTTGTTCTGTCGCGGTTGTGGGATTTAGGCGACTAAGTGGCAGTCGTGGATCCAGAAAGCGACCGGTAGGCACTGCGCGCCAGATCGCTCCTGTTGTGCGAAAAGGCACGTTACACAAGCCTCTTGAACTCTTCTACGATGACCTGGCCAGCAACTGTCACCGCATCCGAGGCAGTCGCCCCGCTCGCTAAGTGCGCCGCTTTGTCCGCGGCCGGCGGTTTGCTTCGACCGTCAGCCAGATGTTGCGAGAATGCAACCGGCGACTCAGACTCACTGACTTTTCAATACCCACTCGACGGCATGGCGCATCAATTCCGCGGCGTTCTTGATGTCCAACTTCTGCTTGATGTTCTCGCGATGAGCCTCAACGGTTCTTACGCTCACATGCAATTTGTCCGCCACGCAGCGTGTGGTCAATCCGCCGCCCAAGAGTCGAAAGATCTCCAATTCACGATTGGAGAGCACCTCGGATGGGACTCTTGCCGTCACCTGGTTGCCAGCCAGGGCTCGTCGCATCACGCGGTCGCGCATCGCTTCGCTGATGTAGATTTTCCCATCGAGCACCTGACGAATGCCCTCCAGCAGTTTTTCAGGTGGATCTTGCTTGTTGACATACCCAAGAGCACCAGCGCCCAGCGCGCGGTCTGCGTAGGCGGACTCGTCAAACATCGAATAAACGAGCGTCTTGATTCGGGAACTGCGTGCTCGGATCTTTCGGATCAGATCAATGCCGTTACCGTTTTTGAGAGAAATGTCCACGATCACCAAGTCGGGGCAGGACTCGTCAATCTTCTCCAGGGCCTCTCTAATATCTGCCGCCGCGCCGCAAAGGGTCAGATCGGGCTGCCCCGCGAGGCAATTGGATATGCCTTCGCGCACCATCGGATGATCGTCGACGACGAGGATATTGACAGTCGGCAGGTCGCCGGCAACCTTGCTCTGGGCCATCAACTCACACCTCTTGTAACTTGCAATTGATAATCGTGCCGCCGCTGGTGCCGCGGCTGATTGAAAGGGCGGCTCCGATTAGCTCTGCACGATGCCGCATGATACGCAAGCCCATCCCATTGCCTGTGGAGGGGACGGCGTCTATTCCAATCCCGTCGTCTCGAACCGTTAACGAAAGTGGCTTGCCCTGCGTCTCGATCTCGATCAAGACGTGTTTTCCGCCGCTATGCTTTAGGGCATTGTTGACTGCCTCTTGCGCAATCCGATAAAGATGCGTGGCCACGAACCGGTCCTCTACGTCGATCTGACCGCGGCAGCGATACGTGCAGTCCACGTCGGCATTGATCGAAGCCGTTCGCTCGGCCAGTTGCTCGAGCGCGTCGGCCAAACCATGGGCTTCCACCTCTCGCGGTACTAATGACCGGCTGAGTTCGCGGATGTGCTGCTGCGCGCGGGCAA
>JBGSKX010000072.1:0-13735 GCA_041741015.1 Pirellulales bacterium
CGTGGCAGCTCGGTCATCGCGGTCGCCGGCGCCACCGGCGGTGTGGGCTCCACGAGCCTGGCCGTGAACTTGGGGTGCGTGCTCGCCGCTAACCCGCGAAACACCGTCGCGCTTGTCGACGTGGATCTCTGCCTGGGCGACGCGGACGTGTTCCTCGACACGATCCCCGACTACACGCTGGTCGACGTCGCGCAGAACGTCACGCGGCTCGACTTCACGTTGCTCAAACGCTCGCTCACGAAACACTCCTCGGGCCTGTACCTGCTGCCGCGTCCTGTGCAGCTTGAAGACGCGGCCCTGGTTACGCCCGATGACATGCGGCGCGTGATCGGTCTGCTCAAGGCCACGTTTACGCACCTGATTATCGATCTTTCGAAGAGTTACACGCCCATCGACCTGGTGGCGATGGAGATGTCGAATCATGTGCTGCTCGTGACGCAGCTCGACCTGCCCTGCCTGCGCAACATCGTGCGGCTGATGATGTCGTTCGGCCAGATGGAATCGATCAAGGATAAGGTCAAGGTCATCGTCAATCGCGTGGGTCTCGACAGCCACATCGGCCTGAAGAAAGCCCAGGAAACAATCGGCCGCGAGATCTACTGGCAGATTCCCAACGACTATCGGACGATGGTCGAGGTTCGCAACAACGGCGTGCCGCTGATGGAGCACGCCCCTAAGGCCGCGATCACGCAGGCCATCATCCAACTCGCCGAAGCGCTCAATGGCGATCGCGACGCTCAGCAGGATCCCAAGGATCTCTCGACCCGCGCCCGCGCCGTCGAGAAGCTGCTCAGCCTCTGGCCCAGCCGCAAGGTCGGCGCCGAGAAGTAGATGCGCCCTACTCGGGTACCACGGCGGTGAGCGCCGCTCGCCCGTGTTCTTCGTGCCACGCGATCTGGCATTGAATCGCCACGCGCCCCCCAGCGCATCCCGCATAACCCGCACCTAGCGTCCGCGCATTCTCCGACTCTCCCGATCGTTCGTCCCCTGCGGATTCCGGGGAAAGGATGCAACCGCGAGCTATATTTCGATCGGGTAGAGACTGCGCGTGTCGGATGGCTCACGACGAGCACGATGCGTTTGAGCATCAGGCGCTGCGTTTCAACCCGCGACGAAACACGCCCCGTTGTCTTTTGCCACGAAGGCAAACCAGCCAGGATTACCAGCCGCAATGAAGCCGACAACACTCCGTCCCGAAGACTCGAAGTCCGCCGAGTTCGACAATCTCAAACGCAAGATCCATGGCAAGCTCGTCGACAAGCTCGACCTGACGCGCGTGGGTGAGCTCGAAGGCGACGTTCTGCGCCGCGAGATTCGCCTTGTCGTCGAGCATTTGTGCGACACCGAAGACACGCTGCTCAATCGCAATGAGCGCGAGCGACTGGTCGACGAAGTGCTCGACGAAACCTTCGGCCTCGGGCCGCTCGAGTTGCTGCTCAAAGATCCGACGATCAGCGATATCCTGATCAACGGTCCCAAGAACATCTACGTGGAACGCCGCGGCAAGATGGAAAAGACCGCGGTCACGTTCCGCGACAACAACCACCTGATGCAGATTATCGACCGCATCGTGTCGAAGGTTGGCCGCCGTGTCGACGAAGTCTGCCCGATGGTGGACGCTCGGCTCACGGACGGCTCCCGCGTAAATGCGATCATTCCGCCCTTGGCCCTCGACGGCGCCGCGGTTTCCATTCGTCGTTTCGGTTCCAATCCGCTCAAGCTCGAAGATCTGCTGAACTTCAAGGCGTTCACGCCCGAGATGGTGATGCTCCTCGAAGGCGCGATCAAGGCCCGGCTCAACATCGTCATCTCCGGCGGTACGGGTTCCGGCAAAACGACGCTGCTCAACACGCTGTCGAGCTTCATCTCGAACTCGGATCGCATCGTGACGATCGAAGATGCCGCCGAACTTCAGCTCCAGCAGGATCACGTGGTCCGGCTCGAAACGCGGCCGCCAAACATCGAAGGCAAGGGCGCCATCACCGCCACCGACCTGGTCCGCAACGCCCTGCGTATGCGGCCCGAACGCATCATCATCGGTGAGTGTCGCGGACCCGAAACGCTCGACATGCTCCAGGCCATGAATACAGGCCACGAAGGTTCGCTCACGACGATCCACGCCAATACCCCGCGCGACGGCATCGCCCGTATGGAAACCATGATCACGATGGCCGGCTTCGAGTTGCCACTGAAGGCTCTGCGCCAACAGATCGCCAGCGCCGTCGACCTGATCGTGCAGGCCAACCGCTTGCAGGGCGGACCACGAAAAATCACCCACATCACCGAGGTGCTCGGCATGGAGCAGGACACGATCGTGATGCAGGACATTTACCACTACCAGAAGGAAGGCATCGACGAGAACGGCCGGGCCTTCGGCAAGTTCGAAGCGACGGGCGTGCGTCCCAACTTCATGGATCGGCTGGAAGCGGCCGGCGTGCGGTTGCCGTCCAGCGCCTTCCGCCAGCGCGTCATGCTCGAGGACTAAATCTGCCCCGGCAGTAAACCGCTGATACAGTCGGACGCGCGCAACTGCGCGTCACAACGAATCGAGTGACCCGATGACAACCTTGATCGTCCCCATCGCCGTGTTCTTCTGCGTGGCTTGTTTGATTGGCGCCGCGGCCACCTGGCTGACCGCCAAGACCGAGCCCGGCGTTGAAGACCGCCTGGCCGTGCTCACCGGTTCGACCACCGGCAAACAGGCCAAGGACTCGCTGCTCAAGGGAAGCGTGCTCGCTCATCCCCTCGACGGCACCCAGGGGGCGATGCTCGAGTACTTCACACGACTGGGCAACATCTCGCTCCTGCTCGAACAAGCCGATACCACGCTCACCCCGGCGCAGTTCTTCGGCGTTTCGGGCATCATGGCCGTGGTCGGTTTGTTCATTCCGGTCGTGGCCGGCCTGCATCCTTCGATCGTGGTGCCGATGGGCCTGATGCTGGCTACCCTGCCCATGATCTGGCTGGTCCTGCGCCGCCGCCGTCGCTTCAAGCAGTTCGCCAAGCAGCTTCCCGACGCGCTGGAATTGGTGGCTCGCGCGCTGCGAGCCGGGCATAGCTTGGCCTCGGGTTTCAGCCTGGTGGCCGACGAAATGCGTCCGCCCATTTCCAAGGAATTCAACCGCGTGTTCGAAGAGCAGAACCTCGGCGTGCCGCTCGAGGATGCGCTCGACAACATGACCGATCGCATTCCGAACATCGATCTGCGGTTCTTTGCCACGGCCGTGATTCTGCAACGGCAGACGGGCGGTGACCTCGCCGAAATTCTCGACAAGATCGGCTACCTCGTCCGCGAACGTTTCAAAATCTGGGGCCAGGTCCAGGCGCTCACCGGCGAAGGCCGTCTGTCGGGCGTCGTGCTGCTCGGTCTCCCGCCGCTGTTGTTTCTCACGGTCTACCGGCTCAATCCTGAGTACGTGATGCCGCTGTTCACCGATCCGATGGGCCGCAAAATGCTCGCCGGCGCGGTGGTGATGCAGCTTATGGGCGCGATCGTGATCAAGAAAATCGTCAACATCAAGGTGTAAGCGCCATGATCACACTACTTGCCGCCGGCGCCATGACCAAGCTGGTTCCGTTCGCCATCTTCGGCCTGTTTGCCGTGGGGGCGTGGCTCATTCTCGAGATGCTCGCCGCGCGCAAACCACGCGCCGAAGAACGGCTCGAAGAACTTCGCAATCCGGCGAAACGTCGGGCGGGCGAGCAGGCTGCCGTCAAGAAGGGGGCCACAATGAGCAAGATGCTCGCCAAGGCCTCGCCGATGTCCAAGCCGCTGCAGCCCAAAAGCGCTGAAGAAGCCGGCCGGCTCAAGATCCGCCTCAGCGAGGCCGGATTTCGCGCCGAGAACGCGGTCGGCGTGTTTCTGGGCCTCAAGATTATCGGTCTCGTGGTGGGCCTGTTCGCCAGTGGTGGAACGGCGTTGTTCACCGGAGCGATCACACAGAAAGCGCTCATTTACTCCGTCGGCGCCACGGCCTTCATGTTCTACCTGCCGGACATCATCCTGTGGTTCATGGCCCGCCATCGCAAAGAACAGATCTTCCTCGGTCTGCCCGACGTGCTTGATCTGCTGGTGGTGTGCGTCGAGGCCGGTCTCGGTTTGGACCAGGCCATGCGGAAGGTCAGCGAAGAGATGAAGAAGTCCTGTCGCACCCTCTCCGATGAGTTCACGCTCTGCAACTTCCAACTGCAGATGGGCCGCGCGCGCAACGAGGTGCTCCAGGATCTCGGTTCGCGGACCGGCGTCGACGACCTGCGCAGCCTGGCGGCCATTCTGATCCAGGCCGACAAGTTCGGCTCGAGCGTGGCCCAGGCCTTGCGCGTGCAGAGCGACTCGATGCGTACTCGTCGCCGTCAACTGGCCGAAGAGAAAGCCGCCAAGACGGCCGTGAAGTTGATCTTCCCGCTCGTGATCTTCATTTTCCCGGCGATCTTCGTGGTGCTCGTCGGTCCGGCCGCGATCACGATCGTCAACGAAATGTTCCCGATGATGAACGGCCAGAAGTAGCCGGCTCCCGCAAAGCAGGTTGCGGCTGCTAGCAGCAACTGGGGTAACCTCGGCAAACTCTGCCGGTTAATCCCCATGCTGGCATAGTTCCGGTCGCAGCGCCGTCGATAGTCCATGTGCGGCGTCATCGGAGCACCGCGGCTTCGAACTTGCGCCCGCTGCCTATCGTTAACGAACGCGTCCCCATGCGAGGACGCGATCAATCGGAGGGAACCGATGCTACGTCTTGGCTCCATCTTGCTGCTGGTGCTCGTTTGCCTGGGCGCCGCCACGCCGGCCAAAGCCCAGTGGTTTGAGACCTTCTGCGAGAATTTCAAACGCGACTATCACCGCAACAAGATGTGGCCCGAGCCATTCCTGCAGGCCGACCGCCAGGCCACGATGGCTCCGTTCGCCATCCAGACGGCCAACGGCTGGCGGCGGCAGAACCTCATCTCCGACTATCACTTCCAGGATGGCACGAGCCAGCTCACGTTGGCGGGCGAAACCAAACTTCGCTACATCCTGACGCAAATGCCCCCCGCGCGGCGCACGATCTTCGTGCAGCAGGGGCTCTCGGCAGACGTCACCCAGGCCCGTCTGGCCGCCGTTGAGCAAGCGTCCACACGCATGGTTCCGCCGGGCCAGGTGGCTCAGGTGGTTGAAACGAACCTGCCGAACGACGGTTGGTCGGCCGAAGACATCGACGCCATCACACGCAAATTCAACTCCAGCCGTCCCGACCCGCGCCTCCCTTCAGGCGGCATGTCCAGCGGCAGCGGCGGCTACGACAGCAACAGTATCAAGTAGCTAGCAAATCGGTTGCGGCTCAGGTTCCGCATTTAGCCCGCACCACACAGGCGTTTGCAGTGCAGACGCCCGGCGCTGGCGGACGATGCTAACCGTAGGGATCGAGCCGATTAGCTTAAGTGTTTCAGTAGTTCGTACTGCGAGGATGCAAGCCGTGCCCCACAAACTTTTCTGTTCGGTGGCTATCGCTCTGGCCCTGCCGGTAGCGATTGGCTGCACCTCGACCACGGCCAAGAAACCGCCCACCCAGCAGTCTTCGCTCGACAAGATGACGGCCAGCCTCAAGAGCGGCACCTCGAAGATGGTCGCCGCCATCAAGCCCAAGCCCGAACCCAAGCACGTCCCGCTGGACTCGCCCACAGGCAAGCCCGGCCCCGCCGTGTTCGTGGCCGCGGCTCAAATGCACGAGTCGTCCGGCAACTTAACCGAAGCCGAAGCGAACTATCGCAAAGCGCTCGACATCGACGCCAACAATGTCGACGCGCTCGTCGGCTTCGCCCGGCTCGAAGATCGCCAGGGTAACTTCGAAGCGGCCACCAGGTTCTATCAGCGCGCGATCAAGAAGCACCCCAAGAACGCCTCGGTCCGCAACGACTTGGGACTCTGCTACCATCGCCGCGGCATGATGGGCGACGCCACTCGCGAACTGAAGAAAGCCGTCGAGCTCGATGGCGACAACAAGCTCTATCGCAACAACCTCGCCGCGGCCTTCGTCGAGCAAGGCAAGTACAATGACGCCGCCGAACAGCTCATCGCCGCCCACGGCAAGAGCGTCGGCAACTACAACCTGGGTTACCTGCTCACGCAGCGTAAAGACAACGCCGCCGCGCTCCAGCACTTCCAGGCGGCCGCCCAGGCAGATCCCAAGCTCACGGCGGCGCAAGAGTGGATCGCCCGGCTCTCAACCGATGGGCCTGCGTACGCCTCCTATGCCGCCGTGCCAGGCGCAGCGCCCGCCAATGCCGCATACGTTGCCCAGCGCCCTGCTCAGCAGCAAGGCGCCCCCGCACAGTACGCGCCGCAAGCGCCGGTCATCTCACTAGGCACTCCGCAGCCGCAGGGCGATCCCATGCCGCCGCTGCCGCGTTAAGCAGCGGAAGTGCTCTTGGGCCGTCATCGTGCGGCTTGTCTTGTGGTCCGGACGGCTCCAAACCTGCGCGCAAAACACCGCGGCGGCGAGTGACGTCTCGCCGCCGCAGAATCACAGCCCGTTATCGGGGCATGCGTCGTCCAGCTACTCTTGGTCTGCTTGACTCGGACCGGCAGGCTCACCGCCCTGTTGATCGCTGTCCTGTCGTTCGCTACGACCGGTCCGCTGTTCGGGTACTTGCCGGCGATCAATGCTGACTTGACGGTCGTCGACATTGATCCGATTTGCCAGCACCAGCCGGCGATCACCAATCTTCACTGGAACACCCGTGACCGAAATCTGGTCTCCCTCGCGTAGCTCCAGGTTCAGCCGGTCGGCCGGGCCGAGATCGACAATCCGTTTCGTTCGCGATTCGGGATTCATGAGGATCACAAGCTGTCGCTCGACACCCCGGACTTTTTGAGTACGGGTGCCGGCGATTTCCCCGCGAAACGTTCTTCCGCTGCGGTCGATTTCCGTTGAGCGACCACCAGATTCCAGGTGCCGGGCCACCACGACGCTGCGGTCGCCAACCTTGACCTGGGGACCGCGGGCATGGATGCGGTTTCCTTTCTTCAGCGTCACGTCCTCCAGCTTCATGCCGCGGCCCACGTCGACAAACTTGCGCTGTCCCTGCTTATCCTGAATCTCCAGCAGGATATGCTGGCGATTGCCGACATGCACGTTCTTGATCCGCTGGATCGTACCTGCTACCTGCTGAACCTGGGAGGAGTTGCCGGCGTTCTGTCGAGCCTGCTGCTCGCGATTCTGTCCCTCGTCGTTGAAGCGGTAGTAGCTCGTCGAATCGAAGTGGCCGTCACCATCGCGGTCGACTCCATACGTATACGAGTCGTAGTAGCCGTCGCCATCGAAGTCGTAGTAGGCGGATGCGTAGTCGTAGCGTTCCGCGTCCGCGCCTTCCGACCCTTGGCTTTGGTCCGACCCTCGGCCTTGGTCCGGGTAGTAGTCGTAGTAATCGTAAAACCAGTTGTCGTCCGTGCGGTAGGTGTCGTATCCGTACCAGTTGTCGCTATCCAAGTCCGAGCCGGTGTCTTGCTGCGCGGAATAGATTTCATCGTCCCAGCGACCCGCGACTTCATCCGTCGGATTGTAGTCGTTGCCGTCAAACCATTCCGAGATGTCATACCACGCGTCGTCTTCGTAGTACGTCGTGTTCTGTTCCCAGTCGTCTTGCGCCCGGGCCGAGATGGCCGGCAGGAAGAGCAAGCACGTGAATCCGAATGCTAAGAACTTTCTCATGATTTCCTCCATTTCATTGATGAGGCCAGGATCAGTCACGGCTGAGAAGATCGCCGCAATGCGCGTACCGCGCTCCGCACTTATTGCGCTCGAATCTGAAACTCGTCGCTTTGTTTCTCTCAGGCAACATCGTCTCGCCCGAAGATTCGCCGTGGGCATCCTGTTTGCAACAAGCCGTTGGACTACGTGTCATAACTGGTCCCTGTCAATCGAAAGGAGTACCCGATGAAGTGCACTCGATTCCTTCCCTTATTGCTGGCAAGCATGTTTGTTCTGGCGCCGGATCAGATCTCATCTGCTGCGCAATTGAGTGAGTCCGACTCACAACGCAATCGTCAGCCGACTGACCAGCGCGAGCGTCAGGACAACAATCGGCGATCGCGATCTGACCAGCAGTCACGCCAGGAGGGGGAACTCTCAGCGTGGCGATTCATCGAAGATTTCGATGAAAACGGAAACGGTGTTCTCGAGCGTGAGGAGCTGCCGCGCCGCATGCGCGAGCAACTCGGTCGACTCGATCGGAATGGCGACAACCGTCTCACCGCCCAAGAGCTGCGACAGCACGGCAACCGCGCGAGTTCACGCCACCGCGCCGGGCCGTCGGAGGTGATCTACATCTGGATCACGGACGCCGACAGCGGACATCTCTCGCTGGACGAACTGCAGCAGGCCTACAAGTCGCTGCAAGAAATCGACGAAGATGGCGACGGCCAGCTTTCGCGCGATGAGCTTCGCCAGCGGCGACAGGAGCTGTTCGCCCGCTGGGCCGGAACCGTCACCGATCGCCTCGACGAGAATGGCGACAGCCGCATCAGCCCCAGCGAGGCGCAGGATACCTTCCTCTTGTCGATGTTTGATCGCCTCGATGCGAATCGCGACGGCGCCATCAGCGAGCGGGAGCTGACCCAGTGCATCGCCTCTGGAATGCACCGAGCCGGACAGCAGGAAACGCGCACCGGCAGTCGGCAGGATTCCCAGTCCGAAGACAACCGCCAGCACGATGAGCGAGATCGACAGAGTTCGCCGTCTGAAGATGATCGTCAGCAGGACGACCGGCGAGAACGTTCCCTGTAATAGCCGCTTCGTGAAAGTGCAGGGGATCGTCCGAGCCACATGGCCTTGCGATCCCCTGCGCTCCTTCCAAACGTCATTCAACGTCCGCTTACCAGGGAGATGAAACCATGCGCAAACGCTGTAGCCGTCTGGCCACGAGTGTGCTGGCCGCTGTTGCTCTGGCGTCGCTCACCACCGACTTTGTCCCAGCCCAGGCGTTGCCAGAAACTGCCGTACAACGCCTCCCTTACTATACGCACGACTACTACGACGCGCTGGACGTCTATGGCCGCGGTTCCGGTTACTATCCCGGAACTGATTACCCCGTCTACCCGATGCAGAGTTACGGTTACGATGTCGATCCGTATAACGCCCCTCGCGGTCCGTATGTGAACGAGCGCGACTACCGTCGCGGTGCCGAACTCTATGATCGCAATCCGTATGATGGCGTCGCGCGCTTTCGTGATCCCCATCCCGATCCAGAGTTGGGCGACGATACCGTTCTGCAGTACTATGACGCGGTTCCGGATATCTATGACTACGGCGGCTACGACTATCTCGGCTACGATCGCAGTTTCAACTACGACGCCTACGATGCCCATCTTGACCCTAAACCGGATCTGGAAGTTGACCGCATGGTCGATCCATTCGACACCGGCGCAGCCGACCGCTATGAGTATCCGCCCTACTAGAGCTGTGGCTCTAACGCGCTAAGTGCGAAGTGCGCCGATTTGCCGGCTCAAAATACCGCACGCCCTGGGCGTTGATCTTCCGCTTGAAGACCTTCGTCGAAGCCGTCACATACAGCGTGTCCAGCTCCGGACCCGCGAACGCCGCGTTCGCCAGCCAGGCAGCCCCCTCGGGCTTGTCGATCACGCCCACCAGCCGGCCCTGCGTGTCGAAGACTTGCAGCCCGATCTGCGTCGCCACGTAGATCTGCCCCTTCGAGTCGATCGTCATCCCGTCAGCGCCAACATCCGGCCGCCCTTCGGGCACACGCAGATCACCGAACGCCTCTTTCATGCCCAGCGTGCCGTCGGCCTCGACGCGAAACGCCCACAACTTCGTGTCCTTCATGTCGACGACGTACAGCGTCCCCTGGTCCGGCGAGAGCACGAGCCCGTTGGGATATTGCATCCCCTTGTCGACGACCTTCTTCTCGCCGCCCGGCGCGATGTACCAGATCTGATGGTTCACCGGATCGGTGAAGTAAATGCCGCCCGCGCGGTTCACCACCAGGTCATTGCTCAGCACGCCGTCGGCAATGACTTGGAATTCGCCTTTGTCATCGTAAGCCACGATCTGCTTCTTGCCGTTCTGACAAGCGTACAGTCGTCCATCCGGACCGAACATCAGTCCGTTGGTGCCATAGGCTTGATCGACGAACACCTCGCTCTTTCCCTCGGGCGTAAGTCTGTGAATTTTGCTCTTAAAGACGTCCGTGTAATAGAGATTTCCGGCCGGGTCGGCGGCGGGTCCTTCGGTGAAGGTGTGCCCCTGCGAGACGACCTCCCAGTTCTGGCCATCGATCAAGAGTCCGGCAAGAAGCAATACGACGACGGAAGTCATGGGCTGGCGGCTCCGCGGAGGAATGAAGGTTCGTGCCCCCTGCGCAGCACTCGCGCGGGAGCAGGCTAGAGTTTAACCTCGCGCGAGGATGCAATGCGAGGCGCTTGCCCCGCGCGGCCTTCTGAAAACCGCCGACGAGCCAATTGCCCGCTAAGGCGTCTGTTCCAGGGGAGCAAGCGTCCCCGCCGTCAGGGCGGGCCACTTAGCAAGGTCCGGCTTCACGTTCGGCACCGGGACCGTCATCCCGCCCACCGAGTCAAACTCGCGCTGCTGCGGACCTTCAATCTGTTTCGGCGCACGCCACACGATCATCACCGCGTAGTCCCCCGCATCGTGCAACCAGAGTTCGAGCACGCCCGGCATGTTCTGCGCTTCGGGCGTATCATCGCCATCCAGCTTGACGAAGAATGGCTGATCGATCGTCAGCCGCATCTTTCGCCAGGGAAGGGCTTTGCCTGAGGGCGTGTCGACATCGACTGGTTCCCATGCTGGCGCCTGGTCTGCCGGCACAATCGTCTTGACACCCTTTTCAATGTCCGCAGCAAACTTGTCGACTTCGCCTGGCTTGACCGGCGACGCGCCCAGGTAGACATAGAACGGCAAATCGGAACTTCCTTCCTTGACCGTCCCTTCGAACATCAGCTTGATGTTCTCGTCCGCCGACATGAACGGAGGCTGCATTCGCTGGGGCTTGATCTTCGCCCCATCGACCGGATGACTGCTCGTCGGCGTATAAGAGTTCGGAAAGATCACCGGCACCCGCACCGTGTAGGGCACGTCTGGAATCTGCACTGGCGCAAACAGGCCGCGAAACTTCGCGTCCGCCCGAATCGTCGCCACGCCGCGGTCGACGACCGAGTCGTACGTGCCCGTGCCACAGCCAATAATGCTCACCGCGCAGCCAGCCAGCAGTCCGATCCATACGAAGCGTGTCATACGCGTGATCCTGAAGCGTTTGGGGAGTCGAGCCGCAATGGATACGACGTGAGGCGGCCGCTCCTTCAATCTTCCTTTGCGGCGCACGAACCTGTCAACAGGCACTACTTCGCAACCAGACCCCCGCCTTGTAAACCGACACGTAAGCGAGGCAATTTCCCGCAGCTGGCTAGCTGGTTGCGACGGCCCACCCCTCGGCCCATAATCGGTGCTGCATTCCAGATCAGGGTCTCTCCACTCTTCATAAAGCTCCGCCATGCTCTGCCTGCGCTCGCTCGCCGCACTCGGCTTTCTGTTCACGGTGTCCCTCGCGAATGTGGCCCTTGCCGCCGCGCCGGACGTCATCCCCCACGCCCAGGACAAGCCCCCGGGGCCGGCTCTCTCGCCCGAGGAAGCCGTCAAAAAGATGACCGTCCCGCCCGGCTTCACTGTCGAAGTGGTCGCTGCCGAGCCGGACATCGTCAACCCCGTGGCCATGACCTTCGACGAGCGCGGCCGCGTCTGGATCACCGAAAGCCTCGAGTATCCGCGCCGCGAGCCCGGCCCCGGCCGCGACCGCGTGAAAGTCCTTGAAGACACCGACGGCGACGGCCGCATGGACAAGTTCACCATCTTTGCCGAAGGGCTTAACATCCCCTCGGGCATCGCCGTAGGTCACGGCGGCGTCTGGGTCGCCAACGCCCCCGACATTCTCTTCATGCAGGACACCGACGGCGACGGCCGCGCCGACAAGCAGGAAGTCGTCGTCACCGGCTTCGGCCGCGACGATACGCACGAGCTCCCCAACTCGCTCACCTGGGGTCCCGACGGCTGGCTCTATGGACTGAACGGCGTGTTCAATCCATCGCGCGTCGAGCAGAATGGTAAGGTCTTCGAGTTCACCGTCGCGCTGTTTCGCATTCACCCTCGCACGCGTGAGTTCCAGCTCTTCTGCGAAGGCACGAGCAACCCTTGGGGCGTCGCGTTCGATCGCGATGGCAGCGCGTTCGTCAGCGCTTGCGTCATCGACCATCTTTGGCACCTCGCCGAAAGCGCGTACTACATCCGCCAGGGCGGACCCTATCCGCCATTCACCAATCCGCAGCCTTCGATCGTCAAGCACAAGCACCAGAAGGCGGCCTACTGTGGCATTCACTACTTCGACAGCGATGCCTATCCCGAAGAGTTCCGCGAGCGGCTCTACATGGGCAACATTCATGGCAACTGCCTTAACGTCGACGTGCTCGAGCGCGACGGCTCCACCTACTTCGCCAAACCGGCGCCCGACTTCCTCAGCGCGAACGACGCCTGGTTCATGCCCGTCGTGCAGAAGACCGGTCCCGACGGCTCGCTCTACGTCCTCGACTGGTACGACCGTTATCACTGCTATCAGGACGCCAACCGCGATCCCGAGGGCATCGACCGCCTCAAGGGCCGGCTCTATCGCATCCGCTACGGCGACACGCCCCGCGCGCCCAAGTTCGACCTCGCCAAGGAATCCACTGCCGAACTGATCCAGCGCCTGCACAGCGGCAACATCTACTATCGCGATGTTGCCCAGCGAATCCTCACCGAGCGCAACGACTCCGCCGCACGTCCGAAGCTTGAATCTCTCGTCCTGGACCAGGCCGCTCCGCGAAAAGCCCGCATGTACGCTCTCTGGGCCCTCGTCGGTGCCGGCGAGCTATCACCCGAGTTCCACGCCGCGCTGCTCGCGCATGAGGACGCCACACTCCGCGGCTGGGGTGTCCGCGCCGCCGGCAACTTTGGTCGCGTCAGCGATTCGCTCCGCGACAAAGTCGTCAGCCTCGCCAGTGATCCCTCGCCGGATGTCCGCCTGCAAGTCGCCATCGCGGCCGATAAGCTCGCCGGCATCGACACCATGCCATTGTTGCTCGACGTCCTCTCCACGGCCGGCGATGATAAACTCATCCCGCACGTCGTCTGGCAGAACCTGCATCCGCTGCTCGAAGAACACGGCGCTCGCTACCTCGAGCTTGCCGAGAAGTACCAGGACTCCCCGCCGGTCGAAGCCCTGATGCCGCGCGTGATCGACCGCATCCTCGGCGGCCGCAATCCGCAGGCGATCGGAGCGCTCGTGCACACGCTCTCCAGCGAAGCCGACAGCAACCCGGCCGCCCTCGAGAAATGCCTCGCCACGCTCACCGTTCGGCTTGCCAATCACGAGATCCATGCCAACCAGCTCACGCCACTCAAGAGCCAGCTCGATCCGCTCGTGCAGAAGATCCTCGCCGGATCGGTCGACAGCCCGCTCTATCCCAACGCCGCGCTGCTGGCCACCGCCTGGAAAGATGAGCGCGCTCGCGAGATCGCCCGCCGCTACTTCACCGACTCCAGCGGCCCGGGTCCCCGCCGCATCCATGCCCTGGAAGCGCTGATCGCCGCCGAGGACACGGAACTGGCAGACGCCGTTGCGCCGATCTTCAAGGACCGCGCGGCTCATCCGGTCGAACTGCGCGGCGCAGCCCTTGCCTCGCTCTCGCGCGTCGACC